>JAGXFV010000049.1 GCA_024637095.1 Actinomycetes bacterium
AGGCCGAGGGAACCTTGGAGTACTTCTTGAACGTGGAACTGACCTTCCACTGGGCATACAGCGAAAGCAGGAGGGCTGGGACCAGGAGGATCATCGTCCAGTCCCAGAAGAAGAAGGGCATCCTATTTGTCTCCTCTCAGGTGTAAATGCTCTTTGGGTGAAGAAGGAATCTGCCGAAAGAATATAGCAGCAGACGGTGGAGTACGACGGTCCGCATTCGGGCCGTTTGCATTATACCCCCTACCGCTATGGCTGGGGGAGACACAGCGGAGAAATTGGATGGTCCCATGTCGGTAACCCGAGTCAACGGCGGCGCCAAACGGCTTGGAGACATCCTCGTCGAGCGCGAGTCGCTCAGCGAGGACGACCTGCTTCGGGCGCTCGAATATCAGAAGCAGAACGGCTCCAAGCTGGGCGAGTCTCTGCTGAAGATCGGGGCCCTCACGCACGAACAGTTGGCCGAGGGCTTGGCCGCTCAGAAGCGGCTTTCGGTCATCCCTTTGAACGAGATCTACCCCAACCCGCGGGCCGTCTCGCTGCTTAGCGAGAAGTTCATCCGCAACCGGCTGGTCCTGCCTGTGGACTTCGAACAAGACTCGCTGGTTCTAGCCATGGTGAACCCGCTGGACGTGGTGACCATTGACGACGTCCGGGTGATCGCCGGCTATCCAGTCCTGCCCGTAGTGGCGACTCTGCCCTCCTTCGAGGGGGCTGTTGACTACTTCTTCAGCGACAAGGGCGTGCTCGATACGGCGGACGACGGCGACCTGGAACCCGGGCCCGGACAGGCGGACGAACAGCGCCGCGAAGCGGAAGATGGCTCGGTCGTGACCTTGGTGAACGACATCATCGACGGTGCCATCAAGAGGCGGGCCTCGGACATCCATTTTGAGCCTCAGGAGGAGCACCTGGCTGTCCGGGTGCGCATCGACGGCGTGCTGCACAATCTCACGGAAGTTCCCTCGAACCTCGCTGGGGGGCTTGTCTCGCGCATCAAAATCATGGGGGACCTGGACATCGCCGAGCGGCGTCTTCCTCAAGATGGACGGGCCGGTTACCGCAACTCTGACCAAACGGTCGACCTGCGCATCGCCACCCTCCCCACGGTCTTCGGCGAGAACGTGACCCTGAGGATCCTGGACGAATCGATGTTCGAGATCAACCTGAAGTCCCTGGGCATGGAAGAAGAAGAGCTCGAGGTGCTTCGCCGCGCCCTCGGCCGGCCCTACGGTCAGATCTTGATCACCGGGCCGACGGGATCCGGCAAATCGACGACGCTCTACTCCGCACTCGAGGAACTCAACCGCCCCGAGGTGAAGATCTACACGGTTGAGGACCCGGTGGAGCGGAAGATCCCCGGCGTTCTGCAGAGCCAGGTGAGGCACAAGATCGGACTTACATTCGCCCGGGTGCTGCGCTCGCTCGTGCGGAGCGATCCGGACATCATCATGCTCGGCGAGATCCGGGATCTGGAAACCGCGATGATCGCGACCGAAGCCTCCCTCACCGGCCACCTTCTGCTCTCGACGCTGCACACAAACGACGCTCCTTCGGCCATCACCCGGCTGGTGGAAATGGGCGTGCCCCCCTATCTGATCGCCTCATCTCTGGAGTGCGTGGTGGCTCAGCGGCTGGCCCGCAGGCTCTGTCCCCGCTGCTCAACGGAAACGCACCTCAGCACTAAAGACATGGCCCCAGGCGAGCGGGAACTCCTCGGGAACGGAGAATTCCTCATACGCGAACCCGTCGGCTGTCCGCGTTGCTTCGGCACCGGTTACAGCGGCAGGCTGGGGCTTTTCGAGGTCCTGCCCGTCACGCCGGAGGTCCGCAAGCAGATCCTCAAAGGAGCGGGAGACGAACAGATTCGGCGGCAGGCCCGCAAAGCGGGAATGATCCCCTTGCGCGAAGCGGGCCTGCGCCGGGTGCTCACGGGCGACACCAGCGTTGCCGAAATCCTCCGGGTCACCGCCTAGACCCCCGCGAGTCTGGCCCGACAGGGCCCTCCTGCGTTTCAACTCTACGCCTGAGGGGATAACCCGCCGTTCGTCGTCTGATTCACAAGCAATGGGAGGACCTATGTCTCGCAAGCTACCTTATCTGCTATTGGTGATCCTGCTCGCCCTCAGCGTCGCTGTCCTGGTTGGTTGCGGGGACGACGGGGAACCCCAAGCTGTCACCGACACCACCGAAGGTGGACTCATGGACACTGAAACCACCGAGGGCATGGGTACCGACACCACCGAGGGCATGGGAACCGAAGACACCGAAGCGAGCGGCGAAGTGTCCGGAGAAGAGGTCTTCTCACAGAACTGTGCCACCTGCCACGGCGCCGATGGCACCGGGATCGATGGTCCCGACCTGACCGCGCTCAGCCTTGATCAAGCCGCCGTAGAAGAGACCGTCCGCACCGGCCCCGGCGCCATGACTGCATTTGAAGGTCAGCTCTCGGACGAGCAGATCCAGGCAGTTGCCGACTACGTGACCAGCGAGTTCATGCAATAGGCGCCCGCGGACCTCTTCCGGCCGGCCGGCGGCCGGAGCCGGCCGGCAACCTGGCTGAGGTGATCTGACTTCCCTGCGGGCCGAGCAGGCAAGAAAAAAGGGGGGAGCCAGGCTCCCCCCTTTTCATTCAGCTATCCATGGTTTCCCGGCGACTATTCGACTTCCAGTTCTTCCTGGGTCGGCCCCGCGGGGCCGACCACCACTCGGGCCAGACCGACCAGGTGATCGCCCTTGCGCAGGTTCATCACCCGCACACCCATGGTGTTACGCCCCGTGCTGCGCACGCCTCCCGCAGGAATGCGGATCACAGTGCCGTCGTGGCTGACCAGTAACAGCTCATGGTTGTCGCGGATCGCCGAGATCGCGATCAGGTCACCCCGGTCCTCGGAGTCCCTGATCGTGATCACGCCCATCCCCCCGCGATGCCGGAGGGGATAAGCCGAGATCGGCGTGCGCTTGCCGTAGCCGCCGCTGGTGACACAGAACAGATCCATGTCATCCTCGGCCGTCGTCATCCCGACGATCTCGTGTCCCTTGGGCAGGGACATCCCTCTGACGCCCATGGTGTTGCGCCCGGTGGGACGCACGTCGCACTCGTCGAAGCGGATGGCCTTGCCCTGAGAGGACACCAGGATCAGGTGGTCGTCGCCGTTGGTCGGCCGCACGGCAACGAGCTCGTCATTGTCCTGCAGGCTGATTGCGATGATGCCGTCCGCCTTGAGAATGGTGTCATAGTCCTTGAACCTGGTCTTCTTGACCAGCCCATTCTTGGTGGCGAAGGAGAGGTACTTGGCGTCGGTGAAGTCCTTGGTTGCGATCACCGCCTTGATCTCTTCTTCCTGCGCCAGCGGGAGCAGGTTGACCACGGCGCGGCCCTTGCTCTGCCGGCTGCCCAGGGGCAGCTCGTGCACCTTCAGGCGGTACACCTTGCCCTTGGAGGTCAGGAAGAGCAGGAAGTGGTGCGTGGTCGTGATGAAGAGATGCTCGATGTAGTCGCCGTCTTTGAGGTCCATGCCCATGACCCCGACACCGCCCCGGTGTTGGGTGCGGTAAGTGGAGACGGGCAGCCGCTTGACGTAACCCGACTTGGTGATGGAGATGACCATCTCCTCGACCGCGATCATGTCCTCGATGTCGATATCGTCCTCGCCGGGCGCAATCTCGGTGCGACGGGGATCGTCGTACATAGCCTTGATCTCGAGAAGCTCTTCCTTGATCACGTCGTAGATCATGCTGTCGGTGGCCAAGAGTGACTCCAGGTATTCGATCCGCTCGAGCAGGTCGCGGTGCTCTTCCTCGATCTTGTGGCGCTCGAGCGCGGTCAGGTTGCGCAGGCGCAGGTCGACGATCGCCTGAGCCTGCTCCTCGGAGAGACTGAAGCGTTCCATGAGGTTGGTCCGGGCGGCTTCAGTATCCTCACTCGAACGGATCACCCGGATGACCTCGTCCAGGTTCTCGATGGCGATAAGCAGGCCTTCTAGCACATGGGCCCGCTTGCGCGCCTTCTCCAGCTCGTACTTGGTCCGACGAGCGATGACGTCGTACTGATGCGCGATGTAGTGTCCGAGCATGTCCCTGAGAGAGAGAACCCGAGGCACGCCGTTGACCAGGGCGATCATGATCACGCCGAAGGTGCTCTGCATCGCGGTGTGCTTGTAGAGCTTGTTGAGCGCCACCTTGGGGATGGCTTCGCGCTTGAGCTCGATGACGATGCGCATGCCCGAGCGGTCGGACTCGTCGCGCAGATCGGAGATCTCAGTGATGCGCTTGTCGCGCACGAGTTCGGCGATCTTCTCGATCATCTGCGCCTTGTTCACCTGGTAAGGGATCTCGGAGACGATGATCGCAGTTTTGCCCTGCTTGAGCTGCTCGGTGTGGACTTTTGCGCGCACCATTATCTTGCCTCGGCCGGTCTGGTAGGCCTCTTTCATCCCTGCCCAGCCCATGATGATCCCCCCGGTGGGGAAATCCGGGCCCTTGATATGCTCCGTCAGGTCGAGCGAGCCCAGCTCGGGGTTGTCGATCAGCGCCACGGTGGCGTCGATGGCCTCGCCCAGGTTGTGCGGGGGGATGTTGGTCGCCATGCCCACGGCGATGCCCGACGCTCCGTTAACCAGCAGGTTCGGGTAACGCGCCGGGAGCACCACCGGCTCTTCCCGGCTCTCGTCGTAGTTCGGGGTCCAGTTGACCGTGTCCGCGTCGATGTCCCGGAGCATCTCCGTGGCCAGCTTGGCCAGACGGCACTCGGTGTAGCGCATGGCCGCGGCGGCATCACCGTCGACGGAGCCGAAGTTTCCGTGCCCGTCGACCAACGGGTAGCGGATGGAGAAGCTCTGCGCCATCCGCACCAGAGTGTCGTAGATGGCCGAGTCACCGTGGGGGTGGAAGCTACCCATGACGTCACCGACGATGCGGGCGCACTTGCGGTAAGGACGGTTGGGCTGCATGCCGGAGTCGTGCATGCCGTAAAGGACGCGCCGGTGCACCGGCTTGAGGCCGTCCCTGGCGTCGGGGAGAGCCCTGCCCACGATCACGCTCATGGCGTAATCCAGGTAGGAGTTCTGCATCTCCTCCGCGATCTCTATCTGTTCGATACGACCTTCGAGAGTTTCGAGCACTCTAATGCCTTCCTTGCCTGCTACCGATGCCGGCCGTCGACCGCGCTCGAGCCGGGTTAGACCTTCAGTTTCCTAGACGTCCAGGTTCTTGACGTACTTGGCGTTCGCCTCGATGAACTCCCGCCGCGGTTCGACCTTGTCGCCCATGAGGATGGTGAAGGTCTCGTCGGCGATGGTGGCGTCGTCCACGGTCACCTGCAGCAGCGTGCGCCTCTCCGGGTTCATGGTGGTCTCCCAGAGTTGGTCTGGATTCATCTCGCCCAGCCCCTTGAAACGCTGGATGGAGATGCCCTGCCTGCCCAGCCGGTCGAGCACGACCTCGAGTTGCTTGTCGTTGAACGCGTAGTAGTCGTTACGCTTCTGCGTGACCTTGTAGAGCGGGGGCTGCGCCACGTACACGAAACCCGCCTCGATCAACTCCTTCATGTTGCGGAACAGGAAGGTGAGGATCAGCGTGCGGATGTGGGACCCGTCCACGTCGGCGTCGGTCATGATGATGAGTTTGTGGTAGCGCGCCTGCTCCAGATCGAACTCGTCACCCAAACCGGTCCCCATCGCGGTCACAATCGCCTGGATCTCGACGTTGGAGAGGATCTTGTTGAGGCGCGCCTTCTCGGCGTTGATGATCTTCCCGCGAAGCGGCAGGATGGCCTGGAAGCTGCGGTCGCGGGCCTGCTTGGCCGAACCACCTGCCGAGTCACCCTCGACCAGGTACATCTCGGTGGATTCCGCTTCCTTCATGGAACAGTCCGCCAGCTTTCCCGGGAGGGTGCTGTTCTCGAGCACACTCTTTCGGCGGGTGAGGTCGCGCGCCTTTCGGGCGGCGGACCGAGCGTGGGCGGCCTGAACCGCCTTGGTCACGATCTTCTTGCCCTCCGAGGGGTTCTCCTCGAGAAACTCCGCAAGCTTCTGATTCACGGTCTGCTCGACGAAGCTCCGCATCTCGGAGTTACCGAGCTTGGTCTTTGTCTGCCCCTCGAACTGTGGCTCCTTGAGCTTGACGCTCAGGATGGCCACCACTCCTTCGCGGACGTCCTCCCCGGAGAGGTTTTCGTCCTTCTCCTTGAGAATGCCCTTGGAGCGGGCGTAATCGTTGATCGTGCGCGTGAGCGCGGCGCGGAATCCCGAGAGATGGGCCCCGCCCTCATGTGTGTTGATGTTGTTGGCGAACGAGAAGACGTTGTCGATGTAGCCCGCGTTCCACTGCATGGCGAGCTCCATCTGCTGGTCCTCGCCCGCGTCTGAGAAGTAGACGATCTTGTCGTGGATCGGGTCCTTCTGCTCGCTCACGTGGCGCACGAAGTCGATGATGCCACCCTCGTAGTAGAGGGTGACCGTGCGCACTTCGGCGGGGGGCTGCACCTCCTCCGCGACGGTGCGGTCCGGGCGGACCGACTCTCCGCCGTTGCCCTCGGCGAGGAGCGCGGCCACGGCCGTGTCCTCCTCACGCGGAGCAGCCGGACGTTCGTCGGCCAGGACGATGGTGAGCGCCCGATTTAGAAAAGCCACTTCGCGCATTCGCTGAACCAAGGTGTTGAAGTTCAGATCCAGGCTCTCAAAGATCTGGGCATCCGGCAGGAAGCGGATTTTGGTTCCGGTATCCGAGCACTTGGCAACCTTCGCCACATCGCCTGCCGGCACGCCGCGCTCATAACTCTGGCGGAAGAGCTCGCCCTCGCGGCATACCTCTACCGTGAGTTCTTCCGAGAGCGCGTTGACGACCGAAACCCCGACCCCGTGCAGACCGCCGGAAACCTTGTAACCCTCGCCCCCGAATTTGCCTCCGGCGTGCAACTTGGTCATCACGATCTCGAGCGCCGACTTGCCGAACTGGGGCATGACTTTGACTGGAATCCCCCGGCCGTCGTCGGTGACAGTCACCGAGAAGTCCGCGTGCAGGGTCAACTCGATGCGGTCGCAGTAGCCGGCGAGGGCCTCGTCAACCGAATTGTCGACCACCTCATAGACCAGGTGGTGAAGCCCGCGGGGACCGGTGGAGCCGATGTACATCCCCGGGCGTTTGCGCACCGGCTCCAGGCCTTCGAGCACCTGGATATCGGTGGCGTCATAGGTATGCTCAGTCACTCGCCTGAGACTCCCTTCCTGATGATCATCTCGCGGGGCGCGTCCGCTCCAACAAAGCCCGCGCCCAGCCGTGGCCGAACCACTGAAAAGGGAGTTCGCAGAGGGCCCAAATACCTCTGCGCGAGCGGGATTGCGCACCCTGTGAATAATAGCATAGAGGAAAGGCTCTCTGAGGCCGGCTCGCGCTCCGCCGACTAACCCCAGAAGGTATGCGCGGGGTGACCTATCAGGAGTCGCGGCGGGCCAAAGAAGCCCTCATAGCGGCCGCGATCACGCGTCCCAGATCGGCGTCGCATGCGTCTCGCTCGACCGCCGCGGCGGCCGCTTCTTCCTCGGCCGCCAGCGGACGGGCCGGCGGTTTTCTCGAGCGTCCTCCGGAGGGCGCCCCCGGGGGAGCATCTCTGAGCGCCCGAGGTCCGTCCGCGCCACCTCCGGGATCCCAGCCGGCCGGCCGGAAGACGATCTCGTCGACGGCCTCTTCTCCGAGAGCCTCATTCAGCCTCTGACGGATTCTCTCGGAAATCATCTGCAGGCTCTGCGCCCAAACCGAGGATGAAGTGGCTACCGTGAGCCTGCGCCCGCGCAGCTGCCGGGGGCCGCTGTTGCGCGCGGACTCAATCCCCACAATCTGCTCCCACAGGTTGGAGATGCGCGCAGCGCGGGATTTGGAGTTCAGGTCGATCCCGCGCGCAAGGTCGCCAACGCGCTCCAACTCTCCTCCAGCCACTCCGCCTGCCCTCCTCACTCCTCGGCCGTTGAGCTGCCGGCCTCGCTGCCGCTATCGGCGGCTTCGACGTCCGCCGCGTCCTCGGCAGCGCCCTGCTCCTCATCGCGCTCAGGACCGGGCCCGATCCGCACAACCTCCATGTTAGCGAGCTCAGCGGACGTAAAGTAATCGGTAGTCGTGGTGCTTATCAGGGTCTGCCCTCCCTCCTCGAGCGCAGAGAAGAGGGCGCGCCTACGTTCATGGTCCAGCTCGCTCATCACGTCGTCCAGCAGCAGCAGCGGCCACCTGCCGGCCTCCTCCCTCAGCCAGCGCCGCTCTCCAAGCAGCAGGGCGAGCAGAGCCGCGCGCTGCTCGCCCTGGGAGCCGAATTCGCGCAGGTCGCGGTCGCCAAGAAACAGCCGCACATCGTCTCTGTGCGGACCCAGCCGGGTATAGCCGCGATTGCGGTCGTCCGGGCGTTCCTCGGCCAACCGCTCCCGATACTCCTCCACCTTTAGCCCCGAGGCGTTGGTGCGATACTCGAGTCTGGCCTCCGCCGCCTCCGAAGGAGCCAGTAGGGCAAACCCGCGGGCAAATCGTGGAGAGAAGGCCTGGAGGGTCTCGGCGCGCAGACGGTTGAGCTCAAGACCGCGCTCGGCGAGGACCGACTCCCACGCGGCCTGCTCCGCGGAGCCCGCGCCTCGGCGCAAGAGATAGTTGCGCTGACGCAGGGCCTCTTCGTACTCCGCCTGGATCTCCCGGTATCCGGGATTCGCCGCGAGAGCCAACCCGTCCGCGTAGCGGCGGCGCCGGCGGGGCCCGCCCTTGACCAGGAGAAGATGGTCGGGCAGGAAAACCCTCACAGGCACTTCCTCTTCCCACCTGGTGTAGTCGTCCAGCGACGCCCCGTCACGAGTCACTCGGCGTTCTCCCGAACGGTCATAGCCGGTGGCTCCCGAGACCATGCGGTCACCGTAGAGCATGTCGAGCTCCACCCGCAGCACCTGTTCCCCGCGGCGGACCACGTCCCGAAGACTGCGGGTGCGCGGCGACGAGCCGCGAAGCGCGATGTGCACGGCCTCGAGCACGGAGGTCTTGCCCGCGCCATTGGGGCCGACGAGTGCGTTCACCCCCGGCCCCAGCTCCAGCGAGAGCGAGACATGATTACGGACGTTCTGTAACCGAACCCGCCGAAGCACTGCCACGCGCTACCACTTTAACCCGTTCGTCTGCGATTTCCACGACATCACCGACGGCTAGCTTCGTTCCGCGGCGGAGCTCAACCGCCCCATTAACGACGACGGCCCCCCCGAGAATCAGCACCTTGGCCTCACCGCCGGTCATGGCCAGGCCGGCCGCTTTGAGAAACTGTCCCAGGGTTATGGGCAGCTCCACCTCCTGGTCCCGAGGTGCGCTAATCGTTGAGCCTGATCGGCATGATCAGGTAGAGGAAGTCATCGTCCTCTCCGGAAAGCAGCGCCGGCCGCAAGGGACTTATGAATTTCATCCTTACCTCGTCCGCTGCGACCGCCGCGATTCCAGCCTGGAGAAACTCAGGGTTGAAGCCGATCTCCAGGACGTCGCCCTGATAGCGGACCGGCACGGCTTCGCGTGCGCGGCCGACATCCTGAGACTCCGCCGAGATGGTAAGCGTGCCTTCCTCAAAGCGCAGGCGTATGGGTGCGTTACGTTGGGCGAGCAGCCCGACCCGCCGCACCACGTCCCCCAGTTCGTCGCGCGCCATGACCACCTCGTGGTCAAAGGAATCGGGCAACAGTTGCTGATAGTTCGGGAACTGCCCGTCGATCAGGCGCGAGCTCAGCCCAACCCCGCCGATGTCGAATAGGATCTGATTATCGGTCGCCACCACGCTGATGGTGTCGGCGTCCGAGCCCGCCCCTATCCGGGAGAGCTCCTGCAGAGAACGGGCTGGGACAATGGCCTCCAGCCTCTCCTCGACTCCGGTTTCGATCTCGGTTTCCTTGACGCTCAGACGGTAGCTGTCCGTCGCCACCATCTTCACCGAGGTCTTGGTCACGTGCATGAGGACGCCGGTCAATACCGGGCGGGTCTCGTCGCGGGACGCGCTCGAGCTCACCCGGTCGATGGTCTCCAGAAAACCCTTCTTCCCGAGCGTGAAGGCGCTTTCTTTCGGAAACACAGGCAACTGGGGGAAGTCCGCCGCCGGCAGCGACTGCAGCATGAACTGCGAATCGCCGGAACGAACTTCCACCTGGCTCTCGCCGGGCTTCTGCTCGATCACCACCTCTTCCCGAGGTAGATTACGCGCGATATCCGTCGCTATGCGTGCCGGCAGAACCACCGCCCCGGCCTCCTCGACCTTTGCATCGAGTGGCGCCTTGATCGAGATCTCCATGTCCGTGGCGGCCAAATGGCAGCCATCCGCCTTGGCTTCCAGGAAAACTCCCGAAAGCACCTGGATCGAGCTCCTCGTTGACACGGCCTTGTTGACCGTGCCGAGGGCGTTGACCAGATCAGCCTTGCGCGCAACTACCTTCATATAGTCGCTCCTTGTCTACCGGATCCCGGTTTGCCTGCGAGGGTTTTCCCAACTACCTAAGAACTATTTAAAGAAAGAGATAGGTGTAGTCATAAGGGCTGTGGAAGCTGGGGAAAAGGCTCCTCAGCCCGGCAACCCGAACGAACCGGCCTCGGGAGGGAGGTGTGGACCACAAGCGAAGAACACCACCCCCCTTCGTTACAAATGTTGCAATACCTGCCGCTTGTGCACAGTCTCCACTGCTCTTTCCAGGGTTGTCCCCAGGCGCGATCATTGCGCGCTCTTGATCATCGTAGTCAATTGTTGAATGAGGTCATACATCTGACGGTCTCCCTGCAGGAGCTTGGTGACCTTCTCCACGGCATGCAAGACGGTGGTGTGATCCCGGCCACCCATGCGCTCCCCGATTTTGGGCAGACTCAGGTCGGTGAGTTCCCGGGCTAGGTACATGGCAACGTGCCTCGCCTGAACCACATTGCGGGACCGGCGATCGCCTTTGATCTCGGCCTCGGACACGTTCAGTCGGGTGGCCACGATCTTCATGATCAATTCAATTGTGACCCTAACCTGGGGAACCTCCGGTATGTCCTTGAGCACCGCGGCGGCCACATCTCGATCGATGGGGCTGTTGGAGAATGAGGCGAAGGCGACTACGCGGGTCAGGCAGCCTTCGAGCTCACGGATGTTGTTGGGCACGCGTGAGGCGATCACCGTCAGCACCTCGGGGTCGTCCAGCCTGATGCCTTCCATCAGCACTTTCTTGCGGAGGATGGCGATGCGGGTCTCTAGGTCGGGTGGGTGGATGTCTGTGGTCAACCCATACTCAAACCGCGAGACCAGCCGATCTTCCAGAGTATGCAGCGCTTTGGGGTGACGATCTGAGGAGATGACTATCTGCTTGCCGGCTTCGTGCAGTGCGTTGAAGGTGTGGAAGAACTCCTCCTGGGTCTGCTCCTTACGCTCGAGGAACTGGATGTCGTCGATCAGGAGAATGTCGTTGGTGCGGTAGCGTTGCTTGAAGCCCTCGATGGAATCGTCCCGCAGAGAGTTGATGAAGTCGTTGGTGAAAGTCTCGATGGTCACGAAACGCACCTTGAGGTGCGGGGAATGCTGCAGTGAGTAATGGCCGATCGCCTGTAGAAGATGGGTCTTTCCGAGGCCTACGCCGCCGTAGATGAACAGCGGGTTGTACGCGGTACCGGGCGACTCGGCTGCGGCGAGGGCGGCCGCGTGCGCAAAGCGGTTTGACGGTCCGATGACGAAGCTCTCGAACGTGTACTTGTCGTTGAGCCCCGATATCGAAGGATGGATCCGGGAGACAGGGAGAGGCGCGGCCGGCGGCGCCGAGCCGTTGCCACGTTGCTCTTGCCCCTGCTTACCGGCGGGTTGCCCGCCGTTGTCCGGGGAGTGCCCGCGGATCGGCCCTGGATCCTTGTCCGATTCTCGATCCGGGGACTCTTGCAAGTCGGGTTCCGCCGCCAACTCGGGTGACACCACCAGGCGGCAGGAGACGCGGTCGCCCAGCACCTCGCCGAGCGCTTCATGGATGATCGGTTGGAAGCGAGTCTCTATCCAGTCCTTTGCGAAGTCAGAGGCGACGCCGACCACAAACGCGTCCTCAGAGAAACCGAGACCCTTGGTGGACTCGAACCAAATGCGGTAGGTGCCCTCGTTAAGGCGCTCGCGAATGATAGCGAGGGCCTTGTCCCAGATTTCCCCGCTCTTATACGTATCCAAAAAGCAACCCTCTTAGCGGGTAGGAGTGTGTGACCTACAGGTCTTCCAGGATAGGTCAGTTGGGGGGCCCTCGGCTAGTCCTTTAGAGTAAAGTCGTCAGGCGGGACATCCCCTTGGCGCTGATAGTGCGCCTTCCTCGAGAATTGCTCTCCACGAGACCGATGACCTCGAGCGCCTCGAGGTCACGATAAGCGGTGGATGCGGACAGGTGCATCTCCTTGGCCAAGGCGGTGGGGCCCACGGGGCCCAGCTCTACCACTAACGAAAGCATCCTCAGTTGCCGATCGTCCAGAACCGGTTCCGAAGGACGAGCGTCTTGCGTCTGGGTCTCCTGGGGGACGGGTCCGGGAACCCACAGCCGCACCACGGTGCCGCCGCCGAGGTTGTCCTCGATCTCCAGAGTCCCCCCCCGGTGTTCGACCAACCATCCGGCCCGGCTGAGACCGGCGCCCACGCCGCGAATGACCGCCCGGGTGTCAAGAGTGCCGGTGCCGAATCCCGGGAGGCGAGCCCTCACCTTGTCCGATATCCCGGGACCTTGGTCGGCCACGAGAACCAGATTGCCGAGTTCCAGGATGCTCACCGTGGGCTCACGCAGACCGGCGTGGATCAAGTTGTCGACGACTTCCTCCACGGCTTCGGAAGGAATACCGCCGCCCAGCTCTCTGGCCAGGGAATTGACCGTGTCCGCCAGAGTCGAGAGAAACAGCCTGGGATCGGAACGTGAGACCTCGTAGAGCGACGGCGCCTCGAGGTAATTGCTGTAGACGGCCACGGACCCCCGAATGGGCTGGTCGAGGCTCTTAGAAGTGCCGTCGGGCGGCGACATTGGTCCCTCCGCTCTCCCTGTCAAGAGAAACAGCTACGATCCGTTGCGAAATGGAACGACATTCTATCGATCAGTACCCGGCTTTTCCACAACTGCATTTCGTGAGAAGTGCCAAATTATCCGCAAAATGGGCGATTTCACCGAGCGCCAGTCGAGGGATTTCCACCGGCGCTGAGCACTAGTTTGCAGGGAAATCAGTCGGTTATCCCCAGGTATGGATGTGCTCTGTTGAAAAGGAGATAGAACGGTGGCACGGAAATGAGGTAGGCGGGACGTTACTTGGGGAAACTGGGGATAATTCGCTGATCACCGAGGGACAAGGCCCACCGGAAGGGCGGGCAGGCCCGGGAGAAGGCACCGCTCAAGTTGCGAGGGAGATAGGAGTCCCCACTAGGTGCACTTGGGGGAGGCAGACGTGCTCGGCGCGGGCTCTGGCGGCTGCTTCTTGAGGCGGGGCCTACGGAACTGAATGTTCCGGGTTGAGCGGTGCAGACGTGGTCGGCGCCGGGGGGATGGGCGGCCCGGACTCGGAGGGATTGGCCTGCTCTCCACAAGCGCTTTGCGCGCCCGACGCTCAGGAGGATACTTATCCACAACTTCCACAGGCTTACGGCCGCCCCGGGCCCGGTCCATTGCACCGAGGCAGTTCATGTTTGCACGCTTCGCCCACCCGATCGCCGGCATGCCGTCCGGGGGGTTTGACTAGTCGAGCCGGTGAAGGCTATACTGCTGCGTCCTTTCCGCTGCCGCGCAACAACGGCGAGGCGAGGACAAGAGACGGGTTCCGACCGATGAGAAAGAGGCGTCGTGAAGCGGACGTACCAGCCAAATAAGCGTAAGCGGAAGAAGGCGCACGGCTTTCGCAATCGGATGTCCACGCGCGCCGGCCGCGCACTCCTCAAGCGTCGGCGCGCCAAAGGGCGCAAGCGCCTTTCGACCTAGTCGCGTTGGTTAGGCGCCGCAGTCGCCTCTCCCGCTCTCAGGACTTCGATCGCGTATACCGGACGGGCCGGTCGGTTGCTAACCGATACCTGGTTCTATACTATTTCCGTCGTACTGATGCGCCACCGCCGAGCGACGGTGCGCCCTCTCGCGTCGGATTCTCGGTGTCGAAGAGACTGGGATCGGCAGTGGTGCGCAATCGCATCAAGCGCGTTTTGCGCGAAGCCTTCCGATTGAACGAACCCCGCATACAGAGCGGGTGGGATTTTGTGCTGATCGCCCGGCAACCGCTGGTGGAGTTGGCCGAGCGTGAAGGTCTTTCAGGCGTAGAGGGCCGCGTTCTCGAAGTGTTTCGCAAATCCTCGCTGCTGCTGCCCGAGAGGCACTAAGGGGCGAGTCGGGAGTAATGATCAAGGGAGCCTTCATAGCAGCCATACGCCTATACCAGCGCTTTATCTCTCCGGCGCTGCCCAGAAGTTGTCGCTATCACCCGACCTGCTCCCAGTATGCCGTGGACGCGGTCAGGGGCTACGGTGTGGGCCGAGGGACCGTTCTCGCAGCCTGGCGCGTGCTCCGCTGTAACCCTTTTAGCTATGGCGGCTACGATCCCGTGGAGCGTCAGACGCTCTTCGGCCGTCTGCCTGCCAAGGCCGAGCACGCCTCGCATGACTCGGGGGTGAATCCTTGAGCAGTTGGTTCGCCCCCTTGAGCGACATCTTCCTGACGATTCTGGAGTTCATCCACGAGAACTTCGGGCTCACCTGGGGGTGGTCGATCGTCATTCTCACCATTCTGGTGCGTTTGGTCCTGCTTCCCCTGACCATCAGGCAGATGAAGAGCATGCGCTCCATGCAGGTGCTCCAGCCGCAACTCAAGGCGCTGCAGGAGAAGTACAAGCACGATCGGCAACTCCTCAATCAGAAGATGATGGAGTTCTACAAGGAGAACAAGTTCAACCCCTTCGGGTCGTGCCTTCCCCTTCTGCTTCAGATGCCGGTCTTCATTGCCCTGTTCTACATGCTCCGCGGCGCCGAGGCCGGAGGCGTCTTCGTCAGTGACAATCAGTGGCTGTGGATTCGGGATTGGTCGGGCGCAGGCTCTGAGTTCCTAGCGGCGAACATCACCGAGTTCGACCTGCCCCTCCTTTTGCTCTACGTGGGCAGCCAGTTCTTGTCTTCCAAGATCATGATGGCGAACCGCGATTCCACCCAGGCGGCCATGATCTACGCCATGCCCATCGGCATCGGAGTCATCATGTTTATCGGCCGTTGGCCGGCGGGTCTCTTTATTTACTGGTTCACTTCCAATATGTGGCAGATAGGCCAGCAATTCGTTATAAACCGGACCTTACCGGCTCCAGCGGCAGCGGGAGCGGCAGCGGCCGTGATCGAGGCGGAGCCTGCAGGAGGCAAAGGTGGCGGACAGCAGACAAAGCGGAAATCGTCCAAAGGCAAGCGCGGCAAGAGGTAGCGGGCCGAGCATAGAGAAGGCGGTCGACCGGGCCATGGCCGGCTTGGGCTTCGCGCCCGGCGAGCTGGACGAGGACCAGTACGATCTGCGGGTATTGACCGAGCCGGAGGAAGGCTTCTTGGGCGTCGGTGGCGTCGACGCGGAGGTAGAAGTCACCCTTCGAGAAGATGCTCTCGATGCCCTGAGCGGGCTATCCGGGGAGGGCGAAGAAGAGACCTTGGCCGACGAGGACGATTGGCAACCGAGTGCGGGCTCGGACCGGTTGCGCGAGTACCTCGATACCGTCCTTCACCACCTGGGTATCGACGCGCGCGTCACCATAGAGGAGACGGCGGACGCCCTGCGGGCGGAGATCACCGGCGAAGAACTGGGGATACTCATTGGCCGCCGGGGCCAGACGCTGGATTCGATCGAACATCTGGCAAGCATCATCCTCTACCCCAATCCGGATGCCCGCAAGGAGCTCGAGATCGATGCTGAAGGCTATAAGGGCCGCCGCCGTGCGGGCATCGAGAGGGTGGCAGAGCGCAAGGCGCAGGAGGCAGTCAAGCGCCGCCGCTCGGTCGAGCTCGAGTCCATGACTCCGGCGGAACGTAAGATCGTGCACTTGACTCTTCGCGAATGGAGCGACGTGAGCACCGAGAGCGTCGGCAAGGAGCCGAACCGCTACGTCGTCATTCATCCGTCGCGCTAGCCGCGGACTTGGAGCACCGCACCGGCCCCTAAGACTTATCCTCGAGGAACTCATGGTCCCCCGAAAGACTCCGGCATCCGAGCCTCACATAGAGCCATCTCAGATGGTCACGCTCGAAACCATCGCCGCCATTAGCACGGCGGCCGGGCCCGGGGCCATCGGCATAGTGCGGATGAGCGGCCCACAAGCGGTCCCCATCGCTCAAGAGGTCTTTCGCCCAGTCAGAGGCGGGGCCGACCGGGTGGGCGCGGAAAGCCATCGTCTTCTCTACGGTCACATCGTGGGCCCGGTCGATGGTGAGAATGTGGACGAAGTCCTCCTCGCGGTGATGCAGGCCCCCGCAACCTACACCAGGGAAGATGTGGTCGAGGTGCATTGTCACGGCGGCCCCGCCGCACAGAGGGCGGTGTTGGCGATCCTCCTGCAGAAGGGGGCCCGGCCGGCCGAACCGGGGGAGTTCACCAAGCGCGCCTTCTTGAACGGGCGGATAGACCTGACCCAGGCCGAGAGCGTGTCGTCCGTCATCCGGGCGCGCACCACCACGGCTTTGCGCGCCGCCGTGCGCCAGCTCGAAGGGGGACTGGGTGATCGGCTGCGAGACCTCCGCCGGGAGTTGGTCTCCGTGCTTGCCGAACTCGAGGCAGGAGTCGATTTCTCGGAAGAGGACATCGATGACCTCGACCGTGAAGGGTTGGCTTCGAAGGTGGCGCAGGTTTGCCGGCAGCTGGAAGGCTTGTTGGCGACGGCGTTCACAGCCCGGGCTTTGGAGGAGGGGGTGCGAACGGCGATCGTAGGACGGCCCAATGTGGGCAAGAGCTCGCTTCTCAACGCTCTGCTGATGCGCGAGCGGGCTATCGTGTCGGAGATCCCTGGCACCACTAGAGATACGATCGAGGAAACCCTCGAGTGTGGCGGAATCCTGCTCCGTTTGGTGGACACAGCAGGCCTGCGCGAGGGGCGGGACCACATTGAGGTTCTCGGCATCGAGCGTTCTCGCGCCGCCCTCGATTCCGCCGACCTGGTTCTCGCCGTCTTCGACGCGGCTGAAGGACTTTCCGACGGGGACCGCAGCCTCTTGGCCGGGGTTGATCCAGGTCGGGCGATCCTCGTGGCCAACAAAATCGATTTGTTGCCGGCGGACGGGGACGGTCCCGCCAAAGGTGAAGACGACTGGTGGAAGAGGGGTTGGCTCACCCGCGACATTGCGCTGGTCGGTGCAAACGTTCTGGAGGGTCTCGGACGAGTTGATCAGTTCTCGCCCCCCATCCCGGTGTCTGCGACCACAGGGTATGGCATTGACGAACTGCGCGACGCGGTGTCGAGGTTGGTCCTGGAGGGCCAAGACCTAGATCTCGAGGAGCCCTTGCTTGCGACGGAACGCCAACGCCACCTCACCGAGGAAGCCCATAATCACGGCCAGCAGGCGGTTTGCGCCTTGGAAGAGGGGCTTTCTGATGAACTGGTGTCCGAGGATCTCCGCGCAGCTATCGTGTCCCTCGGGGCCATAACCGGCGAGAGTATCGTTCCCGACCTTATCGACGAGATCTTCGCTCGGTTTTGCATCGGGAAGTAGTGGAAGACGGCTCCGGCGCAAAAGCGCACGCGTCTCACTCGAGCGTGCTCGTCGTGGGAGGGGGCGTATCGGGAACGGCCTGCGCCGGCACGCTGGCCTCCCGCGGTCTCGATGTGCGCCTACTTTCGGGGGCGCTCGACAGCCTCGGAGTTGCTGAGTACTCCCCCTGCTTTTTGCCCGCTGGGGCAGGAGAGGAGCGTCTCCTTCTCGGTTCCAAAGAACCCGCTGGGCTCGGGCGGGCCTGGTTCGAGAACATGTGGGCGTTGCCAGGAGCCTCGTGGGGCGTTGTCGACCGCCGCCGGGTGTCCATCCGTCTCAAGGAATGGGTGGAGGAGATCGGCGTCGAGTTGAGACAGGGGCTTGCAACGACGATAGCTCGGGTTCCGCAAGGCTGGCTGGTCGGGACCGCGTTTGGAGAGAGCTTCACCGCAGAGGTTGCAGTGTTGTCAGTCGGTTTGTCCTTGGGTGGCCACCATCTGATCGGTGAGCGCGAATTTCCGGGGGCGCGAATCGGTGAAGTCCCGAGCGAGGGTCTTCTGCAGGCGCTCAAGGCACATGGGGCCGTATTCGACACCGGGGAAGAAAGGGTAGGACCGCGCTTGTGGCGTCTTCCTGACTCGATTCCCCCCTTCCTTCGTCGAGTGCAGTTGAGGCCGGCGGGGACGCTCCGCGGGGGGGCGAAACCGGGGACCTCGCGCCTGGCCTTTGGCCGAGGCCCGCGTACTGCTGGGGATCAGTACGGTGCGGAATATCTAGAAGCCTGGCTGGCGCCGACTCCCCCGCTTGCGGGTGCCGATGTGGCGGTCGGCCAAACGAGTGAGTGCCCGGTTGGCCTTTTCCCCGATGGAGCAGCCACCGGTGAGTGGTACGTATCCCCCGGACTGGAGCAACAGGTGGTGGGTGCGCCGCTTTCCCGGAGAGGTTACGTGGTTCGTGGGCTCGTGTTTGGCGGAGAACAGGCCCAAGACACCCAAGAGCGATGTGCGACTCGGGAAGTCATGGAGGGCTTGTGGGCAACGGGCTGGCTGGCTGGAGCTGGGCACACCTCGGCGAGCCTGCTCTCGGGGATCGCCTGCGCGGACGCAGTTGAACGGGTCATTCGCCAGCGAGACGGTCGCCGAGCCCCACGCTAGGACCGCCCGGAGACCGGGGACGGCCCGCCCCCTGCCTCCGGGGACTGCCCGGCACCGCCCGCCGTCTGCGCCGCCGATAGTTCGCCACCCCTGCCGATCGTTCACCACCCGCCGGGCCTAACGCTGGGGCACGCTGGGGCAAACACCCTAAGGCACAGGCCCTTCCCACCCCTTCACCGCTCGAGGCGCCTCGGTTTCTGGCAGAATAGCGGGGTGATGAAGAAAGCTTCTAAAGAGGGACTTCAGTACGAGGTTGTCGTGGCCGGTGGAGGCCACGCGGGCGTTGAGGCCGCGTTGGCCTCGTCCCGCATGGGCAGACGCACCGCGCTGGTGACGCTCAGCGTCGACAAGATTGCCTTGATGCCGTGCAACCCTGCGATCGGAGGCGTGGGGAAGGGCCAGCTCACCCGGGAGATCGATGCACTCGGAGGCGAGCAGGGTCGCAACATCGACAAGGCCTACATCCAGATAAAGATGCTGAATACCTCGAAGGGCCCCGCGGTTAGGGCCCTTCGGGCACAGGCCGACAAACGGCTTTACGAAGACTCGATGAAGGCCGTTCTGTCGGCAACTGCGAACCTCGAGATCATCGAAGGTGAAGTGGCACGTGTCGATGTTTCACGTGAAACACTCCGCGGTCTCTGGCTCCACGATGGTCGCTATCTGGCCACGCGGACCTTCGTGCTCGCCTCCGGCACTTTCCTGCGGGGCAAGGTCATAGTCGGTAATTGCTCTTATCCGGCGGGCCGCGTCGGCGAGCTCCCGGCCAACCACCTTTCTCGGAGCTTGGAGGAGGCGGGCATCGCTTTGGGCCGCTTCCAGTCGGCCACACCGCCGCGGGTAGATGGGCGGACGATTGACCCGAGCAAGATGATCGTCCAGCCCGGGGAGGAACTGCGCGGCGGCTTCTCACATTGGGAAACCCCGGCACCCAGGACGCAGGTACCCTGCTACTTAACCTATACCAGCGCCAACACCCACCAGACTGTGTCCGAGCATTTGCACCTCAGCCCGCTAAAAAGTGGGACCGTGAGCGGGAAAGGGCCGCGTTACTGCCCGTCAATCGACCGGAAGATCATCAACTTCCCAGAGAAAGACCGGCACCCGGTGTTTGTCGAGCCCGAGGGCGCGACAACTCATGAGGTGTACCTACAGGGGCTGACTACCAGCCTGCCCGTCCACGTTCAGGAACTGATCATCTCTGCCACCCCGGGGCTGGAGAGAGCACGTTTGATCCGTCCGGGATACGCAGTTGAGTACGACTACCTTATCCCTGAGCAACTCACCCTTTGGCTCGAGTCTAAGACCGTTAGCGGACTGTTCTCTGCTGGTCAGGTCAATGGGACCTCGGGCTACGAAGAAGCCGCCGCCCAGGGATTGATCGCGGGCATCAATGCGGCACTTTCCGCCCGCGGCGTGGAACCGTTCATACTCGGTCGTGATCAGGCCTACATTGGAGTGCTCATTGACGACCTGGTGACAAAGGGCGTTGATGAGCCATACCGGATGTTCACCTCGCGCGCTGAGTACCGGCTGCTGCTCCGGCACGACAATGCCGACGAGCGCCTCGCAGAGTTCGGTCAGCGCTTGGGCTTACTAGAGGAGGCCCAGTTGCAGGCGGTGGAGAACCGCCGACATCAAGTCGGCGAACTGCAGGCTTTTTTGGACTCGACAACTCTGCGCGACGACGGGCAGCTCAACGCCGAACTCGAGAGCATGGGTACATCCCCCATCAGCGAGCCGCAGACAGCCGGCCAGTTGCTTCGTCGGCCTCAAGTGGCCCTGCTCGATTTGATGCGAATGCTTGAGGCCTCAGGGCACTCGCCGGGGCGGTACGATGAGAAGGTTCTCGAGCAGGTCGAGATCCGAGCGCGCTATGACGGGTACATTCAACGGCAACTGGCCGAGATCCGCCGTCATCGGGCCACGGAGCACAGAGCCATTCCTCCGGGTTTTGCCTTCGACTCAATCGAGGGCATCACCGTGGAAGCCCGGGATAAGCTGACTCGCTTGCGCCCGGCGACTTTAGGTCAGGCCTCGCGGATTGCGGGGGTATCTCCTGCCGACATCTCCGTCTTGTTGCTCCACCTGCACCGCGCCGGTAGTGAGGGCGCCGGCACCTCCGCGGCCATTTCTCAACCCTAGATGCCCGCGCTACCGTGCAGTTTCGCCTAACAGAGGCCTTTCGAACGCTCGGGCTGTCCTCGTATGCGCTGAATCAGCTTTCGGAGTTCGGGGATCTCCTGCTCGGTTCGACGACCAATGTATCCGGACTCCGGACGGCGGAGGAGATCGAGGAGCTTCACTTCCTGGATTCGCTGAGCCTACTTCGGTTGCAGGTGGTCCGCGATGCGCACGAAGTTGTGGACGTGGGGTCCGGCGGCGGGCTCCCGAGCGTCGTTCTGGCCATAGCCCAGCCAAACACGAGGGTGGTTGCCCTGGACTCGGTCGGCAAGAAGTGCCGGTTCGTGGAGTTCGCCGCCTCGAAGCTAGGCCTCGGCAACCTGCAGGTGATTTGCGAGCGGGCGGAGGAGCTTGGACGGGGCGAAGGCCGGGAACGCTTCGACGTTGCCACCAGCCGCGCGCTCGCGGCGCTGCCCGTGGTTGCCGAACTTACCTTGCCCTTGGTCAAGATGGGCGGCCACATGGTTGCCATGAAAGGCGCATTGTCAGACCAAGAGCGTATCGACGGGGAGTTTGCCCTCGGTATACTGGGCGGCGGGCAGTTGGAAGAGCTTCGGATAGTGCCTTTTCCGAGCGCCGACAATCGATGGCTCCACGTGGCCCAGAAGGAGAGTGCGACCCCGGAGAGATACCCGCGGCGGGTAGGGGTGCCGGCCAAGCAGCCGTTGAACGCCCACGAGCCAGTATCAGGAGGAAGTTGATTTCGTGATCTATGCCCTGGCCAACCAGAAGGGTGGAGTGGGCAAGACCACGACCGCTATCAATCTCGCCGCGACGATTGCCCAGGCGGGGGAGCGCGTGCTCCTAATTGACTCGGACCCGCAGGCCAATGCGTCAACCGGGTTGGGGATTCGTCTGGGCCCCGATGAGGCCGGCGTCCTCGAGGTGCTTCTGGGGGAATCGGATTTGGTCGGGATCGTCCGAGCGACGGAGGTTCCCGGTTTAGACCTGGCCCCCTCCTCCAGCCAAATGGCGGGGGCGGAAGTGATGCTGGCGCGCGTCGACAAGCGGGAGTTCCGGTTGCGAACGGCGATAGCCCAGGTGACGCCACTCGCTGCGGTAAGGGATCGCCCAGTTGAGAAGCCCGAGAATGTAGGACTCCCGCCGTACTCCTACATCTTCATTGACTGCCCCCCATCATTGGGACTGATAACCGTCAACGCGCTGGTGGCCGCCCGACAGGTGATCATCCCGGTGCAGGCGGAGTACTACGCACTCGAGGGTATGACTCAGCTCCTGGGTACGGTCGAGGCTGTCAAGGCCCGTCTGAATCCAGATCTCACCGTGTCCGGGCTGGTTCTGACCATGGTCGATCTGCGAACCAACCTCGCCGGGCAGGTGGAAGCGGAGGTCAGGCGCCACTTCCCGGATCTTACCTACAAGACAGTCGTCCCGCGCAACGTTCGACTTGCGGAAGCTCCCAGCCACGGGATGCCGATTTCCATGTTCGACCCTACCTGCGCGGGATCAGACGCCTACTTCGACCTGGCCAAGGAGGTAATCGAGCGTGGCTAAGCGCAAGAGTGGGCTCGGGCGGGGCCTTGCGGAGCTCCTGGGCGAACCCCGGGACAACGCAGACGAAAGCGTCCAGACCCCGAGCAAGGAGACCGAGACGACTTCTCCGGCCGGTGGTGATCGCGAGCTGGAAAGGCCATCCCCAACCATCACTCCAAGAAGAGAAGCGTCGCCCGATGAGACTGCGGCGGCAGAGTATCTGGGGACCACCGAAGTCGGGACCGGTCAGCCGGCGCTGGTGGACCTGCCGGTTCGCATGATCCGGCCGAATCCCCGCCAGCCCCGGAGGGTAATCGAGGCCGAGGGGTTGGAGGAACTCGCCCGCTCCATTGCGGCGAGCGGTGTGGTCCAGCCCATCATCGTCAGGCCGATGGATGACGGGTATGAGCTGATAGCAGGGGAAAGGCGTTGGCGCGCCGCTCAAATGGCCGGCTACACGGTGGTACCGGCGATCTTGCGCAGGGTCTCCGACACGGAGAGCCTGGAGATCTCTCTCATCGAAAACGTCGTCCGGCGGCAATTGAATCCCGTGGATGAGGCCTATGCCCTGCACGTGCTGCTCGATGACCTCGGGGTCACTCAGGAAGAGCTATCCGAGCGGGTCGGCAAGAGCCGGTCGGCCATTGCCAACAAGCTGCGCTTGCTCGATCTGCCATCGGAGATTCAGGAGATGCTAACCGAGGGCAACCTGACTGAGGGCCACGGCCGGGCACTTCTCGGTCTGAAATCTCGCGGCGAGCAGCTTAGAATGAGCCGGAGAGCCGTCGCTCAAGGAATGTCGGTCCGGGCGCTCGAATCCGCGGTCAAGAAGCTTGCCGAGGGTGGAAAGGCCGTGTCCGGGTCAGGGAGGCGGGCCGGGTACCAACCACCGGGCGAACTGATGGAAGAGACTCGCGAGCGGTTCTACGGTCGCTTTGAAGTTCTGCCTCGGATCAGGGTGGGAGCGAACGGCGGCGTGATCGAGCTCCCCTTTGGCGACGAGCAGGAGCTGCGCCGGCTTCTGGCCCGGTTGGAAGGGTAGAGATCACCAACCCGCGCCCTCTGCCGAGCTTTACTGACGGGATCTCACCGCTTTCGTCAACGGTACCTTTGGCCTATTATGCTCTCAATGAACGTTGAGCTCCACACACACGCCGAAGAGAGTGATTGGCGGGTCACGCTACGGGTTCGCCTGGACCGGAGCGAGACTACCGCATTGTTCATGGAGGGCGATTCATTGATCTCTTGGCCGACTGAGGGCTTGCGCTCAACCGGAGCGCCCATCGATCGGAGTAGCATGTTCCTGTCGGAAATCGTGGCGCGGCGAGAAGGACTCGAGCTCGCTTACGGCACTCGTGAACTGGCGGAGCGGGTTTCCCAGATCCTCGGCCACCAACTGCGGACTGCTCTCCCGCGATAGGGGGAAGGATCATGGCGGCCGACCCGATACTCGACCTCATGCGCAGCTACCTGGATATTCCGGGCATGGAGGCCGCGGTCCTCGTGTCCGACCAAGGCCTGGTAATCAACAGCGCCCAGCGGGAAGGCTCGCCGCTCGACATCGAAACTATTTCCGCTTTGGTGGGCGACACCGTGGGCGCCGCACAGCGGTTCGGCAGAGATGCAGTCGTGGGCCGGCTTGACACAATGACTATCGAATTTGGGGAACTCGCGCTGTTGCTCGCGCCCTTCGAGCAGGACGTCATGCTTGCCCTCATCGCTCTCCCCGGAACATTTGCGCTGATGTCCGATATGGGAGCCTGAGCCAGCTAGGCGATCCTGTCTGTCGGGGCACCGGTTTCGTGCGCTAGGCGTCTTTGATCGCCCATTGCGGCCCTGGACTCAGTTCTGGGGTTCCCCCGCGTCCGTCGCCGGTTCGTCCAGGGTTTCGAGCACGTCGCCGGTAGCGTAGTCCAGGAAACCGATCACATCGGCTCCGTTAGCATCCGCGGTCTCGCTCCCCGTCGTCCCGTCACCTGCGCCCTCCGTCGTGCCGGTGCCTGCACCGGTGGAATCGGCGCTTTCCTCTTGCCCCCCCAGTCCGGTTGTCTCCGGAGTCGTCGGGCCGCCTGCCTCATCGCTGGTAACGGCCCCTCCGGTATCCGTCACCGAGTTCTCCCCGCCCGTGGTCGCAGCTGCGGCGGGTTGAGTCGATGCCTGGCCCTCGCCCAGTTCGCCCCAGACCTCCCAAACGAAGGAGCCTTCCTCCTGAAAGCGCATGGTCCGCCCGTCGCGGGTGGTGTACTGGTACTCCTCGTCTCCCGGGAGAAAGAGCAGTTCTACCTTGGTTGGCTGGTAGGCGGTGTCGCGGAAAACCGCCTTTGCCCTGTCGAGGGCCTCTCCTGAGGTATTCAGCTCCGAGGACGGGCTGACTCGGGCGGCGGCAAACACGAAGCGGTAAGCTCGGATCGGGTTGGTCGCGTACTGCCCGTCCTGAGTCGGGGAACTGTAACGCTCGGCGATCGGGATGGGCAGTATCAACAGGATGAGGGCGGCCACTACGAGTGCCCAGATCCAGCGGCGGCTAAGACTCATTACGACACTCCGGCCCGGATGGGCCAACGATGGGGTTCAGGATAGTGTTGTTCAGAGTGTAGGGAAGCCCGCCCGTGGGTGTCAATCAAACTTCTGCTCACTCCGGTTCCCCAGGAGGCAGCCCTCGGCGTTCTTCGGGCCCGGCATTCGGCTGTGGCTGCTCTGCATCGACGGCCCCGGCGCGAGAGCGCTCGGTCATACGGATGTAGTTCTCGGCCGCCCTTGCGGCTACCACCTCCTCTTCGCGGAGGCGGTCTTCTCCGGCATAGATGAGCTGAGTGCGCCGAATCAGCCAGATCGCAGCACCGATAAGGGCTAGGCCGCCGATAACCAGAGTGACGTACGCACGGAGGGCGACC
The DNA here is from genome assembly GCA_024637095.1 of Actinomycetes bacterium. Classification (GTDB taxonomy): domain Bacteria; phylum Actinomycetota; class Thermoleophilia; order RBG-16-64-13; family RBG-16-64-13; genus Soudan-30. Next base: position 25,383 of record JAGXFV010000049.1, read on the forward strand.
GGCGAGAAGAGGCTGTAGGCGTCATCGGCATAGGCCATCCAGCGCTGGTTGAGTTCGAGGTTGGAGTAGCCAAAGGTGGAGGCCATAGCATCTTCGAAGGAGGAGGCTTCGCCCAGCCGGCCGAGCAGCTGCCACAGCCGGGTCTCGCCGAAATCCAGCGCCAAGAACTGGACTATTGCCAGCCCCTCGACAGAGGCGATCTGCCGGTTGCCGTCGTGCAGGGCGTCGACTTTCCCCAGTTCCTCGAGCGAGAGCATGTTACCTACGCTCATCTCGTAGATCAGCTGCAGCGTGGGCGCTCGCGCTCCCGATACGTACTGGGCGAGTCCTTCATTGAACCAGTCCGGTACTTCGAGGCCGGAGCGCACTTCGTGCCCCAGGAAGATATGAGTCAGCTCGTGAGTCACGACCTCCTGATCCACGCTGCTGCTCTTCAGATAGATGCGATGGCCTCCATAGGTGGCGAATCCCCGCGTCATGGGAGCCGGCTCGATACTGTCGTATTCGGAGTCCGCAAGGACGAAAATGATCACCTGCTCGGGAGGGGATGTCTCGAAGAGCTGCTCCACCTGGGCCCAGCCATCCTCCGCCAACCGCAGGACTTCCTCGGCGCGCGCCGCGTCTTCGGCGACAACCGTCACCTCCTGTCCGTCGACCCGCGTGTCGGCCGAGATCAGGCCGTTTGGTACTGCGGATGCAGGCTGGGTAAAAAGCGACAGCGAGAGGAGGGCAACGAGCAGCGCAAAGATCACGAAGGCTGCGCCGGGAGTGGCGGCCCGCATTCCGTCCAGGACTGGTCTTTCTTGGTCGGCTCTCATCATCTCGCTGGCTTTGAAATCCGTCTTTAAGAGGTTTCCCTCGATGGTGCGCTAGTATCCTAGGTGGTGTGTAAGTGCCCAAACCTGGCCGGACGGAGCCTTCGGGTCACGTCCTTCTCTCGGGTGGGGCGTTCTTCATTTTCTCACGCGGGGGCATCGGGTGCCTAAGACGGGTCGGGTCATAATCAATACCGGGGACGGCAAGGGAAAGACCACTGCCGCGCTGGGGACTGCGTTTCGGGCGGCCGGCCACGGTCAGAAGGTGGCGATCGTCCAGTTCATGAAAGGCAAGTGGACCTACGGCGAATTGGCGGCCATCGATCAGTTCCCCAACATCACTTTTGTGCGCATGGGCCGGACCGGGTTTACCTGGGAAAAGGAAGGCCCAGAGGAGGACCACGCCCTGGCCGAGCGGATATGGGAAATCTCCATGGAGTTGGTCGATGGCGGCGAGTATGACCTGCTTGTAATGGATGAGCTCAACTACGCGCTCGACTATGGCTTTCTGGAATTGGACACTGTGCTCGACTTCTTGGAGAGCAGGCCGGATAATCTGTCGGTGATCATCACCGGGCGGCGGGCCAAGCCGGAAATCATCGCCCTAGCCGACACGGTCACAGAAATGACCGCGATCAAGCACGCCTTTGGGTCCGGAAGACGGGCCAAGAAGGGCATCGAGTACTGACGGAGGGCCAATGGCCAAAAACAACGCCGGCGAGGGCCGCTTGGTTCCTACCGCGAGGGCGCGGTCGATTCTCGAGCGCTTGGTGGAACTCAATCGTCTGAATGCCGGCGAGCACGAGATCGGACTGGAACCGGTCGGCAAGGATGAGCCTGAGGAGGCCGGTCTGGCCCTCACGCCGGTCCGCCGCCGCCGTCTATACGAGGACGTGGTCCATCAATTGCAGGGCCTGATCTCATCAGGAAAGCTGGAGCCGGGAGACCAACTGCCCTCCGAGCGTGCCCTCGCCGATCAGTTGGCTATCAGCCGCACCAGCGTGCGCGAGGCACTTCGCATTCTCGAGGCCAGGGGTATGCTGGAAGCCAGACCGGGACAGGGGCTATTCGTGCGGGGGTGGCGTTCCGACGAGATCGTCAACACTCTTGCCGCAGTTCTCCTGCGGGAGAGGGAGAGCTTTCTCGAGGTTCTCGACGTTCGCGAGGCGCTCGAGAGGAAGGCGGCCGAACTTGCGGCCACGCTCGCCACGGCCAAGGACCTGGATGCTCTGAAGTCCGCCGTGATCGCCATGCAAGAAGAGGTGCTGGAGGGCAAGCCCCCCCTGGAGGCGGATGAGGACTTCCATCGGGCCCTCGCCATGGCCTCGCGCAACGAAGTGCTTCGTCAGATGCTAGAGACCGCCATGGGCTTGATGTCCCATCATCGCCGTACGGTTTTTGCCCAGAGCTACGGCAGTCTCCTGGTGCTCCATCAGCACGTCAGCATCTACCGAGCCATCAAAAGCCGCGACGCAAAGCGGGCGGGCGAGTTGGTTACGGCCCATCTCAGAGAGATCGGTCGGTCCTACTCCCAGCGTTCCCGCCGCTCGACCTAGTCCCTTGACTTGCGCGGCGCGTCAGGAGCCGCTGAGGTTCTTGTCGTGAGCTTTGTCCTTTTGGGCGATTTGCGACTTTGCGCACAATACGTCTTGACACTGGTCGGACCTTCTGGGAAACTCACTCTGGTCGGTGGTCCGACCACTAGATCGCAGGATCAACGGCCCGACGAAGGTCCCAGAACCAGGGGGTTGCGGGGAGAGGCGGGACGAACTCAATATCGACGAAGCTTTCCGAGCTGTTCGGCGCAGAGCGCCCGCAGCTAACGAGAGGCAAGTCCGGTTAGAATCCGGCGCGGTCCCGCCACTGTAAGTGCCTCACGCACGAGCCAGAAAACTCTCCGGGAAGTCGTTTCGTATCCGAGCTCTTCGTGGCAGGGAGCAGATACCTTGCCAGGGAGAGCTTATTTTTTGTTCGTCGCCTCCTAGCTCCATCAACATCTCGAGACCGCCCCTTTGTCCGGCGGCTCTCAGGGTCCTTCCCCTGTTATGGAAAGAGCGAGTAGATGCCAGGAAGGGAGAAAGCTTTTGAGCGAAAAGAAGATGTTCACCGTGATTTTCCAGCCCTCGGGAAGCCGGGGCAAGGTTGAGGAGGGAACCCCGGTTCTGCAGGCAGGACGGGATCTCGGTGTCGAAATCGAAGCCATCTGCGGCGAGAAGCGAACCTGCGGCAAGTGTAAGATCCGTGTCGAAGAAGGCTTTTTCGAGCGCTACGGAATCGAATCCGCGGCGGACCACGTCTCCAAGTGGCGGCCGGTCGAAGAGAAATTCATCAATGAAAAGCGCCGCGAAGAGGGCTACCGGCTGAGCTGTGTGGCCAAAGTCGACGGCGATCTGGTCATCTTCGTCCCCGAGGAAAGCCGCTCCGGCGGCCAGGTGGTGCGCAAGGCCGCCACCGACCGTAAGATCGAGGTCAACCCGTCGATTAACACCTACTACGTCGAGTTGGTCCCCCCCACCCTCCACGATCCGCTGGGCGACTATGAGCGCATGGTCGAGGGACTCAAGGAGCAGCACGGTCTCGAAGAGCGGCCCAGGATCGACTATCAGGTGCTGCGTACGTTGCCCGACGTCATCCGCGAGGCTCACTGGAAGGTCTCGGTTGCCATCTGGGACGGTGACGGCTTCCCGGAGATCGTAAAAGTGACCCCGGGTAAGGTCGAGCGCAGCCTCGGGCTTGCCGTGGACGTGGGTACTACCACGGTCGCCGCCTACCTTTGTGACCTGCACACGGGTGAGGTGCTGAACACCGACTCCATGATGAACCCGCAGGTACCTTACGGCGAAGATGTGATGAGCCGGATCACCTACGCGATGTCCCACCCCGAGGACGGCATCAAGAAGTTGCAGGACGCCATCATCGAGGGCATCAACACGATCGCGGCCCGGGTTACTGAGGCGGTTGGCTTCACCCATCGCGACATCCTCGAGATGACGATCGTGTTCAACACCGCCATGCACCACTGCTTCCTAGGGATCTACCCTGAGCATCTGGGTCTGGCTCCATACGCCCCGGCGTTGCACCATTCGATGAACATCAAGGCGCGAGATCTCAAGCTGGACTTCGCTCTAGGTGCCAACGTGTTCGTGCTGCCCAACGAAGCCGGCTTCGTTGGCGCGGATAACGTCGGTGTGCTTATCGCCGAAGCGCCGTACAACCAGGACGAGAAAGTGCTGATCATCGACATCGGCACCAACGGCGAGCTCATCATGGGCAACCGGCAAGAGCTGATCTCCTCGTCCTGCGCTACGGGTCCCGCGCTCGAAGGCGCGCACATCAAGTACGGGATGCGGGCGGCTCCGGGAGCGATCGAGAGGATCTACATCAATCCGGAGACCAAAGAGCCGCGCTACAAGGTGATCGGCAAGGAAGAATGGTCCGATCAGATTCCGCAGGGAGAAATCGGCACCAAGGGCATCTGCGGCTCGGGCATCATCGATGCCATCGCCGAACTCTTCAAGGCCGGCATCATCGACAAGACCGGCAAGTTCGTCAAGGGTATGGACGAGCAGTACGAGCGGATCCGCAGAGGCGACGACGGCATGGAATACGTGCTGGCCTGGGCCGATGAGACCTCGATCCACCAAGACGTGGTCATCACTATCAAGGACGTCCGTTCGGTACAGCTTGCCAAGGGCGCGCTCTACGCCGGCGCCAAGATCATGATGCAGAAGCTCGGGTACGAGTCGCTGGACAAGGTCATTCTGGCCGGCGCCTTCGGTTCGTTCATCGACCGGGAGGAATCCCTTGTAATCGGGATGTTCCCCGACGTGCCTATCGCCAAAGCCTACGCGGTCGGTAACGCGGCCGGCGACGGTGCCCGGATGGCTCTGCTCGACAAGAGCAAGCGTGCCGAAGCCGACGAATGGGCCCGCAAGGTCGAATACATCGAGCTCTCGGTGGAGCCGAAGTTCGAGAAGGAATTCATGATGGCGATGCATCTGCCGCACATGAAGGACAAGTTCGGACACTTGGCGGAAGGTCTGGAAGGCGAAGGCCTCGACGGACTCGTCAAGGCTTAAGGGGGGTTCAACAAATGGCAGATGCTACAGGCTCAGGATCCAAGATGTTCAACTTCGACACAGAGCAGAAGGTGTTCGAGATCGCAGGGATCAAGGTGGGCGGGCAGCCGGGGGTCAATCCTCCCCTGCTCATTCCCTCCATGTTCCAGAAGGGCGATCCGGCCATCGAAAGTCGCCGGCAGCGCAAGTTCAATAAGCAGTTGGCCGGGGACAACATCAAGCGGATGGAAGAACTGTCCGAGATGACCGGCATGCCCGCACTGGTGGCGATGGTGGCCAATCAGGGCGAAGAGATGAAGAACTACATCGACTTCTACGTGGAGGCCACTGATCTTCCTTTCGCTATCGACATGTGGAACCTGGATCCTCGGATGGAGGCCACCAAGTACGTGGCCGAGCAGGGACTGCAGGACCGACTCCTCTACAACTCCGTTACGGTGTGGAGCCCGGACGTACCTGCCGAGGTCGAGCTGATCAAGGAACTCGGCGTGAAGCACGTGGTCACAGTGGTCATGGACATGGTCAACCAGACCCCCAGCGGTCGCCTGAGCTCTCTCGACGATATGTTGGACAAGATGAAGCCCGGTGAGTTCGAGAGCATCCTGGTAGACACCTCGGTCATGAACCTGCCGGCCACCGGCATATGTGCCCTGGCCAACCGGTTGGTCAAGGAGAAGTACGGGCTACCCGCCGGTGCAGCATCGGCCAACGGCACTTATATGTGGCAGAAGTCGACCTACCGGGACAATAGGGAGAAGTGGGGCGAGAACGCATTCGTCGGCCTCGACGCCGGCACGCACGCCGCCTCGGTAGCCCTTTGGGGCGACTTCATCTTCAGCGGCCCGATGTGGGGCATTGACTCGGTCTTCCCGGCCGTGGCCGCCGCGCACTCGATGGTCAGCCTGATGAACTGGGCGGAGACGGGTGAACTGACTCAAAACGAGTCGACGCCCCTACACAAGTTGTGGCCGGATTATGTCAAGACACTCAAGGGTGAAGAGTAAACCCGGCCAAACGAGCGAAAAGGAGCAGGACGAACACATGACTATGACGCACAAGGAACGGGTTCTCAAGACGATCAAAGGGGAGCCGGTCGATAAGATGCCGGCGTTCACCGGGTTCGGCGCGGTCCTCGTCGAGGGGCTGGAGAAGTACGGTCTGCGCTTTGCCCATGTCCACCTGGACGCGGACGAAATGGCCAAGGCTGCAGCGGCGACGAGCGAGTTGGCCGGCCTCGAGGCAATCGTGGTGCCGTTCGACATGGGCGTGGAGGCCGAAGCTCTGGGCGCTACGCTCAACACCTACCCGCACTCCGAGGACCTTCTCTACCCCACGCTGCGCGACAAGTTCGTGCATACGGCGGATGACATCAACCTGCCCGCGGACATCGCGAACGCGGGTCGCGTGCCCCTGGTGACAGAGGCCATCAAGAAGCTCAAAGAGCAGTACGGCGAAGAATACGCCGTGGCGTCCTGGGTGCTCGGTCCCTTCACCTTGGCCGGCCAGGTGATGGACCTGAACGAACTGCTGAAAATGAGCTTCAAGGAGCCGGAAAAGGCTAACGCCATCCTCGACAAGCTGAGCGACATGATCATCGGTGTGGGTAAGGCCTATATCGCCGCCGGTGCGGACTACCTCTCGCTCCGCGAGATGGGAGCCACCTCCGACGTGCTCTCGCCTCGGGCCTACAAGAAGCAAATCAAGGGCTTCTCGCAACGCATCGTCGAGGAACTGAAGGCAACGGGCGTGCCCATCGTCTACCATATCTGTGGCGACACCAACATGATCATCGAGGATATGGCGGAACTCGGTGCCGACGCGGTCTCTGTGGACCAAAAGAACGACCTCAAGGCCAGCCGGGAGAAGCTGGGCGACGAGGTGGTCCTTCTCGGCAACATAAATCCCTGGGATGTTTTCACCCAAGGGAGCAAGGAAGACGTTCAGCGCGAGGTTAGGGCGTCAGTGGAGGCGGGCGCGGACGCGGTCTGGCCCGGCTGCGACATCTGGCCGACCACTTCGACCGCGAACATCAAGACCTGGGTGGAAACCAGCCACGAGCTGACACCTCGGCGGAACGGCGCCTAGAGATAGACTATCGGCCCCGGCCTCAGGCCGGGGCCCCGGTATCCAAGAGAACACGTAAAGGGAGAACAACACATGGGATCCGACGAGCGCAAGCAGGAACTTTTCGGCAAGATGAAGGAAGGCGTCATCGAGTACGACGAAGACCAAGTCGTCGAGGCCGCCAATGCCCTGGTCGACGAAGGCTTCGATGCCTACGAGGGCATCATGGACGGCCTGGCCGCCGGCATGGAAGTCGTCGGCGAACTGTTTGATAGTCAAGAGTACTTCGTTCCCGAAGTCCTGATGTGCGCCGACGCCCTGTACGCCGGCCTCGATATCCTGCGTCCCAGAGTGGACATGACAGGCCGCGAGGCTGTCAAGGGCGAGGTAGTGATCGGTGTGGTCGAGGGCGACGTGCACGACATCGGCAAGAACCTCGTGAAGATGATGTTCGAGGTCGCCGGCTTCACCGTACACGACCTGGGCGCGGACGTGCCGATCGACGAGTTCGTAGAGAAGCAGATCAACACCAACTCGGACATCGTGGCCTTGTCCGCCATGATGACCACCACCATGATGGGTATGAAGAAAGCCATCGTGAAGCTGAAGGAAAAGAACCCGGACGTCATGATCATGCTGGGCGGCGCCCCGGTTACCGGCGAGATCGCCGACATGTTCGGTGCGGATGGCTACTCCGAGAACGCCTCCAACGCGGTTTCCGAGGCGATCAAGATGGTGGCTGCACTCCGCAAGATGTAGTAGCTCTAAGAGCAGGCGGCCGGCGGACAAAAGCCGCCGGCCGCCGCGAACGGGGGGGCTGTTTAATCAGACACGGGCCTTTGGCACTCGTAGACCGTCGGACCGGACTGGTCGAGACGATAGAGGAACTCGCACTGGATTGCGGCGTGGATGTCTTGGGCTTTGGGGACGTGAGCGAGGCCCTCCCCCCGGGTTTCGCTCATCTTCCCGTTGGAGTCTCGGTCGGAGTGGCCCTCGGGCAGAGCCCTGGTGGCCCTGCCCGTTACGATCACCGCGACGCCCAGATACAGAGCATTCTGGATGAGGCCCTTAGGGAGATCGCTGCCTTCCTCCGCTTGCGAGCGTACCGGTATTTCTGCTGTCCCGCCGAGTGCGACCCCATGGAATCACCGTTCACCGCCCGGATGGCGCATCGGTTCTCTCACAAGGCTGCGGCGACTTGCGCGGGCCTCGGCTGGGTTGGACGCAACGGGCTGTTGATCCACCCCGAGCTCGGTCCCTACGTGTCCTGGGCCACGGTTGTCACGAACGCGCCCTTGCCTCTGGGGGACCCGTGGATCGAAGGACAGTGTGGCAGTTGCACGGCCTGTGCCGAGGCCTGTCCCGCGGGGGCAATCAGCGGGAGGGTTTGGCGGAGGAGCCATGGCATGCGCCGATTGGTTGACGCCGACCGCTGCCGGGGCTCTTTGGACGTTGTGGAAAGGGAAACGGGCTCTCGCGTCTGCGGTCGGTGCGTAGTTGCCTGTGCGTCCGTCTATCGGGAGAAGAGCGCCGTTGGACGTACGGGCCTTGAGTTAGATTGGTCTAACCTATAAACAAGATGGGGAGCTGTATAGACTGGGGCCTTTCCGGCCTTTGAGTATCGGCTCTCTAGAACTTTGTTGGACAATGCGGGTGTGATCGCCGACCCGCGGTCTCGCGTGCTCAATGGTTGAGCGAGCCAATAGAGCGCGCATTGGACGGAGAGGAGGTGAAGCCTCGGCGAGCGTGATCAAGGGGCGCGTCTTTGCGCTCCAGATCCTATCGAGCGAAGGAGGACAATGGGTAAGCAAGCTGTCTTGGATGCATACCAAGGCAAGTACACGCCAGTAGTGCCTTGGGTGCCGTATGTGGGTGTCCATGCGGGCTATCTGATCGGAGAGCCGGCGGACAAGCTCCTGCAGGACGCCGACCTGCTGGCCAAGGGCGTCCTGAACGCCGCCGAGCGCTACAATGCCGACGGCATTCCCCTCGCCTTTGACCTCGCCATCGAGGCCATGTCGATGGGTATCGAGGCGAAGTGGTTCCCGGACAATCCGCCGACGGTGATCGACCATCCGCTGCAGCATAAGACCATGGCGGAAGCCGATCTGAAGGTGCCGGGCCCGAAAGATGGTCGCTGGCCGTTGATTATCGAGGCCGGCAAGAAGGTGAAGGAGCAACTCGGGGACCGTGCCCTGATCGGGTTGACCTGTGGTCCTCTGACCCTCGCCTCTCACCTGCGCGGCGCCAAATTCTTCACGGACATGGTGAAGAAGCCCGAGTTGGCTGCCGAGATCATGGAGTTCGCGGCTCTCGTGACCAAAGAGTCGGCGCGAATCTACGCGGAAGAAATCGGCTGTGACATCGTCGCTTTGGTGGAACCCGTGGGTAGCCAGGTGCGCCCGGAGACGTACGACAAGTTCGTGATTCCCGCGTGCCAGCCGGCTCTCGAAACGATTCACGCGGCCGACAAGGTCTCCGCCTTGTACATCTGCGGCGACGCCACCAAGATCGTCGAGAACATGATGTACACCGGCGCGCACGCCGTGTGCGTGGACGAGCAGCTCAACATGAACTACATCCGCGATTGCGCCCTCAAGTATGGTCGCGGTTTCGCCGGCAACCTCAAGCTGACCCTCGCCCTCTCCCTGGGTCTCGTCGACCCGCGTGAAGACGCTATCGTCAGCTTGGCGGCCGGTGGGAAGATCGGGTTCACCTTCTCCCCTGGCTGAGACATGCCTTACGACGTTCCAGTTGAGAACGTGGATAAGGTTCTGGAAGCCAAGACCTGGTACGAGCAGTACTACGCCCATTACCCGAACGTGCCCTACCCGTCGATCGAGCCCAAGAAGACGCCGGCGGAACCGATCGTGGAGGTGAGCTAGTTGGCTGAAAACGACAAGATTGTTGTTGAAGTCCTGACACTAGACTCTCTGCAGTGACCGGCGTGCGGGTACATGGTCGATGTACTTAATTCACTGTCGCCGGAAGTCAAGGACATAATCGATTACAAAGAGTGGTCCATCAAGAACGCCGAAGGTATCGGCATGTTCATGGAACGCAAAGGCCGCGTCCTGCCCACTCTTTGCATCGGGGAACAGCTCTGCTACGAGAGCGTCATCCCCACGATCGACGAGCTCTACGAGACGTTGATCGACAACGCCAAGAGCGAAGAGCAGAAGACGATTCTCAAGACCTCGTACGACGAGTTCCTGGAGGAGTACAACAAGTAGCTTCTGCTTCGGGCCTGCAGCGGCGGGTGGCGCCCATCATCGGGCGCCTCCCGCCGTATTTTGAGCAGTTCACGTGTGGGAGGCCCCATGCAGGACATCCTGATCGAAGTATTGACCCTCGACTCCAAGCAATGACCATGTTGCTGGTACTTGGTCGATGTACTCGAGTTCAACGAGCGGCGCATACCGATGAGCAGTTGACGGTGCGCGAGGGGGCTCGGCAGCATGTGCTTCGAGAGTACGAGGGCTGATGGCGGTTCGGCGCGTAGCGCTGCACGCCTGCGGGGGAATTACCCGCCCCGGCTCCACGGTCGCGCGGCTGGCGGTCTATTACGTCGCCGAGGAGTTGCTCCCCGAGAAGGCGCTGGTTTCCTGCGCTCCCGCCTTTCTCCGCGGAGTCGAGGAAGACGTTCTCATGGTGCAGAAGAGCCCCTCCATCGCCCTCGACGGTTGCGAATGGAGTTGCGGCACGAATCTGCTCTATCTGGCCGGCATCATCCCGGCCGCCCGCATCCTCATACCCGAATACGCGGAGGCTTGCGGGTACGATTTGACCCAGGTGAATCTGCGCTTCCCCACGGGAGTGGGCCGCGATCTGGCGTGGGCAGTCGCGGAGAGGATAGCCGCGATCGGCAGGGGTATGCTCGAACGGGGGAGCGACTATCGCTTCGAGCGGCCGGGGATCGTCCGCCGCCAGGGGGAGTGGTTCCGTCCGGCGCCCAATATGGAGGGGGCCTTGGAGTTCGTTCGTCTGGAGCCGGGAGTCTACCGGCCCGTGGGGATGCCGCCTCTTCCCGAAGAGTCAAGGGAGGCCTGAGCGCTGTGGTGGAGAAGGTCACTGTCTTTCCGTGTGGCGGAATCGGGGACCCGGTTTCCTCGGTGACCCGGCTGGCCGGTTATCTGCTGGCCGAGGATCTGCTGCCGGGCCGGGTGGAGTTGGTATCCATACCGCCGGTAGTAACCGGCGTCCCCGACGAACTGCGGTTGGTGCAGGAGTATCCGGTGATCGTTCTCGACGGCTGCTCGCACCGGTGCGGGTCGAACGCGCTCAACCTGGTTGGGATTCGCCCCGCGGCGCGACTGCTGACTCCGCGCATTCGCAGCCAGACGAAGCACGCGGTCGGCCGACGCCGTCCGTATCCGGAGACCTCGGGTCAAAAGCTGGCCAAGGCCCTGGCGGAGAAGGCCGCGGCTGTGGCTCTCGGTATGCTCGAGGATGAGTCCTACGCCTTCGAGACTCAGCGGGTGAGCCCAAACCCCGAAGGGTTGATCGACGACACCTTCGACATCGAACGGGGCCTTGGCTATGAGGAAGTGCAGGTCGGCTGCTTCCATTGCAGCGGCATGTGCGCGTTCAAGCTCAAGGACGATCCGGAGTTGCGGCGCAGGTTGGAAGAAGAGGTCGCGGAGTTCGAGCGCCTGGAGGATATCGAATGCTAGACGAAGGTCCCCAAGGCCCTTTCAAACTACGGCTGATGGGTTGAGTGACCTGCGGGCCGGCCGTGCGCCGGGTTCTCGAGGATTCGCTCGAGGTCGAGTTGGTCGAGATGGTCTGGGAGGAGCACTGGGCCGACGTCCGTTTTGCCTCGCCGGAGTTCGGCGTGGAGGAATTGCGGATGCGGCTCGTGCCCGCGGGCGCCTGGTGCGGCCCCTGGCCGGAAGAGGCCTAAGCCTATGCTGAAGGGAAAGGTCTAATTCGATGCTGACGGTCCAGGTTATTTCCGAGGGCGGGCACTGCGTTCCCTGAATCATGGCGATCGAGGCCACCAGGGAGGTGGCTGCGGAATTCGGCCAGGCGGCCGTGAAGGTGGAGGTGGTCACCCTCAAGGAAGCCGAGGGAGCCGCGCGCTACCGTGAGCTTCGGCGCCAGGCCGGCGAACACCTGCCGGTTCCCAGCGTGCTGGTGGAGGGGGCTCTGGCCTTTTCCGCCATCCCCGAGCCGGATGAGTTGCGTGAGGTTTTCCAGCGGGCGCTCTTCAAGCAAGGCGGCGACTAGTGCTCTACCTCGAAGGCTTCTACGGGCAGCGCGTGCGTGTGCCTGAGGACCGCCGCTACGATCCTGAGCGCGAACTCTGGCTGCTCGAGGGGGACGGCCGGGTGGTTCTGGGACTCACCCACGCAGGCGTTGTGTTGTCCGGGGGAATCGAGGACCTCATGCTCGAGGCGGAGGTCGGCCAGGACATCACTGTTGGCGAGCGACTGCTATCGGTCGAAGCGTACAAGGCAGCCCAGGAAATCACGTCACCGCTGGCCGGACGTCTGGTGGCGGTGAACCGGGAAGTACTGGACAACCCGGAATTGCTGGACGAAGATCCTTATGGAGTCGGCTGGCTTATGGAATTGAAGCCGAAGCCCGTGAGCGGCGCCACACTGGCCGGATTTCCCACCGCGAACGACTATCTGCGCGCGCTGGAGTCCTCCTGCGCGGCGACTGACGAGGGGGGCGTCACCGGGGAGTCGGATCTGGGAAACGCCTCGGGGGCTGGGGTCGAGAGCGTGGCCGGCGCTTCGCCCAAGGACGGCCTGTGCGCCGAGGTCAAACGTGCCACAGTCGCGGACTGCAGCGTCCCTGTTGCTCTCGCTCGCCTGGCTCCGGGAATGAAGGTGATCAATCTGGGGGCACGGGCCGGGGAAGACGCCGTACTCACCGGCGCGCGGGTAGGCCCGGAAGGGCGCGTCCTGGGAATCGTCCCGACCGACTCCATGCTCGAACGGGATCGGTTGGCGGCGACGGACGCCGGGCTCGAGAACGTGGAGTTTCGGTCGGGGGAGATCGAGCAGATCCCCGTAGTGGACGGGTGGGCGGATATGGTTATCGCCGGTTGCGCTGTTAACCTCTCGGCGCGTAAGGACCGGGCATTCGCCGAGGTCTTCCGGGTTCTCGGAGATGGCGGTCTGCTGGCGATCTCTGACATGGTTGTCATCAAACCGCTTCCCCCTTTTCTCTCGCGAAATCGTGCGGCCCGCTCCAGTCTCTTAGCACACGCCGTCTCCTTGGAAAAGTATCTGGCGCTCATCGAGCGGGCGGGATTCATGCGCCCCAAGGTCGAGCAGCTCATCGAGTATTCGAGCGAGCAGTTGGAGACCCTGATGGGCATGGACCTGCGGTCCTTGGAATCGGAGGGCCGAATGGCAAAGGAGGACCTGGCGCTACTCGAGGGGCGTGTGGCGAGCGCCCACATTTTGGCGCTCAAGGTTCGCTGCAACTGCTAGCGGCGCCGTTGCCGCTTGGGTTTGTCCACTTCCTCTCCGGCCAGCTGCCCGCAGGCGGCGGCGATGGTCCAGCCGCGGCTTTCACGCACGGTGACCTCGATTCCGCGCTGCTTGAGGGTCTCCACGAAACGGGCCGTATCTTGACGGCTCGAGGCGCGGAAGTCGCCGCAGGCAGCGTTCCAGGGGATGAGGTTGACCGTGACCACGCGTCCGCGCATCAGGTCCGCCAGCGCCCGCGCGTGCGCGCCCGTGTCGTTGACGCCGCCGAGCATAAGGTATTCCACGAACAGTTTGCGGTGAGTAACGCGGAAGTGATCCTCAACTGCGGAGAGCACCTCGGCTAGGGAGAAACGTCTGCCCGCCGGAATGAGCTGGTTGCGCAAGACCTCGTCAGGAGCGTGCAGCGAGAGGGCCAGGTTGACCTGCGGTTCTTCCTTGGCCAACCGGCGGATACCCTTGGGCACCCCGACTGTCGAGACCGATATCGCCCGCCGCGCCAGGTTCAATCCGCCCTCGTCGTGAAGAACGGCCAGGGAAGGGAGGACGGCTTCCAGGTTGAGCAAGGGCTCGCCCATGCCCATGTAGACCACGTTGGTGAGGCGGCGCTCCTCGTCGGCGAGGAGCGGCAGCACGCTCCTGACCTGATCCACGATCTCGGCGGTGGTGAGGTTGCGCCGAAAACCCATCGCCCCGGTGGCGCAGAACGTACAGGCAAGGGAGCAGCCGATCTGGCTCGAGACGCAGACGGTGCTTCCCTGCCGATGGCGCATGAGAACCGTTTCGAAGGCCTGTCCGTCGTGGCCCCGGAGAAGCAGCTTGGTGGTGCCGTCAGGGTCGTCCTGGCGACGGACGCTCTCGACTACCGAGGCTCCGGCCTCATCCAGCCGGGCGCGCAGTCCCTTGGGCAGATTTGAAGCCTCCGAGAAGGGAATTTGGGGCCGATGCATCAAATGCTCGTAAACCTGGACGCAGCGGAAACGGGGAGCGGATTCTTCCCGCAGAATCGCGGCCAGATCGGGGCGATAGGCGAGTAGCACCTCCTCCGGGTTCAGGCCGTCCGAACTCATTCCCACTCCTCCGGGAAACTCTGGCTCCGATGGACTTCCTCGTCCTCCGGGAGCGGCGGCGGCCTCCGCGCGCCGCGGTCAAGGGTCAGGACGGAGCCTTCTTCAACGCCGAGGACCTCGTCCGCGGGTTCCGCATTGATGACCAGGGCCACCCTTCCCCACGAGTCAGAAAGCACGCCCAGCTCGCCGCCCAGCAGTTCGTGAAAGGAGCGAACCCGGCGGGCGGTGTGGCAGTCGCCCAAGCCTCCGGCTGTGCGGACCTCCAGGTTGCCGGTTTCCAAGAGGCCTCGTTCCTCCAGCTCCGGAAAAGGCGCGGCCAGCGCGACGTTCCCAAAGCGGTCGATTTCGACGACTTCGGTTGCCAGGCGTCCGTCCACCCATTCGACGCGGTCGCCTTCGGTGGAGAGCAGTTCCTCCAGGGTGACGGGCTCTCCGAGGAGGGATCCGGGCAACTCGCCGGTCAGAAGTGCGGCGGCAGGCGAGAAGAGATCGCGCCCATCGAAGGTGCGGGAGCCAAAGGGAGAATCGCCGAGCTCCGCCTGTCGGCGCACCCGCTCGGCGTCCAGCGACCAGGCCGCGCTGACGCCTCCCAGCTCCTGCGCTGCAGGCAGGAGGAGACCGTTGTCGGGTCCCACGAGGAAGTCTCCCCGCTTGGTGTGAAGGGCGACCGCGAGCCTGCCGCTGCCCACGCCGGGATCGACCACGGCGAGATGAACAGCGACCGGTCCGAGTGGGGCCAAGTGGGCGAGCACCCGGGCGCCGGCCCGAACGTCTCCGGGAGCGATTTGGTGATCTAGATGGAGTATTCTCGCGGAGGGCGCCAGGCGGGCCATCACCAGCTCGCAGGCGGCGACGTTGCCCCCGGAAAGGCCGTAGTCGCTGAGAAATGTGATGGTGTTGGACACTGGGGGATTCTAACACCGGGTGTTGCCCAACGGATGGAGGCGCGGCCAGGCAAAAGGCGTCGGGGAGAAAGTCATGCCAGAACGGACCATTCAGGTAACGGTCGAGATTCCCAAGGGGAGCCGCAACAAGTACGAACTGGACCACGAGACCGGTCGCTTTAAATTGGATCGCATGCTGTTTTCCTCGATGCACTACCCCTCGGATTACGGCTTTATCGAAGACACCTGGGGTGAGGACGGGGATCCTCTGGACGCCATGGTGCTGGTGGGCGAATCTACCTTCACCGGCTGCCTGATCGAGGCCAAACCGGTGGGTTTGTTCCTGATGTTCGACGAGAAGGGGCCCGATCAGAAGGTGCTGAGCGTGCCCATCAGCGATCCCCAATGGAACTGGGTGAACCGCCTCGACCAGCTTCCCAGCCGACTGCTGGACGAGATCGAGCACTTCTTCATGGTCTATAAGGACCTGGAAATGAAAAAGACCAAGACCCGGGGCTTCCAGGGTGTCACGGAGGCCTGGGAATGCATTGAAGAGGCGAGGGTGCGTTTTCAGGAACGCCTGCGGCGAGGAGAGCACGGGGCGTGAACAGAGTCCGGGGCGCTAATTCGGCGCCGATAGGGCCGAGCGCCGAATTAGCGCCGCCAGAAACCCCGAGTCAGGGGCAGCAACACGGGCAGCAACTCCAGGCGGCCCATCACCATCAGCACGATCATGGAGCCTTTGGCGAAGGAGTCGACCGGGGCATAGTTGAGAGTGGCCCCCACCAGATCGAGACCCGGACCGATGTTGTTTAGGGTGGCCGCGGTCGCCGACACCGTGGTCAGGAGGCCCAGATTCGAAGTGGAGATGAGCAGGGCGCCCACGAGGAAGGTCATCACGTAGAGGAAGAAGTAACCCAGGATCGTCGTGCGCACGCTCTCCTGCACGGGGCGGCCGCCAATTTTCACGGGTAGCACGGCCTGAGGATGGACCTGCCGGGTGAGGTCGTGGCGTGCGTTCTTGCTCAGCACCAGCAGCCGGGCGACCTTGAAGCCCCCGGCCGTCGAGCCCGCCGAGCCGCCCACGAACATCAGGATGATGAGGATGGTCTTCGCGAAGCTGTTCCAGGTGTCGAAGTCGTGCGAGATGTAGCCGGTCGTGGTCTGCAGCGAGACCACCTGGAAGGCCGCGTCCCGCAGCGCCTGCAGCGGGGCGTCGTGGGAACCCGCCCAGAGCAGGCTGATGGTGACCAGCAGCACGCTCGCCGACATGATGGCCAGATAGAAACGGAATTCCGCGTCCTTGTAGAGCCTCGTGCCGCCCCCCCAGACCAGGGCGAAGTACAGGGCGAAGTTGCCCCCCGCGAGGATCATAAAGAGGATGATCGCCAGTTCGATGGCCCAACTGTCGTAGGCGGCGATTGAGGTGGCGAGCGGCGAGAACCCCCCGGTGGCCATGGTGCCGAAGGTATGCGTCACCGAATCGTAGAGAGGCATTCCCAGAATCAAGAGTACGACGATCTCGAGAGCGCTGAGGCCAAGGTAGATGTACCAGAGCCCCCGGGCGGTGTCTCGGATCTTGGGCGTCAGGCGGCCGGGAACGGGCCCGGGTGATTCTGCCGCGAAGAGCCGGATGGCGCCACCGCCCAGAGGAGGGAGAATGGCGATGAAGAGGACGATGATTCCCATGCCCCCGTACCAGTGGGTCAAGCTGCGCCAGAAAAGGATTCCGTGCGGTTGGTCGTAGTCGGTGAGCACGCTGGCGCCTGTGGTGGTGAAGCCCGACATGCTTTCAAAGAGGGCGTCGAGCGGACCGAACATGCCGTAGATCATGTAAGGAAGCGCGCCGAAAAACATCGCCACGAACCAGGAGGTGCCGACGACGATGAAGCCCTCGCGATAGTTTATGTAGGCGCGTTCGGCCAGGGGCGTGAAGCGGTACAGAGGGATGCCGATCGCCAGCGAGATCCCGGCCGAGATCAGGAGGGCGTTGACGTCGTCCTCACCGTAGAGAGCGGCCACTCCGGCCGAGACGAGAATGCCCAGCCCAATGGCGACGACGACCAGGGCCAGCAGGTGGAAGATGAAGCGGTAGTTCATCGAGCCCAGGAATCTACTTGCCGGCGAACAGCCGCTCTACCCCCGCGACTGCTTCGGTCCTGGTGAAAACTATGGCGATGTCTCCCGGCCGGGGGATGGAGTTGCCATGGGCTATATGCACTCCGTCCTTCTGGACCAGCACGCCGACGATCGCGTCTTTGGGAAATTCCACGTCTTGGAGCGCCCGGTTCGCGATCCGGCTCTTCTCGGTCACCACCAGTTCGATCACCTCTCCCGCCGACTTGTCCAGCAAGGCGGCGCTCAAGACTTCGCCTGCCCGGATGAAGCGCAGCACGGCGGAGGCGAGAATACGGCGGGGACTGATGGCGACGTCCACCCCGACGCTCTCGAGGATGGTCGAGAATTCGGGCCTTTCGATGATGGAAATCGTGCGTTTGGCTCCCAATCGCTTGGCCAACAGGGAGGCCAGGATGTTGAGGCGATCGTCTCCGGTGGCGGCGATGAAAAGATCGGTCTCGCGTACGCCCTCCTGAATGAGACTGGTTTCGCTCAGCCCCTCATCGTGGAGCACCAGTGATTTTTGGAGGACGCCTGCGGCCTCCACGGAGCGCTCGTAATCCTTCTCGAAGATGGTGAGCTTCATGTCGCGCGCTTCAAGGGCTTTGGCGATGCGCAGCCCCATGTCTCCGCAGCCCAGCAGGATGCCGGTCCGCGATGACCGGGATTGAGGGTTGAGCAAAGCGGCAGCCTCCATCACCCCCTCGCGTTTACCCGCCAGGAAGACCCGGTCCCCCTCGTGCAGCACCGTCTTGCCCGTGGGGATCATCATGTTGTCGCCTTGGAGCACCGCGGTGACCAGCACGTTTCGCGGCAGGCCGATCGAAAGCAGGCTGTGCTCGGCGCCCACCGTGCCCGAGGCCACCTGGACCTCCAGCATGAAGACCTGGCCGTCGGCGAAAATCTCCACATCGAGCGCGCCCGGTATCTCCGCGAGCTTGGCGATCTCGTGGGCCACGGCCGACTCGGGCTGGATTACGTAGTCGATGTCGGTGAACTCGGTCGAAACTGAGTCCTCGTAGTCCAGATAATCCTGGTTGCGCACCCGGGCGATGGTCGTGCCCACGCCAACGTGTTTGGCTGCCATGCAGGCAATCATATTGACCTCGTCGGAGTCGGTCACTGCGATGAGGATTTCGGCACGGGCGATTTGGGCTTCGCGCAGAACCTTCTTGCTGGCGCCGTTGCCAACGATCCCCATCACATCGAGCTCTTGGGTGGCGCGCCGGATCTGTTCGGCGTCGCGGTCGATCAGGACGACGTCGTGGCCCTCCTGGGTCAGGATGTTCGTGATGTGGAAGCCGACCTCGCCCGCTCCCACCACTACGAGGTACATGGGGCTCCAGTCAAGGCCATCAGGGCCGGTCTCCGTTGCCCGCCTGCAGGGCCGCCACGTACTCCAGCTTGGTGATCAGGATGTCGTCGATGACGCTGCGCCAGGTGAAGCGCTTCGCTGTGGCCCGCGCTTCTTTGCGTATCCGCTCCCTTGCCTTGGGATGATCGCGCAGGTAGTGGACGGCGATGGCGATCTCCGCGGGATCGTCGCTGTCGAGCACCACCGAGTTCAGATAGGGAATGGCGTAGTCCTCACCCGTCGAGCCGACGTAGGGGATGCCGCCCGCGGCCATCACTTCGAGGCCCACCAGACCAAAAGGCTCGTGTCCGGAATTGGCCAGGACTCCGTCGGCGGCGCGATAGAAGAGGGACACGGTCTCGTCGGAGAGGAAGGTGCGGATGTTGTAGATGTCCGCCTGCGGCAGCTTTTCGCAGGCCTCCACCACATCCTTGGTCAGACGGGGCAGTTTGACGTCCTCGACCACCAGGCCCATGCGCCGGGCATTCGTCAGGACCTCCTCGGCGTGGGGCTCGATCCCGCCGCGCACTGCCAGGCGGACGTCCGCACCGTCCGCCTTGAGACGTGCTACAGCATGCACGGCCATGTTCCAGCGCTTGTCCGGGCTCCAGCGGCCTATCTTGAAGAGCAGGGTGTCCGCGGCGAGGGCCTGCCGCAGCCGACGGACTCTCTGCAGGGGAACGGCCTTCAGCCGCTGCTCGGGTATGCCGTTGGGGATTACCACCGGATTCACTCCCTGCGCCCACATCAGGTGCTTCATATAGCGGGAGACGGTGGCTACCTGGCTACAGAAGTTCAACCGGGGCCAATCGATCCGGTCGAAGCCCATCACGTTGTTGGCGGTCCACAGAAGAATGCTGCGTTGTCGCTGTCCCCGGGCCCAGAGCAGGTCGGAAAGGTCACATACGGAGTGGGCGGTGTGCCATTCTTCGGCCATTACGGCCGTGTAGATGCCGGCTTCGGCGGCGGGTCCAATCAGCTGGTCGACTACGTAGCTGGGGACCGTCCCGTTCCAGTCGGCCAGCTTGGCTTCCTCGCCGGCGTAGACGCCCGCAGGGTGGTACTCGGATAGCCACTGTCCCCAGCGGTGCAGGATCAGGTTGTTCTCAGGTCGGCTGCACGGCGGTTCCTTGGGGTCGCCAATGAACACATGATGCGTGCGGAAGCCGCCACGGGCGAGCTCCAGCCCGAGCTCCTTCATGCGCATGCCCAAGCCGCCGGCCATGGCGTACTCATCCGGGCCTTCGAAGCTCAGCAGGACGAACTGCAGGTTATCCGGCGTCAGGGTTGGCAGCTCAGCCACAACGGCTTCCTTTTCCGATAACTGTGCGTGGAGCGACTGCCCTTAGGGCGGATTCACTTCCCGTGTGGTAGTTTGAGGCCCTTCTGACTTTATACCTAGGGGGGAGTCCCATGGCGACCAAATACCTGCTCCCAGAAGATCGCTTGCCCACTGCATGGTACAACATTGTGCCCGATCTTCCGGAACCACCCGCGCCGCCCTTAAGCCCGGCCACCGGCCAACCGGCCGGCCCCGAGGATCTTGCCGCGATCTTCCCGATGGACCTGATCCTGCAGGAGGTCTCGGGGGAGCCTCGGATCGAGATTCCGGAGGAGATCCAGGAGATCTACAAACTATGGCGGCCGACGCCGATGCTGCGGGCCTACCGCTGGGAGAAAGCTCTGGGTACGCCGGCCAAGATCTTCTACAAGTACGAAGGCGTCAGCCCGGCCGGCTCCCATAAGCCGAACACCTCGGTCCCCCAGGCCTGGTACAACAAGAAGGCCGGAATCAACAAGCTCTCGACCGAGACCGGTGCCGGCCAGTGGGGAAGCGCCTTGGCCCTGGCCACCCAGTTCTTCGACATGGAATGTCTGGTCTATATGGTCAAGGTCAGCTATCACCAGAAGCCTTACCGCCGCAGCATGATCCACCTCTGGGGCGCCGAAGTCATCCCCAGTCCCTCCGACACCACCGCTTCCGGGCGGGCGATCCTTGCGGGAGACCCCGAGAGCCCGGGCTCATTGGGGATCGCCATCAGCGAAGCGGTGGAGATCGCAGCTACGCGTGACGACACCAATTACTCGCTGGGGAGCGTGCTCAACCACGTGCTCCTGCACCAGACCGTCATTGGGCAGGAATGCCTGGCCCAGATGGAGATGGCCGATTCCTACCCGGACGTGGTCATCGCCTGCGTGGGCGGCGGGTCCAATTTCGCCGGCATCGCCTTCCCCTTCATCGGCGAGAAGGTGAAGCACGGCAAGGACGTGCGCATCATCGCTTCCGAGCCGGCGGCCTGCCCGACTCTGACCCGCGGCATCTACGCCTTTGACTACGGCGACACGGCGAAGCTCACGCCCATCGTGAAGATGCACACGCTCGGCCATGACTTCGTGCCGCCGGGAATCCATGCCGGCGGACTGCGCTACCACGGCGTGTCCCCGCTGGTATCCCTGGCGCTCGAGCACGGTCTGATCGAAGCGGAGGCCCTTCCCCAGACCGAGTGCTTCGAGGCGGCGGTGCAGTTCGCCCGCACGGAGGGCATCATCCCGGCTCCGGAATCGAGCCACGCGCTCGCTTCGGCCGTACGGGTCGCCAACGAGTGCAAGGAATCGGGCGATGAGAAGACCATCCTCTTCAATCTCTCGGGCCATGGGCACTTCGACATGTCTGCCTATGATGCCTATCTGAGCGGCAACCTAGAGGACTACGCGTACCCTGAGGAGAAGATCAAAGAGGCCATGAAGAACCTGCCCAAGGTGGGCTAGGCCGAGGCTGCGAGCAGTGCCTTGAGCTGGTCGGCGTTGCGCGGGGCGTAGTCTCGATAGCAGTTATTGAACATGGCGTAGGTGGTCTCGGTCTCTTCCACCAACTCGTGCAGCGGCTCGACCCACTCTTGGAGTTCCTCCTCGGCGTAGAGGTACTTGAAGCGTTCCGCGGCGGAGCTCACCCGGGCATTCCAGGTCTCTGCATTACGGCCGGATAGGCGCACGTAGCCGATATTAGCCGTCGCTGCGGTTAGGGGCGGCAGGGCGTTCTTCGCCTCGACCCGGGGCACGTCGACACCCACGTAGCTCAATCCGTGGTCGGCGAGCAGGTTGAGCGTGCGCGGCCATTGCTCGGGCTCCACCCAGGAGAAGTGCCGGAACTCGATGGCCACCGGGTCGGGCCGGAGCCTCTCCGCGGCCCAGACCAGGTAGTCGCGGTTCTGCCGGTTGGCGACGAAGTACGGAGGGAACTGCAGCAGCACGACGCCGAGCTTCCCCGCCCGACGAAGCGGCGCGAGGGCGCTGGAGAACCAGTCGAACACAGCTTGCCGCAGCGCGCCCTTCGGATGCTTCACCCGCCCGTATCGGTCGAGCTCGAGTTCGTGGGATTCCCGGAGTGCTGCCGGGAGCTGCTGGGGACGGACCGCGTGGCGGGTCATCATGGCAAAAGCCTTCACGTGAAAAACGAAGCCGGCCGGGGTGCGCTCGACCCAGAGCTGCGCGTTCCGCTCGGAGGGCAGGCCGTAAGAGCTCGAGTCCACCTCGGCGGTATCGAAGTGGGCCGCGTAGTAGCCCAGCCTTTCGGCGGCGTTCTTGAGGCCTGTTGGATACCAGGCTTCGATCATGGTCTCGTCGGCCCAGGAGCAGGTGCCCACGCGGATATTGCCCATGCCCGCATTGTATCCTCGGGGTGTTCGAGAGAATCGCGTCGCACGCGCGGAGGCGGTGCGGCATAGGAGTGATTCATGATTGAAGAACAGGTCTGCTTCCTTACCCGGTTGGTACCGGAACCCGGTCCGCGCCTGCTGAAGGAAGCCTTTGCCGAGGTGAGGGGCAACTTCGAGGAGCGCAACCTCGACCGCACCGAGTTGCTCGCGGGCGTGCGGGAAGCGGACGCTCTCTATTGCATGCTGACCGACACCATCGACGCGGAGGTCCTCGACGCGGCGGGCCCCCGGCTGCGCGTGGTTTCCAACATGGCTGTCGGTTATGACAACGTGGATGTGTCCGCCGCCACGGCCCGCGGAGTCTTGGTCACGAATACGCCGGGAGTCCTCACCGAAACCACGGCCGACCTCGCCTGGGCACTGTTGCTTGCCGCGGCGCGCCGAGTGGTCGAGGGTGACCGCCTGGTCCGCGACGGAGGTTTCCACATGTGGAGCCCGACGATGCTCCTGGGCGGGGACGTCAGCGGAAAAACCCTGGGCATCGTGGGCATGGGACGGATCGGTCAGGCAGTCGCTCGGCGGTCCACCGGTTTCGGGATGAAGGTGCTCTACACGCGGCCTTCGGGTCCGCTGGACAACGGCAGTGTGCCGGCGGGGGCCGATTGGCTGCACGTGGATTCGTTGGAAGAGCTCCTACGCAACTCGGACTTTGTCAGCCTTCACGTTCCGCTCAGCGAGGAGACCAGGCACCTGCTCGGGCGACGCGAGTTCGAACTGATGGGCCCGCACGGGGTGTTGGTCAATACCTCCCGCGGTCCGGTGGTTGACGAAGCGGCGCTCGTCGAAGCGCTCGCCGCCGGCACCCTGGGCGCGGCGGCGCTCGATGTCTATGAGCGAGAACCGGAACTGGCTCCCGGGTTGTCTGCGCTCACCAATGCCGTTCTTCTGCCCCACCTGGGGAGCGCCACCCGGCAGACGCGCGCGCGAATGGCCGAGATGGCGGCGCGGAACGCCATAGCCGCGGTGCGGGGAGAATCCGTCCCGCATCCGGTGAACCCGGAGGTTCTGGGTGCGGGCTAGCGCGACGCCGGCCAGATAGCTTGCGGCGACAGTGATCGTGACCGCTGCGAGGCCTGCCACGGACCCAGTTTCAGGCTTGCAGTAGGGTAGTATTGCGCGCTATGGATGACAGACCGTCAGAGCAAGGATCGTTCCCCGAGGAGTGGGACCCCGAGGAATACGAGCGCGCGCGGCAGGAGCGTCTGGCCCGCAGGCAGCAGCGAAAGCGGCCGCGGCGGACCGGACCGGGCGGAGTGCCGCCCATCTTTGTGCTCGCGGCGGTTGTGGTTCTTCTCCTGATCGCGCTCTTCGCACTGTTTTCTTCGTGCGGGGAGGAGGAGCCAGCCTCGGGGCCGGGGGAGACCTCGTCATCACCTGATTCCACCGACCCGGGCACGGCCGAGGGAACCGCACCCACGGGGGAAGAGACCACCTCGGCGACGGCAGAGAGCGAGGCGGCCGAGCCGGGAGACACGACGGCTGAGTCGCCGGATGCAACCGCCGAAATCACAGCGGCCGAGAGCGGGGATGTGGCCGCCGGCGTCGGCGAGCCGGTTATGCTTGGCTCCGTGCGCGTCAATGTGACCTCATTGTCCACCACCTCCCGACCCACCACCCCCCATCGATCGGTGGACGAAGCCGCTGCGGTGCCCAGCAGCGGCGACTTCGTGCAGGCATTCGTGTACGTCCAAAACCGCAGCGCGGACGCGGTTAGGGTCGAGCCGTTTGACTTCATGCTGGTCGCCGAGGGCCACGGCTCTAAGCCGGTTTCCGGGCTCACGGGCCCGCCCGCCCGCACCCTGTTGCCCGGAGCCTCGCTCGACCTGATCGTGACCTTCGCGGCGCCTGAGGGGGAGATTTCGGGGCTGGTTTACTCACCCCGCTGGTTCCCCGGAAGCCTCTCGGTGACGGGCGAACTGACCCCGTCGGGAATGAGCGGCGGTAGCGGCTCCGCCGTCCCTGAGGGTGGCGCGGAGGCCGACGGCGAGTGAAACGCGATCTCTGGGCGGTGGCCGTCCTCGCGCTCTTGGCCGGGCTGGCCGCCTACTTCTACTACTTCTCCTGGAGCGAGCCCCTGCTCGAAGGCGATCGCATCGGGAGCTGGGCCTACGGGATCGAGGGACAGAACCTGCGCGACTTCGAGACGGTGGAACGCGGGGACGGTCGTCTCGAGTGGATGATCGATTTGATCAACGACGCTCCGTTGTCCTCGGACCGGACGTCTCTCGCTGAAGGCGAGCTGCTCGTGGTGCTCTACCGGGAGGACGGACTGCAGTTCCACGTGTTCCGCGGGGGAACGGATCAGGTGGGGATCTCCGAGGGAGATCGGAGTTACGTGGGGACGCTCGTCTCCGCTGAACTCGCGGAGATCCTGGACGGTTTGGCGGAAGAGGTAAGCGCCTCGCCCCCGGGTTAAACCGCTTGTCCCCCAGGGGCACCCCCTCATCCCACACCGTCTTGTTGGCCGCCCTTTTGGTCTGACATAATCAGCGGCCCGGTCAATAGACCGAGCGGCGAAGCCTTTTGGGGGGAAGATGCTGGGCAAGATCGATCATCTGGGCATAGCGGTCGATGATCTGGATTCGGCGCTGGCGGTGTACTCGACCACCCTGGGCTTGACCGTGAAGAGGCGTGAGGTGGTCGAAGAGCAGGGGGTCGAGCTGGCGGCGCTGATCGTGGGTGAGACCCTGATCGAGTTGCTCCACCCGTTGAGCGGAGAGACCCCCGTGGGGCGCTTCTTGTCCAAGAGAGGCCCGGGCCTTCACCATGTGGCCTACCGGGTGGAAGACATCGAGGCCGCCCTGGGCGCGCTTCGCGAAGCAGGTGCCCGCCTGATCGACGAGGTCCCGCGCCGCGGAATGGGAGGCTCGCGGATCGCTTTCGTGCACCCGTCCGCTACGGCAGGAGTGCTGACCGAACTGGTCGAGCCGCCGCGGGCGACCGATGCGACAGTGGCCGAGTAGAGCGGTCCGGTTCGGGCCAAAACACCGGCAGTAGGAGTCCACCGCGCAGTAGGGGGCGTGCATGACCGACGCACACGTAACTGATTCGGGGATCGAACTCCCGGTCTACTACGATCACAAAGACGTCGAGGACAAGAACTGGCAGCAGGAGCTGGGTTCGCCGGGGCAGTACCCTTACACGCGCGGAGTCTATCCCCGCATGTATCGCGACCGCTTCTGGACGATGCGCCAGTACGCCGGCTTCGCCTCGGCGGAAGAGACCAATCAGCGTTTCCACTACCTGCTGGATTGCGGGCAGACCGGGCTCTCCGTGGCCTTCGACCTGCCCACCCAGATGGGCTACGACTCCGACCATCCGCTTTCTGAGGGCGAGGTCGGCCGGGTGGGCGTGGCCATCGACTCGCTCGCGGACATGGAGCTTCTCTTCGACCGGATTCCCCTGGATCAGGTTTCGACTTCGATGACCATCAACGCTCCCGCCTGCGTGCTGCTGCTGCTTTACGAGTTGGTGGCAGAGGAGCAGGGAGCGGACACCCGGGAGCTCCGCGGCACCATCCAGAATGACATCCTCAAGGAGTACGTGGCCCGGGGGACCTACATCTTTCCCCCTCGGCCGTCCATGCGCTTGGTGACAGACACCTTTGCCTATTGCAACGAGCACCTGCCCAACTGGAATTCCATCTCGATATCGGGCTACCACATCCGCGAAGCGGGCTCAACGGCGGCCCAGGAGCTGGCTTTCACCCTAGCGGACGGCATAGCCTACGTGGAGGCGGGCCTGGCCGCGGGCCTGGAGGTGGACCAGTTCGGACCCCGGCTGAGCTTCTTCTTCAACGCCCACAACAACCTGCTGGAAGAAGTTGCCAAGTTCCGGGCGGCGCGGCGCATGTGGGCGCGGATCATGGAGGACCGGTTCGCGGCACAGGACCCCAACAGCCTGAAGTTGCGCTTCCATACGCAGACCGGGGGCTCTACCCTAACGGCCCAGCAGCCGCACAACAACATCGTGCGGGTGGCGGTTCAGGCGCTGGCGGCGGTGCTCGGAGGCACTCAGTCACTGCACACAAATTCCTTCGACGAAGCCCTGGCACTGCCCTCGGACGAATCGGTGACGGTGGCGCTGCGCACGCAACAGATCATCGCCCACGAGAGCGGGGTGACCGACACGGTGGATCCCTTTGGGGGCTCCTTTGCCATCGAGAGTCTGACCGATGAGTTGGAGGCCAAGGCGGAAGAACTGATGGCCGAGGTCGACCGAATAGGCGGCGCGGTGGCCGCCATCGAGGAAGGCTATATCCAAAGGCAGATCGAGGACGCGGCCTACGCCTATCAGTTGGCGATCGAGCGCGAGGAGAAGATCGTGGTGGGGGTCAATCGCCACACGAGCGACGAGCGCCCGGAGATGCGTCTACACCGCGTGAATCCCGCCGTCCAGGAGGGGCAACTCGAGCGGCTGGCGAAGATCCGCGGCCACCGCGACCAGGATGAGGTGGACCGGGCCCTTGCCCGAGTGCGCGCAGCGGCCAAGGGCACCGACAACCTGCTGCCGCCGATGAAGGAGGCCCTCGCGGCATACGCCACGCTGGGCGAGGTTATTGGAGTGTTGCGCGAGGAGATGGGGGAGTTCAAGGCGCGGTTGGCCATTCAGGTCTAGTCAAGGTCTAGGAGGCGGTCGGTGGATCTCTACGAGCACCAGGGCAAGGAGTTACTGGGCTGCATGGGCGTGCCGGTACCCGCCGGCCGGGTGGCCTTCAGCGTCGAGGAGGCGGTCGCGGCGGCCGAGGAGTTGGGCGGCCCCGTGGTGGTAAAGGCCCAGGTCCACACCGGAGGCCGGGGCAAGGCCGGCGGCATTAGGGTGGTGGACGACGCTGCCGGCGCGTCCCGCGCGGCCGCGGACATCCTGGGCATGGACATAAAGGGCCACACGGTCGGGCGGGTCTACGTCGAGGAAGCCTCCGACATAGCGCGCGAACTCTACGCCGCCATCGTGCTGGACCGGGCCGAGAAACGCCCGCTTGCCATGCTCTCTTCGATGGGGGGCATGGACGTGGAAGAGATCGCCCGGGAACACCCCGGCGCGATCGCACGGGTGCACATTGACCCGCTCCTGGGCTGGAGCGACTATCTCGGCCGGCGACTGGCCTTCGAGTCGGGATTGGCGGCGGATATGGGGCCGGCGGTTTCGGAGGTGATGGCTCGCCTGTTCGAGGCCTTTGTGATCTACGAGGCCACCCTGGTGGAGGTGAACCCGCTTGCCGTGCTGGCCGATGGGCGGGTGGTGGCCCTCGACTGCAAGCTGACCGCGGACGACAACGCCCTCTTTCGGCATGCCGACATCGCGGGCATGCGAGACGTGAGCGCGGCCGATCCCCAGGAGCAGATGGCGCGCGAACGGGGGGTCACCTACGTCAAGCTGGATGGCGAGGTCGGCGTGCTGGGGAATGGGGCCGGACTGGTGATGAGCACGCTGGACGTGGTGGCCAACGCCGGCGGCCGGCCTGCGAACTTCCTGGACGTGGGCGGCGGGGCCAAGGCGGAAGAGATCGTCCATGCGTTGGAAGTGATCACATCAGACGAGAAGGTTCGGGTGATCTTCTTCAACATTTTTGGAGGTATCACCCGCTGCGACGAGGTTGCCCGGGGCATTCTTACCGCCGTCGATCAACTGCGGATCATGCTGCCCATCGTCGTCCGGTTGGATGGTACCAACCAGGAGGAGGGCCGTAGCCTGATCGCCGAAGCCGGACTCGAGAACGTGTACTCCGAACCGACCATGACCGCGGCCGCCGAGCGCGCGGTCGCGCTGGCGGGGGCTTAGCCATGGCCATTTTGATCGACGAGAGCAGCCGCGTGGTGGTGCAGGGGATCACCGGCCGAGAGGGCTCGTTTCACGCCCTGCGCAACCGCGATTACGGAACTCAGGTGGTGGCCGGCGTCACCCCGGGCAAGGGGGGCCGGCAGGTCGAGGGGATACCGGTGTTCGATACCGTGCGCGGGGCGGTCGAGGCCGAAGGGGTCGACACTTCGCTGATCTTCGTGCCCGCGCGGTTTGCGGCGGACGCAATGTACGAGGCGATCGATGCGGGGGTGGGCGTCGTCGTCACCATCACCGAAGGCATTCCGGTGCACGACATGCTGCGCGCCTACCATCACGCCCGGGCGCAAGGCGTCACGCTGATCGGCCCCAACTGCCCGGGACTTATTTCTCCAGGCCGCGCCAACGTGGGCATCATCCCGACCTCGGTGTTCAAGCAGGGAGGCGTGGGCCTCGTGAGCCGTTCCGGCACTCTCACCTACCAGATCGCCCACGAACTAACCCGGCGGGGGATCGGTCAGTCGACCGCGGTGGGGATTGGTGGCGACCCGATCGTGGGATCTTCCTTCATCGACGTCCTGGAGAGATTCGGGGCAGACGAACAGACCGAGGCCGTGGTGCTGGTCGGTGAGATCGGCGGCAGCGAGGAGGAGGCGGCGGCTGCTTGGGCTCAGGAGCACCTTGACAAGCCTGTGGTGGCCTACGTCGCCGGCTTCACCGCGCCGCCCGGAAAGCAGATGGGCCACGCCGGGGCGATCATCTCCGGTTCGGCGGGCACCGCGCAGGCGAAGCAACAGGCACTGGAGGCTGCGGGCATCCGCGTGGGTAAGGATCCGAGCGAGGTGGGAGAACTGGTCGCCGGGGCCCTTTGCTAGAGCAGCGTGAGCCGGGCCAGGAGGGCGAAGACGTAACCCTCGAGGGCGAAGGAGACGAGTATCAGGGCGAACCCGACGGCCAGGAGCATTAGGCCGTTGCTTTCCCGGTTTACGTCGCCCCTCGCCCCCTCGTCCGCCCGGGAGGCGGAGTCGAAGCCCGAGTTGTTCACGGGAGCGAGCACCGATAGGCGCGCTAGGCAGCCCACGCCCTGCAGGGTGGCTGCGCCAAAAAGCGCGGTGAAGTACCCGGCCAGCCCGAGCACGATTCCCAGGACCAGCGACGAGAGAATGAGGTCCAAAGCGTTGGAGCCGGGTAGCACTTCCATGAAGTTACCTTAGCACCGGCGGCGGAGACTGTAACCCGAAAAGCGGATGGATGAAAATGAGCGAGGACGCGGAAAAGTTTTCCTTCTTATTGACGGCGGCCAGAGAGCTGGGCGCGGACGGCGTGGCGATCATCGAGGCCGGCCAGGTCGTGGTGGACGAGCGCGTGCGCCTGAAGTGCGCCGTTCCTCGCTGTCACGGCTACGGCCGCTATCTCAACTGCCCCCCGAACACTCTTTCGGTGGCAGAGTTTCGAGAGGTGCTGGCCCGATACTCCAGCGCGATGATCGTTCAGGTGGAATCGAGCCACTCTTCCCTGGACCTGGACGATGAGGGACTCGCGGGCAAGGATCTGGCCGCGCTCGAAGAAGAAATGCACGGCGATCAGACCCGGTTGCTCGGCAGGATCCTGGGCGGTCTCGAAGCGGCGGCGCTCAAGGCAGAGTACTACTACGCCACCGGCTTCACTGGGGGTCTCTGTTCGCTTTGCCCGGATTGCGTGGGAATTGCCGGCGGCGAGCCGTGCCGCCATCCTTTTGAGGCGCGCCCGGCCATGGAAGGTGTGGGCATTGACGTTTTCCGCACGGCGGCGAATGCCGGGCTGCCGATTGCCCTCTCCTCGGACCAGCCTGTGCGCTGGACCGGCCTGCTGCTGATCGACTGAACAGGGTTACCGGGCGGGGCTACTCAGGGTTACCGGGCGGGGCTACTCTTTCTCGAGCTTGATGCTGACGTCGCGGGGCAGCGCAAGCCCGGCGGCCGCCTCGCATGCCTTGAGTATCCCGGAGCCGACCGGACAGGTGACGTGCCTCACGCATTCGGACAGCGCTCCGTAGACCTGGCCTTGGCCCAGGCCGGACCGGGTTTCCTCGAGCATGTCCACCTCGGGCAGACGATCCGCGGCTTTCTGGATGGCGGCGCAGTCGCTGGTGATCTCGAGCTTGACCTTGCGCATGGATTCCGCCTCGGCCAAGATATCGGCGTGGAAACCGCAGACTCCGGGATCCACCCTCGCGCGCACTCGTCCGGTCTTCGCGCCGCTGGTTTTGGGGCTTATCTTTTTTGAAGTGCTCATGGTGACATCATACCCTAGGTGGTATTAGAGGAAAGCGATCGAGGGATAAGCGGAAGGGATGTTCGACAAACAGCCGTTCCAAACGAAGTGCGGTCGGTTAGAGTGCATGGCATTGTATGCTGTGGCAACACGGGCTAGAGGGGGGCGAGTGGGTTTTAATCTATCGTGGACCGGACTTGCCGGCAGCGTTCTGGGGATTATCGCCGGTCTTGTGATCTTGGGGTTCGACGTGAGCAGGTTGACCGTGGCCGGTTCCGAGGAAACCGCCGCCACCATAGGGGTGATCACGATTGGCCTAGGCGTGATCGGTTTGGTCATGGCTTTCCTTTCCGAGTCATCACCGCGCTTTGCCCGCGCGGTCTTTCTCGTGCTTGGGATAGCCGGTTTTCTCGTGGCCGCGATGCTCTGGATTCCTGCGGGCCTTCTCATGCTATTCGAGGGCCTTTCCGGGTTATTCGTACAGGAAGACAGCTAGGCGTTACCCTGGCCGGCGGCCTAGCCGTTCCCGCCCCGGTGCAGGGTCAAGAGGAAGACCATCTTGTCCGGGGCATCCACGGCGTGCTTGAGCTCTGCGGGCATGTAGACATAGGTGCCGGGACCGGCGTCGTGCCGCTCGTCGCCGAGCGTTATGGATGCGGTCCCGTCGAGGACGTGGATCGAAGCCGGGACACTGGCGGTATGCTCTGAGAGGCACTGCCCGGGGCTGAACGCGAAGAGGACTATCTTGGTCTCCGGAGTGTCGACGATGGTCTTGCTAACGATCCCGTCCTTGGCGTACTCGATCATCTCATCGAGGTTTCCCACCCAGCGTGAAGTGCCTTCCGTCTCGGCCATGAACCGCTCCTCTGCAGTCGTTCCTCAGTTGCGCCCGTCCACCCTAGGCCGCAAGCCCGGTGGTTAGCCCTTCAGTCTATGCGCTATGGGCAGAGCTCCTGGCTTTCCGCCGCCTTGGGGGGGCGTCGCCGGGCCGCGGGCATGGGCAAAACTGCCCCGGCCGCAGACCTATCTAAACCTCGGGGAACGGGTCGCACTCAAGAACCGGCGGGGGGCCGGAAGCGCCTCCTGCCTGCCGCGGAGGCTAGCCGGTGAAGCGCTTGTCCGGAGCGTAGCCTATCTGCAGACCGGTGGCCTCGCGCACTCGCTCCATCACAGGCTCAGCCACGGCGCGGGCTCGACGCCCACCTTCCACCAGGACTTCCTCGACGTAAGCCGGATTGTCCGCGAGTTCCTTGCGCCGCTCGCGGTAGGGTCCAAAGTTCTCGTCGATCAACTCGAGCAGGCGCTTCTTGGCTTCGCCGTAGCCCATGCCGCCGGCGCGGTAGCGCGTCTCCCACTCGGCCGTCTCGGCGGAGTCGGCCATTAGGCGGAGCAGCAGAAACGGGGTCGAAGTCTCGGGGTCTTTGGGCTCCTCGACCGGCGTGGGATCGGTGACGATCCCCATCACCTTCTTTTTCAGAGGTTTGCCCTCCTCGAAGATGCCGATCTGGTTGTCGTAGCTCTTGGACATCTTGCGACCGTCGACGCCGGGGACCACTGCGGTGCTCTCCAGGATGCGCGCCTCGGGAACCACGAAGGTCTTTCCGAACTCGTTGTTGAACTTAACGGCGATGTCGCGGGTCATCTCGATATGCTGTTTTTGGTCCTGGCCCACCGGGACGAGCTCGGAGAGATAGATGAGGATATCGGCCGCCTGCAGCACCGGATAGGCGAAGAGCCCGTGGTTGGGAGACAGGCCCTGAGCTACCTTGTCCTTGTAGCTCACCGCCCGCTCGAGCATCCCCATGGGAGTAACACACGAGAGAATCCAGCAGAGCTCGGTAACCTGAGGCACGTCGGCCTGGCGGAACAGAGTGGTCTTCTCCGGATCCAGGCCGAGGGCCAGGTAATCCAGGGCCACGGCGTTGGTCAGATCGCGGAGCTCAATTGCGTCGTGGATGGTGGTCAGCGCGTGATAGCTGGCGATAAAGTAGAAAGCCTCGTTCTCCCGCTGCAGCTCGAGATGCTGCCGCAGAGCGCCGAAGTAATTGCCGAGATGCAGTCGGCCCGAAGGTTGAATGCCGGATAACACGCGCATGGCCTAGAACCATAGCGCAACCATGGCGGGGCGCCAATACGGTCGAGCCTCGGCGCCCGTTCGCGCTCGCTAATGCCAATCGGCACCTGTTTGGTCGGACCTTCCATCTAACGGATGACTATGCTAAAACTAGCGCAAGCGTCCGAACGGGCGTCGTAGGGCTGTTGCTACAGCGACCGTGCCCCGCTCGAGGGTAACCCCCAGGGCAGTCGGTACGGTGGAAAGCTCTAGCGATCCAGTGACCTCTCCGTCTCGCGGGGTGGCTGCTGGATTTTTTCGTTGGGGGGTTTTGGATTCTTGGCTTCGCCGGGCGCGATTCCGCTTTGCCTTTGCCTGCGGACCTGCCCAACGCTAGAGTTGAGCTGAAGGAGGGAGCATGAGGGAGCTGCAAGCCGCCGCAATCACGGACGCCGTCTCCAGGCTGGCCAAGGAGGCCTGCTACTTCTTGCCCAAGGACGTGGTCGACAAGTTCGACAGCGCCCTGGAGAGCGAGGAGTCCGAGACCGGCAGGGATATTCTGCGCCAGCTTCGGGAGAACGTGAGCATCGCCGACGCCGAGGAAGTCCCCCTCTGCCAGGACACCGGCTTTACCGTGGTCTTCATGGAGATCGGTCAGGATGTGCACGTGACCGGTGGCGACCTCAACGAGGCCGTCAATGAGGGAGTAAAACGCGGCTACGAAGAAGGTTATCTGCGCAAGTCGATGGTCACGCAGCCCTTCGGCGAACGCAAGAATACCGGTGACAACACCCCGGCCATCATCCACAGCAGCATCGTCCCCGGGGAGCAGGTGAAGATCACCTTGCTGCCCAAAGGCGGGGGCGCGGAGAACATGAGCGCCCTGGCGATGCTGAAACCCAGCCAGGGCCGACAGGGAGTCGTCGACTTCGTGCTCAACACCATCAGCAATGCCGGCCCGAACGCCTGCCCTCCGCTGATTATCGGCGTGGGCGTGGGCGGAAGCTTCGACAAGGTCACCTATCTGGCGAAGAAGGCGATTCTGCGCGACGTCGGGTCACGGAACCCCGAACCCCACCTGGCCGAACTGGAGGACGAACTCGAGCGCCGGGCCAATGACCTGGGCATCGGTCCCATGGGGATGGGCGGTCGCACCACGGTGATGGATGTGTTCGTCGAGGAGTACCCTACGCATATCGCGGCGCTGCCGGTGGGCGTCAATATCCAGTGCCACTCGGCCCGGCACAAGGAGGTGGTCCTGTGAGCGAGAAGCGCATCACCACGCCCCTAACCGAAGAGGCAATCGCGGATCTGCACAGCGGGGACCGCGTGCTCATTTCGGGCAAGATCCTCACCGGCCGCGACGCGGCGCACAAGCGACTGGTCGAGCTCGTGGAAAAGGGTGAGCCACTCCCGGTCGCGCTGGGGGGGCAGATCATCTACTTCGTGGGTCCCTCGCCGGCAAAGCCGGGGCAGGTCATCGGCTCTGCCGGACCAACCACCTCGGGGCGCATGGACTCTTACTCTCCGGTCCTGCTGGAATTGGGGCTCAAAGGCATGATCGGGAAGGGCTATCGCAACCAAGAGGTCCGCGACGCCCTGATCAAGCACAAGGCAGTTTATTTCGGAGCGATCGGAGGTGCGGCCGCCCTGATCGCCAGGCGAATCTCCTCCGCCAAGGTCATCGCCTATGAGGATCTTGGCGCGGAGGCCATCCGCGAACTCGAGGTGGAGGATTTTCCCGCCGTGGTGGTGAACGACATCTACGGCGGCGACGCCTATCAGGAGGGCCGGGCCAAATTCGAGCGGAAGGAGGCGACGGGCACATGATCGCCGAGAAGACACGGCGCAATGAGAACGTCGGCGCCGGAAATTGGAAGGGCTGGGGGATGTGGGCGTGGATCCTCCACCGCGTCAGCGGGCTGGCCCTCGTCCTCTACCTCTTCATGCACATCAGCGTAATCGCCGCCTCCTCGCGTGGTGGGGCTGATGAGAACATCTTCGAGACCTTCGAGCAGGACATCTTCGTCGCGCTCGATCTGCTGCTGACGGCGGCGGTGGTCTTTCACGGTCTCAACGGCCTGCGCATCCTGCTGTTTGACCTGGGCATCGGCACCTACCGCCACAAGAGCCTCTTCTACGGGGTCATGGCGGCGACGGCGGTGGTCCTGGCGGTGTTCGCCTACGCTTCCTTCTATTACATCTCGAACGGGGAGGGTCCCTGGTGAGACAAGAAGTCTTGCGCAAAGGTGAGGGCGGCGTTTGGCCTTGGTTTCTGCAGCGGATAACCGCGGTGCTCCTGCTCTACGGGTTGACGGTTCACTTGGTTGTACTGCACGTCCTCAACATCGGCCGACTTACTTTTGACAACATCGGCGACCGGCTGGGCTCTGGATTCTTTGTCTTCACCGATTTCCTGCTCCTTTTCGCCGTAGTCTTCCACGGCCTGAACGGAGTGCGGATGGTATTGCTGGACTACGGCTTTCAGGGCTCTAAGCGCACCGCGCTCGACGCGGCGCTTGTAGTCATCGGGGTCGCGGCGATCGCCTACGGCATCTGGGCGTTCTGGCCCTGGCTGACGGACTAGTAGGGGGGCGGATGATCTACCACGAGCTAATCATTGTCGGAGGCGGCCTTGCGGGGCTGCGGGCAGCCATCGAGGCCAAGCGGGCCGGAGTGGATGTTGCCGTCCTCTCCCAGGTCTATCCCGCGCGCAGCCATTCCGGGGCCGCGCAGGGCGGTATCAACTCGGCGTTGGCCAATCACCCCGATTCCGCGGACGACACTCCAGAGAAGCACACCTTCGATACGGTCAAGGGGTCCGACTACCTGGCCGACCAGGACGCCGCCAAGCAGATGTGTGAGGACGCGATCCCCATCCTCTACCAGATGGAGCACTGGGGATGTCCCTTCAGCCGCTTTGACGACGGGCGCATCGCCCAGCGCCCCTTCGGGGGCGCGGGATACCCGCGCACCTGCTACGGCACCGACAAGACCGGCCACTATCTGCTGCATACCTGCAACAACGAGGCGATCAAGGCGGGGGTGCCTTTCTACACCGAGTGGTTCGTCACCGACATCGTGAGCGACTCCGACGGGCGCGCCTGCGGGGTCATAGCTTATGACATGACCGCCGGTGGGTTCGAGGGCTTCCAGGCCGAAGCCGTGGTTATCGCAACCGGTGGCGCCGGCCGCACCTACTCCAACTCGACGAACGCCATCATCTCGACAGGCTTCGGGGCGAGTCTCGCCTACCGGGCGGGGGTTCCCCTGAAGGACATGGAGTTCATCCAATTCCATCCCACCGGCCTTCTTACGACGAACATCCTAATGACCGAGGGTGCCCGTGGGGAAGGCGGCTATCTGATCAACGGCGAGGGCGAGCGTTTCATGGCCAAATACGCGCCCAAGGCCATGGAATTGGCTCCGCGCGACATCACCTCGCGGTCGATCTGGACCGAGATTCTCGAGGGCCGGGGCATCGGGGGCAAGCAGTTCGTCCATCTGGATCTACGCCACCTTGGCCGCGAGAAGATCATG
Organism: Actinomycetes bacterium; assembly: GCA_024637095.1. GTDB lineage: Bacteria > Actinomycetota > Thermoleophilia > RBG-16-64-13 > RBG-16-64-13 > Soudan-30. The sequence goes on from JAGXFV010000049.1 coordinate 61,550, forward strand.
GAGCGGCTGCCGGGCATCCGCGATCTGTCCATTCACTTCGAGGGAGTGGATCCGATCGACGAGCCCATCCCCATCGTTCCCAGCCAGCACTACACCATGGGCGGAATCGACACCGACGTGGACGGCCGCACCGAGCTACCGGGGCTCTTCGCAGCCGGCGAGTGCGCCTGTGTTTCGGTGCACGGCGCCAACCGTTTGGGCGGGAACTCCCTGCTCGAAACCTTGGTTTTCGGCCGCCGCAGCGGAGCGGCGGCGTCTGAGTACGTCAGCGGACTGGCGCAGCGTCGGCGCGGCGCGCCGGAGGTCGAGAAGGCTCTGCAGCGGATGGACGAAAAGCTGGCGGCGCTCACCTCGCGGTCCGACGGGGAAGACCCCTACGCCATCCGCGCCGAGATGACCGAAACCATGAAAGAGAGCTTCGGCATCTATCGTGAAGAGCAGATCATGCAGACGGGGCTGGACAAGCTGTTGGCGCTGAACGAACGCGTGCACGACGTCTATCTTCGCCACACCGGCCGCGTGTTCAACCTGGACATGATCCGCACCTACGAGCTGCAGGGCATGGTGGAAGTGGCATTGACCACGGCCGCCGGTGCCCTGAATCGAACCGAATCTCGAGGCTCGCACTCGCGCACCGACTATCTCGCGCGAGACGACGAGAATTGGCTGGCCCATACTCTCGCCTACCGCGAGCCGTACGGCCGTCCGAGGCTGGACCGCAAGCCGGTGACTCTGGGCCTCTACGAACCGCAAGAGCGTAAGTACTAGGGAGGAGCGCAGATGCCGGAAGCCACCTTCCGCATTCACAGGTACGACCCGGAGCGCGACGGCGACCGCCGCTGGCAGGAATTCACCGTTCCGTACGAGAGCAGCCTCACCGTGTTGGAAGGCCTCTTCTACATCCAGGAGAGTCTGGACGGCTCTCTATCTTTTCGCTACTGCTGCCGTGCGGCGGTTTGCGGTTCCTGCGCCATGTACATCAATGGGCGCTACCGTCTTGCCTGTCAGACGAATGTCAAGAATCTGGAGGACGCTCCCATAACGGTGGAGCCGCTGCCACATATGCCGCTGGTCAAGGACCTGGTGTGCGACATGACCGACTTCTTTGCCAAGTATGAGTACGTCAAGCCGTACATCATGCATGACTCAAAGTACCCGGAGAAGGAGACCCTTCAAAGCCCGGAAGACCGGCGCAAGCTGGACAACCCGGTTGACTGCATCCTCTGCGGCTCATGCTACAGTTCCTGCCCAAGTGTGTGGGGAGAAGACAACTATCTCGGTCCCGCCGCGCTGCTCTGGGCTTACCGCTTCGAGGCCGACACCCGAGACGAGGCACGCAAGGCCCGTGTGTCGAGTTTCGACAACGAGCGCGGGGTTTACCGCTGCCACACCATCACCAACTGCGTCGAGGCCTGCCCCAAGGAGTTGAACCCGACAGAGGCGGTTCAATGGCTCAAGGGAGCAGCCGTTCGCAGGCGGATTTTTGGGCGCTGGAAGTAGTCCTTCCAGGAGGGAATGCTCCGGCTCTGGTGATCAGGGTGCTGGGGTTCGCCGCCGGAGAAGAGGGCGAAGCGGGCTTCGGCGAGAAGTCAGGCGCTGCCCAAGCGGTTCGTTGCCCTTCGTCCGCAGCGTGATTATCGAATAGGTTAGTGTGGGAAGTCATTTCAGCCTGCGCATCGCCGCGCGGGCGAACCCGCACGGGCAGGATCCGTCCCGCGCTCGCGACACCGGCCAATAGGAGGTTCCTGCCATGGACGCCGTGATTCTCGCCCGCATTCAGTTCGCCTTCACCATCGGCTTCCACTTCCTCTTCGTGCCGCTGAGCCTGGGATTGTCACTGTTTCTTGTCATGGCGGAACGGCGCTACTATCGGACGCGGTCCGAAGCCGACCGCAACGCGGCCCACTTCTGGCTCAAGCTCTTCACCGCGACCTTTGCCATTGGGGTGGCGACGGGAATAACCATGGAGTTCGCCTTCGGCACCAACTGGGCCGCCTACTCCCGCTTCGTGGGCGACATCTTCGGAGCTCCTCTCGCGGCCGAGGCGCTCTTCAGCTTCTTCTTGGAATCGACCTTCCTCGGAGTGTTGCTCTTCGGGAGGAAGAAGGTGTCTCCGCGCTTCTATTACGTGTCGGCCATTTTGGTGACCTTCGGCGCTCACCTGTCGGCTTTGTGGATCCTCATCGCTAACTCGTGGCAGCAGACCCCCGCCGGCTACGAGATCCAGGATGGCCGCGCAGTGCTGACCGACTTCTTCGCCGCCGCCCTCAACGACTCCACGATTCCCCGATTCCTGCATACGGTCTCGGCGACCTGGGCCGCCGGGGCATTCATGGCTGCGGGCATCGCAGCCTACTACCTGCTAAAAGGCAGGCATCTGCCATTCGCCCGTCGGACCATGGGGGCGGCACTGGTCTTTGGCCTTGCGGTAACCGCGGTCATACCGGTTATCGGCCACTTCCATGCGGAGCAGGTGATTGCGACGCAACCGGTGAAGATGGCGGCTTATGAGGGTCAGTTTCAAGCCGCGAAGGCCGACGACTTGGTCATATGGGGCTGGATTGACGAGACCGCCGGGGAACTCAAATACCCGATTGCGGTACCGGGGCTAATGGGGCTCTTGACCGGGGGGGAGCAGATCGCGGGCCTGAACGACGTGGCCCCGTCCGATCGTCCGCCCTTGCAGTTGACCTTCCAGTCGTACCATCTGATGGTGCTGGTGGGGATGTACTTGGCCGGAGCCATGGCTCTTGGGCTGCTTCTCAAACTGACCAACCGCCTCGAGAGCAGTCGCTGGTTTCTATGGTTGCTCGTGATCTCTGCGCCGCTGCCCATCCTGGGCAGCGAACTCGGCTGGATTGCCGCCGAGGTGGGACGCCAACCCTGGATCGTGCAGGACCTCATGCGCACCTCGGACGCCATCTCGCCCGTGGTTCCTGCCGGACAGATCGCTTTCACGCTGGCCATGTTTGCGGTGGTCTACGCCCTGCTGTTCGTGGTGTTCCTGCGGGTTTTCCTTGGGGTCATCGCCCGGGGGCCCGCGTCCGGAGGCGAGCCTGCGCTTGACGAGGAGCCGGGACCCTTAGGTGGGCCCGACGACGCCAACCGCGCTCTGCCCGTGGGCGCGTGACGAGGAAGGAAGTAGAACGATGGATCTTCAGTTGATCTGGTACCTGCTCATCGGCGTTCTTCTGGTCGGCTACGCTGTCCTCGACGGCTACGATCTGGGCGTGGGCATCCTCTATCCGTTCGTTACCCGCACTGAGAACGAGAAACGGGAGTTGCGGACTGCGATCGGTCCCGTTTGGGACGGGAACGAGGTCTGGCTGATCACCGCGGGCGGGGCCTTGTTCGCCGCCTTCCCCTTCGTCTACGCGACGGTCTTCAGCGGTTTCTACCTCGCGATCATGCTGCTGCTGTTCTCGCTGATCTTCCGGGCGGTCTCGGTCGAATATCGGTCCAAGGACCCTGCTTGGAGGGGGGTCTGGGACAGGGTCTTCTTCGTCTCGAGCGCTCTGATCGCCCTGCTGTTGGGCGTGGTGGTCGGCAACCTCGTGCGGGGGGTGCCACTCACCGCTGCGGGCGAGTTCGACGGTAACTTCTTTACCCTACTTCATCCTTATCCCCTGTTGGTGGGCGTGGTGACCGTGGCCATGTTCGTGGTTCACGGCGCCGCCTGGGGAGCCTTGCGCACCCAAGGGGATTTGAGGGACCGCCTGGTAAGGGCGCGCAAGCTGGGCGCCCCGGTGTTCCTCGGGCTGTTCGCCTTGACGACCGCGGCCACCTTTCTTGCCGCGCCGGACCGCATGGACAGCATCTTTGGTTCGGTGCTTGGGTGGTTGATGCTGCTTCTCGTGGTGGCCGGACTGGTGGCCCCCTTGGTGCGGGCGATGTCGGAGCGGGCGGTCTTCCTCGCCTCGGCGGGGACGGTGCTAGGGCTGGTCGGTGTCTGGGCTGTGGGCAACTATCCGAACCTGGTGCCTGCGATAAACAATGCCGAATACAGCCTCACCACGGAGACCTCCTCCTCGGATCTGACGCTGACGGTGATGCTGATCGTCGCTGTGATCGGGGTTCCCATAGTGATCGCATATACCGTGCTGGTACATTACGTGTTTAGCGGGAAGGTGGAACTGGAGTCCGACGGCGAGGGCTACTGATCCCCGAGGCCGAGAGTCGACTCCCCGACCCGGCGAATAACTGCGACCCTAGGTGCGGCGGCGGGGCTCGCTAACCCCAGTTGAGGGGCCCTCGCGCAAGCTACCCGCGAGGGCGACCCAGCCGGGTTCTCAGCTCGAAGCCAAACGTGCGAGCGCTTCGCGCACCTCGGGAATCAGAATGTTGTTTTCCAGGTGGACGTGGCGGTGGATGTCGGCCTCGAGCGCAGCCAGCGTCTCGTAGAGCCCGCCGTAGGTGGCGCAGGCGTCCTCGGGGAGGCCATATCCGTCAGCGATCCTCCGCATTTCCTGGAGGAGACCCCCGGCCACGTCGTGGTCCGCTTCCAGGCCGTCCAACCAATCGAGCAGCTCGGGTGGCGGCGGCCCGAGTGCGCCTTCTTCGGCCTCCTCGCCCGGAGTGCCCTCGCCCAATGAGTCACGGATGGCCGGGAAGATCACCGTCTCCTCCCGCTCGAGATGAGCCAGCAGATCGTTCCGTAGACGCTGGAAGACCCGTCCCAGGTCGAACAGTTCTGAATGCCGGTCGCCGTGAACCTGGATCACCTTGGCCAGGGCGGCTCCGGCTTTGGGGAGCTCTTCCCGCAGGTATTCATGGTGCGCCTGCTCGATGTGGCGGGTGAGCCCCGCCGGAGAGTAGCGTGACCAGTCTTCGTGGAGGGAGTCCTCCCCCTGCTGAGCTTCGGCCGCAGCCTCGATCTCGGCGATCAGGTCGCCCACCGATAGCTTCGTGCCTTGGACCGCTTCGGATAGTGGCCGGTCTCCCCCGCAGCAAAAGTCGACACCGTATCTCTCAAAGACCACCAATGAAGCCGGGATGTCGCGAGCGACGTCTCGTATCTTTGATGAAGCCGTAATCGTCATTGAAGCGCCTCCTCCTCCGACCAGCGGTCGTGTTGGTCTATTCATACCCTTAAGGGGTGGGGGTGGTAACGGACAGGCGCAGGTAGTCGGCACCGTGGGGTCTTGCGCATGGGACGAAAAAGGAGTGCCGGGCCATCGGGCGGCCCGGCACTCTCCAAGCGACTCGTGTAGCTGTTGCGCGCTAGCTCAGCGGATAGCGCCCGTACTCCTCGGCCGCCTCCATCATGGCGATCGCGTTCAGCAGCGGACCGTTTGGCGGGAACTCGCACCCGGTGGAAAGGATGTACCCACCGCCCGGGCCGAGGACCCGGATCTGCTCCTTACAGGCTTCCTTCACCTGCTCGGGGGTGTGGAGAATCATGTCCGGGCTCGGCGGCATGTAGCCGATCAGGCAGACCTTGCTCCCGTACTTCTCCTTGAGCTCCTCAGGGGTCTTGCAGTCGTCCGGAAGCCATGCGAAAGAGATCGCCGCGGGATCCATGGCCTCTATCTGGACGTCGAAGTACACGTCGTTACCGCAATTGTGTACGATCGGCAGCATGTTGTTCTTCCGGCACCGGTCGGCGATCTCGGTCGTGAAGGGTCCCTCCATCTTCTTCCAGAGGTCCTTGCTCATGATGGATCCAGAGGCGAAGAGGGTGTCCAGCACGATGGCATGAGCTCCCGTTTCGCCGAGGGCGTCGATTTGTTCCAGAAGGACGTCGGTGACGATCCGGCACGCGGCCCTAACTTCGTCCGGGCTCTTCATGCAGTCCAGGAACAACTTCTCTGCGCTCCGGAGCATGGCAAGGATACCCAGCGGACCGTAGAGGAAGGTCATGACGGCGGTGCGGTCGCCCATCGCCTTCATCACGCCGTCGGTGTAGCGCTGCAGGTATCTCATCCGCGTAGCCTTGCGGGGGTCGATGTGCTCGAGCTTCTTGTAGTCCTCGACCGTCTTGATGAGGGGACTGCCGTAGACGGGATGTGGCGTGTCTTCGAGCGGGTACACCATCTCGGCGCCGAAGTCCGCCGCCTCGACCGAGAGGTCGACGAGCATCAGCACGCCATCCATGCCGATCAGCTTCTCGGCATGGATCATCGACTCGATTGCGAGGTCCGCGTCCTGGGCCCATTCCTGGTAGCTAATGCCGAGGACCCGCCGGGCCGCTGCACAGACCAGTGGACCCGCCGGCACGCGGTCGGCTTCCTTGAATTGCAATGCGGCGACGACTCGCTCTAGACCCGTCATTTGTTCGGTTCTTATTGCCAATACTGTTCCCCCTGTGCCGGAACGCTCCTGTTCTCGCGCTCCACGCTTGTACGTCTCGAATCGATCGTGGCGGTATTCGCTAGGTGCTTTGTCCCTTCACCTCCTCGCTCGACTCTCCCAGTAGAGTTGAAATTAGCTCCTCCGCGCCCTCTCCTGTGCGGAAACTGGCACGGAACAGACGACCCTGCGGCCTCGACCCGTGGATCGCCTCTTCGATGGCGGCGAGGGCATCCGGGGATGACCGGTCGATCTTTGTGATCGCGACCAGATCCGCCTGCTGAAGCTGTTGCTCGGTTATGTGCGCCATCTCGATACCGAAAGTGTGCTCTCGATTGTTGGGATCGAGCAGCAGGAGAATCTGGCCGGCCCGGATTCTTCCCAGCCGATCGGCCCCAGCGACCGCAGCCCTGATCTCCCTGGGGATGACGATCCCGGCGGGCTCGGCCAGGACGTATTCGAGCCGCTCCCTGTAGAGTTCGCTGAGCGCCCCTGCGAAGCTCCCGGCCTCGCTGCAGCCGATTCACCCACCGCCGATGCTCCGGATGGGGAACCGCTCCATTATCGTGTCGGTCTCCGGTTGGACTTCGCCGGAGTCGTTGATGACCGCGCCCGCCCGCCCGCCGCGGCGGGCGATCTCCTCGAGTGCGGCCAGAATAGCGGTTGATTTGCCCGCGCCCAACATGCCGATTACCGAAAGGACCTTCACCGCTGGGGATCCTCTTGCTCGGGTTCGTTCTCGAACTGCGCCTGAAGTTGGGCGATGTGCTCCTCGTCGCTCGCGAAGTCGTACTCGTCGAAGTAGAGGTGCTCGCGCTCTTTGACCACGCGGAGCCGGTGCCTCTCGGCCAGACTGTGAGCCGCCGCGAGCGTTGCCTGCTTGACCTCCTCTTCAGAGATGCCCTGAACTATGGAGTTGATGGCGACATACAGGTCCTTGGCCGGTCCGCGCAGCTCACCGTGACTGGCCGCAGGGTGCTTCACCCCGATGGTGTCGGCTTTGAGCGTGCCCTGTGAGCACACCAGGTGAGACTTGATGTGTCCCACGAAGCGTGCTCCCCGGGCGACGCAGTCCCGGGCTATCTCGTCCATCATCTCGCGCAGGAGCCCGGCGATCTCCTCTGGGGGAAGGGGTTTCTCCGCGTGCAGCTTGACTGCGACTCCGTAGCCGCTAACGCCGTGATCGAGATAGCAGGCGTCGTCCAACAGATTCTCCTCCTCGGGCAAGCTACTCACCTCCCTGCCGTGTGGCGCTGTCAGGATCGATGCCGCCCCTATTTGCCGCATCCCCCCCGGCCTCAGTACCGGGTGCGATTCGCTCGAGCAGTTGATCGACGCCTCGACCGGTGGTTGCGGAGACAGCGATGAACTCGGCCGTGGGGATGACCTCACGGGCCGCCGCTCGGGCGAACTCCAGCTGCGCTTCGTTGACCGCATCCGCTTTGGACACAGCCACGATGTCCGCGTCAGAGAGCTGTGCCGTGACCAGCCGCCCCATGAGCTCCGGATCCAGCAGCTCTTCAGGCCGGGTTGAATCAAAGAGGACAATGACGGGGCCGGCTTCGATGGTAACCGTCCTCCCGCTCATTGCGGCAGCGGCTTTGACCTGCCGGGGAATCGCTACTCCGGTGGGTTCGACGAGGACCAAATCTGGGCTGAAGGTGCGGGCCAGATCGGCGATGGATTTGGCGAAGGCCGTCGCTACTTCGCAGCAGATGCACCCTCCTCCGATGTCTTTCACCTTCATTCCCGACTCCTCCATTACCTTGCCGTCTACGGGAATCTCGCCGATCTCGTTGACCACCATGGCGATCTTGAGACCCCGTTCCTCACTCAGGCGGCGGGAGAGCTGGAGCAGTAGGGTGGTCTTCCCGCTTCCAAGGAATCCCGCTATCTGGACCACTCGCAAGTTCTGTTTGGCCATGGGGCCTCCTACGCCGTCAGGTTGCGATAGATTCTGGGCAGCCGGGTTGGCAGGTGGCTGACGTTCTGAATCACCGTGTAGTGGTATTCGCCGAAGAGGTCGTCCAGGTAGGCGGGGCCTTTAGGGTCGACTGTGATGCAGAAGGCCTTGACCCCTTTGCGCCTGGCCTCGGCGAGCGCCATGCGAACGTCTTCGGTGGCGTAACGGACATCGCCGTAACCCAGATCGTATGGGCGTCCGTCGCTGAGGAGGACCAGCAGGCGGGACTCGGCGGGCTCCCCGGCCAGATGATCCGTGGCGTGGCGGAGAGCGGCGCCAAGGCGGGTGTAGTCGCGTGGTTCGACGCCGCCAATACGGCCGGCGACTTGGTCGCCATAGTCCTCATCGAATGCCTTGATGGTGAAGAGATCGACCCGGTGACGTCCCTCACTGCTGAAGCCCATGATGGCGTAACGGTCGTCCAGTCTGTCGATGGCGTTCGAGAGCAGCACGAGCCCCTGTTTCTCGACGTCGATGATGCGCCTCCCCGCTTCTACCTTCTCGTCGGTTGAGTCGCTCATGTCGAGCAGGAAGAGCACAGCGACGTCCCGCACCTTCTTGTCCCGCCTGATGTAAAGCTGATCGGTCATAGGAGCGCCCGCCGCCCGGTCAACGAGGGCATCTGTCAGGGCGTCCATATCCAGCTCGTCGCCGTCCGTCTGCCTGAAGTAGCGTCGTATTCGCTCTGGGCGCAAACGCTCGAATTGTCTCTGGATCAGATGGACTTCGCCGGCATACTCCTCGAGGGTCTCTTCCGCGAAGGTGGTTGCGCCGGTGGGCAGGCGACGGCAGCGGACCGTGATCCAATCCTTCTTGTAGTCGTCCGCCTCGTAATCCCATTCGTCGTACTTGAAGGTGCCGTGCCCCGCATCGTCTTCCGGAGGCGGTTCGTCTTCGAGCAACCGCTCATCCTCACTCCCGTCGGTGTCCTTGAACATGATCTCCAGTTCGGGCATCACTTCCGCGGGGTGGAAACTCTCCGGCAGCTCCAGACTCGAGCCGGGCGTCCCAAGGGTGATTCCAGAATCGTCCCCTTCAGCCGCGTGTCCGGCTGCCAACTGCATGCCCAGTGGAAAATGGTCGTGGAATGGCGGATACGGCACCTCGGCCAGGTCGAAATCCTTCATCCGCCTGGGAGAGCCGCCGTTCCCCTCAAGCCAGAGTTGCTCCATTTGCTCGAGCAGCCGCGCAGCCACCGCCAAGGCATCCTCCGGACCCGCGGACAGGTCGCGCAAGGCCTTGGTGTTTTCGGTTATCAGGCGCAGATGGGCGTCGTCAGCCAGCAGGCGAATCCCAAAGGGAAGGGCTACGAGTTGGGCCCGCAGCGTGGCGGGGGTCAAGTCCACCCGCCGGTTGGCCGGAGGCAAGAACTCAGCATAGATCTGCCGAAGAACGAGTTCGGCGTCTTGCCGCAGACCGGGAAGCGCATGGAAGAGGAGGTTGTCGATGCGGTGATCTTCGGCGAGCCCGACGAGGAATCGCTCCAGCCGTCTCGATGCTCCCTCTTCGCCGGAATGCCGCTTATCGAGCAATGCCGCGACCAGGCGTTCGTCGCGGAAGCTGCCAAACCGGGTGTGCGCCGCGGAGTGGAGCGCCACCAGTTTGTAGAGGGCGAGCGGAGAGCGGCCCAGGCATCCGAGCGTCGGACGAATGTGAATCGCTCGGCCGTCATTGAATGCGGGCACGTCCGGGGGAATGGTCGTGGGATCCAGCACGTCGAACATGCTTCGCACGGTAACCGGCTTACCCAGAAAGGCCTCGAGCAGCAGGCCAATCTTCCCCCTGAATGCCGAGAAGGAGGTGTGCCGGCAGAGCAACTGCACGGCTTCCTGGCTGCGCTTGGAACCGTAGGACATGTAGAGGACCAGGTCCTCGTCACGCGTGGCGACTTCCAGCCCCAAGTTGACCCACTCGCGCAGCTGCTCTACGGTCATTCCGGCGAGCAGAGCCGGTAGCGCCTGGAACATCCCTTTGACAGCATGGCGGGAACGCTCCGCCACGCGCGCGCCCAATTCTCCGAGAACGGGAAGATCTTCGCGGGACAGCCACTGCGATCCCCGGCCCACTGAGTTCAAGAACCCCTTGGCGGCACGCCAGTCGGTGTCGAGGAGCAGCAAAGCCTCAGCATGCCAGTCTCGCAGGAAGGGAAAATCGCGTCGGGCGAGGACGGTGGGTGCCTGCTCGAAGTAGGTGGACGCCAGATCGATGTCGCGCGTCAGTTCGACTCCGCGCGCAGTGACCTCGCTGAACTGCTCGGCGGGAAGAAGCGGTGCCAGGGACTTGGTCATCTGCAGGTAGGCTTGAACAAGGCGCGGGGAACGGCGGGCGAGGACGGGCACGGTCTCGTGCACCTTTTCCCGGATTCCGGGGTTTTGCCCGAGTGAATCGAGGCCCTCCAGGGCGTCGGCGAGAAACGAGCGCTTATCCCGCAGGCGTTGAGGTGTCAGGTACTCCGCCAACTCCACCCAAAGGGCGAGGTCTTTGGGTGGCATGACCTCGAGGTAGCCCCGTTGCGACTCTGCGAACCGGCCCACCTCCCCTTCGAGCGAAGTGGCGAGCCCAATCAGATCTTGCCGCTCTTCTTCGGTTTCAGCGATGCCGGTGGTGTTATGAGTATTGCCGCTCACGCGCCGCCTCTTCTCCGCTCAGGCGGGGAAGACAGTTTCCACAAGCTCTTGCAGGGTCTCTAGCATGTCCTCATCGTCGGTGAGCGGCTTGACCATGGCCGCGTCGGCCGCCCGCCGGGCCGGCACTCCCGCCTGGATCAGGCGGGAAGCGTACACCAACAGGCGTGTCGAAACCCCTTCTTCCAGTCCGTGATCACGCAGGTTGCGAACCATTGCGCCCAGTTCGACCAGTTGTTCTGCCAGCTCTCGGGTGGCACCGGTTTCCTCGACCAGGATCTCGGTTTCGACGGCCTTGGGCGGGTACTCGAAATCGAGGGCCATGAATCGCTGGCGGGTGGACTGCTTTAGGTCCTTGAGAATGCTCTGGTAGCCGGGATTGAAGCTGACCACCAGCATGAAGTCCGGATGGGCCTCGATCAGATGCCCCTTCTTCTCGATGGGCAGGATGCGCCGATCATCGCCCAATGGATGGATGATGACCGTCGTATCCTTCCGCGCCTCGACCAGCTCGTCCAGATAGCAGATGGCACCGTGCCGGACGGCCGCGGTCAAAGGCCCGTCGATCCACTTGGTCTCGTTCCCGATGAAGAGATAGCGGCCGACCAGGTCGCTCGCCGTCAGGTCCTCGTGGCAGGCCACCGTCACCAAAGGGAGATCTAGCCGGAAGGCCATATGCTCCAGAAAACGGGTCTTGCCGCTTCCGGTTGGCCCCTTGAGCATCACCGGCAGCTTGAGCTCGTGCGCGCGCTCGAATAGCTCCACCTCGTCACGGATGGGGCGGTAGTAGGGTTCCTCGGCGAGTCGGTAGTCCTCGAGGGAGAGTTCTTGCCCGGGGTGCAGATGCGTCTTCACGAAATTCACCAGCCCGTTGGGGATGGACGAGGACAATTGCCCGCACAAGTGACGCATAGAAAACGGCCAGCCTCTGCGAGGCAGGAATTGTATAGGCAGATTTGCCGGTGTCTACTCCTAATCAGCGGAACGGTCGACCTGCCCGGATTGTCGGAGACGGCTGGTCGACGGATGGCGATGCATCGGCCCACTAACAAAGGGCGGCCCGGCGGCGGGCCGGAATCGCCCGCCGCGCCCGTGCCTTCCTGGATGGGCGCCTACAGCCGGGGCGCGGTGATCATGTCCCTGTCCGGGACCCGCGGAACCGTCACCGTTCCGTCGGTGAGCAGCACGACGCTGGCCGAGGGCCCCTTGCGGAAGAGGGCTGCGTCCACGGCCTTCTGCACGTCGGCGAAAGGACGGATGAAGGCGGCCTCCATGTCCTCCGGAGGGATGCTGGTAACTCCCCAAATCTCAGCCTTTTTGGAGATGTGCGCAAGCCGCGCCGCCTTGTGGTAGCCCAACACATACTCGCCCTTGATCGAATCGAGCACCGCCTGCGGGGTGGGCTGCCCCGCCAGGAGATTGAAGAAGGTTTCGTCGCCGATCCCGTGCCGGCATTTGCTCACCAAAATCAGAATGCCGCCTTCCTTCAGCATGAGAGAGCCGTTCTCGATCGCCTTCTGCGACTGATAGAGGTCGTAGTCCATGGGATACGAAGCCACGGCGATGACGATGTCGGCGGCCTCGGGGACGTCGACCACGTAGTGCATGTCGGCGTGCTCGACGGCATCTTCGAAGCTCTTCTCCAGCTCGCCCGCGTGCACGGAGTGAATGCGGTGCTGCCGGTCGATGACCATCTGGATGGAGAAGATGGGCATGTTCCCGGTCTTCTCGCGGAAGATAGCGATACTCTCCATCATGTCTTCGTGAACCGGGTTGCCCTCCAGCGACAGGATCTCGGCCTCCGGTTCGAGGGCGAGCCGATGGTTTGCCTGCACGGTCTCGAAGCCCGCGACTCCCGGGAAGATCGATTTGCGTCCGCCGGTGTACCCCGCGAAGTAGTGGGGCTCCACCGAGTTGACCAGCACCAGCCGCTCCGCCTCGAGGACGCGGCGGTTGACCCAGAGCGGTACTCCTCGCGAGGTCTCCCCCAGGTACTCGAGCTCGTCCTTGTTGCGGGCGTCGTGCGCCCAGACGTGACCGAACCAATGGGCGCGCGCCGTGCGGCCCAGGATCTGCTCGAGCTCCTCCTCGTTGGGCGGCTTGTGTGTGCCGGTGGCCACCAGAAAATCGACGTCGTGACCCTCGAGGTCCTCCTTAAGAATCTCGAGCAGCTTTGGTGTCGGGGTGGGCCGGGTCGCGTCGTTGACTAGGAAGAGGATCTTGCCTTTGGACGCAGCCAGAAACTCGGGAAAACTGGGCTGGCCGTCGTGAGAGTCGAGAATCGAATGCAGATGGCCGGCCTCTTCGCGAACTTTTACCGTCTTGGGTTCGATGATGCCGCGCAGGCGGCGGCGATCGATCTTCAGGGGTACGGTTCCCATGTCCCAGCGGACGTCTATGTACATCGGCTCGCCCCTTCGCTCTTTGTCATCGCCGCGGCTCTCCTGCCGCGCCTGCTCTACCTGCCCTGATCGACGGCGTAGGCCTGGCAGAGGATTCTGGCCGGATGAATGGCCTTCAGGCCGGTGCCGTCTTCCAACTGCATTCGGCAGGTGCTGCACTCCGTCAAGATAACCTCGGGTTGGACTTCGGCCACCCGCTCGAAGAGGGGCCGGCCGCAGTCCATCGAGAGTTCGTAGGTATCCCTTTTCATACCGAAGGTTCCCGCCATACCGCAGCAGCCGGCGTTGAGGTCGGCGACCTCGAGCCCCGGCACCTCGCGCAATAGATCGAGGAAGGCGGCTCCGGGCTTCTGGGCCTTCAGGTGGCAGGGCAGATGGTAGGCGGCCTTCATCTCCACCCGCCGGGGCTGCGGCGACCGTTCGGGATGGTCCGCCCGGAACTTGGCCAGGAACTCGCCCAGGTCCCGCGTGGCGGCGGCCACCACGGCCGCCGCCTGTCCCTCCGGGCTCTCGGTGCCCAGATAGTCGTTGTAGTGCTCCTTGAAGGCAAGGGTGGCCGTGGGCTCGCCGCTCACCAGAAGGGCACCGCCCTCGACGGCGGCCTTGGCCCCGATGACGTTTCGGGCTGCCGCCTGCCACGCCTTCTCCCGGTAGCCGTACAGCATCTCGGGGATGCCGCTCGCCTGTTGATCGGGGAAGGTAACCTCGATCCCGTGGGCCAGCAACAACGCCTCCATGCACTCCGCCAACGAAGGATCGTGGTAGTTGGCATAGAGATCGTAGAAGAACGCCACCGAAGCAGCAGATGCCGCCTCGCCCCGGGGAAAGGCCTTGCCCAGGGCGCCGGCGTCCCGTTCTTTGAGCCTTTGTGCGAAGGTCTTGGCCGCGAAAGGCGGCATGGTGCGCCGGCGGTCGATCCCCGTGACGCCCTCGGCCACCTTCCGCAGGAGCTTATGGTTGGCCAGTCGGCCCGAGACTGCGGCAGTGCTGCTTCCCGTCTTTGAGAGGCGTTCGGGGTCGCCGAGCAGCCGGTCGGTCGCGCTGCCGGGATGCGCGTCACGGTACCGCGCCTTGGCTTCCAACATGAGTTTGGGGATGTTGACGTTGGAAGGGCATTCCACGGCGCACATACCGCACTCGATGCAGTAATCCGTGATCAGCTTGAGCTCTTGATCCGCATGCGTAGACTCGGGGTCGAGCCGGCCGGAGAGGATGTTCCTCAGCACGTTGGCCTTGGCCCGGGGTGAGGCGTGCTCCCGCTTGAGCGCCTTGTATGTGGGGCACATGGTGGTCGCCACCAAGCTCTTGCACTGAGCGCAGCCGTGGCACTTTTCCACCTCGGCCTGGTAGGCACCGTTCTCCCAGGCGAGCACGGTGCTCTGGTCGTATGTCCAGTAGTCCGCGCCGTAACGCATGTTCTGAGCGGCGCCGCCGCCGATCCCCGGTTGCAGGATTTTCTTGCCGGGGTTCATTATCCCGGTAGGGTCGAGGGCGTCCTTGACCTCCTGGAACACGCCGTAGACTTCTTCGCCGTAAACCAGTGGAATCAGTGGCGTGCGCACCAGTCCGTCGCCGTGCTCGCCCGAGGGCGTGCCGCGCAACTCCAGCACCATCTCGACGACTTCCTCCAGCAGACGTTGCATCTTGGCCAGGTCTTTCGCGTCCTTGAGGTCGAGCAATGGCCGGGTGTGGACGTTGCCGTCGCCGGCGTGACCGTACATGATCCCGGGGATGTCCATCCCTTTGAGCATGCCGTCCAGGTTCTCCATGTAGTCGGCCAATACCGAGGGGTGAATGGTGACGTCCTCGATCACCTCGGCGATCCGCTTGGGACCCGGCAGCTTCTGCAGCAGGGGGACGGCGGTCTTGCGCACCTGCCAGAGTTCCTCCTGCTCCACCGGATCAAGCGCCCGCTTGACCTCGACGGCGGGGCCTCCGGCCAGCAGGCTTTCCAGGGAGCGCAGCCTCTCGTCGAGCTCGTCGGTGTCTGCGCCTTCGAACTCGATCAGAAGCGCGGTGTTGGCGCCCGCCGGCAGCATGGCGTCCAGCTTGGGAAGTTGGGTGCGGACGAAGGTCAGGAAGTTGGAATCCATTATCTCGAGCGAAGTGGGCTTGAGATCCAGAATGGGGAAGACGGCCTCGCCCGCGGCCCTTACACCCGGGAAGTAGGCCATAGCGATGGCGCGCTTGCCGGGGAGCGGCACGAGATTGAGGGTTGCCTCGGCGATCAGGCCCAGGCTGCCCTCGGAACCGACGAACAGCTTCTGCAGATTCACCCGGCCGTCCTCGATCACCGTCTCGAGCCGGTAGCCGCTGGCGTTCTTCATCACGTGCGGTTGGGCTCGACGAATAGCATCGCCCTTGCTCTCTAGCAGTGGCAGGATCCGGCTGAAGGCACTGGCGGGGCCACCCGAGCCACCGACCAGTCTCGCCAGATCGCCGTTGCGCGCGACCGTCCCGGCGTCGAAGAGCTCCCCGCCGCTCAGGGCCATGCGCAAACCGAGTACGTGGTCGATGGTCATCCCGTATGCGACCGAGCGTGATCCCGAGGAGTTGTTCGCCATCATGCCGCCGAGCGTGCAGTAGTTCTCACTCGAGGGGTTGGGCGCGAAGAAGGTGCCGTAGGCTTTGACGTGCGCGTTGAGCAGGCCCATGACCACACCCGGTTGCACCCGTGCCCACGAGCCGTCCTCGGCCACCTCCAGAATCTTGTTCATGTGGCGGGTGAAGTCGACCTGCAGGCCGGGACCCACCGCCGCCCCGGCGAGACCGGAACCCGCCCCGCGCGGCACGAGCGGCACGCCGTTCTCGGTGGCGTAGGCGACCAGCGCGAGCAGATCCTCGGTATCGCGCGGCGACACCACCCCGATCGGGGTGATCTGGTAAAGTCCCGCATCCGTGGCATAGAGGTGGCGGGTGAAGCTGTCGAACTCGACGTCGCCACGAAGCTGCCGACGCAGGTCGCGCTCGAGAGCATTGATGCTGGGTCTCATAAGCGTCCAACCATCCTGCTGAGCATTAGGGAACTTGCCATACTACCATCGGCTTCGTTAGCTATTCATGGTCCATTCTGAGACAATGCGTGCGGGCATTGGCCCCCCGGGCCCCTTCTGCCCAGCGTAGTCGGGAGGAGGTGATCTCTTGCTCAACATCTTCAAATCCACTTCGGCCGGACTGGAACGGCGCGAGGACTTCGAACCGGGAAGCTGGATCGACCTCGTGGACCCGAGCGAGGAGGAGATCCTCCGGGTGAGCCAGGCCCTCTCGATCCCCACCGATTTTCTGCGCAGCCCCCTGGATCCCGAGGAGAAGTCGCGGATCGATGTCGAGGATGACGTGGTGTTGATCATCGTCGACATTCCGGTGATCACCCGCACCGAGGAGGAGCAGGGATACGACACCATCCCGCTGGGCATGGTGGTGCACCCCAACTTCTTCATCACGACAACCCTGCAGCCGAACCCCATTCTGGGCGAATTCGAGCGGGGCTCTGTCCGGGGTTTTTCCACCGCCAAGAAGACCCGCTTCCTGCTGCAGGTCCTCAAGGAGATCGCGACCTTCTATCTGCGCTACCTGAGCCGGATCAACCGGGAGACCGACAAGCTGGAGCGGGAACTGCGCTCCTCTATGCGCAATGCTGAGCTTTTTGATCTCCTCACGCTCGAAAAGGCGCTCGTCTATTTCACCACCTCGCTTCGCTCGAACGACGCGGTGCTGACCAAGCTGCTGCGCACCGGCGCGGTCCGCATGTACGAGGAGGACGAGGATCTGCTCGAGGACGTGATCGTGGAGAACCGGCAGGCGCTCGAGATGAGCCAGATCTACTCGAACATCCTGTCGGGGATGATGGACGCCTTCGCCTCGGTGATCTCCAACAACCTGAACATGGTGATGAAGCTGCTGACCTCGATCACCATCATCCTCTCGATTCCGACCATGGTGGCCAGCTTCTACGGCATGAACGTGGATCTGCCCTTCATGGAGAACCCGTATGCCTTCCCCATTACCATCGGCATCGCCTTCTTCCTCTCGGCGTCGGCCGCCTTTCTTTTCTGGCGGAAGGACTTCCTCTAGCGCGGAGAACATTCGCGGCCTGTGGATCGTCCGGCCGTGGGAAGGAGACATCGTGGAACTGGTAGTGCTGGGCTCGAGCGGATGGTTTCCCCGGGGTCCGCGGGCGACGCCTTCGTTAGCCGTGCGCGAGGAGGACCGGTTGATCGTGTTCGATGCCGGCACGGGAATCGCCCATCTGCGCGAGGAGGGTTTTCGGCATCTGTTGCCCGAACACGGCGAGATACACCTGTTTCTCTCTCACCTTCATTTGGACCACACGGTCGGCCTGAGTTTTCTCCCGGCCCTGTGGTCGAATCCCGTGGTACTCCACGTCCCGGATCGCGAGACCACGGGCTATCCACCCGGCGAGGTCTTGGACCGCCTGATCGGTCCGCCCTTCTTCCCTCACGGTTTCGCGGGGTTCCCAATGGACATCCGGATTGAGCCTTTGACGGATGGCGAGTTCGAGATCCCCCCGCTGCGTGTTCGCGCGCGAAGGCAGAAACATCCGGGAGGTTCCTTCGGCTTCCGCGTCGGCGACCGGCTAGTGTTCCTGACGGACACGGTCTACGATGAGGGGTCCGCCGATTTTGCCCGTGGAGCGCGTCTGCTGGTTCACGAAGCCTGGATCCGCGGCCATGAGGATTCCGAGCAGCTGAAAGCTGGATTGAACGCGCACACCTCGGCGGAAGGGGCCGCCAGAGTCGCGCGAGACGCAGGCGTCGAGGAGCTCCTCCTCAGTCACCTCACCCCGCTGCGGGACGAAGGCTTCCATCAGGAGATGCTTGCCACGGCCCGGGCGATCTTCCCCCGGACGTTTCTCTGCAGCGACGGACTCTCCCGCCTGCTTTAGGGGAGGACGCGAGTCATCTCGACCGGGAGCCCGCCGCTAGATCCGGCGCACGCGCGGCCACGGCGCGGGAACGGCCGCCATGCCTTCTCTGCGCTCCAGAGTCTCCACGGGGAGAAGGCGAAGGCGGCGCACCCCCATGAGGAGCAGGAAGCTGGCCGTTAGCAGCGCCGTGGCCAGCGGCCCGCGCACGCCGTAGGCTCCGGACACAGTCTGCACCAGCAGGTACCACCAGCCATCCAGCCAGCCCAGAGGTGTTTCCAGGGCCAGGTAGGCGTAAAGCGTGAGCGGCGCGATCAGTCCGGCGAGCAGGAGCCCGGCATTGTGTCGAAGCCGCGGCCACTGTCCGAAGCTAAAGTATTTGGGTTCGAAGAAGCAGGTGGCCAGGGGCCAGAGCCAGGCAGCGGTAATCGCCGTCAGCAGACTGAACGGGGAGTGGCTCGCCAGCAGCGCCAGTCCTGCCAAGAGCACCAATAGCCCGCTGCCCAGCTTGGCCATCTCGGCCATCACCACCGGCTCCCGCGGCTTGAGATATCCCAGGAAATGCCGCGACACTATGAAGGTCACCAGACCGGCGATCAGCAGGCCCAGAGTCAGGGGTAACTTGGGTTCGGTGGCCTCCGCCGAGGTCCATGGGGCGGCACCCTCGAAGCGCGGAAGCAGGCCGGTGTGTCCGGCGACGACGGCCAAGCCGAGCACGGCTGCCACCGGGAGCACGAAGGAGAGAACGTTGCGGATGTAGCGCAGCCAGGATTCGGGCCGTATCTGAATGACCGCCAGCCAGGTGAGGGCCATAACCCCGGAGGGCAGTAGCATCAGGTAGGCGAGCACGTTGAGGGCGCGGTGTGTCAGATATCGTCCGGAAGGCAGCACGAGCGCGGCCGGCGCCGCCTCGGGAACTGCTGTGCCGCGATCCAGCGTGAGTATTAGCCTCTCGATGGCGGCGCCCTGATTGGCCATGGCCTCCGGCGTCAACGTGCCCTCAGTGAGGTCGAACAGCGAGATGGTGGGGATCCCTTTTTCGAGCCCCGCCACCTGTTCCCCGGCCTCGAGGCGCAGGGCGTGACCCGCGATCTGATGGCCCAGCCCCGGAAGCTCCAGGCTGATCTCCGCCTTGCGCAAGATCTCCTGGGTGAGCTGCACATACCAGCCCGGTGTCACCGTGTTTTCTCCCATTACGCCGGCTGTGAGGCGGGTGCGCTCGGCTTTGCCGAGGCCTTGAATCGACAGCACGCTCTTCACCGCCACGCCGTCCAGCGAGTCCAGGTACTTCTTTAGACCCAGGCCCCCGTAGCCCCCGCCCTCCGTCGATAGCAACACGATGGTCTTCTCGTGAGGACGGGCAAAGAAGGTCTGGGCAAGCTCCAGAAGCATCGCCGTGCCCGAGGCGTTTGCGACCGGTGTGAGCGGGGTGTCCAGGCGGTCTGCCCGTGGGGCCGAGATGACGAGGGTCTCTGCGGATTGGCCGGGTAGCGTGACGACGACGTTGCGCAGTTCTCGGCTATCTTCGCCGAGGTCGGCATCGAAGGTCTGAACCTCGGCCCCCAAACCGAGTTCGCCGAGCCGTTCTTCAAGCCAGGAGGCCGCCTGAGAACTCTCCTCGCTGCCCACGGGGCGCTCTGGATGAACGCCGGCCAGCTCCTCTGCCGCGCGAAACGAACGGTCTCCGTCGAAGAAGGTGAGCTCGGTCGAAAGCTCGGGAATCGCGTCCGGCAAAGAGATAGAGAGGAAGATCGCGGCGAGGACGAGCGCGGCCAGCCCGGCGCTGATGACATAGACAACCTTGCGCCACTGCCAGATGTAGTCGGCCAGGCGTCGTCGAACTGTTGACTGGTGAATACCGCCCCGGGAAGCCATAGGGACCCATTCTAGTCCTTGTGGAGACGGCGGGCCAAATGCGCGGCCCATGGTGGCGCCGGAGGGCCGAGCCGAGGCGGGCGGCGGAGAGGGGGTGGCGCTACGTCAACAGTTGCGCAGGGCGCTAATCTGTCGCTGTCCGGTCCGTACTCTTCTCGTAGCGGCCGGAGATCTGATCGCAGAGAGCGCGGCCGATCATCTTGTCGGCCACCATTTCGGGAGGGATCTCGTATCCGTCGCCCGAAAGCAGTTCGCGCAGGCTCTTGATGCGCACAGTCCGTACCTCAGGGCTGAGGCCATGAGGCCCCGCTTTGCCGCCTCCTCGAGGTTGAGTCTCGGGGTTAGTCGGTTCTCGGGAATCGGGTGCGGATAGGTAGTGCAGGCATTTTAGGATCTGGTCGGTCGAAATGATCACGCGTTCTCCCTCGGGGGCATGGCGAGCGCCTCGTGTTATTCTGGCTTATCGACCCTTCGCGGCACCTTCTTTACACTCATCGTGCAAACAGGAGGCCTCCATTTTGATCTCGATCGAGGAAGCTCTAGACCTCATCCTTGGCCAGGTGCGGGCTCTTCCGCCGATCCGCCTTCCTTTGACCGAGACTCTCGGCCGCGCGCTCGCCGAGGATGTATTTTCGCAGGACGATATCCCGCCCTTCGACAACTCAGCCATGGACGGCTTCGCGGTGCGAGCCGAGGATCTGCGGGGGGCGACGGCAGCCGCACCTGCGGCTCTGCGGTTGACCGAGACTATTCAGGCGGGCGGCAACAGTGAGCGACCGGTGCAGTCCGGGGAGGCTGCGAAGATCATGACCGGGGCGCCTGTGCCTCCGGGTGCCGACACCGTGGTCAAAGTCGAGGTGACCGAAGAGCGCGAGGGCCGGGTGTTCATTTCTGAAGATCCTGGTGAAGGCGCGAACATCCGTCAAGCCGGGGAGGACATCGAGTCCGGCGACCGGGTGCTGGAACGCGGAGATCCCATTGGGCCCGCCGAAATGGGACTGCTCGCCAGCGTGGGCCGGGCGGAGGTGGAGGTTCACGGAGCGCCGCGGATCGCCATCATCGCGACCGGGAGCGAATTGGTGCCACCCGGGACTCCGCTCGCTGCGGGTCAGATCAGGGACTCAAACAGCTACACCCTGTTCTCTCTGTGCAGGGAGATGGGACTGGAGCCGGACAGGTTGGGCATCGCCCCTGACGAGTACTCGGCCACTCGACAGATGATCGAGGCCGGGCTCGACTACGACGTGCTGTTGACCTCGGGAGGGGTTTCGGTGGGCGAGTTCGATTTTGTCAAAGAGGTGCAGGACGATCTCGGGGTAGAGCGCTTGCTGTGGAAGGTGGCGATGAAGCCGGGCAAGCCTCTGGTGTTCGGGCGGCGGGGGGACGCGCTTGTCTTCGGCACTCCCGGCAATCCCGTTGCGGTGATGGTCGCCTTCGAGGTTTTCATCCGCCCCGCGCTCGTCAAGATGATGGGGTTCGCCCGATATCGGCGACCGCTGCGGCGCGCGGTGTTGGACGAACCCGTGCGTAACCGGCACGGAAGGGTTCACGTGATGCGCGTGCGGGCCCGCGAAGAGACGGATGGGCGCTGGCACGTGCGCTCGACGGGACCCCAGGGATCGGGGATTCTGCGCTCAATGCACTTGGCCAACGGTCTTATATTCATCCCCACGGATAGCCCGCAGATGGAGCCGGGGGAAGAAGTCGACCTTATGCTCCTGCGTGAGAACCTGGTCTGACGAGGCGGGTTCGCCGAGGGGTGGTGTTCTCAGGTCACGTTTTCCTAACGTTTCGTTGAAACATTGCCCGACCCGGACTAGAATGATCCCCATGAATGCCGCCACGGATCGGAGGAGGGTCCCCGATAAGACGGGATCCTTGCGGGAAGCCTCCTTTGGGGGTGCGTTTATTTGAGGCCTGGTAGCCCTGTGCTGCCGGGCCTTTTTCGTTCCGGACGGCCCAACGGCTGAACACCACGGAAAGGAGCGGTGATGGCGAACCACTTCACCCCGGAGGAACTGGCAAGAGAGTTTGGCTTGGAGACAAAGGAGATCGTCCAGTTCTGCTTCCGTGAAGGGATTCCCATCTACAAGGGCAAGGTCGACCGCAGTCTGTTGAGCGTGGTCATGGACGCAAGGGGTGCCAAGCCTGCCGACAGGGAGGCAGCCACCGTCTAGATGGTGGCCCCCGCAGAGCACGGGGACAATTCAGAATCAAGAGTCGGGGCCCTCGGGTGGGGCCCCTATTCTTTTGGAGCTAGTGGCTCCCGCAGACAGATGAGTTTGCCGTCCGCTTTGGGGGTGGGCATTTTCGCCTCGAGCGGGGCGGAACGTGGGAGGCAGCGCATTCGCTTAGAGCAGGTCCTCCAAATTGCGGAGGATGGTCTCCCGCCAGCGACCCGCGTGATCGCCGAGCGGTGAGGGAGAGGTGCCATTCGGCAGGTTGACCAGCACGGCGCCTTTCGCGCCCTCTTTGACCCAGCGCCGAACCGCCATGACGCCGTCGAGCTCGGTCTGTTCCAGCGAGATCAGGGGACCGGGTGACTCCGACTCGAAGTCCAACGTCCGCAGAACGCGCCCTATCTCGAGTGCGGCGGTTGCCCGAGTGACATTGAGAGCCGCTCTTAGTTCCCCGTCCCAGACGAGGTTGACCCGGGCTTCCCGGCCGCGGCTTCCGTCTGCATAAGGCCAAAGGGCGGCGAAGCGCAACGAGCAGGCATCCCGCAAAGCGCGATGGGAGCGCCTCAAGCCCTGCAGCGCTTCGAACCCCTCGCGGACCCTGCCCGCCTCCTCGTATCTCTGCTCGCGTGACAACCGGCGCATCAGTCGGTCGGCGCGGGCCTGGGGACTCTCCTCCAGTTCAACCGGCTCGCCTCTCAGCCAAGCTGCCAGCCGGTCTGCCAGCTCGTCGTGGCGGGCCTTTCGCTCTTCGGTCGAGCAGGGCCGTAGGCAGCGGTCCGTTTGACCATAGATGCAGGGGGTTGCCGCCGGGGTCTGACAGCGCCTTAGGGGATAGCAACGCTGCAGCAGTTCGATGGCGGCGTTGACGCGGGAGCGGCCGCGATAGGGGCCGCAGGCCTCTACTGCAGAGGCATCGCCGTTGCTCTGCCCGCTGCGGCTGAACCGGCGGTCGCTGACGTAGAGACGCATCCCGGCTTCTTCCTGTGCCAGTTTGACGTAGACGTAGTTCTCTGGCCGCCGCCCGTAGATGTTAGCGGGTGGCCGATGCTCCAGGATGAGTTGCTGTTCTTTGACCACAGCCTCGAGGGAGGTTCCCAGGGGCTCGTGTTCCACCCGGGAGAGCTTCTTGATGGCCTGACGCACCTTGCGCGAGTGCGCGGCTCCGGAGAGGAAGTAGGAACGCACCCGCTCGCGCAGGTTCTCGGCCTTGCCCACATATAGCGGATTGCCTTCAGCATCGAGGAACAGATAGACCCCGGGCGCTTTTGGCAGGTCCTGGGTCAAAGCCAGTTTGTGCCGGTCGCCTTTGTGGCTGGGATCGGCGAAGCTCCGGAGCTCGCCCAGCCTGGTGATCCCCTGCTCCTGCAGCCGGCCCACCAGATGCGCGAAGACGTGAGCGGTGGCCTGCGCGTCCGCGAGGGCGCGGTGACATGCCTGCACCGGCGAACCCAGGCTCGCGGCCACCGTCCCCAGCCGGTAGTTGGGAAGGCCGGGCGCCGCCCGCCGCGCCAGGGAGACCGTGTCGATGGCGTCGTCTCCCAGGCGCCTACCCTTGAGGCGACCCAGCTCGTAATTGAGGAAGCTCAGGTCGAAAGTGGGGTTATGGGCGACGATCACCGCACCTCTGAGGAAGTCCAGGAAGTGTGGCATCACCTGCTCGATCCGGGGAGAGTTGACCACCATTTGCGGGGTAATCCCGGTGATCTCGACCACCTTGGGGTGAATGGGCCGCTGCGGATTGACCAGCGTCTCGAAGATGGCAACCTCCTGGAGACCCTCGAGGCGAACCGCGCCGATCTCCGTGATCTTGCCGATCCCCGGCCGCATGCCCGTGGTCTCCAGGTCGAGGACCACGAAAGTGATCTCACTCAGGTCGGGATCCTGGATTTTCCAACTTGCCAGACTGAGCGTGCTGGGGCTGTTCCAGGCAAAGCGGTGATCGCTCCTGACGATGGCGTCCATAGCCTCGCGGCAGAGCCCCTCCGGCGCCGCTTTTAGCGCCAGCACCCGGGAGGCGGCTTCGATATGGTCTACCGGCTCACCGCGAAGGAGGAGCATGTCATAGAGATCGTCAGCCAGTCCTAGAGCAAGCTGGAGCTGCAAAGGATCAGCCGGCGTCCGCGTAATCCGGGGCGGTCTGCAGCAAGATGCGCTGGGCTTCCGCCTGCTGGGCTTCCAGCCGGGCGCCAAGCTCGGCGATCCTCGACCGCGCAAGGTGCTGGGCGTCTTCGCCGCTCAAGGAGCTCGAGTTGATCTTGGCGTTTCGCAGGGAGCCTCGCGCGGAAGCCTCAGCCAGGTCCATCGCCGCGACCAGGTCGCCCATCACCGGCGTGCTGACGGCGGGGATGGTCTGTGCGGCCATGGAGTAAACCTCCAGGCTGGCCGCCGCCAGTTGCAACGGGATTTCGATCGCCTGGAGCAGGGCTCCGTCCAGAGCGGCGCAGCGCGCCTCTCGCTCCTGCTGGTTGCTCTGCGGCAGGCGTAGCGCCCGCTTCACCTGTTGGTAGGCGACCACATCCTCGTCGATCAGATCCTCGATGCGGTGAAGCAGGGGATCGACCGAAATGTGGCAGCGACCGACGGTTTGCTCGTCCTGCTGGGAGCGGCCGTTGGTGCGTGAGGCGATGTGACAGGCCAGACTGACCAGTGCCGCGGCCGAGGCTCCGGCCAGGGCGAGCGCAGACCCGCCCGCAACTTCGCGGGATCTGCCCGATAGGCTCAGCAAGAACGAGCGCAAGGAATCGTCGACGTAGCTCGGCGCAGGCACGTTAGGCTCTCCCTCCCACACTTCGGCTGCAGCCACCTGCAAACAGGTGCAAGGCTACTCCACCGATCGGACGGAAACCAGACTCCGCTTGCATTTGCTCGTGCTCTCGGGCTTAATTAGGAGCGCTCTTCAGCCCGGCGGTGGGAGACGGCTCCGCCAGGTCTTACACATTTCTAGGGGTGTGCACCTCATGCTCGACAAGCAGCAGATCGAAGAAATCCTTCCTCACCGCGACCCCTTTCTCTGGCTGGACCGGGTGCTCGAGCTCGAGCCGGCCAAGCGGGTGGTGGCCGAAAAGACCCTGACCGGCGAGGAGGATGTCTTTCGGGGGCACTTCCCCGGTCATCCTGTCTTCCCCGGCGTGCTGCAGATCGAGGCTCTGGCCCAGTCCGGCGCCGTAGCAGTACTCTCTCTCGAGGAGAACCGGGGCAAGATCGCCCTTTTTGCCGCGGTGGACGACGTCCGTTTCAGACGGCAGGTGGTTCCCGGCGAGACCCTACGGTTCGAGGTCGAACTCACCCGGCTGCGTGGGACCATCGGCAAGGGGAAGGGCGTCGCCTATGTGGGCGAGGAAGTGGCCTGCTCGGCCAGCCTGACTTTCGCCCTGCTCGACCCGGCTTGAGCGCGGCCGGAAGAGAAGCCACGTCGTGAGCATGCTGCAAGGACGGCCGGTCGCGCTGGCGGCGCTCGGCACCTGGGTTCCACCGCGGGTCGTGGGCAACAAAGACCTGCCCGCCCAGCTTGAGACTTCGGACGAGTGGATTTCGCAAAGGACGGGCATTCGCTCCCGCCGGATTGCGGAAACGGGCACTCCGGCCTCCGTACTGGGGATCGAAGCGGCGCGTGAAGCTCTCGCCGCAAGCGGTATCGATCCGGGCGAGATCGACCTGGTGATTTGCGCCAGCGTATCCCCCGACCAGCTGATGCCTGCCACCGCCGCGCGCATCGCGGCGGCAGTGGGTGCCGTGAATGCAGGGGCCTACGACGTGCTCGCTGGCTGCACCGGCTTCATCTATGCTCTGGGGGCCGCGGCGTCTTCCGTGGCTGCCGCATTGGCGGAACGGGTGCTGGTGGTGGGTGCCGAGGTAATCTCGAGCATTCTCGACTGGGAGGACCGGTCCACCTGCGTGCTTTTCGGGGACGGGGCCGGCGCGGCGATCGTGGCCCCGGCCCAGGGGCGGGGGCGCTTGATCGGCTTTGATCTGGGAAACGACGGCTCGGGCGCCGATCTTCTCGAAGTCCCCGCCGGGGGCTCCCGGCTGCCGGCAAGCGCCCAGACCGTGCAGCAACGGTTGCACTTCCTTCGCATGAACGGTCGAGAGGTCTACCGCTTTGCCACCCGTGTGGTACCGGAATCGGCCCAGCGAATGCTGGCGGAGGCGGGCCGCAGCATCGACGAGGTGGATCTCTTCGTGCCCCATCAGGCGAACCAGAGAATCATCGACGTTGTCGCCGAGAAGCTCGGCATTCCCGAAGACCGCGTCCTCAGCAGCTTGGCCGAGTATGGGAACACCTCCTGCGCCTCCATTCCCATCTCTCTGGCGCGCGCGGTCGAACAGGACCGTCTGCGCGACGGCGACCTGGTGCTGCTAACCGGCTTCGGAGCCGGCCTCAGTTGGGGCTCGTGTCTCCTGGAATGGGGAGCGTAGGGGCCGCGATGCTGCTGTTATTTCCTGGACAGGGCAGTCAGAAGGTGGGCATGGGCCGCCATCTGTGGGAGGAGTATCCGCAGGCGGAAGCCACTTTTGCCGAGGCCGAGGAGATTCTGGGGTGGGATTTGCGGAAGCTCTGCGCCGAGGGCCCTCAGGAAGAACTTACGCGGACCGACAACGCCCAGCCCGCGATCTTCGTCACCGGCGTAGCCGCCTACCGTGCCCTGCAGGATCTGGGGCTCTCCTTCGAGGTGGCCGCCGGGCACTCCTTGGGCGAGTACGGTGCCTTGGTGGCCTGCGGTCAGCTGACCTTCGCCGATGCCCTGACCGTCGTGGCCGCGCGGGGGAAGGCCATGTGGCGCTGTGGGCTGGAGCAGTCCGGGACCATGGCGGCCATCGTCGGCTTGGACGAGGCCGAGGTGGAGGCGATCTGCGCCGTGGTGGAGGGCGCCTGGCCCGCCAACTACAATAGCCCCGGCCAGGTGGTGGTTTCGGGGAGCCTCGAGGGTGTCGAGCGGGCAATGGCCGCGGCCCGGGAGCGGGGAGCCAAGCGGGTGCTGCCCCTCGAGGTGTCCGGAGCTTTCCACAGTCCGCTGGTGGCCGGAGCTGCCAAGGAACTGGCCGAGGTGCTGGATCGGGTGCAGGTTAAGGAGCCCGTGGGCGCCCGTTTCTTCTCGACCATCGAGGTGCGCTATCCTGACGCGTCTGAGATCCGCGAGATCCTTGTGCGCCAACTGACTTCGCCGGTCAAGTTCAGCCAAAGCCTACGCGTGCTCCTGAGAGAGGGGGGCGCGGCGGTGGAGACGGGACCAGGAACCGTGTTGGCGGGCTTGGTGAAACGGATCGATCGGCGCTTCCCTGTGTACTCTGCGGATGACCGGGGATCTCTTGCCGCGGTGCCGGTACGCGACACCGCGGTGCCGGTACGCGACGGCGGCCAAAGCCGATGACACAGCTTAACCACCAACAATTCTTCAACCCAATCTTCGAGGGAGATCGCTCGACATGAGCCCCGAACTCAACCATGACTTCAGATCGCTGGAGGGCCGTGTGGCCCTGGTCACCGGGGCGGCTCGGGGAATCGGGCGCGAGATCGCTCTGCGGCTGGCGGTGCTGGGTGCCGACGTGGCCGTCAACGACGTCCCGTCAGCCCAGGCGGGGGCCGAACAGACCGCCGCCAAGATCCGCGAACTCGGCCGGATATCGGCCGTCACCCTGGGCAGCGTGGCGAGCGGAGACGACGCTGCGCGGATGATCTCCGAGGTCGAGGAGGCGTTGGGCGGGCTGGACATCCTGGTCAACAACGCCGGGCTCACGCGCGATGGGCTGTTCGTGCGCATGACCGAAGAGGATTGGGACCTGGTGGTCGACGTGAGCCTCAAGGGCAGTTTCTTGATGAGCAAGGCGGCCGCGCGGGGCATGATGAAGCGCCGCCGGGGGGCCATCGTGAATCTCTCCAGTGTGGTGGGCCGCCGCGGGAACGCCGGCCAGGCCAACTACTCTGCGGCCAAAGCGGGCCTGATCGGGTTGACCAAGACGCTGGCCCGCGAACTGGCCTCGCGAAACGTTCGGGTCAACGCGGTCGCCCCCGGTTATATCCAAACGGAGATGACGGCGGCATTGCCCGAAGAGGTCCGCGGGCAGATCGCCGGGAACACGCCGCTGGCCCGCCTGGGCGAGCCAAGCGACGTGGCGGAGGCGGTCGCCTTCCTCGCCGGCGACGGAGCGGCCTTCGTTACCGGAGTCGTGCTACCGGTCGACGGCGGCCTGGGCATCTAGCTGCGATGGGAGGAGCATCGGTGGGACAGCAGGACATCAACGGGCGCCGGGTGGTGGTGACCGGAATTGGGGCGGTCTCGCCCGTAGGCCTGGGCAAAGATGACTTTTTCAACTCGCTTCTCGAGGGCCGATCGGGAGTGGGTTGCATCACCCGCTTCGACACCGAGGGTTACGCGGTGAGAATCGGGGCCGAGGTCAAGGACTTCAACGCCGCGGATTTCGTTGAGCGCAAGGCGGCCAAACGCATGGACCGCTACGCGCAGTACGCGGTCGCTGCTGCGCGCATGGCGCTCGAGGATGGGCATCTGGATCTTTCCGTTACGGACCCCTACGCGGTGGGCGCTTTCATCGGCTCGGGGATCGGGGGCCTGGACACCTTCTTCGAGCAGACCAAGATCTTGATCGAACGGGGGCCGGATCGAGTCAGCCCGTTCTTCATCCCCATGATGATCCCGAATATGGCTTCTGCCAACGTCTCCATCACTCTGGGACTCAAAGGCCCGGTCACGGCGACTTCCACCGCCTGTGCGGCCAGCACTCATGCGATCGGGGACTCACTCGAACTGATCCGGCGCGGAGCCGCCGATGTGATGTTGGCCGGAGGTTCCGAAGCCCCCATCGGTCCCATCGGCCTCAGCGCTTTCGCCTCGCTGCGTGCCCTCTCCACGCGCAACGACGACCCGACCGCGGCAAGCCGGCCTTTCGACATCGACCGCGATGGCTTCGTCATGGGCGAAGGCGCTGCCGTGCTGATCCTGGAGGAGCGCGAACACGCCCTTGCCCGGGGAGCGCACATATATGCCGAACTCGTGGGCTACGGCATGACCGGGGACGCCAGCCATCTGACCGAGCCCGACGAGAGCGGAGAGCCCGCTGCGCGGGCTCTCATTGGGGCCATGCTCATGGGAGGCTGCCCGCCCGAGGAGCTCGACTACATAAACGCGCACGGCACCTCGACTCCGCTCGGCGATGTCATGGAGACCCGCGCCATCCACTTGGCTCTGGGGGATTCGGCCAAACGTGTGATGGTGAGCTCGACCAAGAGTATGATTGGTCATTGTCTGGGAGCCGCCGGCGCGCTTGAGGCAGCGGTAACGGTGCTTGCCATTTCCAAAGGCAAGGTGCCGCCGACGATCAACCTAGACAAGCAGGATCCCAGATGCGATCTGGACTGCGTCCCCAATCAGTTGCGGAAGGCGGAATTGCGCTACGCTGCTTCCAACAGCTTCGGTTTTGGCGGCCACAACGCGTCTGTGGTTTTCCGCCGGCACGGAGAATAGAAGCGCGGCCCGTTCGCGGGGCAGCGCGATTCCCGACGATATCCGAGTAAATGAACAAGTACGTCACAGTTCAGATAACCCAAAAAGGGGCGGTTCCCAGCGAACCGGTAGAGCAGGGGAAGCGCTGCCCCTCCTGCGGCATCCCGCTCACGCAAGAGGTTCTGGAGGAATCGCTCTTCGTCTGCCCGGGTTGCGAGCATCACCTGCCTCTGGATGCGCCCGGCCGTATCCACGCGCTCGCCGACCCTGGCTCCTGGCGGGAGGTGGCGGCCGATCTCAGACCGGAGGATCCGCTGAGCTTCTGGGACGTGCGTCCCTACTCCGAGCGTCTGGAAGAGGCTCAGGCAGATACAGGGCTCTCCGAAGCCTTTCTTGCCGGAACCTGCCGCATCAACGGTCTGCCCGCCGCCCTGGGGGTTATGGACTTCCGTTTCCTGGGCGGGTCGATGGGCTCGGTTGTGGGGGAGCGGTTTCATCAGCTGGTGCTGGCCGCGGTCGAGGATCATCGGGCGCTCGTCGTGGTCACGTCCTCCGGGGGAGCGCGAATGCAGGAAGGCATCCTGTCGCTCATGCAAATGCCCAAAACGGTGGTCGCCCTGGACCTTCTCGCCGAGGAGGGTCTGCCCTTCGTGTCTGTCTTGGCGCATCCGACGACCGGCGGGGTACTCGCAAGCTTCGCCACGCTGGCCGACGTAATCATGGCAGAGCCAGGCGCACTTCTCTGTTTTGCCGGCCCGCGGGTGATTGAGCAGACCACGAGGGAGAAGCTTCCTGAAGGCTTCGGCCGGGCGGAGGCCAACCTGGAGAACGGTCAGCTCGACATGGTCGTGCACCGCCGCGACATCAAGGAGCGCGTGGTGGAGACCCTGAGGCTGTTGGAGGGGGGTGTTATCTGTCGACTTGAAGAACCCGTTCGAGAGGATGAGGAAGTCCTACCATGGGGAAGCGGCGCGTTTGCTCAAGCGTTTGCACGAGCTAAGGAGCTTGCCGTCGCTTCCCGGAGTTGGTTACTCGGAAGAGATACGTAGTCTCGAGGAGCGCCTCGAGGAGTTGCGTGAGCGCCAACCCTCGGCCGCGGTTTGGAAGGTGGTGGAGCGCGCCAGGCATCCCCAGCGTCCGCAAACCCTGGATTACATCGAGCACATCTTCCCGGATTTCCAGGAACTCCGGGGCGATCGCGTTTCGGCAGACGATCCGGCCATCGTCGGCGGCATGGGCTCGCTCGCGGGCCGCTCTGTGATGCTCATCGGTCAGCAGAAAGGCCACGATCTGAAGCAGCGGCAACGCCACAACTTTGGTATGGCGAGGCCTGAGGGCTACCGCAAGGCCCAGAGACTGGCGCGGCTGGCCGAGAAGTTCCACATGCCGGTGATCAGCTTCGTGGACACGCCGGGAGCCTTTCCCGGCGCCGATGCCGAAGAGGGCGGACAGGCGGGTACCATAGCGCGCACGCTTCAGGTCTTCAGCGGACTGACGGTACCGACCCTGTCCGCGATCCTGGGCGAAGGGGGTTCCGGGGGCGCGGTCGCCCTGGCGCTGACCGACCGGGTCTACATGCTCGAGAACTCGATCTATTCGGTGATTACCCCTGAGGGTTGCGCGGCGATTCTCTGGCGGGATTCGGCCGAGGCGGCGAGCGCCGCCGATGCTCTGCGCGTGACGGCGCAGGATCTGTTGGCGTTGGGCGTGATCGACGAGATCATCCCCGAGCCGCGTAAAGGCGCGCACAAGGCGCACCGGGCGACTGCCAAGAAACTGGCTCGGGCGCTGGAGGCGGGGTTACTCGAATTGGAGGAGCTGAGCCCCTCAGAGCGGAGGCGTCTGCGCCGGGAAAAGTACCTGGAAATGGGGCGGTTGGCCTCTTAGGCGCCCGGCTGCAGCTGCGCGGCCTGCCGATTTCGGGCGCGGCCGGCCTCTCTCACCTCCAGCGCATGTCTTACGGTTTCGGTCAATTCGGCCACTCGGAAAGGCTTCATCACGAAGTGGTCCGCCCCCTCATCCAGCGCGCGCAGCGTGGTGTTCGGGTGGCTGAGGCAGGAGATCATCACCACCGCTGGATCCAGATCGGTGCGCTCCCTGATCTGCCGCAGCACCTCGATGCCGCTCATGCCCGGCATCATGATGTCGAGGAGAACCAGGTCCGGACGGAGGGCGTCCACCTGGGCCAGCGCGGTGCGCCCGTTCTCGGCCCAAGAGCATCGGTAACCGGACTCGGCCAGGAGATCAGCGAGGAAATTGCGGATATCCGCTTCGTCGTCCACGATGAGGACGACCTTGTCCTGGGGTTCCAAAGTGCGGACCTCCCATGCGCTTCTTACCGACAATGCGTGTATCGGTCAACGGAGTCGGAGGCTTGAGAGTGCGGGTGGGCTCAGGCTACGGCCTGCTCCAGGTAAGGCTGCCAGGACTCGGGGATGATGGGCGAAGCCACCAGAAAATCGGTAAGCGAGGGAGGTTTGGGTTTGGTCTGAAGCACCATCCCGATCTCGTGTGGCAGTTTGCAGCCCTTGCGCAGATTGCAGGGTGCGCAGGAAGTGACGATATTCTCCCAACTGGTGTCGCCCCCACGGCTGCGCGGCACGACGTGGTCCATGGTCAGATGCCGGGTGCTCCCGCAGTACTGACAGGAGTAACCGTCCCGGGCCAGCACCGCTCTGCGCGATATGCGTCGGCGTTCCCCGCGTGGCACCTTCACGTAATACTTGAGCCGGACCACCAGCGGAGAATCGAAGCAGAAGCGTTCGGAGCGGAGCGTGTGGGGGCCGGGGGCGACAACCTCGGCCTTTTCCTTGAGGACGAGCACCAGCGCCCGCTTGAAAGAGCAAACATTGATTGGCTCGTATGTTGCGTTAAGGACCAGTACCTTGCGCGGCAACCGACCTCTCTCCCGCGGCGCTGACCTGAACGCATTCTACCCGAGGGGCGCGGTCGGCTCAAGAATGGTCTGCCCTGGGCCTGCTCCCCGCGACTGCCCCCAGCGCCCAGCGTCCGTTACTATGGGCAGATGCACGAACCCGATTTGTTCTCCAGCCGGCTGGCCGAAGAGCTGGCCCGCAACGCGCCTCTCGCCACGCGCATGCGTCCCCGCACCCTCGATGAGGTGGCCGGCCAAAGCGAACTGCTCGGTCCCGAGGGACCCTTGCGACGTTCTCTGGCCAGCGGCACGGCAGGATCCATGGTCCTCTTCGGCCCCCCGGGCACGGGTAAGACCACCGTCGCACGGCTGGTGGCAGAGGAGTTGGGCGCCGCCTTCTCGGAGCTCTCTGCGGTTAACTCCGGCGTGGCCGATGTGCGCCGGGTCCTGGTGGAGGCCGAGCAAAGGCGCGGCGAGCGGGGCAGCCGGACCGTGCTCTTCATCGACGAAATTCACCGCTTCTCAAAATCGCAGCAGGATGCCCTGCTCCACGCGGTCGAGGACGGGGTCGTCACCCTGGTGGGGGCAACCACCGAAAACCCCTACTTCGAGGTGATAGCACCTCTGGTGTCGCGCTCGGATCTCTATCGCTTCCGTCAGCTTTCGGTGGATGAGTTGTCGGGCCTCCTCGACCGGGCGCTTCAGGACGAAGAACGGGGCATCACCGGGGTCGACGTGCCTTCGGAAATCAGACATGCGATCGCCGAGGCGGCTCTCGGAGACGCCCGCCGGGCGCTCAACAGCCTCGAGCGCGCCGTTGCCCTGGCCCGTGCAAAAGGGTTGGCTGTCTTGGACGAGGAGACCCTATTTGGGGCGGTCCAGCAGAAGCTGGTTCTCTACGACAAGGACGCCGACGCCCACTACGACACGATCTCCGCTTTCATCAAGAGCCTGCGCGGGTCGGATCCAGACGGGGCCCTTTATTATCTGGCGGTGATGCTCAGTGGCGGAGAGGACCCCAAGTTCATCGCCCGGCGGTTGATCGTTTTTGCCAGTGAAGACGTGGGTAATGCTGATCCCCGCGGAATAGAATTGGCTATCGCCGTGGCACGGGCCGTGGAGTTCGTCGGACTGCCCGAAGCGCGGATCAACCTGGCCCAAGCCGTGACCTATTTGGCGCTCGCGCCGAAATCCAATGCCGCATATGTGGGCATCAACGAGGCTTTGGCGGAAGTCGAGCGCAACGGCGCTGAGGCCCCGCCTCCCCATCTGCGCGACACTCATTATTCGGGAGCGGAAGCCCTTGGGCATGGGGTCGGCTACGTGTACCCCCATGATCACGGAGGTTACGTGGGCCAGCAGCACCTTCCGGAGAAGCTTCGGGGCCGCCGTTTCTACCGGCCCACCCAGGAAGGCGTGGAGGCGAGGCTGGCTGCACTTCTGGAGCGGATGCGCTCCCTGCGGGGGGAGGAAAGCAAGCGATGAGCGCTTCGCTCGTGCTGCTCAGCCTGATCCTAATGGTGCTGCTCTTTACCGGATATTACGTCTTCCGGTTGGTCTCCGCGCGCCGCGAATTCACCCGGCGACAGGGGCGTCAATCGGCTTTGGGCGGAAAGGATGCGGGTAGTCTCAGCCCTCCGCTCATGTCGGCGCGGGCTCAGGAGGCCACGCGAGCCACCGCGGAGGTCCGTCTTCATGACGCACCCCTGGGGCTTAGGCGGATTTCCCAGGAACCCATCTTCGTGCGCAAACGCAAAGACGGCCAGACCACGGTGCAGCTCGAAAAGCGGCCCGCCACTCCCCTGCGGTACGTCCTCGATCCGGTGATCCGGCATGTGTTGGAGCAGGTAGTAGCGAGGGCGGATTCAGACTATGGTAAAGCGTGGTCTGTGTTGGCCGAAGAGGACGACGAGGGCCGGCTCAGGCTGACCAGGCTGGACTGAGCGGACCTACAAGAGGGTTCGACGTTGCCCGCTGCTACGGTCGACCCGGGCAGGGCACCGGCCCCAGGGTCCCGCGGCGCTGGTCGTGCGGAAGGAGAGACGTCTGGGGCCGGCGAAGAGAGCCCGGGCGTTGCCTCTGGCGTGCGGACGCGTTTGAGGGTTAAGGCAAGATGCACTCGGGACGATGACCAAAGAGCGGGTGTTAGTATGACGGCGAGCTCGTATTCTCGCGGAATTGCAGGTATTTGATGGCCGGAAAAGGAGGGGGCGGTCCTATGGGCGGCTACGGTAAGTTCTTCTTCGGTGGGCTCCTTGGGGCCCTAGTAGGGTTCCTGGTGTCGCCTAAGCGTGCGCAGAAGGTGCGCGAAGCACTGTTGGGTGGCGCGCGGCAGCAAATGGGCCAGGCGTCGACTCGGCTCCTCGAGCCTCCCTCCACTCAACCCGAGCCCTTCGACTGGAGGGAAGCGGC
Source organism: Actinomycetes bacterium (assembly GCA_024637095.1). Lineage (GTDB taxonomy): Bacteria > Actinomycetota > Thermoleophilia > RBG-16-64-13 > RBG-16-64-13 > Soudan-30. Next base: position 96,511 of record JAGXFV010000049.1, read on the forward strand.
ACCGACGATCGTCGAGCCCCCTGCGGAGATGGAAACGGAGTTGGAATCCGCCCCCGTGGTCGTGGAGGAAGCTTCTGCAGAACCGGTGACCTGGGAAGTGGTCGCACACGACGGACTTCGCGAAGAGCCGATTGAGGTGCCGGAATACGAGCCGCAGCGCCCGGCGGACACGCCGGAGGAGATGTCGGCTCAAGCGCCGAGCGACAAGGAGTCCGAGGCCGGGGAACCCGAACCGCCGGAGGCGGCCGCGGCTGTCGCGGCCGAACCGCCGGAGCCCGAGGAACTCGAAGCTGAGCAGACGGAAGCCCCCGTCTTCGCGGAGGAAGAGGCAGAGACAGAGGAGGAGGCAAAGACAGAGGAGGAGTCTCGCGTCTCCGCGGAAGGATCCGAGGTCTACGTCGAAGAGCCTTCCGGAGAGGAACTGCCGATCTGGACCGTCCCAGTGGACGACGAGGAGATTGGGGCCTTTTCCGGGTCCGCCCCTAAAGGTGCCTACGAGGACGCGCAGGCACCCGCAGCCGAACCCCCCCTCGAGCCCGAGCCCGAGCCAGAGCCCGAACCAAAGCCCACGACGGCGGTCGCCCCCGAGCCCGAACCAGAGCCCGAGCCCGAATCGGCCCCCGAGACGGAGACCGCTCCTCTTGCCGAGGCCGAGCCGGAGTTCGAACCGGAGCCTGAGTCCGCCCCAGAACCGGAGCCTGCCGCCACTGCTCTGGGCGCGATTGCCCCAGCGGATCTCAAGGCGCGCATCGAAGAAACGCGGCGCAGGATTCAACAGGAGCTGGAGCAGCCTTTCGCCGAGACCGAATCCCTTTCCCCGGTCAGCTTCGAGCCCCCGCGCGCGGAGGATTTCGTCGCCGAGCCGAGCGCCGGCCCCCAGACGGAAGAGCCGGCCGGGCCGCCTGTGGCGAGCGAACCCGCTGCGTCTGCTGAGATCCCGGCGGAGCCCGAGGATTCCGCGCTTGCGGACGCTCCCGCACTCGACCCCACCACCGGCGAATTTGATCAGGAGGCCATGCGCCGCCGCATCGAAGAAACCCGCAGCCGTCTGAAGGCAAAGGCGTTCGACGCCATGATGAGCGGCGAAGGAGCTCTACTCGGGCGACACGAGGATAAGGGTGCGCCCGCGCAGGGGACCAAGGTTCACGTCGATACCGAAGTCGACAATACGATCGAATCGACCCTGACCGAAGAGGAATTCTAGCGGCAGGAGGCGCCTCACGGAGATCCGCGCGCGCGGCGGCTTTCGCTCCAGGCCCGGCCTACGTACAGAGCGCTCCTTGCGGGGGGCGCTCTTCTCTTTGTCGCCCGGTCAGCGCGTGTCTTCCTGGGGCGGCAGGAAGTCCTCCTCTTGGTGAGCCGCCTGTGGCACGTGCAGCGGGCGGCGGAATAGATTTCGCAGATCCGTCCAAGGCGCGCTGCGGGAGCCCTCCACGATCTCGAGAAAGCCTTTGACCTTGGCATCCAGATTGTCGACGTGATGCAGGATTAGCGCTTCGATGGTCTTAGGCCGTTTGGGCGATCCCCACTCGAGCTCGCCGTGATGGCTGGCCAGGCAATGCAGAATCAGGTGGAGCTTGTCCTCAGGAAATCCCTCCAGCCCGCGTGCACGTTCGGCCACCATATTGAGGCCCAAGACGGTGTGCCCCAGGAAACGCCCTGCGCTGCTGAAGTCGATGGTGGTGCCGTAGGTCAGCTCCTCCACCTTGCCAATGTCGTGCAACAGGCCGGCGGTTATCAGCAGGTCGCGGTTGATCCGCGCGTACTGCTGAGCGATATGGTCGCTCAGCGCTGCCACCGAAACGGTATGTTCGAGCAGCCCGCCCAGGTAGGCGTGATGGTTTTGCTTGGCCGCCGGGGCGGTGACGAACCGCTCGAGAAATCCCGGGTCTCCGAAGAAGGCATCCAGCAATCGCCGCAGATCAGAGTCGTACACCGACTCGATGTGGAAAGCGAGAAAGCCTTTCAACTCGTCGACGTCGCGGTAGGTGCGGGGGAGGAAATCGGAGGGATCGATCAGATCGTCCTCGACTCGGCGTATTTGTGCCGCTTCGATTTGGAGCTGGCCATCGAACTCGGTTACGCGCCCCTCGACCCAGACCACGTCGCCGCCCTCGAAGCCCGAGGCCAGAGACTCGACGTCGTCCCAGACCATGCATACCACCTGACCGTCCCGGTCAGCCAGCTTGAGCCGCATGTAGGGCTTGCCGTTCTTGGCGGTGCGCAGGTCTTTGGCGTTGACCAGGTACGTTTCCTTGAGCCTCAGACCCACCCGGAGCCCGGCCGTGCCTAGGCGCTCCGGCCCCCCGCCGGAATTGCCATTGGCGCTGTTGGGGGTGTCCGCCCTGTGGGATTGTCCGAAGTCGAGTTGTGCCACCGATCTACCTCCTGATTGGCGGCGATTCTACCAGTCCGGGAGGACGGAACGGGGAGCTTTGGGGCAGGCGGCCCCTTCGGGACTCAGCGGGCGGCGCGGCGCCCGAACCAGAAAGTGGCCGCGATCCCCGCAGCGGCGACGATCGCGGCCCCTTCGGGACTCAGCGGGCGGCGCGGCGCCCGAACCAGAAAGTGGCCGCGATCCCCGCAGCGGCGCCGATCGCGGCCACGAGGAAGAATTCAGAGTAGACCACGCGAAGGGCGGTAGCCAGGGTTTCGTCGTAGGCCGCGACCAGCGCCTGATACTCCGCCTCCCGCATACCCTCGGCCCGCAGTGGGAGCGATTCATCGGCCATCAGTCCGTTGAAACGGCGTATTCCCCAGGAACTGAGCGCCGCGAGTCCTACCATCATGCCGACCATCCTCGAAACCGTGACCAGGGCGGACCCGGTGGCCATCCAGGCCGTTCCTGCGGCCCGGATCACCGTTGCGCCGATTGGCGGGATGACGAAACCGAAGCCGAAACCGGTGATCAGCAGATCCCTTGTCATGACGGCGTTGCCCGGGTCCGCCGGCCACCGCGAAATCAGCAGGTAGCCCAGCGCCGTGACGAGAAAACCGGCGGCGGCCACAGGTCGATATCCCAATCGATCGGCAAGATAACCTCCGATCAGCGCGCCCACCGGGATCATCACGGTCATCCTCATGAGAAGTAGACCGCCTTCGATCTGGTTCATGCCGAGCAGTGAATAGGCGTACAGCGGCACCTCGACCATCCCCACGATCAGGGCGACGCCCACCGCGAAGTTGGCAAGATTGGCGGCGGAGAAGGCAGCGGAACGGAAGAGCCTCAGGTTGACCAGGGCCTGGGCGCGTCCCGACTGGTTGAGCAGGAAGGCGATGAAAGCGGCTGCGGCGAGCACCAGCCAGGCCGGTTTGACCGCGGCGGAGCCGGTCTCGGTGTTGCCCGCTAGGCCGACCGCGAGGCCGGTGAGACTGACCGCGAGGATCGCGGCGCCGAGCCAGTCCACTCGCGTATGGGTCCCGTCCTCGCCGGTGTGGCCGGGCACCAGCCGCCAGATACCCCACGCGAGGAGCAGTCCCAGGGGGACGTTGACCAGGAAGACTCCCCGCCAGCCGAAGACTTCGGCCAGAGCCGCGCCGTACAGCGGCCCGAGGACTCCGCCCGCTTCGGCGCTCGCACCAATCACCCCCAGGGAGAAAGCCAGTCGCCGAGGCGGGTAGAGGTGGGCGGCCACCGCCATGGCGATCGGTACCAGGGCCCCTCCGCCCGCAGCCTGCACGATCCGCGCCGCCACCAGAGTGCGCAGGTCGGGAGCCAGGACGCAAAGGACGCTGCCGGCGCCGAAGATCGCCAGCGAGATCAGGTAGAGCAGGCGGCGCCCGCGCACGTCGGCGATGCGCCCGAACAGGGGCATCGCCACCGTGTAGCCCAACAGATAGCCCGTGATGATCCAGGCGGCGTCATCCAGTCGCGTGACGGGAATGCGCAGGTCCCGCAGAATGGACGGCAGAATAGTGACCACCATGGTCTGGTCCAGCGCGGCCAGAAAGACACCGGCCGAGACCGCCGCGAGTGACAGGCCGGGGCCTCTCGCCAACAGGCGCATGCGCGGTCGCGCCGCCTTAGCCGGTGGTCTCGGGACTCACCGCTTCACTCCCGGAGCCGCTCCCGCTTTCGCTTCCCGAATCCCCCTCGCCGTCCGGGGCCTCAATGGTGATCTCTTCGCCGAAATCGGAGAGGCTTAGGTGGCGGACGGTCTCTTCGGGCTCGCCCGAGGTGGCCGCGCCTTCCAGACGGATCTGCCGCACGAGATTGTCGTCGACCCCGATCCAGACCTCGGTAGGGAAGGGTTCCTCGCGGTCCACCGCCTGGACGATGGCCTCCACCTCCTGGGCGGGAGTGGAGCCCCCGAAGTGGTGGGTGTCGTTGCCGTCGATCTCTTCCCGGCCCAGATACTCCGGCTCTTCGATCTGCTGGAGAATCCCTATCATGCCTTCGCCCAGGTTGAGGTTGCCCACCGGGCTGAACGCCGCCGGCACCGGCTGCCAGGACGAAGCTCCGGGAGAGCGCAGATAGTGGGTATCCTCGAGCGCCACGAATTCGATCTCGATCGGGACCCCGTTCTGCAGCAGGTCGACGCTGGCCCGCATCCGCCCCTCGACCGCGACATCGCCCTCGAGGGCGACCACGTCAAAGCCTTCCGGGGCCTCCGCGTCCGAGGGCTTCTCGACCTCGTAGGTGAAGTGGAAGGATTCCTCGGCCTGCATCGCGTCGACCGAGGCGGCGAAGACCTCCTCCGGAACCACGGATTCCTCGTCGTCTCCCGAGCAGGACCAAAACGTAATCGAACCGAGCGCGAGCAGCAGCGCTATTGACGTCAGCGCCAGCGGGGGCCGGAGTTGAAACCTCATCTTCATGCGAGTCCACCTTCTCGGAGCGGGTGAGCCGGGGTTAAGGATAGGGGTATTATGAGCGGGCGGTGACATTGGAAACAAGCGGGAGGCGAATGGTGGAGCCCACGAGGGAGATACCCAAGGATCTGAAAAGGGCGCTCGACTTCCACGGGCATCTCTGCCCCGGCCTTCTGATCGGCTACCGCGCAGCGGCAGCGGCGTCCCGCGCTCTCGAGGTCGGTGCATCCGAGGACGAGGAACTGGTACTTATCTCAGAGAACGACAGCTGCTCGGTAGACGCCTTTCAAACGATGCTTTCCACCACCTTCGGGAAGGGGAACCTGATCTTCCGGGATTACGGAAAGCAGGTGTTCACCCTGGGTGAGCGCGGATCGGGCCGGGCCGTGAGGGTCGCGCTTCGTTACGACGCGCTGGACGCCGGGACCCCGGGTGTCGGGACACTGGACCGCGAGGGAAAGATCGACCGCCTGCTGCACGCGGCTGAGGAGGATCTCTTCAACATCAACTCGGTTCGCCTCGAGCTTCCGGCCAAGGCCAGTATTCACGCCACGGTTCGTTGCAGCCGCTGCGGCGAAGGAACCATGGAGACGCGGGCGATCCGGAGCGAAGGTGACTCCTTCTGCCTGCCCTGCGCCGCCGACCTGGGGCTTGCCACCGGAAGTTGAGCTCTCCGCGGTTCGCGTGAACCGGCCAGGCCCGCCCGGACCGTTTGTCTTTTTCTCACCCCGGCCGTTTAACCCTTCTCGTCGATTGAAACAATGGCCCAGAAGAGGACTGTATGCAGGGGGTATCTCATGGCCCGAGAAGGACGCAACGGCCATCCCAACTATTTCTCCGGCGAGGACTACATCCTTGAGTTCCGCAGCTTCCGCTACGGCTTTAACCGCACGGATTTCCGTCAGCGGGTGGAACAGGCGGCGGTGGAACTCGACCTGGTGCGGCCGGGGACACTCGACGAAGACGAATGCGCCGACCTGGTCCAACTCGTCGCCAGCGGCGCCATCGACAACCCGGTGAGCATGATGGGCGACTATCTGCTGGACGGCCGGAAGTCCGTCATCAGCCACGGCGGGGAATGTCTGATCTATTGGCTGAGGGAGTTGGTCTTCCGCGGAGCCTGGCTGGACCAACGGTTGCTGGACAACCAACTTGAAGTGGTATTCGACGAGGACGATGGCGTTTTCTATTACTTTCCGCGGGGTCATCGCTCCCGTCAGATAGGGCCGCCGCCCCACCCGTCCTGGGTGGAGGTCGCCTACGAGAAGTGAGCGTGGAAGGCTCGCTTTCCGATCTTCGTCTGAAGCTCAAGCGGGTATTCGCCCGCTACTATCTGGATCTCTGCTCGCCGGCGATCCCGGACCCTTCGTTCGCCTTCGATGCGTGCCGCCGGTACCTGGACGCCTGGTCCGAGTCGGCTGAGTACGGGCTGGTCGAAGGGGAACTCAGTGATGAGGTTGAGAAGCTTGCAGGAGAGATCGAGCAGGACCTGCGGCAGAAGCATAAGGGACTCGGTGAGTGCTTTCGTGACGAGCCGCTGGACGAGCGCTTTTGGGAAGTCGTCCAGCAGAGCCGAAGAAGCGCCAATCGCTGAAAAGAATGAATCTGGCGAGGCAGGAATCCGGTGAAGCGTAACCGCCGCCGGTTGCCCACGTTCTAGCGGTCGGGGAGCCTCCGTAGCGGGAGGAAAATCTACCTACGGAGGTGCAATGATGCGAGTCATTGGCGGTCCCAAGACCGTCCTCGCGCTGCTACTGGCGTTTCTACTTGCCCTGACCCTGGGGGCGACGGCGTACGCTCAAGAGGACGAGAGCGGGTCAGACGACGGTGTGACCGACGTCCTGTCCGAAGATGGGGAAGCGACCGAAGATGGGGAAGCGACGGAAGGCGAAGGGTTGCCGGAGGAGGAAGCCGACCCGGAAGCGACCGCCGAAGAGCCCACCTGGGAGTTGGACCTCCCTACCGACAGCTTCCGCCTCATGGTCACCTTTAGCAAGATTACCTTGATCGTAGGTGAGGACGGTCCCATCGAGATCGCCGTGGACGAACCGCTCAACCACGGCAAATATGTGAGTGCCGTCGCCCACGCCGCGCCCAAAGGCAAGCTCCACGGCTCCGTGGTGAGCACGGTGGCGAAGAGCGATTTGGGCAAGAAGAGCTTCGTGCCGCCGGACACCACCGACACCACCGAGCCGGTCGTTGGAGGGGAGCCGGAGGATCTGGACACCCCCGAGGAGCTGGGCGATGATGACGTCTCCGCGCCGACCGAGACCGCGGTGCAGGCCGGCGCTGCGGCCGTGGGCGCGAAGGCGGCGAAGGTGGGCAAAGCCGAGAAGGTGAAGCCCGCCACCAGCAAGGCCGTAGCCAAGCAAAAGCCCGCCAAGAAGCCGGTAAAGTCGTCGGCTTCCAAGGGTAAGAAGAAGTAAGAGAGGGTTCTGCCTTTCCTTGCACGGGGCGCGGCCGGCCGGCCGCGCCCTTCGCTTCTCTAGACCAGCACCTCCAAGGCAGCCGGCACCACGCGCGCCCAGAAGGGCGCAGACCCCGGGTGTTCCCCGTCCATCTCCAGCGGAACGAGCGGCTCTCCTTCCTCCTGCCCTTCAACCTCGATCGTCACCTCTGACCCGACGAAGTGCGCGATTCGAGGGTGGCCTAGATGCCGGCCGGCATAGAGCAGGCGCAGGTTGAGCAGGAGGTCCCGCCGGCTCACGTCGCCGATGGCGATGACGTCCAGCAGGCCGTCGTCCACCCGGGCGTCCGGGGCGATCCGCATTCCTCCCGCAAAGTATTGCCCGTTGGCCACCACGATGCTGGTGCTCCGGCCGTCGAACCGGACCTTTCCGTCGACGGTCAGCCGCAGGCCGCGATTCTCGTAGGTCCAGAAGGCGGTCAGGATCGCGCTCAGAAACGAAGCGAAGCCGCCGAAGACCTTGCTGCGGGAGTCGACCAACTCGGCGACCCGCCCGCCGAGGCCCACGTCACTGATGTTGAGGAAGTGGCGGCGGGTCGCCGCTCCGCTCCGGTCGACGAAGGCGCACTCGACCGCGTCGATTGTTCGAGCGCGGCGTCGGCGAAGCCGCGCCGCCACCGCTTCCAGGCTCCTGTCCAGATCGAGGCCTCGGGGGAAGTCGCCGCCGGTGCCGCGGGGTATCGCCGCGAGCTGCGGCCTTTCCTGAGGCGGGAGCGCCAGGATTCCGTTAGCCACCTCGTTGGCTGTTCCGTCTCCCCCCACATAACCGATGACGGCGTATCCTTGAAGAAAGCCGCTCTCGGCCAGTTCTGCCGCGTGCCCAGAATATTCGGTCACGGCGTGGTCGAAGTCCACTCCCAATGCTTCCAGGCGGCGGGAGAGTTCGGGCCATCGCCTGCCGGTCGCCCCGTTGTCGGACGCCGGGTTGACGATGAGTAAGATGTCCGTCATGAGCGCAAGTAAAGCAGAAGGGCAGAGGGATCGGCATTGCCAGAGGAATCAAGAGTCTGGCGCTGCCGAGGAGAAAGGGGATGCGGAATTGTATCTGCAAGAAGGATTAGCGGCGGTCAAGGTCCCGCGCACCATGGCCACGCAGCATCCGGACTCCGCCGCCCGCTACGTGGGCATCCAGGAAGAGGCCGAAGAAGCGGTAAACGCGCTTTCGCCTCCGCCCCTAGGTCTGGGCATCGAAGAGATCATGATCGACTTCGAGGGGAAACTCACCCCCTATCACCAGACAAACCAAATAGCCCAGGGATTGCTCGACCGGGGCGTAGTCCCCGGGCGGGACGTCTGGATTACCCCCCGTATCTCCTCGGCCACCGAAGAGACTGCCTTCAGACAGCTGATGGCGCTGATGAGCGTGATCGAGGCCACCTACCAGGCCGGCCAGCGCGAGCCAGAGGCCCGCGTGGAGGAGGTCATTATCCCCATGGTCCAGAACTGGGGAGACCTGGTTAAGGTTCGCGACCGCATTCGCGACGTGATCTACCTGGGCCACAAGGAGTTCCGGCTGCCCTACGAACCGGATTCCCTGCAGCTGGTCCCTCTCCTGGAAGACGTGCCCAATCTGCTCTGTGCAGGGGATTTGCTGCGCGGTTACGTCAGGGGGAGCGCCGAGCAGGGTTTTGGTGTGACGCGCCTGCGCGTCATGATCGGGCGAAGTGACGCCGCCCTCTCCTACGGCCATCTGGCTTCCGCTCTGTGCGCGCGGATAGCCCTGTCGCAGATCTATCACGCGGCCGATCAGGTCGAGTTGGAGGCTGCCCCCATCCTAGGTGCGGGCTATCTGCCTTTCCGGGGCGGCGTCATGCTCAGCAACCTGGAGCGTTTGGTTTCGGTCTATCCCGGCCTGAAGACCATCACCATCCAGAGCGGCATCCGCTATGACACCGGCGAAGCCGCGGAGGCCGTCTCCCGGATCCACGAGCTGCTTTCGGCCGAGTCCGCGGCGGAACCTCGGCTGGAGGCCGAGCTCGAGAGCTTTCTGCACAACGTCGTGGGCGCGGTCAGCCTGCCCTACCTGCGGACCTTCGACAAGCTGCTGAATCTGGTAAGACCGCTCTCCGACATGATGCCGGCGCAGCGTGACCGGCTGGCCCGCAAGGGCAGCGCCGGCTACGCGCGCGCGGCGGCGGAACCCAAGGCGATCGCCGATCTGGTTGACGACGCGGACCTGGCTCGGGATCTGCGCGATCTGCGGCTCACTGCGGTCACCGACCTACCCCGCGCCATCAGCTTCACCGGTGCCTTGTACTCCGTGGGTCTCCCGCCGGAACTCATCGGCCTGGGCCGCGGCCTCGACGAGGTGCGCAGACGCTGGGGAGACGACGCGCTGGGGCGCACCCTTGAGATCTATCCTGCCGTCAGGGACGATCTCGAGTGGGCCTTCCGCTATCTGAACCTGCCCGTAGCGCAGAAGGTATTGTCCGATGAAGCCTTTGCAGAGGTCCGTCAGGACGTGGAACTTGCCGCGGAACTGGTTGGCGTGCAGTTTCGCGAGCCATCCGGGGACTACCATCTCCTGCTGGAGACGATTCAACCCATGCTGCGGACTCTGGTCAGAGGCCACGAGTTGCCTCAGACGGATCTCGACTTGGTGCGGAGTTGGCTCGCGCGGTTGGGTGTCCTTCGGGGCAGTCTCGGATGAAGTTCGGCTGGGAAAGTGGCTGGAAACGCGCAGGGTTCCCATTTAGGCTATATGGTTGTACCATTCTTAGTCGGAGGATCGCCTGCGGACACGGATAGGCTTCTCGAGGTTACCCCGACAACGGCACCTTGAGCCGACAACCACAGTTCTTCCCCAACATAGTAGAGGTAGCGCCATGAGCACTCCCCTGACCGAAGCTTTTGCCGAGAGGATGCAGAGCGTCGGCGGCCGCATCTCTTACACGACCGCCGAGGGGCTTGCCGAGACGCTCGGCGGGCTGGTGGAGCGCGACCGCCCGGTTCTTTTCACACCCGAGCTCCGGGACCTGGCCCGGCAGCTGCGCGATGTCGGTCACGAGGCCTACGTCGGTACCCGCGAAGGTGTGGCCGAGCAGACCGAAGCCGCGTTCGAAGGAGTCCTGGAGCGTGCCGGCACCGGCGTCTCCGGGTCGCTCCTTGGCATTTCTTCCACCGGTTCGATAGCCGTGGGACCGGGTGGCGGCAACGGCGGCCTGCTGATCGCCTTCCCTCCGCACAGCGTGATCATTTTGCAGGCCGACAGCCTTCGTAAGAACCTCGCGGAGGCCCTGCCCGAGGTAGAGCGTCGTTTTGACGAACTCGATGGAGAGGCCGTCTTTGTCAGCGGCCCTTCGCGCACCGCGGACATCGAGATGATGAGCGTGGTGGGGGTGCACGGCCCCACCGGGCTGGACGTGATCATCGTTGAGGGGAAGGAGGCGTAGGTGGCTACCACCAGCAAACGCAACCTGCGCGAAGAGATACACCGCTCGCTCGAGGACGAGACGCTACAGCGGGCGATCACCAGCGCCATGGCTACTCTTTTCGAGCGGCGCAAAGGGGCTCTCGAAAGCATCGATTTCGAAGAGACGCGCCTCGAGGCGAGGCGGCTCAAGGAGGAGGCGCTCGAGCGCAATCCCGAGCTGTTGGAGCAGTTGGTCCGGAAAGTCGAGGGCTACGGGGGCAAGGTCTTCCTGGCCAAGGACGGCGTAGCCGCCCGCACCTACATCGCCGACCTCGCGGTGGAAAAGGGCGTTAAGACGGTGGTCAAGTCCAAATCTATGGTCTCGGAAGAGGTCCACCTGAACGCCGCCCTCGAAGAAGAGGGCATCGAGGTCGTCGAGACCGATCTGGGCGAGCGCATCATCCAATTGGCCCATGAACGGCCGAGCCACTTGATCGTGCCCGCGGTCCACAAGACCAAGGATCAGATCATCGAGCTCTTCGCCCGGACCATGGGAGTGGAGAATCCCCCCACCGAGGCGGAGGATCTCACCCGCCTGGTCCGGGACGATCTGCGCCCGCGCTTCATGAAAGCCGACATGGGCGTGACCGGGGCGAACTTCGTGGTCGCCGACACGGGCACGCTCGTCATCGTCGAGAACGAGGGTAACGCCCGCCTATCGACGCAACTGCCGCCCATCCATGTGGCCATCACCGGTATTGAGAAAATCATCCCCTCGCTGGAGCAGTTGGGCACCTTCCTCGAACTTTTGCCACGCAGCGGCACGGGCCAACTCCTCACCGCCTACGTCTCTCTGATCACCGGCGAGCCTTCGACCGACGTGCTCGACATGGGCCGGGCCAACGGCGGACAGGTCACCGAACGCGAGTTCCATCTTGTGCTGGTCGACAATGGCCGGAGCGAGGCCCGGGAAGACCCGGAACTTCGCGAAGCCCTCTATTGCGTCCGCTGCGGAGCCTGCCTGAACGCCTGCGCGCCTTACAATCAGGTGGGCGGCCATGTCTACGGAGTGGATCCCTATCCCGGCGGCATAGGCTGTGCCTGGACCTGGATCACCAAGGGCCCCGACTCCGCCAAGGAGATCAACGGGCTGTGCACGACCTGCTCGCGCTGTACCGAGGTGTGTCCGAGCATGATCGATATTCCCTGGCTGAACACGGTGATCAAGCAGCGGAACAACGAGCGCCTGGGAATGAAATTCCGAGATCGGGTTTTCGCCCGGGCCGACCTGCTGGGCGATGTCTCCAGTCCGTTCGCCCCGGTGGTGAACGCGGTCATGAAGACCCCGCTGGCCAAGGTTCCCATGGGCAGAATCGGCATCGACCGCACGCGAAAGATGCCCGAGTATGCCAGAGAAACTTTTGAGGACTGGTTCCAAAAGCGCGGTCAGGTCACCGTGCGCGAACCCCGCCGCGAAGCGGCCATGTTCGTGGATTGTTTCATCAACCACAATAAGCCCCACGTGGGCGAAGCCGCGGTTCAGGTCCTGGAGCGCGTGGGCGTCAAGCTGGAGCTCGCGCACAACGAGTGCTGCGGCCGGCCCGCTATGAGCCAGGGTAGCCTCGACAAACCCCGGGCGTGGGCGAAGAAGAACATCGAGCGTCTCTACCAACTGGTGCAGGAGGATAAAGACATCCTCTTCATCGAGCCTTCCTGTCTCTCCTCGATCCGTGATGACTACCGTCGCCTTCTGGAGAACGAGGGCGAAGAGACAATGCGCAAGCTCGACCAGATCGAAGAGCGCAGCTGGGACGTGACCGAGTACTTCCTGCATCTGGTGAAGGAAGAAAGGCTGGATCTGCACTTGCGGCCGCTCGACGAGACTTTCGTCGTGCACGGCCATTGCCACCAGAAGTCCATGGGCATCGGTAGCGTGCCGGGCGAGGCCCTGCGATTGATCCCGGAGGCGGACGTCATCGATGTCAACGCGCTCTGCTGCGGCATGGTGGGCTCCTTTGGCTACAAGGAGGAGTACAGCGAACTGTCACGGGCGATCGGGCAGCGACTCTTTGACAAATTGAACGAGCACGAAGGTACCGTGGTGGCTTCGGGCATCTCCTGTCAGTCGCAGATCGGCGAAGGCACGGAGCGCGATCCCAAGCATCCCATGGAGATCCTGATCAAGGCTTTTGCCTGAATCCGGCCGGCGCCGGGCGACCTCGGTCCCCGGCGCCGCTTCCGGCTTCTCCGGTATACTCTGCGCAGGTCCGCAGCGGCCGTCGGGCGTGCTGCGGGGCTGATCATGATGTTGCATTTCACCGTCCGTTAAGGAGTTGTAGATGTCGTCCTTCTTCCAGCGCCGCACGAACTTCATTGTGCTCTTCATTGCGGGCGCAATATTCTTCACGGCTCTGGGCTTCTTCGTCGCCACCGGCGTGGATCAGCCCTCCCAGATCCAGGCGCAGGAGCTTTGGACTGAGGGCTCCGGCTTCTCCGACGGAAAGGACGAAGTGCCGAGCTTCGCCCCCATCGCCAAACAGATGCGCAAGAGCGTTGTGCGCGTCGAGGTGCTGGGCAGCGTCTCGGGATCGACCATCCCAATGGTCCCTGACGGGCAGGCGCCGGAAGACGAGTTCCATGATCCCAACAACCCCGACGGACAGCTGCCCGAGGACCATCCCACTGTGCCTTCCGAGGGCTCGGGGGTCATCATCCGGTCGGACGGCTACATCCTGACAAACAACCACGTGGTTGACGGCGGTCAGAGCATCACCGTCTTCCTGTCCGAGGGAGAGAGCTACGACGCTCAGATCGTCGGCGCCGATGCCCGCGACGACCTGGCTCTGATCAAGGTGGAGCCGGAGGGCGACCTCTCCGTGGCTCCCCTGGGCGACTCAGACGCCATGGAGATCGGCGACTGGGTGATGGCCATGGGCAACCCGCTGGGCTTTCAGTACTCTGCTACGGTGGGAGTGGTGAGCGGCAAGGGGCGCGCACTGCCGGCCAGCACATTCCGCGACTTCATTCAGACCGACGCCGCCATCTACCCGGGCAACAGCGGTGGTCCCCTGTTCAACCTGGCCGGTGAAGTGATCGGCATCAACACCGCCGTCATCCCCGATACGAATCTGGGCTTCGCCGTGCCGATCAATTCCGCCAAGGAGATCTTGCCTGACCTGCTGGAGGTGGGCAGCGTGACCCGCGGCTACCTGGGCGTGACCATAATGGACGTGGTCGACAATCCGGAAGCTCCGGTGGACGTGACTCAGGGTGCGTACGTTCAGGCGGTGCACGAAGGCGCCCCCGCAGCCGGGGGCGACATCCAGGAGGGTGACGTCATCGTCGAGTTCGACGGCGAAGAGGTGGTGGATTCGACTCAGCTCACGAACCTGGTGACTCGGACCGAACCGGATTCCACGGTGGTGATGGTGGTCGTCCGCGACGGCGCGCGCAAGAATCTCGAGATCACAATCGGGAAGCTTCCCGGTACTCTCGAGTAGTCCCCTGGGAGAGACCATGAAGCCGCCGGAGGCACGACCCCCGGCTTCCTCCGGGGATGCCGCGCTCGGGGGGGGCGAATCGCTCTCCTGGGCCGGCATATACCTTCGCGGGCTTTTCATGGGCTCGGCGGACGCAGTGCCCGGCGTATCCGGGGGAACTATCGCTTTGATCACCGGGATCTACGGGCGGCTCATCGGCGCGATCACGGGGGTCGGCCCCTGGTTGGTGCGCGATTTGCCCAAGCTGAGAGACACTGGAGCCCGGCGCGATTACTGGCGAAGCCTGCAAAGGGTGGATCTGGCCTTTCTGGCGGTCCTGGGCACGGGTATCGTCACCGCCGTCATCACCGTGGCCAGGTTGCTTAATGCAGCTCTCGAAGACTATCCCGCTCCGACCTACGCCTTCTTCTTCGGACTCATCGCCGCCTCGGCTTACGTCCTCTACCACGAGGTCTCCCTGTCGACGGGCGGGCGGATCGCGGCGGGTGTTGCCGGCCTCTCTTTTGGCTTCGTCCTAACCGGGATCACCGCCGAGGCGGGGCTGCCTCACAATCCCTTGATCATCTTCGGCGCGGGCATCCTGGCCCTGAGCGCCATGATCTTGCCGGGGATCTCCGGAGCCTTCATTCTTCTCATCCTCGGTCAGTACCCGTATCTGACGGGCAAGCTCGAGGAGTTGACGGACGGCCTCGCGGGGTTGGTTTCCGGAGGCGGCGGTCCGGTGCTGCGGCCTGCGCTGGTGGTGGCGGCATTTCTCAGCGGAGGGGTCGTGGGACTGCTATCCATGTCCCGTTTCGTCAAATGGGCCCTGGAGCACTACCGGCAGGCCACGCTCACCTTCCTGGTCAGTCTCATGCTGGGTGCACTCCGGTTGCCGGCGCAAAAGGTGATCGACGGGACAGAGGCGTGGAGCGCGGGCGTGATTGGGGTTACGTTGGCCGCGGCTCTGGTGGGCGCCGGTCTGGTGCTGGTCGTCGAGCGCCTGGCCGGAGGAATCGAGGTCTAGGCTCTGCGCTGGGCCGGTGCAGTGGGGAATCCCACTACAGCACCATGCCCAGGAACTTCTGGGTGCGCTCCTCGCTCGGGTTCTCGATCATCACCCGGGGGTCGCCCTCCTCGACGATCACGCCCTCGTCCATGAACATCAGACGCGACCCCACCTCGCGGGCAAAGCCCATTTCGTGGGTGACCACGACCATGGTCATTCCCTCTCGGGCCAGGTCTTTCATCACGTTGAGCACGTCGGCGACCAGTTCGGGATCGAGGGCCGACGTGACTTCGTCGAAGAGCATCATGTCGGGCTGCATGGCCAAGGCACGGGCGATGGCCACCCTCTGCTGCTGCCCGCCGGAAAGGGTGCCCGGGTATTCGTCGGCCTTCTCGGAGAGCCCCACTTTGGCCAGCAGGTCCTGGCCGATCTGCTCGGCTACACTCTGGGACTTACCCTGCACCTTCATGGGCGAGAGCGTCAGATTCTCGAGTGCGGTTTTGTGGGGGAAGAGGTTGAACTGCTGAAAGACCATTCCCACCTTCTGCCGGATCTGGTTGATGTTGGTCTTCGAACCGGTGATGTCGATGCCTTCGATGAAGATCCTGCCGAGGTGAATGGGCTCGAGGCCGTTGATGCAGCGCAGCATGGTGGACTTGCCGGATCCCGAGGGCCCGATTACGACCACCACCTCGCTGCGCCGGACCTCGAGGTCGATGCCGCGCAGCACCTCGAGATCGCCGAAGCGTTTGTGCACACCCTCGAGCTTTATCAGAGGCTGATCCATCATCCCTCCTACATACCCACAGGACGCGCACCTTTGCCGTAGCGCCGCTCCAGTCGGGCGGCAACACGGATCAGCGGCAGGGTAAAGGCGACGTAGAGAATGGCTGCCGCCGTCAACGGTGTCGGGTTCGCCTTCAGACCCATGATTTCCCGAGAACGGAAGAGCAGTTCCGGCGTCGTGATGACGGAGGCCAAGGCGGTGTCCTTGATCATGGCGATCAACTCGTTGGTCAGGGGCGGAACCACTATGCGCATGGTCTGCGGGAGAACCACATGGAGCATGGCCTTGTAGTTGTTCATGCCCAGGGAGCGGGCGGCCTCCATCTGTCCGTGGGGGACGGAGCTGATGCCCGCCCGGAAGATCTCCGCCGAATAGGCGGAGTAGGTGATGGTGATGCCCAGGATGGCCGCCGGGATGGGATCGAGGATGAGAAAACGCAGTCCGGTGGTCGAGCCGAAGAGCCCGAGTCCGTAGTAGATGTAGGTCAGCAGCAGGAGCAGCGGCAGCGCGCGGAAGAAGTCGACGTAAGCTCCCACGAGCCAGCGGAGGGGCCGCAGGGGAACGAGCCGCGTCAGAGCCAGGGTCAGGCCCCCGATGAATGAGAAGAGCAGGCTCAGGAACAGGATTTCGAAGACGACGAGCAGCGCGGGCAGCAGCTGGGGAATGGTGTCCCGAAGGATCTCGATATTGAAGAAGTACCGTTCGAGGTCGGCAAAGGCCTGGCCTATTGCGTCCACTCTGCTGCTCCCCCTGACCTCAATTCGCGAGAAAGGGACGGGGGCCGTCTAGACCCCCGTCCCTTCTCGCGAATTGAATCGGATCGCTTGTCTACTGCTGTTCCGCGGGCAGTTCGCCGAACCACTTCTGGAAGATGCGATCGTACAAACCTTCGTCTTTGAGTTCCTGCAGCGCCTGGTTAATGGCATCCCGTAGTTGCTCGTTTTCCTGCTTGAGTCCGTAGCCGTACACATCGCCGGTCTCGATCGTGCCGGTGTTCTCGACATTGGGGTTGTCGCGGATAATGTAGGCGTTGACGGGCGCGTCGTTGACGACGGCATCCAGGCGGCCGGTCTCCAGATCCTGGAAGGCATTCAGGATGGTTTCGTACTTGCGGATTTCTCCCACGTCCTCGATCTCCTCGACCGCGAACTGGCCGGTGGTGTCGATCTGCACGCCCACAGTCTTATCGGCGAGGTCCTCGGCGGTTTCGATGGGACTGTCCACCGGGGCAGAGATGGCGATGTCCGCGGAGATGTAGGGATCGGAGAACGAGATCTGTTCTTCGCGCTCCTCCGTAATGGTCATGGCGGACGCGATTATGTCGTAGCGGTCGCTCACCAGTGCGGGAATGATGCCATCCCAGGCGGTGGGCACGATTTCGAACTCGAGGCCCATCTTCTTGGCAATCGCAGTCATCAGGTCCACGTCGAAGCCGACGTAGTCGCCCTGATCATCGGCGAACTCGAAGGGCGGGAAGGCGGTGTCGGAGCCACCCTGCAGCATGCCGTCATCGATGGTCGGGGGAGTCTCGATGTTCTCGGACTTCTGCACCGCTTCGATGTCAGCGGACAATTCCTCGTCTACGGGAACCACGGTCGCCTCTCCAGCGGCGGTATCCTCGGTGGCCGTGTCCTCGGTCATGCTGTCTTCGGTCGCGGTGTCCTCGGTCATGCTGTCTTCGGTCGCGGTGTCCTCGGTCATGCTGTCTTCGGTCGCGGTGTCCTCAGTGTCGTCGTCGCCACAGCCGATCAGGGCCGGGACCAGGGCGAGCGCGAGCACTAGGAGAACTGCAAGCCACAGGTGGTTTCTCTTCAAAGCGGGCCTCCCTCGGATTCGAGTGGGTCTGTTGCATAAGCATACGACGGGCGGAATACCCTGCCGGTTAGCCGCCATTGATACCACACGGTTGTGAAGCTGTCCACGAAGCAGCCGGGGCCATGATCGAGGTCTGGTAGGGTTCTGTGGACGGATCGCGACCAATCTGGTGACTGACTCGAGGAGGAGCATGGATCGTCCGCACGTGCCGGATTGGCTGTCCGCCCTGGTGGACGACCTCGCCGCGGAGGTCTGTGGGGTGGTCGCCCCTAACCTGGGACAGGCGGCGGCCAAGGGCCTGGCCGGCCGGGCGGAGGGCGGGGACACCACCTTCTCGATCGACGTCCTAGCCGAAGACTGCGTATCGGCCTTTCTCGAGGAGCGCGGGGAGCCGGTCGCTCTCTATTCGGAGGATCAGGGCCTGCTCGCCATCGGTGCGGCGAGGGCGGAATTCGTCCTCGTGGTCGACCCCATCGACGGCACCCGTCCCGCCGCCGCCGGGTTCGAAGCCGCCTGCGTCAGCGTGGCCGCCGCGGTTCTGACCGGCGATGACCTCGCGTCCGCATCCCCTCGGATGGGGGACGTGGTCTACGGAGTGGTGCAGGAGATCAAAGAGGGCGGGGTCTTTCGCGCAGGGCGCGGGCTTGGCGTTGAGGCCCTTGATTCGGAAGGCCGGGCCCGGCCGCTCGCCCCTTCGGTGAGCGAGGATCTGTCCCGGCTCTTCTGGGCACTCGGCTTCCGCGGCCGCCCTGCTCGGGAGTTGACCGCAGTCCTCGGGGATTTGATCGATCTATCTTCGGTAGATGGCGGAGTGTTCGACTTGGGGAGCGCAACGTACTGCATGACCCGCATCCTCACCGGGCAGCTCGATTGCTTCATCGATCCAGGGCCCCGAATGATCGAAGTCGCCCCTTGGGTAGAGGAACGCTTTCGCCAGGTTGGGAAAGGAGCCGTATTGAACAACGCCCCCTACGACGTGGCGGCTTCCGCTCTGATTCTCGAAGAGGCGGGCTGCCCGGTCACGGATACCACGGGCCGGAGCCTGCACGAGCGTCCGTTGCTGGGCGCGGGCATGGAGTATCAGATGGCGGTGGTCGCCTCTGCCAACGACCCGCTGCACCGGCTGGTCCTGGAGGAACTCGATCGCGGTCTAAAGGCCTTCTCCTGCGGGGGGCCGTCCGGAGGAAGACCGGGGACCCGGGGGAGGGCGCGAACATGATTGCCGAGTTCTGGGAGCCCGTCGCAGGCGGACGCACCAAGTGCACGCTCTGCCCGCATTTCTGTGTGATCGACGAGGGCCGCGAAGGTTTGTGCAAGGTTCGCGGCACCCGCGGAGCCCGGCTCGAGAGCCTGGTCTACGGACGCGTGGCCACCGTGGTTTCGGACAGCATCGAGCGCAAGCCTTTCTTCCACTTTCATCCGGGCGCCTTCGTCCTTTCGCTGAGCACTCTCGGCTGCAACGTGCTCTGTTCGGGGTGTAACACTTGGCAGCTGTCGCACGCCACCGCCGCCCGCGGGGAGGCGGAGAAGTTGTCCTTCATGGCGCCTGAAGAAGCAGTGGCCATGGCCGAGAAGCATAGGCTGCCCGGGATCGCCTTCGCATTCGGCGAGGCAGCCATCTGGGCCGAGTACGTCCATGATGTCTGCATCGCGGCGAAGGAAGCCGGCCTCTTCACCTGTTTCGTCACCGCGGGCTACATGAACGTGAAGACGCTCGATTATCTAGCCCCGCACATCGACGCCCTCAAGTACGACCTCAAAGCCCCGGACGGCAGGGGTTGGGGGTGGCTCACCAAGGTCGAAGATCCTGAAATCACCCTCGACGTCGTGGCCCGCGCGAAGGAGGATCACGGCTGCCATGTGGAAGTGGTAAGCAACCTGGTTCCGGGCATGAACGATGACGACGACAGCCTGAGGACGATGGCGAATCAGGTGCTCGAGCGCTTCGGAGCCAGAACCGCTTGGCATGTGACCCGCTTTTTGCCCGAGTTTGAACTCTCCTACGTGAGGTCAACTCCGGTGAAGACGCTGGAAAGGGCGGCCCAGATCGGACGCGAGGCCGGGTTGGAGTTTGTCTATGTGGGGAACGTCCCCGGCCACCCCGGCCGGCATACCGTCTGCCCGAAGTGCGGGCGCACGGTGATCCGGCGCGGAGACCAGCGTGCCGAGGAAAACTGGCTCCGCGAGGGCCGCTGTCCCGACTGCGGCGAGGAGTTGGGGATCGTGGGTGGTGACTAGTCATGAGAGTGGGGGTCCGCGTCGCCTGTGCAGCCGCATTTTTGGGTGTGGTTTGCGGCGCGCGAGGGGAACCGATATAAGTGACAGGCCCCCATGCCACCGGGGAAGTCAGTGCGCATTGGAACTAAGGTTAGGAGAGCCATTTGCAGGCCGCCCGGCGAGTCGTCCTCACACTTCCGGCCAAAGCCGAATATGTAGCTCTGTCGCGTCTGGCCACCTCCGGACTCGGCAGCGGGTCCGGCATGCCCGAGGACGTGGTGGACGATCTCAAGGTCGCGGTCAGCGAGGCCTGCTCCTACTTCATCCAGGAGGCTCCGGCTGAGGACGAGACGGATAAGTCCGCCCTCCAACCCGACCGAGACGCCGAGGAGCTTCGTATCGAGTACGAACTGGGGGACGAGGTGCTCCAGATATCGATCTCTGGGTGCAGCGATGTCCGCGCTGACGGGACCGTGGAAGTCGATCCGTTTTCGGAGTTCGGCCTGGGGATGACGATTGTCCGGGCGCTCGTCGACAAGCTCGAGCTTTCCGAAGCGCCCGAATCGCGCACGTTGCTCCGTTTGACCAAACGCTTGAAATGAAAGACTTCTACAGGGCTCTCATCGTGGACGATGAGCCCCCGGCCCGGGCCGAACTGAGGTTCATGCTCGCGCGTCACAACCGGATCAAGGTTGTGGGGGAGGCCGGGGGCGCTGAGGAGGCTCTTGCGCTTGCCGAGAGTCTCATGTACGACGTCGTCTTCCTCGACGTCAATCTCCCCGACATGGACGGAATCGAGGTGGCCGGCCGACTGGCCAAGCTCGCCGAGCACCCGTACGTGGTGTTCATTACTGCATATTCCGAGTTTGCGGTTCGGGCTTTCGAAGTCAGCGCCTTCGACTATCTCGTGAAACCGGTGACGGAGCGCCGCATGGATCAGACTGTCAACCGGCTGCTCTCCACGCTCGACGCTACGCCTTCTGCGGTGGAGCAAACCCCGCGGCAACTCGATCGCCTCCCGGTCAGCCGGGGCGACAAGACGGTTCTGCTGGACATGCAGGAGATCTACTACTTCCAGGCGGAGGGGGATTACGCCCGCGTGTTCACGAACAAAGCGGGCTATCTGGTGAACTATTCGCTCAAAGCGTTGGACGAGCGCCTGGATTCCCGTTCGTTCTTCAGGTGTCATCGGAGTTACATCGTCAATCTGGAGCATGTCTCGGAGATCATCTCCCTCCCCTCCAACCTCTACGAGCTCAGGCTCGACGACGACCGACGGACGGTGCTGCCGCTGAGCCGCCGGCAGACCCGGGAGTTGCGCAAGCGCCTCGATTTCTGAGGCCGTGCGCCGGTCGTCGCGTCCTCTAGCTGGAGTCCGCCCAACTTGCGGTAGAGAAAGGGCCCTCCGTTTCCGGAGGGCCCTCCTCGATTCGCCCCGTCAGGACGAGGTTCCGGTGCCCCGCCGAACTGTGTGCTTCGGCGCTTGGGCGGAACTCTTTAGTGGGTGTCGACGCCTTCGCCGGCGCCGCGCGGCACGCGGACGCTTTCGACCATTTCTTGGATATGCAGGGGCGGAGCCGGGGTAACCCGGGAGACCCCGAAGGCCACGATGAAGTTCATCGCTGCACCTACGGTGCCGATGCCCTGCGCGTTGATGTCGAAGAAGAACGGGTTCATGTCGAAGAACTGGGCTCCGATGATGTAGAAGGAGGTGAAGCCCAGACCGACGATCATGCCGGCGATGGCGCCCTCCCGGTTCATCCTCTTGTCGAAGATACCGAGGATGATGATCGGGAAGAAGCTGGCCGCCGCGAGGCCGAAGGCGAAGGCCACCACCTCGGCCACGAACCCGGGTGGGTTGATGCCGAAGTATCCCGCAACTACGACCGCACCCAGGATCACCAGGCGGCCCACGAGCAGGCGTTCACCCTCACTTGCCTCCGGGTGAATCAGCTTGTAGTAGATGTCATGGGATAGGGAGCTCGAGATGACGAGCAGCAGTCCGGCCGCGGTGGAGAGAGCTGCTGCCAAACCGCCGGCCGCCACTAGGGCGATGACGATGGCCGGAAGGCCTGCCACCTCGGGGGTCGACAGGACGATGATGTCGCGGTCGATCGTGATTTCACTGGTCTCGGGGTCGGCCGTCATCTCCAGGACGCCGTCGGCGTTCTTGTCCTCGAGGCCCAAGAGGCCGGTGTCCGACCAGCTGCCGACCCATTCGATCTCGTTGGCTTCTGCCGGGGTCTTGCCTTGCAGTTCGTTGATCAGATTGTACTTGGCGAACACGGCGATGGCCGGAGCCGTGGTGTACAGCAGGGCGATGAACAGCAGCGCCCATCCCGCCGAGTACCGGGCGGCGCGAACGCTGCGCACGGTGTAGAAGCGGATGATGACATGGGGCAGGCCGGCTGTCCCGATCATCAATGACATTGTCACCATAAACACATTCAGACCGGATAAGTTAGTAAACGGCTGCGTGTAGTTGGTCAACCCCAGATCCGTCTGTATCTGGTTCAGGCGACTGGTGATGTCGCTGAAGGTCAGAGCCAGCTGGGGAATCGGGATGTCGGTCAGGATCACCGCGATGGCCACCGCGGGCACCATGTAGGCGATAATGAGAACCGAGTACTGCGCCACCTGGGTCCAGGTGATGCCCTTCATTCCACCGAGCACGGCGAAGAAGGCCACGATTAGCACACCGACGACAACCCCCCACTCGATCGACAAACCGAGGAAGCGGCTGAAGACGATGCCGACGCCCCGCATCTGACCGGCGACGTAGGTGAAGGAAACGAACATAGCCGCAATGGCGGCTACCACTCGGGCTGTGTTGGAGTAGTAGCGGTCGCCGACGAAGTCGGGGACCGTGTACTTTCCGAACTTCCGCAGGTACGGGGCCAGGAGCAGCGCCAGCAGCACGTAGCCGCCGGTCCATCCCATCAGATAGATGGCTCCGTCATACCCCAGGAACGAGATGAGACCGGCCATAGAGATGAACGACGCGGCCGACATCCAGTCGGCCGCGGTGGCCGCTCCGTTGGCTATGGCGGGAACGCCGCGGCCGGCGACGTAGAAACCGCTGGTCTCCTTGACGCGGCTGGCGTACCCGATGTAGATGTAGCCGGCGAATGTCAGCCCGACCAGTAGATAAGTCCAAGCTTCAACAGACATCGTCTACCCCTTACTCGTGCACGTCGAATTCTTTATCAATACGGTCCATCCAGCGCGCGTACACGAATATCAGGATCACGAAGACTACGATCGATCCTTGATGCGCGAACCAGAAGGAGAGCGGCACACTAAAGAAGTTAATGTCCGCGAGAGGCTTCGCCAGAAGAATTCCGGCGACGAAGGACACGAGTGCCCACACGACTAGGAGGCCGATGATCAGAGTGATGTTCTTCCGCCAGTAGGCCTTTCCGGCAGGACTGTTGTAATCGTATGCTGCGCGTTCGGGTGGTGTTTGCTGGTCAGGTTCCATGAGAGGCATCCCCCTTAGACGAATCGAGGAGCTTCGCCGGTGGTTCCGGTGCTGAGTGCTCCCGCCGGCGAGTTGGACCGGTTGTGGGCCGGTCCGAGTGGTGGTCTGTCATCTACCTCCCTTCTGCAAAAGCCATGGTGATTGAGAGTTGTAGGACGAAGAGAGTGTATT
The DNA here is from genome assembly GCA_024637095.1 of Actinomycetes bacterium. GTDB lineage: Bacteria > Actinomycetota > Thermoleophilia > RBG-16-64-13 > RBG-16-64-13 > Soudan-30. Next base: position 120,101 of record JAGXFV010000049.1, read on the forward strand.
GCAGAGACTTCACCGCGGAGAATCGCGGCAGCTCAGTGGTGAGGCCGTGCCGATGAACGGTGAGAATGGTCGGGGATGCGGCGGAGGCCGGTGCAGCTCCCCCGACGAATGGCCTTCTAAGGGCTTTCTAAGGCATCTTCTCCCTCCATGCATGGCGACTGTTGCCCCTTTTTGACAGAATGACCCCATGGCGACGTCAAAAAAGCAGGACGGGGGTGCGCCTCAGACACCGCTTGGCGGGCGTTTGGTAGAGCGGGCGCTGCAGGGTGATCGTCTCGAGGCGGCGCTTGAGCGCGCCCAAGGACTTCCCCGCATCATGATCGACCGCGAGGCCGAGATCACTTTCGAAATGGTGGCCACCGGGGTCTTCTCCCCTCTTACCGGCACGCTCGGCCGCGCCGACAGCGAGACCGTTATCGAGCACGGCCGGCTGGCCGATGGCACGCCCTGGCCTATCCCCCTTACGTTTGCTCCCGCCGGCCGGCGGAACCACGAAGTCATCGAGAAGCTACGCGAAGGCGACGAGGTGCTGCTCGTCGGCCAGAACGGGCAACCGGTGGCGCTACAGCGGATCAGCGAAATCTTCACCTATGACCGCGAGAAACGGGCGCAGCGCCTCTTCGGCACCACATCTCCCGAGGTTCACCCCGGCGTGGACGCCATCTTTCGGCGGATGGGCGAACTCTCGATCGCAGGCGAGATCGAACTTCTCGACCGGCCGAGTTGGGGATCGTTCGAGCGCTACCGCATGACGCCGCGCGAGACCTACCGACTGTTGTATGAGGAGCGGGGATACCGTTCCGTGGCGGGTTTCATCACCGGGGCCAATCCCCCGCACGTCGGCCACGAGTACATGCATCGAACCGCCCTCGAGATGGTCGACGCCATCCTACTCTTGCCGCAGGTGGAGCTCGAGCGGCCGGAGTACGTCAGGCCCGATTACCGCATCCAGGCGCTGGAGGCGTTGACCGACGTCTACTATCCGCCGTTTCGAGTGGTCATGTCGGCGCTTCGCAGCAATTATCTATTCGCCGGCCCCCGCGAGGCCGTGCTGCACGCGATCATCATGCGTAACTACGGTTGCACCCACGCCTTGATAGGACGTGATCACGCCGGCGTGGGCGACGTATACGACATGTATGCCAGCCACCGCATCTTCGATGAATACTCGCCCGAGGAACTCGGCATCGAGATCGTGGCCTTCTCGGAGGTCTTCTACTGCGCGCGTTGCCGCGTTCCCGCCACGGAAAAGACCTGCCCGCACGACACGCGCTACCGCGTGCAGATCTCCGGTACGGGAATCCGTGAGGTGCTCCGCCGAGGATTCTTCCCGCCCAAGGAGATTTGCCGCCCCGAGGTCAGCCACATTGCCCTGCAGGGGGTCGTGCCTACCAGTGGCGGCGTGGGGGCCGGCTCCAAACGTGGAGTCTACGCTCCCGGGCGGACCATCCACAGCCTCTTTTCCTTCTACGAGGTGGCGTACCGGCTGGGCGGTTATCTGCGACCGGAGATCATCGGGGAAGCGGCGCTCGGAGAACGCGACCTCGAGGCGGCGTTGCTCGACGTGCGCAGCCACGCGGATCAGGTCTACGAGGCGGTCTTCGACGAAATGGCCGAAGCAGGAGAGGCCAACCGCAGCCTGGCTGCCCGTTGGCGCACCGAGGCCCGCGAGATCCTGATCGATCATCAGGCCGAACTCCTGGCGCAACTCCAGGAAAAGCGGCGGTTGTTGCAGGCCGGCGAATGGCTCGATCCTGCCGAGGACAGATTGGAGGGAGACGTCTCCCGCGCCGAACGCGTTCTCGAGCAACACCCTCGGCCGCTGCACCCAGACGCCATTCGAGCCCACCTGTCCGATCCGACCTCTCTCGACTGGAGCGCGGGCAAGGAAGAGGAGAAGGCGGGGGAGTGAGGCGATGAAGGGCATACGCGCCTTTGACTTCGCCACGGTCGACTACCCGCGGGTCGGCTTCGACGACAAAGCGTTGGACGCCCTCGAACTCATGGTGCAGAGCGAGCGCAACTACGCCATGATCATCGAGGCCGGCGACATCGTGGGAGTGATAGAGCAGGGCGAGATCGTAGCGGCCTACGGGCGGGGCGATCTCCACACGGACACCCCGGTTTCGGCACTCGCCCAAGACCGCCCCTGCATCGATAAGGCAGCCAGCTTCGATGACGTCGTGCAGTTTATGGCGGCTTTCGACCTCTTCCAGATCTGCGTAGAGGATCGGGTGCTGGACGATTTCATGCTGCTGCGGGCGATTTGGACCGAACAGCTCGCGGTCGCCAAGGAGTTTCGTGAGTATGAAGCCCCCGCCACCCCGATAGAGGAAGGCGCTTATGGCATCGGGTACGGGTAGCGCGGAGGGAGCCGGCCGGGGTCCGGTCCGACCCCCCCTGGTGGGGGAGTTGGCCACTGCCAACTACATTCAGGTCTCGCGCCGGCAGCGGGTGGTCGAGGTGGCGCGGCTCATGGCTGAGCGTTGGATATCCTCGGTGCTGGTCCTCGAGGCGCGGCGCCCCGTGGGTATCCTGACCAAGCGGACCATCATCAAGGATGTCCTAGCGCGCGGGTACACGGGCATGGAGTTGACCGCCGGTGAGATCATGCACTCTCCGATCGTCACCATAAGTGCCGGCGCCACCGTCGATGAGGCTGCAGCGATGATGGCGAGGACCGGTCTTCGCCACCTGGCAGTGGTGCGGAACGGCGAGCTCATCGGAGTGCTTTCGCACTACCACTTGGCCCGCATTCTGCCCGACCTGGTTCGCACGCGCGAGGCGGCCAAGCCCCGAGCCTAGCCCTGTGCCTGCCCCCCGCGCCGTTCCCGAGTGAGTCCCGTCACGCCCTCCACCCAGCGCACGAAGTCCTTGAGCGCACCTGTGATTCCTCCCTCGTGCGTCTGAAGGAATTCGGGGAAGACCTCGAGGGTCAGCAGCCCGCTGAAACCCATGCCGAGGGCTCGGTCGATGAAATCGGCCAGATCCAGGTCGCCCTGGTCAAAGGGAAGGTGCTCCTGAAATTCCTTCTTCGAGAAATTGGAGAGGTGAATGGTGCGGACTCGGTCCCGAAACTGGGCATAGGCGGCCACCAGATTCTCGCCCGCGGTGCCGAAGTGAGTCGTGTCGAAGGTCATGAACAGATTCTGCTCTTCCAACAACTCCCAGAGTTCGTCCCGCTCTTGGTAGCGGTAGGGTGCCGTGGCGAAGGGTACTTTGATCCCCCGCCAGCTCTTGGACCGCGGCATGTTCTCCACGGTGATCATGACGTCGCCGCCGCCCACGGTCTTCTGGAAGTCGTCGATTCCGACCATCCAGCGGTTAAAAGTGACGCCGTCCACTGCCCGCTCGGGGGGATGGAAGGTCACGCTGCGGGCTTCGATAGCTCGGGCAACGTTGACCGTCGAGAGCAGAGAGGTCACCGGCCCGTCCCAGCCGGGGACCGGCTGAAAGGGGGCGTGCACGTTGCGGATGGGTATCTCGTAGTGGCGGGAAAGCTCGATCAGTTTCGCGGTGGTCTCGGGGACGTGCTCCCGGTTCACCAAGTACTCGAATCCGTCGAACCCGGCCTCGGCTGCAACCTTGAACTGGTCCTCCAGTCCGAGGACGTAAGCGCAGCCGCTTGAGACGATCAGCTCCACAGGCGCGTTAGAGGTGGAAGTGGAATCGGAGGATGCCCGCCAGGTGATCCACCGCCTTGAAGGCGCGCTTGAGATTTTGTCGCTCCCATTCCGACCATTCCTCGGGATAGACGAAATACTCGTCATCTGAGCCGTGCAGCACTTGTTCGAGCGAGTCCTGGACCTTGAGCCTCAGGAAGAGTTCGTTGGCAAAGAGCAGGTTTTCGGCCGATTCCTTTTCCAGGGCGCTCTTGTCCTGCAGCGTCCGGATCCGTTCGGTGGTCTGGGTGTCCCTGATGCCGTACTCAATCGCCAGCACCTTGATCGAGGCCATTAGCGGCAGCAGGCCATATCGTTTGACGTTGATGCCTCTGCGGCCGTCGGGGCCCTTGTCGTACTGCAGTCGCCCCAGGAAATTGAGGGGGACCGGCTTGGCCACGGCGTCTTCGGCCAAAGCGCGCACCGCAAAAGGCGCTCGCCCCAACTCGTCGATTGTGAAGTCCCAGAGCTCGTCGACATAGCGTGATTCACCCTCGACGATGCGAAGATCCAGAAAGATGGTGAGATCGCGCAGCAGCTCCCCGTCCTCCATGCCGTGGATCAACCGGTATACTCGCTTTTTCCACTCGGTCAATGTACCGAACCACTGGTCTTCTCGGGCCATGACGCCACCCTGGCACAACTCGAAACCGCACGTGTCCAGGTCCTCATTCACTTCCCGCGCCAGACGGAGGTAATAGGTCAGGGCGTCAGCATCCGCGTCGTCGGCGACGATCATCCCGTTGTCCTGGTCGCCGCGCAGGACCTGCTCGCGGCGACCTTCGGATCCGAAGCAAACCCAAGCGAAGGACTGAGCCGGGCGGCGCAGTTCGGGCCTCAGTTCTTGCTGGGCCAGACGGATGACCCGTCGCGTGAGCGCATCGTTGTAGTCCGTGAGGATTTCGGTCAGTGATTGAGCGTCCACGTCGCCAAGGAATAGCTTGTGGATGAAGCCGTCGATCTCCATGCGAGTTCGGCACAGTTCTGTTATCGATTGAGCGCTGCCTATGCGGGAGGTGAGCACCTCTCCCTCGTAGCCTTCCACTCGGATGAGATCCTTCATGGAGACGAAGCCCAGCAGCTGCCCGGCCCCATCGACGACTACCAGGCGACGCACCCGATGGCGCATCATCAGGTAGAGGGCCTCGTACAGATGAACGTCGGGTGTCGTGGTGATCAGAGGGCTGCTCATGATTTCCGACGCCGGGGTGCCGATCTCGCCCGAAGTGACGATCTTGTAGACCAGGTCGCGCTCTGTGACGATTCCCAGGGGCCGCTCGTCGGCGTCGGTGACAATGACCGCCACCAATTGTTGATCCCGCATCAGCATGGCCATTCCCTGAGCGCTCATGTCGGCGGAAACCGTGCACGCCCTGGGAGACAGCACCTCGCCCACCCGGGCCTTGTAGAATAAGCCCAAGCGCTTTTCGGGCGAGACTCCGCCTCCGAATCCACCGGTTGGCTGGCCTGTAATGTGAGTATCGATCGAAACCCCCCGTGCGCGGATTCTACCAGTCTAGTCGCTCCCCGCAGAATGTGCTGCACCAACCGTATGCTAGACTCGCGGCCATGAGGGCAAAAAGCGCCTCGTCCCCCCTCGCCCTCCGTGGCTTCCCGCTCGCGCTCTTGGTGGCGGTTACCGTCTTATTGCTGGCGGCGGCTTCGGCCTCCGCGCAGGACATCCCCAGTCTCACGATGAGTCACGATCCAATCCTCGCCTCGGATACGACACCCGGCGTCCTGACCGTCGAAGCGCAGACCGACGCCCTCTGGAACGCGGCCCGCCTCACCGTTACCATCCGCGGCCCTGGTGATCCTTCTCCTGCCGCGGATCCGTTGACCTGGCCGGTCGCCGCCGAGGTCCGCCGGGAACTGGAGACGGTCGGCCCCCGGGTCAACCTCGAGGTGCCCCTATCGGCGGAATCCCTCGCCGGGCCGGGCGCCTACCGGGCATTCGCCGTCCTCACCGGGGAAGGCGACAGGCGGGTGGAAGGCGAGGCCTGGGTCGGCCTGATTCCCGGCGGAGTCACCGTCGATTTGGCCACGGTCTGGCCGGTCGCCTTCGGCATTCACCGGGACCCCGATGGTGTCTTCGTCGACGAGGTGCTCATCGAAGCAGTCAGGCCCGAGGCGGAGGCGGCGGGCAGTCTCTATGCCCTCTTCCGAGCGATCGACGACTTCCCCTCTTGGCACCAGACCCTGGCGATTGAGCCGGTGCTGCTGACCCAACTCGGGGAGATGGCGGATGGTTTCTCGCAACGCGCTTCCGCGGGGGGGGAGGTCACGGTCGAGGAAGGCGAAGGGGCTGCTGCAGCGGCAGATCAGACGCTCTCGCTGATGAGGACCGTGGCGGCCCTGGACAATGTTCAGATTCTTCCCGCTCCCTACGCCATGCCTCCTCTGCCGTTGCTGGGACGCCTGGGCTGGATCGACGGCCGGGAGCAGATGCAGCTGGGCAAGCAGCAGGTCCAAGAGGTGCTCGCACTCCCGCAAACCCTCGACGCCGCCTATCCGCCCGGGCTGGAGTTGACGGACGAGAGCCTAGGCTTCTTGAGTAACGCCTCCATCGACTTCGCGGTGGCTTCGGCGGAGGTCGCCGGCGGGCTGGCCGAGCCCAGTTCCGTGTTGGGGGCACCGGTTCGGGTCCGGGATCAGCAGGGGAATCGGTTGACCCTGGTCTTCGCTCATCCGCGGCTGCGTTCCGCCCTAGTCGCGCCCTGGGACGCAGAACGCTTCCTTGCGGCGCTCGCATCGGTGGTGACGGAAACTGGAGGGGGCCCGGTTGTCGCCGTTCCCTCGTCGGACTACGCTCTGCCCTCGGCGGAGTTCCTGGAGGTGGTCGGAGAGGCACTGGGCGCGAGCGGTCAGATCCGCAGCGTCACGCTGGATGAGTTGCTCGAATCCCGTCCGCCCTCCAGTCGCCCGGTCTTCCTCAACCGCTTCGCCGGCTCTATCGAGGGGTTCGTCGGCCAGACTTACGCGGAGCGTCTTCAGGCCACACACCTGTTGGTGGACGACCTGGCTCAGGCGACCAAATCCGAGCGCTCTCCGCTCGAATCGCTGAATCTGCTGCTCTTCGAAGCCGAGAGCCGCTACTGGTTCGCGGCTGGCGAGAATCCTCTGGTGGTCAATCTGGGGCTCACCTACCTGGACCGCGCGGCTGAACTGACCCGCGAGGAGTTCGACAAGGTCGACGTCGAAGGGGACAAGTCGGTTATCGTGATGGGCTCAAGTGGAGAGGTGCCGATCGCCATCATCAACCAAACCGGATACCCGCTCGAGGCGAGGCTGGTCCTGCGTGGTGAGGGTATCGAGGTGTTGGGCGATACACCCGGGCTCGTCAGCCTCGGTCCCCAGGAGAACATCATCACCGTGCCCTTGGAAGTGACCGGCTCCACGGGACGGCTACATGTCGAGGTCTTCCTGGGGCAGACCCGCGTGGACCAGGGCACCATCGAGGTTAGGGGCTTCTCCCTGCTCTCGATCCTGCCCTGGATCCTGATTGGGCTCGCCGTCCTGGCCGCGCTCGCCTTCGCGGTGCTCCGCCTGCGCTGACGATCTTGCAGATGCGCTAAAGTCCGCGCGCGTATTCCCGATGAAGTGTATGGGCACCGCGCCGCAGCCCGCCCTTCGGCGCGAGGCCCGTTACCTGTACTGTGAACATTCGTTAGGACGGGCATGAGAACCATTCTGAACCTGACACTGACCTTCCTGGTACTCGCGCTGGTCGTGCTCGACGGCGTGGCCATGTTCGTCGCCTACCAGTCCTCGCGCGAAGTGGCCGAGGCGGCGGCCCAGCAGGCGGTCATCGAATACACGGCAAGTCGGGGGAACGTGGAGGCCGCGGAGGCGGCCGCCCACAACTACGCTGAATCCAAGCACACTCCCCTGCTCTCGATCGATTATCACCGCGGTCAGGTTAGTTGGTTCCGTGCGGTCACCGAGTCGTATCCCGACACCTACGTGTTCAAGCACGTCCCCCTGCTCAAAGACCATCTGGGACAGTCCTACGAAGCCGTGGTCCAGTTCTGACTCTTCCGCCTCTGTCCGTGTAAGCGGAGAATGATGCGGTAGAGTGGCGGTATGACCCTTTCTCTTGAGAGCCTCGAGCGGGTCGAGCGGGTTGGCCGACTGCTCGAGGAGTCCTCCTTCACCGTGGTGCTCACCGGCGCCGGGATGTCCACCGCTTCGGGCATACCCGACTTCCGCACTCCGGGGACGGGACTCTGGGAGAAGGCCGACCCGGCCAAGGTTGCCTCCCTGGATGCCTTCCGCGAGGACGCCCAGGGATTCTGGTGCTTCTATTCCCAGCGGTTGAGCCGGCTGGGAAACGTCGAGCCCAACCCCGCGCACGTGGCTCTGGCCTGCCTCGAACGAGGCGGCCGCATCCACGGAGTCATCACTCAGAACATCGACCGATTGCATTCTCAGGCCGGAAGCGGCAAAGTGGCCGAGGTGCACGGATCGATCGATCGCGCGGAATGTCTCGCCTGCGGTGACGATTACCCCTATGCCAGGGTGGTGAACGATCTCTCCGTAGGAATCGAGGTGCCGCGCTGTGACTGCGGCGAAGCGCTCAAACCGGGGGTAACCCTCTTTGGAGAAGGCCTTCCCCAGGACGCACTCCGTTTGGCCATGGGCTGGGCGAGAAAAGCGGAACTGATGATCGTCGCGGGCTCCTCGTTGCGGGTTTGGCCGGTCGCCGGTCTGCCCGAGATGACGCTGAACTCCGGGGGGCGGTTGGCGGTGCTCAACGCGGAGGCCACCCCCTACGACGCGGAGGCCGTACTGGTTGAACGCTCCCCGTTGGAGGATTTCCTGCCGATGGTGGCCGACCGCCTGGGCTGCGCCCAGGCTTAGGAGGCGACTTGGAGCTCTGGTACACCCATCTACTGCGTGAGAAGCTGGACCAGGACAGCCTGCTGGTCCAGGGGAACCGCGCTTCGGCCTTGGGGGCGCTCGACGCGGGGGTCCGCTTCTTTGCGGGCTACCCAATCACACCCAGCTCGGAGATCATGGAAACCATGGCGCGAGAGCTGCCCAAGGTGGGCGGCGTCTTCCTGCAGATGGAGGACGAGATCGCTTCCATCTGCGCCTGTATCGGGGGGTCGCTTACCGGCGAGATCTCCATGACTGCTACGAGTGGGCCCGGCTTTTCCCTGATGCAGGAGGCCATCGGCTACGCCATCATGGCCGAGGCGCCCTTGGTCATCGTCAACGTGATGCGGGTCGGCCCCTCCACCGGACGCCCCACCGCGCCCTCTCAGGGGGACGTGATGCAGGCGCGCTGGGGCACTCACGGAGACCACCCCTCCATCGTGCTCGCCGCTTCGAACGTGGCCGACATGTACCGCCTGACCATGGCGGCGGTGCGCTTCGCCCAGAGGTTCCGCACCCCGGTCACTCTACTGGCGGACGAGGTGGTGGGCCACATGCGCGAGAGCTTCTCTCCGGAGAAGGCCGGGCGCTACCGGCTTAGCAGCGGCGACTTCGACTTCACCGAGAACTACGCGCACCCGGATCTGGTGCGCGAAGTGCATCCCCCTCATCAGTTGGGCGCCTTCAGACATCCGCACGTCACCGGCCTGGTCCACGACGAAACCGGCTTCCCCAACAACGATCCGCAGAAGAGCGCGGAGTTCCTGCGCGAACTGCACGACAAGGTGGCGCACCATCGCGATGAGCTCTGCCTGTACGACGTGAAGAACGAGGGGCGGGGGCGGGTCTGCATAGTGGCCTACGGCTCCTGCGCGCGGAGCGCCCGCGCTGCCATGGATCTGGCGCAGCACGAGGGGCTTCCTGTCGAGGTACTGCATCTCTACACGCTGTTTCCCCTGCCGGTCGAGATCCTGCAACGGGTGGCCCGCCGGGTCGAGTTCATACTGATCCCCGAGCTCAACCTGGGGCAGTATGCCCGCGAGGTGCGCAAGATGGCCGAACAGTGGACCACAGTGGTCAGCATGGGCAAGATCGACGGGACCCTGATCACTCCGCGGGAACTGGTGGACCGGGTGAGCGATCTGGTCGGCAAGTACGAGAACGTCTGAGGTGGTGACTCGATGACTTCGGCGCTCGACCGTTTTCTCCACACCGACCGCTTACCCCACATCTGGTGCGCCGGTTGCGGTGCAGGCATGGTCACCGGTGCTTTCCTGCGGGCGGCGGCCAAGCTCGACCTGCAGAAGGACACCACGGCTATCGTCGGCGGCATCGGCTGTTCGAGCCGCGCCGCCGGCTATCTGGACTTCGGCACGGTGCACGCCATTCATGGGCGCGCGCTTGCCTTCGCCACGGGCATCAAGATGGCGCGGCCCGACTTCACGGTGATCGTGTTCACGGGGGACGGCGATGGGGCGGCCATCGGCGGTAATCATCTGATCCATGCCTGCCGGCGCAACATCGACATCACCTGCATCCTCTTCAATAACTCCATTTATGGGATGACCGGGGGTCAGGCCTCGCCCATGTCCCAGGAAGACGACGTCAGTGTCACCGCGCCCTATGGGCAGGCAGAGAGGTCCTTCGATCTCTGCCGGCTAACCGAGGCTGCTGGTGCCACCTACGTCGCCCGGGGCACCGCCTACGCCGGTCGCGAGTTGGAGCGGTTGATCCGCGACGGGGTCCGGCACAAGGGCTTCAGCTTCATCGAAGCGGTGTCGCAGTGCCCCACGGAGTACGGCAAACGCAATCCCCCTAAGGGCGCGATCGCCATGTTGGAGGACCAGCGTGACCGTTCTGTGGGCGCCAAAGAGGCCGCGCACATGACGTCCGCAGAGCTAGAGGGCAAGTTGATCACCGGGCTGATCTACAAAGATGAGAGCGCTCCCGAATTCCAGGAGTCGTACCAGCGGCTGCTGGAGCGCGTTCAGCAGGATTCCGATGGCGGAAGCTAGCGTCACCGCGAGCACGCTTGGTTCGCGCCGGTTCACAGAAACCCGGCTCGGCGGCAGCGGCGGACAGGGAGTCATTTTGATGGGGGTGATCCTCGCGGTCGCCGCGGCGCGGGACCACCGGTACGTCGTGCAGACGCAGTCCTACGGTCCGGAGGCGCGCGGAGGCTACAGCCGCGCCGACGTCATCATTGCCAATGAGCAGATCGACTACCCTCAATTGCAGGGCGCGGATTTGCTGGTCACCCTGTCCGACCAGGCCGCCAAGCACTACCTCGGCGGGCTCCGCCGGACCGGCGTGTTTCTCTACGACAGCGATGAGGTCTCACCTCCGGCGGTCCTGGCCGAGACCTATGCGGTTCCCCTAACCCGGCTGGCGGTGGAGATCACCGGCCGTAGCCAGAGTGCCAACATCGTCACGCTGGGGGCGATCGTCGCGCTCACCGAACTGGTGACCCGTCCCTCGCTTGAAAGGGCGGTCGCCGAGATGGTCCCGAAAGCGTCCCTCGACCTCAACCTGCGCGCCATGGAAGCGGGACTCGAACTGAAGCCGGAGGAGTGGCGGGTAGCTTGACTCCCGCCCTCGGTTCTGGCGAGTTTCTGCCAGAACGCCCAGGATTCCCTCACCGGGCTCGCGGGGAGGTGAAGGTCACGCAATCAGTCAACGGGAGGGCTCCGTGAAGATCGGCATGATCGGTTTGGGCAAGATGGGCGCCAACATGAGCCGGCGTCTGCTGCAGGGCGGTCACGCGGTGGTGGCCTACAACAGGTCGCCGGGACCCACGCAGCAGTTGGCGGAGGAGGGTGCCGAGGCCGCGTTCGAGCTGCAGGAACTGGTGGAGAAGCTGGAAGTTCCTCGGGTGGCCTGGGTTATGGTGCCGGCCGGCGCTGCCACCGAAGGGGTGATCCAGGACCTGGCCGAACTGCTGGAACCTGGGGACGTCGTGATAGACGGCGGGAATTCGTTCTATCAGGACTCGGTCAGGCGTGGGGCCTGGCTAAAGGGGCGCGATCTGCGTTTTCTTGATGTAGGTACCTCCGGGGGAGTCTGGGGTCTCAAAGAGGGCTACAGCATGATGGTGGGCGGCGCCCCGGAGACCGTCGAAATCGTGCGCCCGGCCTTCGAGACTCTGGCACCGGGACCGAACAAAGGCTGGGGACATCTGGGTGAGTCCGGTGCCGGGCACTTCGCCAAAATGGTGCACAACGGCATCGAGTACGGCCTGATGCAGGCCTACGCGGAGGGGTTTGAGATACTCCGCGGCAAACAGGAATTCGCCTATGACCTGCACCAGGTGGCTCAGGTCTGGAGAACGGGCAGCGTGGTGCGCTCGTGGCTGCTCGATCTGACCGCGACAGCCCTTGAGGAGGATGCCGAGCTCGAGGGAATCGAAGGCTGGGTGGCGGATTCGGGGGAAGGCCGCTGGACGGTGAAAGAGGCGATCGATCTGGATGTTCCCGCGCCGGTGATCACGCTTGCCCTGCAGATGCGGTTCGTCAGTCGGCAGGACGAGAGTTACGCCGCCAAACTGCTGGCCGCCATGCGCAATCAATTCGGAGGCCACGCTATGAAGTACGTCGAGCCGCCGGAGGAAGCGCCGGCAGCCGGCCCGGGCGAAGTCGGCCGAGGGGAGTCCGGTTCCTAGTTGGCGTACACCGTCGGAACGGGCGGGAGCTACTGAGATGGCCTTGATTATCCCCCACCCCGAACACGAGTCCTATCTTTTCGGGGTGATCAGCGATACGCACGCACGGCTCTTGCCGGACGTGCTCGAGGCTCTCGAGGGAGTCGACGGCATACTGCACGCTGGGGACGTCGGATCCGCGCAGGTTCTGACTGGTCTCGAGGCGATCGCGCCCGTGTGGGCGGTCCGCGGCAACGTGGACCACGCGCCCTGGGCCCTGCAACTCCCCCAAGAGCGGGTCGTCGAGGTGGTGGGGCGGCGCGTTCTGCTCGGACATATCCGCGGAGACCTGACTCGTTCAGGCGAGCCGGCGGCTCGTGGCATGGATGCGGTGATCTTCGGGCACAGCCATCGCCCCCTGGTGGAGTGGCACGAGGGCGTGCTCTATCTCAACCCAGGGTCCGCCGGCCCCCGCCGTTTCGGCCTGCCGCGCGCGGTTGCCCTTCTGGAAATCGGGGTGCCCGGACTCGACCCGCGTATCGTGATGCTCGAGGAGGGGTAGCCGGGTTTCACCGCGAACGTGGTGAGGGAAGTGCAAATCGGGCTGGTTGGATAAGCTAGGACGTGATGGAACTCGAGCAATTCCCTCAGCTACGAAAAGATTCCGATTGCGCCTGCCCCCCGGCTCGCGGACATTACCTGGTGGGCGGAATCGTGGGGGCCCTGCTCGTTAGCGTGGTGGTTGGTGGTCTCTTCCTCGGGTGGTATATGGGGCGGACCGTCGAAAACCGTCCGGGTACCGTGCCCCTGCGCTTCGCTCCGGAACTGCCCGTGGCGCAAGGCGACTGGACGGTGGTACTCGCCAAGATTCCGATCCACCGGCCGGGCGCCGAAACCGAGGCACGGGCAATAGCTCAGCAGGCGCGCGGCAAGGGAATCCCCGCTCAAGTCTCGTTGGCCGTCCCTGAAGGGACTGAGTCTCCCGAAGGCTGGGTGGTCTGGGCGGGAACCTATCCGGATGAGGCCGCGGCGGACGAAGAGAGGCTCTCGGTGCAGAGGCTGGGGTTCGACGCCGCGGACTCCTCGGAGGTGCGGCGGTGAATGAGGCCCCCCCTTCCTGCCGCTACGCTTTCTACCTGAAGGACTGCGCGCTCATCCCCATGGCGGTCGGTGCCAGGGCACAGAACCTTAAGGAGTTGAGGGACGCCCTGCTCTGGGTCCCCGCAGAGAGTATCTACCATCATTTTTGGGAGCGATTGCTACGCCCGCAGTTCGCCGAGCCCGAATACAACAACGACTTTGCCTCCTGGGCGATGCACTCGCTGCACGAGAAGGATCTGGCTGAGCGTCTCGCCATCATCAATCCGGTCGATTTCCCGGATCTGGAAAGCCTCCGGCGCGAGGTGGCCGAGGTGGTGGAAGAGCGGTTGGACGCTATGGAGTACATCCCCTGGGCCCGCGCCGACCAGCAGTTTCATTTTCTGCACTCGCAGATCGTGATTTTCGACACGGGCCTCGTGCTGCGCACGCCCAAGGATCTGCCTGAGGCCATTTCCCAGCTCTCCACGGGGAGTATCTTCTATCACTTCATCGACGCGCGCCGCCGCACCCCCGACGCCGTGGACGACTTCAGCGCCTGGATTGGCGAGTGCGGCGGCGGGATGGAAGAGCTGCGGTTGGACCTGGCCAGCATCGACCCCTACTTCTCCAGCCTGGAATATCTGCGCGATCTGCTTTGTGAGGTCACCTCCAGTTTCCTAAACGGCACCCGCTGCCGTATTCCGCCGCGGGAGCAACCTCTATACCGGGGGCGGCGTACGGTGAATGGCTGACGTGGGCGATATCCTCGAGAAATACGCGGAGGTCGCCGGCTCGGCGGTTGTCAGCCACCTGCGCCAATTGGGACGGTTGCTTCAAGGTGTGAGGGTCGTCCATGTCAATTCGACCAAAGTCGGTGGCGGGGTGGCCGAGCTCCTGGGAGAGCTCATACCGCTGATGGACGCTCTCGGCCTGGAAGCCGAATGGGAGGTGATCGAAGGCCCGGCCGACTTCTACGAGACGACCAAGGCCATGCACAATGGGCTGCAAGGGCAGCAGGTCAGCATTCCGAGCTCGGGCTACCGTGCCTACGAGGAGGCCAATGAGGAGACTGCAGAGCGCTTGAGACCGGTCCTCGAGAATGCGGATTTCGTCTTCATCCACGATCCTCAGCCGGCCCCTCTGCTGTCGTTGACCCCCAACCGCCGCGGCAGGTGGATCTGGCGCTGTCACATCGACGTGCGCCACCCCTATCGGCCGGTGTGGAAGTACCTGCGAAACTACGTCGAGCCTTTTGACGCCAGTGTGTTCAGCCTGGCCGACTTCGCACAGGCATTGCCGCAGCCGCAGTACCTAATTCCGCCCAGCATTGACCCCCTCCACGAGAAGAATATCGAACTGCCCGAGGAGGAGGTGGCCGCAGTTAGGGAGGAGTTCGGCCTGGACCCGGAGCTGCCCTTGATCGTGCAGATCTCCCGCTTCGATCGGTTCAAGGACCCCCTTGGGGTGATCGAGGCAACCAAGATCGCCCAGAGGACGACGCCGGTGCAGCTCGTGCTGGCCGGGGGCGGCGCGACTGACGACCCCGAGAGCGAAGCCGTTCTCGCCGAGGTGCTCGAAGCCGCGGAGGGGGAGGAGCACATTCACGTGCTGGAACTGCCTCCCGGCGCGAATCGCACCGTCAATGCGCTGCAGCGAACGGCCGACGTGATATTGCAGAAGTCTTTGCGCGAGGGCTTCGGTCTAACCGTCAGCGAGGGCATGTGGAAGAGCAAGCCTGTGATTGGCGGCGACACCGGAGGTATCCGGTTGCAGGTAGTGGATCACTACACGGGATTCTTAGTCCGGACTCCGGAAGGAGCTGCTCTACGAATCCGCTACCTGCTGGCCCGACGGGATGTGCTCGAGGACGTGGGGCACCGGGCCCACCGGTTTGTGCTGCAGAATTTCCTCATCACCCGTCAACTGCGGGACTACCTGGCCCTGATGGTCGCCCTCCATTACGGCGAACAGGGTAGGCTGGAAGTAGGCACGCCCAACAGCCACGGCATCTAGCCTGAGAAAGGGGGAGCGGCTCTGACTCCCGAGGAGAAAAAAGACAAGTCGGCCGGAGCGGGCCGCGGCGATGAGATCCTTCGCTTCGTAGCGGTGTCCAACCGGCTGCCCATAGTCATGGAACGCCGGGAGGGAGGTTGGACGGCCAAGCCGGGTACGGGAGGGTTGGTGACCGCTCTGGCGCCGGTTCTGAAGAACCGCGGCGGGCTCTGGATCGGCTGGCCGGGCATAACCGGCGAGGTCGATCAGCGCGCGCTGGACGAGGCCTCTTTGAAGGCGGGTTACCGTCTGCACCCCGTCGAGCTCGACGAGGAAGAGGTTGAGGCCTTCTACCGCACGATCTCCAACGGGGCGATCTGGCCGTTATTTCACGGTTTGCCCACGCTGGCGAACTACTCACAGGATGCTTGGGACATCTACGAGCGGGTCAACGAACGTTTTGCCGAGGTCATTTACGGACGCACAAAGCAGACTGACTACGTGTGGGTGCAGGACTACCACCTGATGCTGGTGGGGCGGCACCTTCGGGCCCTCGATCCAGAAAGGCGGATGGGCTTCTTCCTGCACATCCCGTTCCCGCCTCTGGACATCTTCCTGCAGATTCCTTGGCGGGCGCAGATTCTGAATGCTCTCCTGGACTTCGATCTGATCGGCTTTCAGACCATGCGCGACCGGCGCAACTTCCTGGAGGCGGTGCGTAGGGTGGTCCCCGACGTACGCACCCACGGAGCCGGCAGCGTAGTTTCGGTTGAGCACCTGGACCGCGAGGTGCGGATAGGAGCATTCCCTATCAGCATCGACTATCACGAATTCTGCCAGCAGGCGCAGGATTGGCCGGTGGGCGAGGGCTCACGCTGGTTGAAGCAAGCCTTCGGCGGCCGCTGCATAATCCTGGGGATCGATCGCTTGGATTACACGAAGGGGATTCCTCAGCGGCTGGAAGCCTTGAGGGTCGCCCTGACGCGCTATCCCGAGCTACGGGGAGGCGTGACCTTCATCCAGATAGCGGTCCCCAGCCGCACTGACGTACCGGAATACCGTTTGCTCAAGGAGCAGATCGACCGGCTGGTGGGGGACATCAACGGCCAGTTCACCGAGATGGACTGGACGCCGATCCACTACATGTACCGCAGCGTATCCCGGGATCAGCTGCTGACCTTCTACCGCGCGGCCGACATCGGCCTGCTCACCCCGCTCGCCGACGGGATGAACCTGGTGGCCAAGGAGTACGCGGCCGCCAACGTCGACGAGAACGGCGTCCTCATCCTCAGCGACTTCGCCGGCGCCGCCGCGCAGCTGCACCGTTGGGCCATCACGGTCAATCCGCACAACGTGCTGGAAGTGGCTGACGCCATCTACGGCGCCTACAAGATGGCCCAGGGTGAGAAGCGCTACCGCATGCGAAGGCTGCGGGCGTCCGTCAAGCGAAACGACATCTTCCGCTGGGTGGACAGCTTCTTGGAGGCGGCGGTGGCCCGGCATCTGGACGATTTTCCGTACCACGAGGACTACGTGCCGCCTCTGGAATAGCCCTTTCTCTCGAGGAGTAGCTCTGCGGTGACGAGCGCCCCCCTCGAAGGCGCCGAGGCCGAAAGCCCCCGTCCGCCGGCTAGCCGTCCTCCTGCTGGGCACCGTTCGCACCGTTCGGCTCATACTCGGAGTCAGGCGCCGCACGCCCGGCCACCCGAGGCACCAGCAGAACCCGCGAGATGCGCATGCCGTCGACCTCCAGGATCTGCGCGTCGAAGTTCCCGATCTCCACCCGATCGCCGATGCGCGGACGCCTCTGCAGACGCTCGAACACGCGGCCCCCGAGCGTGGGGAAGCCTTCCTCTTGTACCTCTAGGCCCAGCAGCTCCTCCAGTTCGTCCATCCGGGCGCTGCCGTCCACGGAGTAGCCGCCATCGTCGGTCTCCTGGACCATGGGGGCTTCGATGTCGAACTCGTCCTGCACCTCACCGATGAGTTCCTCGATGATGTCTTGAATAGTGATGATCCCGGCGGTGCCCCCGTGCTCGTCGACAACGATGGCAAGGGGTGTGCGCGTCGTCTGGAAGCGGAGCAGAGCGATCTCGATGCTGGTTGTCTCGGCAAGGAACCCGATCGGACGCAGCAAGGTGCGCACAGGCAGGCTGCGGTCAGCGCGGTACAGTTCCTTGACGTGGACGTACCCCACGGTGTCATCCAGGTCTTCTTCAAAGACGGGGTAGCGGGTGTGGTTGGTATCGGCCACATGGTCGAGGGCCTCCTCGATGACCATGTCCGCGGGCAAAGCCGCCATCTCGGTACGGGGCACCATGACGTCGGTCACGGCGCGCTCCCCCAAGTAGAGGGCACGTCGCATGATGGACTGTTCCACCTCGTCGATGTGTCCGCCCTCCTGGCTGGCGGCGATGATGGCGCGGAGCTCCTCTTCGGAATGGGCCAACTGAGCTTCGGTCGCCGGCTGAACCCGGAGGAGGCGAAGAAAACCAAGCGCCGCGGTGTTGAAGAGCCAGATCATCGGGACGAATATCCGGTAGAAAGCGCGTAGGGGCATGGATACCCAGAGGGAGACCTCTTCGGGTTTTTGGATCGCCAGTGACTTGGGAGCCAGCTCGCCCAGCACGATGTGCAGGAAGGTGATGATGGCAAAGGCTATGACTGCCGAGGCCGTGTGGGTCGCTGCGCTCGAGGTGAGCCCCAGCTGTTGCAGCGGAGGTTCGATCAGGTGAGACAGAGCCGGTTCGCCTACCCAGCCTAGTCCCAGGCTGGCCATGGTGATGCCGAGTTGGGTGGCCGAGAGATAGGCATCCAGATGGTCCACCAGATGCTTGGCCATCTTGGCCCGGCTTCCGCCATCCTCCGCCAGTTCATCGAGGCGGGTTCCGCGGACTTTGACGATGGCGAATTCGGCGGCAACGAAGAAACCGTTGACGAGTACCAGGCCGAATACGGCGAGGACGCCGAGGACGTCATTCATCGCTCGGTCCTTTTCGTCCGGGGTTCGGCCTTATGTCGGCGGCTAGTTCGAGGGTCGTCAGACGTATCCATGCGTCGGCGAAAGAATAGCAAACCTCCGCGAGATGGGTGCCGGAGGAGTTTCCGCCCCGTATAAAGGGCGACTCGGGCGACTCGGGCGACTAGGGCAACTCGGGCAGGGTGGCCAGCGTCACCGGGTGGGGCGCTACTCCTGGAGTTCGGATAATCCAGGGCGGCCCAGCATGTCCCACGCGTGCAATCCCAGGGAGAGCGCGACTACGTCGTCCGTCCGGCTCAGGCTAACCCCCAGCAGGATTTCCATTCGGTCCAGGCGTTTGCCCAGGGTGTTGCGATGAACCGAGAGCGCGGCGGCCGTCCGGCTCCGGGACATATCCTTGGCCAGAAAGGTCTCCAGGGTCGTGAGCAGCCGGGCGCGGTGACGCTCGTCGTATTCGAGCGCTCCTCCGAGGGTCTGCCTCACGATCGAGCGTAGTTCCGCGGGCTGTTGTGTGACGAGCAGGCGGCCGGGCGGTTGGATGCGGTCAAAGGAGAGGACCTGGCGGAGCCCGCGCTTGCGCCCAAAAAGCAGCGCCTCCCGGGCCTCCCGCAATGCGGCGGAGGTACGTCCGGGGGATTCGAATGGTGCGGAAATGGCCGCGGTGAGTTTGACTCCGAGCACGCTTTCGGACCGAACCCGCAGGGCGGAGACGGTGCGCTCGGCCTCTGCCCAATCGGCCGACCGAAATTGAATGAGCGCGAGAACGGCGCCGCTCTTCGCCAGAGTCAGGTAGGGCAGCCCCTGATGGGCCAGAAAGACCTCGACGGACTCCACAAAAAGGGTCTTGGTGGCCTCGAGCTGCTCTTCGTCCGCCCGGCCCTGCCGCGCCACCCGGGCGGCTAAATCATCGGGATCGAGCAGCGCCAGCCGCAGCGGACTCGAGGGCGATAGGCCGTAATGCGCCAAGCGCTCGGCGAGTTCGCGGGGCGAGCCGCTCTCTGAGAGTAGATCGTCGAAGAGGGCGCTCCGCATGCGGTGCCGAAGCGCGAGGCTATCCCGCTCACGAAGGCGATCGAGGGTGAGCAGCTTTTTGGCGAAGGAGAGCGTGGTCTCGGCGAGTTCGTCCACCGGTTGGTTGGCGAATACGGCTGCCAAGGCCCGCTCCAGCCTTCCGGACAGCCAAACTCCCCGGTAGGAGACGCGATAACCGCTCAGTTGGAATACCGGTTGCGGCTCGCCGCGGGAGTGATGGCCTTTCAACGTCTCCCAGAGCTCTTCCCCGGCCCTGGCTCCCAAGCGGGCGCGCCCAGTGTGCTGGGCGACGACGCGGCCCTCCCCATCGAAGAGCAGCACCGTGGTATCCAGCAGCTTCCCCAGCCGCTCGATGAGCTCCCGCGGCCCTTGTTCGTCCAGCAGCAGGTCGAGCAGCGTGGCCTGCAGGGAGAGCGTCCGGCGGAGGCGGTAGGTGTCTTTGGAGGCGAGCGTGCCGTAGACGAAAGCGCTGATGCGCCGGAAGGGAACTTCGAAAGGGACGGTGAAAAGCGGGAAGTCCAACTCCTCGGCCCGCCTCACCATCGCGGGCGGTACTTCCGCCAGGTAGTGCCCAAGAGCGATCCCCAGCCCGGACATGTCGGTCGCCGACAGTCGGTCGAGGAGTCTGACCCCGAACTGCGTGTCGGGCGCGATATTCACCCCCACGGTCAGCAGGATGCTGCGGGGGCTCATCCAACGAGTCGGATCCTCCAGCTCCGAAAGGTGGATCCCCTCGACGGCCGATTCCAGTCGGCCCGGTACCAGCGGCGCGAGGTGGAATTCCGGTTCTGCCAGCAGATCACCTAGAGTCAGGCCCTGATCGTTTCGCATGTGCAGATTGCCCAATCTGTAGACCGTCAAGTGTGCACGATAACACTTCGCCTCCCGCATGTGCGGTCGTAGGCTGGAGGAGAACCGCGGCCTGCCGGCGGGCACGACCAGGAGGAAGCATTGTGGAACAGTCGATAGTCCTGATTCCGGAGTACAAGGCCCACCACGGTACGTTGGCTAACTTCGTCGACGGCCGTTGGGTGGAATCGCAGTCTTCGCGCACCCTGGTCGTGGACAATCCCGCGACCGGGCAGGAAATAGCAACGGTGCCGCTCTCGGACGCCGGCGAACTGGACCAGGCGGTGCGAGCGGCAGATCGGGCGTTCGTCGAGTGGAGGCGGGTGCCGCCCCAAGAGAGGGTGCAGCATCTCTATAAGCTCAAGACTCTGATCGAGGGGCGCTTTGAGGATCTGGCGCGGGTTGTCACCCAGGAGCACGGCAAGACCCTGGACGAGGCGAGAGGCTCCGTTCAACGGGGAGTCGATCATCTCGAGGTGGCCGCGGGAATGCCCTCGCTCATGATGGGCTACAACCTGGAGGACGGCGCCGGGCGGGGGATCGATGAGGAGATGATCCGCCAGCCTCTGGGTGTTTTCGCCTGCATCGCCCCCTTCAACTTCCCAATGATGGTGCCTTTCTGGTTTTGGCCCTACGCGGTCGCCTCGGGGAACACCTACATCGTCAAGCCCTCGGAGCAGGTTCCCATAGGCCAAAACCTCCTCTTCGAACTCATCGAGGAAGCCGGATTTCCAGCGGGGGTGATGAACCTGGTGAACGGCGACCGCGAGGTCGTCGAAGCTCTGCTGACCCACCCGATGATCCGCGGAGTCTCCTTTGTGGGGTCGACCAAAGTGGCCCGCATCGTCTACGAAACCTCGGCCAAGCACGGCAAGCGCGTGCAGGCGCAAGGAGGAGCGAAGAACCACCTGGTGGTGATGCCGGACGCCCTGATTGAGAAGGCCGCGGGCAACTGGGTCAATTCCATGTTCGGCTGCGCCGGAGAGCGGTGCCTGGCCGGAGCGACGCTGGTCTGCGTGGGCGACGAGGCCCACCGGAAGACCAAGGAGGCTTTCCTGGCGGCCGCCTCCCCGCTCACGGTCGGCTACGGGCTGGACGAGCGGGTGGATGTTGGTGCGGTAATCTCGCGGGCGGCCGTGGAGCGTATCCATTCCTACATAGAGAAGGGACTGGCGGAGGGCGCCGAACTCGTCCTCGATGGGAGGGATCCCGAGATCATCACGCCTGGCTGTGAGGGTGGCTTCTTCGTGGGGCCCACGATCTTCGACAAGGTCACTCCAGACATGACCATCGCCCGAGAAGAGATCTTCGGACCGGTGGCCTGCATCATGCAGGTGGAAAATCTCGACCAGGCTCTCGAGATCATTGGCCGGAGCCCCTTCGGCAACGCGGCCAGCATCTACACGCAGGACGGATGGACCGCGCGGCGCTTCAAGTACGAGGCGGACGCCGGTAACATCGGCATCAACGTGGGGGTGCCGGCGGCGATGGCATACTTCCCTTTCGCGGGGCGAAAGGACTCCTTTTTTGGGGACCTGCACGGTCAGGGACGCGACGCCATCGATTTCTTCACGGACAAGAAGGTGGTGGTCAACCGTTGGATCTGGGACGGCAAGGCCGCGGGGACCTGGAGTTGAGCATTCGGCGCCCCGAGTGGTGCACGCCCAAGGTATCTCGGAGAATTGAAAAAGGCTGGTGACGATGAATCCGGTGGAAAGCCCCCCCCGACAGATGTCCGCGGACGAGATCCGGGCACTGCACGAAGAGTACATGCCGCCTGCCGTCGCCAACTACTACGAGCAGCCCCTGCCTCTGGTCAAGGGCCGCGGCATGTACCTGACCGACGCGGACGGCATCGAGTACCTCGACTTCTTCGGGGGGATCCTCACCGTAAGCGTGGGCCACTGCAATCCGGAGATCACAGCGAAGGTAAATCGCCAGAACGAGACGCTGCAGCACGTCTCCACCCTTTATCCCACGCAGCCCCTGGTGGAGTTTGCGCGCAAGCTGGCCGAGATCACGCCCGGGCCGCTGAAGAAATCCTTCTTCACCAGTTCGGGAACGGAGGCCAATGAGACTGCCGTGTTGATGGCCCGGCTGGCCACGAGACGCAGCGAGATAATTACCCTGCGGCACGCCTATTCGGGCCGTTCCGAGGTGGCCATGAACCTGACGGCTCAGGCACCGTGGCGCAAGGCGGGCAGCACCTCGCCCGCAATCAAGCACGCACACAATGCCTACTGCTACCGCTGCAGCTTCGGTCAGACCTACCCCGCCTGCGATCTGCGTTGCGCCAAGGACCTGGAAGAACTGATCCAGACAACCACCTCAGGTGAGCCGGCTGCCTTCATGGCCGAACCTATTCAGGGGGTCGGCGGCTTCGTCACTCCGCCCAAGGAGTTTTTTCAAGAAGTGGTCGGCATCATCCGTAAGTATGGTGGGCTCTTCATCTGTGACGAGGTGCAAACGGGCTTCGGCCGCACGGGCGACAGGTGGTTCGGCATCGAGCATTGGGACGTTCAGCCCGACCTGATGACTATGGCCAAGGGCATCGCCAACGGATTGCCCATGGGAGCCACCATCACGACACCCGAGGTGGCCGAAAGCTACACCGGCCTCTCCATCTCCACATTCGGCGGAAACCCGGTGAGTTCGGTGGGGGCGCTCGGCACCGTGGAGTACATAGAGGAGCACGATCTGAGGACCAACGCCCGGGTGCAGGGCCAGCGCCTGTACGAGGGCCTGCTGGTGCTCAAGGAGAAGTATCCGGTAATCGGCGACGTGCGCGGGATGGGCCTGATGCGCGCCCTCGAGTTGGTGCATCCGGATTCGGATGACGGCAAAGCCCCCAATGCCGAAGCGGTCGCGCGGGTGTTCGAGGAGACCCGCGCGCGGCAACTGCTGATCGGCAAGGGTGGCCTGATGAACAACGTCCTCCGGATCACGCCGCCCCTCATCGTTACCGCCGACGAGGTGGACACCGCCTTGGCCGTGCTCGGTCAGAGTTTGGCCGCCCTCTAGCCCTGGGCGAGCACGTCGCGAGCGTCAGGAACGAGGAGCTGCACGATCTGCGGGTGAAGGGGGAGCCCCGCCCCCTGGTGGGCTACGGGCTGGCCCTGCTCGCGGCTTTGCTCTGGGCCTTCTCGGGCAATCTGGGCAAGGTGGTGATGAACGGGGAGGTGCAGGCGCTGACCCTGGCTCAGGGGCGAACGCTGGTGGCTGCCTGCGGATTGGGCCTGTACGTGTGGGCGCGCGGGGACATGCGCATCCGCCTGGCGTCGGGCACCTGGCTATGGATCTTTGTCTTCGGGACCTTCCTTGGCCTCGTGCAGTTCTCTTATTTCGCGGCCATCGAGCGGATTCAGGTAGCCCCGGCGATCCTGCTGGAGTATCTGGCCCCCGCACTGGTGGTAGCTTTTGCCTGGGTGTTTCAGGGCCGTCGCCCGTCGCTGCGCACGGTTGCTGCTGTGATGACTGCCCTGCTCGGTTGCGCCCTGGTCGTGCGGGTTTTCGATCCCGGTTTTCTCGAGCTGTCTTTGCCCGGAATAGGCTTCGGGCTCATGGCGGCGCTTACCTTTGCCGCCTACATCCTGGTGGGCGAACACCTGCAAGAGGAGGTCCCGGTCGCGGAGCGCTTGTTCCTGGGCTTTGGCGTCGCCCTCCTGGTGCTGCTGCTCCTGCAGCCGCCCTGGCAATTGCCCGCCGCCGTATGGGAGCCACGGGCCGTGGGCGGCATCGTCATGGTCGGTCTTTTTGGGACTTTGGCCCCGTTCTCCGCTTTCATGGCATCGCTGGGCTATCTGGACGCGGGTCGAGCGACCACCGTCGCGACCATGGAGCCGGTGTTCGCGGGGGTGGTCGCCTTTTTCTGGCTGGGAGAGCGGCTCGGCCCGGTGCAGATCCTGGGTGGGCTCCTGGTGGTAGCCGCCGTCGTCATCCTGCAAAGGGAAGAGCATAGCCGGCCCGACGATCCCACGCTGGCGGTCTTCGACCCCGAAACCGTGGAGTGAGCCGACTAGATTTCGACCGCTGGTCGACATCGTTCCCCCGGGAGGCGTCTTTGGACTCAGACCGGATCCCCGCCCTGCGCCGGACCCCCTCGGGGAACTACAAGCTCACGGAGATCTCTCGTTTCGACAAGATTTCTCGCTTCGACAATCAGTTGGGTGATCATCTTCGGCATGTCCTGGATGGCGGCGCGTCATGAATAGTGACGATTATATGGCGCAGAGTAACAATTCGTTCTAGACTGACGCTATGGAGAAACGTATCGCATTTGGCTTGAGGGGTCCCCATCGCCGCCCGCCCGCGGATTCCGGTGGCAGTGACGGCTCCGGATCCGGGGCCATCGAACTCGACGCCACGGACCAGGCGATCATCGAGGCGCTGGGTGAGGACGCGCGAATGTCCTTCTCTGAGATCGCCCGCCGGTTGGCGGTCTCGCCCGGCATGGTGCGCAAGCGATATCACCGTCTGGTCGGGGACGGGCTACTCCAGGTCCATGCCATCACCAATCCCCTGCTCACGGGGCGCAACGTCTGGGCGATGGTGGGGATCAAGGTGGAGGCCGGGCGGCTGCCGGAGGTGGCCGAGGAGATCGCCGCCTTTGAGGAGGTTGTCTACCTGATCATGGTGGCCGGCTCTCAGGACCTGATGGCCGAGGTCTTCGCCCGTGACCACGCCCACCTACTCGACTTCCTCTCCACTCGTCTGCAGAAACTGGAAGCCGTGCGTGAGACCGAGGTGTGGATGAATCTGCGCATCGTCAAGGAGACCTATTTCTAGAGGAGCCCGCTCGGCTCGAGGCCGGGAAACGGGTGTCACCACGAGAAAGGGAGCGGAAGGACATGCACGTCTATCTACTGGGGCTTGGAGCTATCGGATTCGTGTTGGGACAGGATCTGGCCCAGAGCAAGGACTTCGAGCGGGTCACCCTGGCCGACTACAACCCCCACGCCATCGAGCGGGTGCAGGGTAGGCTGGGTATGCTGGACAAGGTGACCTGGCAACAGATCGACGCCGGCGACCGCGAAGCTTTGGTGGAGGCTTTTGCCGAGGCGGATCTGGTGATCAACGCCCTCGAGCCCAGCTTCAATATCAACGTGATGGAGGCCTGCCTGCGCTCCGGAACCAACTACATGGATATGGCTCAGGGCGGTCCCCGCTACCTCACGGGCGTACCTGACAGCTTCGAGTTTCTGGGCTGGAGCCGGCAGTTCGAGGATCTGGGCCTGCTGGGCATTCTGGGAATGGGCATGGATCCGGGGGTTACGAACGTCTTCGCTCGTTACGGGGCCGACCGCATGGACGAGGTCACCTACATCGGGGTGCGGGACGGCGATAGCGGCGAGGTTGCCGGTATGGAGGGCAAGTTCTACACGCTCTGGAGCCCGTCCATCGCCATCGAGGAGTGCCTGCTCCCGGCCATGATCTGGGAGGACGGCGAGTACAAGCGCATCGGCACCTTCGAGGATCCGGAGATCTTCCCCTTCCCCGAGCCGGTGGGGCCGCAGAAGTGCTACGTGGTCGATCACGAGGAGGCCAAGACCATTCCCACCTGGCTCCCCGGGATTCAGGAGAAGGGCCTGCGCCGCTGCGACTTCAAGTACTCTCTGGACGACGACTTCGTCAACACTCTGAAGGTGCTGGGCAATCTCGGGCTGAACTCGCCCTTTCCTATCAACGTGAAGGGTCAGATGGTCGTGCCTCGCGACGTGGTGGTGGCTTTGATGCCGAACCCGGCCGAGGTCGAGGGCGTGGCCACGGGATGGGGGTTGATCGGCACACTACTCGAGGGCAAAGTGGGCGGCGAGGAGAAGAAGCTCTTCTACTACGTCAAGAACTCGTACGAGGCCTGTCGGGAGGAGTTCGGCTCTTCGGCGGTCGCCTACCAGACCGGCCGTCCGCCCGCCGCCATGGCCGAAGTCTTTGCCCGTGGTGAGCTCACGGTCGGGGGGAAAGCGGTCAGCGGTTGCTACCCCTGCGAAAGCTTCGATCCCGAGCCCATTGTCGAAAACCTGAAGGCGCACAACATCGTGATGGAGCTCGCCGACTTCACCGACCGGCTGGACGCCCGCTAGTCACATTGGAGCGGGCGGGCGCCTTTGCACATTCGGTGCCCGTCGGTGCGGCGCCGGCCACTGGGTGGCCGCTTTGAGCAAGCGCGAAGGCTACCGCGGCCTCAACCTCTGGCACGACACCAGCGGCGAGGCTTTCGAGGCGCGGCCGCGGTTGCCCGGGAGCCGCGAGGTGGACGTCGCCATCGTCGGTGCCGGCTATACGGGCCTCTGGACCGCCTACTACCTGAAGCGGGCCGACCCCACCGTGCGCGTGTGCGTAATCGAGCGCGAGGTGGCGGGTTTCGGGGCCTCCGGCCGGAACGGGGGCTGGTGCTCCTCCCTCTTTGCCACCCCGCGAGAGAAGCTGGTGGAATTGGGCGGACGTTCCGGAGCGGTCGCCATGCAGCGGGCGATGTTCGAGACCGTTTTCGAAGTGGGTCGGGTGGCCGGGCGCGAGGGCATCGACTGTGACTATCGGCGGGGCGGCTGTCTCCTTTTCGCCCGCAATCCTTCTCAGCGAGAGCGCCTGCGGACCGAGGTCGAACATGAACGTTCCTGGGGCTTCGGTGAGGATGACTATCGTTGGCTGTCCCCAGAGGAAGCCGCCCGGCGCATAGGGGTTCGCGGCAATCTGGGTGCTCTTTTCACCCCTCACTGCGCCCGGGTGCACCCGGCCAAACTGGTCCGCGGTCTGGCCCGTGCGGTCGAGAGACTGGGCGTTCCCATCTACGAGCGTACCGAGGTGACTCAGATCGGGCCCGGGAGGGCGTGGACGCCGCACGGAGTGGTCGCGGCCGAAGTGGTGGTTCGCGCCACGGAGAGCTTCACCGTGGGATTTCCCGGGGAGCGGCGTTCCCTGTTGCCGGTCTACTCCTTGATGGTGGCTACCGAGCCACTCGAACCCGACCTTTGGGAGGCGATCGGCTGGGAAGGCGAGGAGTGCTGGAGCGACGGGCGGCATCTCTTGGTCTACCTCAGCCGGACTGCGGACGGGCGAATCGCCTTGGGGGGGCGCGGCGCCCCTTACCACTTCGGCTCGCGGATGGCACCCCGCTTCGACCGCGACGAACGCGTGGCCGCCATGCTCCGGAGGGCGCTTGCCGAACTGCTGCCCGAGACCCGACAATATCGCCTGACTCACCATTGGGGCGGCGCCGTGGCGCTGCCCCGGGACTGGGTGACCTCGGTTGGGCTGGATCGGTCCAGCGGATTGGGCTGGGCGGGAGGCTACGTCGGTGACGGGGTCTCCACCACGAACCTGGCGGGCCGGACGCTGGCCGACATAATTCTCCGGCGGGAGTCGGAACTGGTCCATCTACCCTGGGTGGGTCACCATTCCCGCCGCTGGGAACCAGAGCCTCTCCGCTGGCTGGGCGTCAACGCTGTCATGAAGGGGTTGGCGGACCAGGACAACGCGGAAGAACGGAGCGGCGCCGGCTCCCCGCTCTTCCGGCTGACGGAGAGGCTCGCCGCCCGCCCCGGTCACTGATCGCTCACCCGCTAGCGAAGTGCCCCTTTGCGACCTAGGGCTGCGTCCGCTTCCCGCCTATTCTTCCTCGTTCCCGTTCTCCAGCCGCTCTCTGAGGTCCTGGAAATCTCGCTCCAGGCGCCGGTAATCGCGTTCGGCAACGCTCAGCTCTTCCTGAAAGGCGCTGGTGTCCAGTTCGGTGACGTGACCCGACAGACACTCGACCCGGTGGTGCCTCTTGAGCCAGCCCAGAGTCTTGCGCGACACTTGACCGCATTCCGGGCAGGTGATTTCCACCCAGACGTTGTCGAAGCCGCCCATTGCTCCCATCTAGAGTGCCCGGCGGTCGATGACGCGCTGCGACTTGCCCTCGCTGCGCTCGATGCTGCCCGGCTCTTGGAGGACCACGTCGGTGGTGACGCCGATCAGGTCCTTGATGTTCTTGCGGATGCGGTCGCGCAGCTCCACCAGGACGTGGTACTCGTGGATGACCTCTTCCTCGTCCAGGCTGAGCACGGCTTCCTTGGCCTCCTTGTAAACTCTCGGGCTGATCTCGACCTGCACCTCGAGCTGGTCCATTGAGCCCTTGCGGTCCACCACCAAGCGGTAGTGGGGCTCCACCAGTTTCTCCATCAGAAGGACTGATTCGATCTGAGTGGGGAAGACGTTTACACCGCGGATAATGAGCATGTCGTCGCTGCGTCCGGAGACGCGAGCCATGCGTACCGTGGTGCGGCCGCAATCGCAGGGCTCTTCTATCAGCCGGCTGATGTCACCGGTGCGGTAGCGGATGAGGGGGATTCCCTCCTTGGAGAGGGTGGTGATCACCAACTCGCCCTGCTCGCCCGCCGGGAGCACCTCGCGGGTATCCGGGTCGATGATTTCGGGATAGAAGTGGTCTTCGTTCACGTGAAGGCCGCTCTGCGCCTCCAAGCATTCGAAACTGACGCCGGGACCGGTGATCTCGGAAAGACCGTAGATGTCCAGCGCCTTGATGTTCAGTTTGGCTTGGATCTCGCGGCGCATTTCCTCAGACCAGGGCTCCGCCCCAAAGACGCCGACGCGCAGGGGCAGGTTGGGTAGATCGACTCCCATCTCCGCCGCCACGTCCGCGATGTACAGGGCGAAGGAAGGCGTCGAACAGAGCACGTTGGATCCGTAGTCCTGCAGCAGCATCAGCTGCTTTTTGGTGTTGCCGCCCGAGATGGGCACCACGGCTGAGCCGATGAGTTCCGAGCCGTAGTGGGCGCCCAGTCCCCCGGTGAAGAGCCCGTAGCCGTACGCGTTCTGCACCACGTCGTCTTTGTTGGTGCCCGCACCGGTCAAGGTCCGCGCCATGCATTCCGCCCAGACCGCGATGTCCTTGCGGGTGTAGCCCACGGTCGTGGGTTTGCCCGTGGTCCCCGAAGAAGCGTGGATCCGGATAATCTCGCGCATCGGCGCCGCGAACATGCCGAATGGGTACTGGTCGCGCAGGTCGCGCTTGTAGGTGAAAGGAAGCTTCGCCAGGTCGTCTATCGACTCCAGCCGACTGACCTCGACCCCGTTTTCGTTGAAGAGATCTCGGTAAAAGGAGACGTTGTCGTAGGCTCGGTTCACGACCTCGGCCAAACGCGCGCTCTGCAGACGGCGCAGTTCATCCCGCTCCATCGTCTCGTGCTGCTGATCCCAAATGGGCACGGTTCCCCCTTCTTAGGTCTTATGCCTGCGCGACGGCGTTGGCCGGGGCGGCGCATAGCGAGAAGCACCCATTATAGGATGGCGCCTCGCCGGGAGACCAGTTTCGCTCAGGGGGGCCAAGCAGGCCCATCCTCTGTTGTGCCCCGGTGCTGCGGCTCGGTCATGTTCGCGGCCGACCTACTGCTAGCGCTGGCAGTACTGGCGCTGCTCGGCGGGTGCGGAGCGGGCTATGAGTGGAACGCCGAGGGGCAGATGTCGTTCAGTACGCATTCAGGGCAATCCGGACGACGCGCGGAGCAGACGGCGCGCCCATGGTCGATCAGCAGGTAGGTGATGTCCCGGCGCTTGTCGCGAGGCACCACCTCGAGCAACTCCTGCTCGGTGGTCTGGGGGTTCTTGCCGGAGCCCAATCCGAGTCTCTCGGCCAGACGGTGCACGTGGGTGTCCACCGCGATGCCCGAGTCCGGATCCTTGGCAAAGGCTTCTGGGTCGATGTTCTGCAGCACCACGTTCGCCGTCTTGCGGGCGACTCCCGGCAGGGTGAGCAGGTCTTTCATGTTGTGCGGCACCCGCCCGTCGTACTCGCTGAGCAGCTTCTGGGCGGCTCCCAGCACGCTCTTCGTCTTGTTGCGGAAGAACCCGGTTTGGTGGATGTCCTGCTCGAATTCGGCAGGATCGGCGGCGGCGTAGTCCTCGATTGATCGATACTTCTCGAAGAGGGTGCCGGTGACCTCGTTCACCTTCTTGTCCGTGGCCTGCGCAGACAAGATGACCGCGACCAGCAGTTCCCAGTCGCTCCGGTAGCCGAGCGCCGTCCGTTTCTGTTCGTACTCGCGGTCGAGGCGCAGGAGCACGGTCTCGGCCTGTTGCCTGCGCCACTTCTTGGCTTTCATCCTGGCCATGCTCGGCTACCGCCCTTAAACTTGCCCTGCCTGCCGGCCGAGTTCGAAGGCTCGGCGGTTGGCCGCTACCGTCCGTGGAGGGACGTTCTCTTTGATCACCGAGATCCAGGCCTCCTCGGAGAAGGTCAGGTGAACCGAGACCGCGCCCAGCAGCACCACGTTTGCCGTCCTGGTGTTGCCTACCTGCTCGGCGAGCGCGTTGCCGTCCACCGGCAGCGACCTCTCCCAGGACGACTCTATCCGCTCCCTGACGTCCCCGGGATACTCGGCGAAGCCGGCGGCCACCGTGCTCGGGTTGATCCGCAGGAGGTTGTAGATGAGCAGCCCCCCGGGACGCAACCAGTGCAGGTATCGTAGAGCCTCCAGCATCTCGAATGAGAGCAGCAGATCGGCCGACCCGGCACTCACCAGGGGAGAGGCGACTTGGCGTCCAAAACGCAGATGGCTGACCACACTGCCGCCCCGTTGACTCATCCCCACGACGTCGTTTTGCTTGACGTCGTAGCCCTCGGCCAAAGCCACCTGGCTGAGCAGGTGGGTCGCCGTGATCACACCCTGTCCGCCGACCCCCGCCACCAGCAGGTTGGTGGTCTTTGTGGCTGTTTCCTGCGTCTTTCCCACCATCCCTCAGGCCTCGGTTCGCACGGTATCGACGATGGCGCCGAAGTTACAGAGTTGGGCGCAGACGCCGCAGCCATTGCACTGGGCTTCGTCGATGCGCACGTAGGCCGATTGACCCTCCGTTTCGTAGGTCAGGGCGATGCAGCCCGCTTTGAGACAGCGCTTGCAGGCGTCGCAGGCCTCACGGTCAACGGTCATCGGCGCGGCGGTCACCTTGTACTCCAGCACGCAGGGCCCCTTGGTTATGATCACTCCGGGCCCGGCCGTCTCGAGTTCCCTTCGGAGCGTCGACTCCACCTCGGCCAGGTCGTAGGCGTCGACTTCGGTCACGCGCTCGATGCCGAGCGCGCGGACCAGGCCGGGGAGGTCGACATTCGGGGTTTCGTTGCCCATCAGAGTGCTGCCTGTGCCCGGATGCTGTTGCCCCCCAGTCATGGCGGTGGTGCGGTTGTCCAGCAGGATGATGACGGCGTCGCTCCGGTTCCAGGCCACGTTTAGGAGGGGTGTCAGACCGGAGTGGAAAAAGGTCGAGTCGCCAATTACGGCTACCACCTTCTCGCGCAGCTTCTGCCCGGGTTGTACGACCTTGGCCATACCGTGGGCCATGCCGATGCCGGCGCCCATGGCGATGCAGCTGTGCATGGCCTCAAAAGGCGGTAGCGCCCCCAGCGTGTAGCAGCCGATGTCACCGCTCACGAAGACGCGAAGCTTGCTGAGCACGGCGAAGATCCCTCGGTGAGAGCAGCCCGGGCAGAGCGCGGGAGGCCGTTGCGGCAGTCCCTCCGCCGGTGTCGGGGGAGCGGTGGCCAGCAGAGCGTCGGCTCCCGGCGCCCCGTCCTCGGAAAGCCGGCGCGCAACCAGGCCCGCGTCGAATTCGCCCACGCGAGGCAGCACATGTTCCCCGCCGTCCACCTTGACGCCGAGCAGCCGGAGCTGCTCCTCTATGAAGGGATCGAGCTCCTCGACGACGTAAAGGCGGTCGACGTGCTCGCGCAATTCTTTGGCCAGCCCGGCTCCCACGGGATAGGTCAAACCCAGCTTGAGCACGCTGGCCTCGGGAAAGGCCTCGCGAACGTACTGGTAGACCACGCCGGAGGTGACGATGCCCAGGTCGCGGCTGCGAAGCTCGAGCCGGTTGAAGCCGAGCTCGTCGGCTCGCCCGCGCAACCGCTCGACCCGCTCTTCCACGAGGGGATGGCGGATGCGGGAATAGCCGGGCAGCATGGTGTACTTGGGGGTGTTCCGCGGAATCGAGGTTAGCGGGGCACCGTACTCCGTCGGGCGCTCGCCCAGTTCCACCACGCTCTTGGAATGCGACAGCCGGGTGGTCGTGCGCAGCATGACCGGGGTGTCGTACTCCTCGCTCAGTTCAAGGGCCGATCGCACCAAATCCTTGGCTTCCTGACTGTCGGCGGGCTCAAGCAGAGGGATCTTGGCGAAGCGGGCATAGTGACGGTTGTCCTGCTCGTTTTGGGAACTGTGCTGGCCGGGCTCGTCGGCGCTGATCAGGACCAGCCCGCCTTCTACACCGGTGTAAGCCGCGGTCATTAGCGGATCGGCAGCCACATTCACGCCCACGTGCTTCATGGCCACCAGCGTGCGGGCGCCGGCGAAAGCCGCGCCCAGTCCCACCTCGAAGGCCACCTTCTCGTTGGGCGCCCACTCGCTGTAGACGTCCTCGTATAGGGCCATGTTCTCGAGGATTTCGGTGCTCGGGGTACCGGGATACGCGGAGGCGAGCCGCACCCCAGCTTCCCAGGCTCCTCGTGCGATGGCTTCGTTGCCTGTGAGTATCTCCCGCATCGGTGCAGTCCCCCCCGAAATGCTTCAGCTTTGGCTGCCGGCAACCGGAAGTTTGGACTATACAGGAGGCCCCCAGCCGCCTGCCATTGCCTGCCGTCGCCGACGTCGCCGAGAGCCCCGGCGCGCAAGACCGCATGAGGAGCGGTACCATGAGGGGCATGGAGAGGAACCCCAACAAATCGGTGCCCGCCAATACGTCCCCCTCGTCCCCCGCCAAAGCGGCATCCGCCACTACGGTCCCCGAGGAATGGCGGAGGGTGAGCTCCCGGATCGAGACCCACAACCGGGTGTTCCGGCTGCGTCACGACCTCTCGGTATCCCCGCGGACCGGGCAGGCGCACGAGTTCGTGGTGCTCGAAGCCGGTGATTGGGTTTCCGTCGTCGCCCTGACCGGGGACGACCGGCTCGTCGGCATACACCAGTACCGACACGGCTCTGGCGAGGTGACCCTCGAGATCCCAGGGGGTCTGGTGGAGCCCGGTCTATCTCCGCTGCAGGCGGCGCAAGAGGAGCTTCGCCAGGAGACAGGTTACGGCGGCGGGCGTTGGCGCAAGCTGGGGGAACTGAATGCGGCCCCCGCGCTATTCAGCAACCGCCTCCACGTCTTCCTGGCCGAAGGCGTGAAACTATTGGGCGGCCAGGAGCTGGACGAGGCCGAAGACATCATCGTCGAGCTCTTGGACCTAGACGAGGTTCCCAGGAGGGTGCTTGCCGGCGAGATCACCCACGCTCAGGTCGTGGGTTCCCTCTATCTCTGGGAACTCGCAGGGCCTGGCGCCGTAGGCGGGACGCGGCGGAGCGGGGATGCGGAGCGCGACCAGGAAAGCGAGGGGCATTCACAGTGAACCGGATCGGACGACTGGCGGTGGGCATTTCGGGAGCATCGGGGACGGTGTACGGGGTGCGCCTGCTCGAGGTGCTACGCGACGCCGGAATTGAGACCCACTTGATCCTCACCGCAGCTGCGGAAGAGGTCGCCCGGCGTGAACTGGACCGGACCCCGGAGCAGATCCGGGACCTGGCAACCTA
The DNA here is from genome assembly GCA_024637095.1 of Actinomycetes bacterium. GTDB lineage: Bacteria > Actinomycetota > Thermoleophilia > RBG-16-64-13 > RBG-16-64-13 > Soudan-30. The sequence continues at coordinate 153,773 of JAGXFV010000049.1, forward strand.
TGTGCACGCCGACAACGACCTTGCGGCCCCACTCGCCTCGGGGTCGTTTCCCGTTGACGGGATGGTCATCGTACCCTGCTCGATCAAGAGCCTCTCCGCCGTCGCCAACAGCTACTGTGACTCGCTGCTGGTGCGGGCGGCCGACGTCAATCTCAAAGAGGGCAGACCCCTGATTCTGGTTGTCCGCGAGACGCCCCTACACCTGGGGCACCTGCGCCTGATGGAGCGGGCGGCCGAGCAGGGGGCCGTCATTCTTCCGCCGATGCCCGCTTTCTACCACCGGCCCGCCTCCATCCAAGACCTGGTGGATCAGACCGTGGGCAAGATCCTGGACCGTCTCGGGACACCCCACGATCTCTACCGCCGCTGGCGTGGTTGATGCGGGCCGTCCGGCCTCGAAAGCAGCTCTTGGAGTGAACACCGAGGACCGCGAAACCGCGCTGCGCCGGACGGTGCACTCCTATCTGGCGGAACGTTACGTCGCCACCATCTCCACGGTGGCGACTCCGCGGACGCAGACCGAAGATGCCGGTGACGCGGACTGGCGGGAACTCGAGGTCATCTGGGGGCCGATCACGGCCCCTGCCCGCCCTTCCCTGGGGTCGGACGAAGGCCGGGAGGCCGCCGCGGACGCCGAGAACACCCACCCGGGGCTGTCCGAGGTCCCCGACGGCTTCCCTCACGCCGCCACGGTCTTCTACGCGCTTGATGGTGAGTTCGATCTGCTCTTTCTGAGCCGGGAGGACAGCCGGCACGCTCGGGACATCGCGCAGTCGGGACGGGTGGCCGCCACGGTGACCGACTCCGCTCAGGAGTGGCGGGACGTGCGTGGGTTGCAGCTCTGGGGCCGTGCCCGGCTCCTGCGGGGCAATCAACGGCTCTCCGCCCTGACCCGCTACGCCACCCGGCTCCCGCTGCTGAAGGAGGTGGCGCGCGACCCTCGCGCCGGGGCCGCGCTCAAGAATGTGGGTGTGTTCCAGGTGAACCCTGAGCGTATCGCCTGGACGGACAATCGCTCGGGTTTGTTCGGTAGGGAGATCATCGATCTGAGAGAGAATCCGCGCGGGATCTGACCGCGCGGGACGGGATCTGACCGCGCGGGACTTGAATTCGTCCGACGGTCCGGCCTGCTTCGGCCGTCATCTGAGGTCGGGGCCCGCGCCTCCCGCGGGGGATCTTCTTGGCCTTCAGGCCCGTCGCCAGAGCAGGCGTCCTCCCTCGATTACCGTTGCCAGCTTGCGCTGCTCGGCCAGATGGGAAAGATGCGCCTGCACGCAGGCCCTGGCCAGGTAGTAGTCAGGGAGACCTCGGAACTGGTAATCCCATTCTCGCGCGAGGCCGGCCAGCACGTCTTCGGTGGAAGCGCCCTCGTCCGTTCGCTCCGCCACCTGGGCCACGGCCCGGCTCAGGTTCTCGATGCCCTCTCGGTTCGTGGCCGCCAGTGAGACCACATTGTCGCTCGGTTCGCCGTGACTGGGAATCAGCAACCGGGGAGCCGCGGCAGCGATCGCTTGGATCGAGGCCAGGGCACCGCCCACGGAAGCGTGATAAATGAACCCATGCTTGGCCCATATGGCCGGCGGGAAGAGGGCATCGGCGGCGAATAGGATGTCTCCGATTCGCAGCCCGCACTGCCCGGGAGCATGTCCCCCGAGGTCAACGATTTCTGCCTCGACGGTATCTGTCGTTCCACCCTCCCGAACCTCGGCGGGAGCCGGGTTCCCCAACCTTGGGTCGTCCGGAGACAGAGTCCACGGTCCCGGCGCGAGTTCGAGGTCTACCTGCAAGGGTGGAGCCTGAAGGAACTTGGTGCGAAGCCCGGGGGGCGGCTCTGCTAGGCCGTAGAGCGCGAAAGGTTCCAGGCTGGGCTTGCGGATGAAGGCTGCCTCTTCGGCCGGAGCCGCCACAAACACGCCGACACGCTTGGCGAGTAGCGCTCCGCCGCCAAAGTGGTCGGCGTGGGAATGAGTGAGGTAGAGAACGGCGGGGCGCAGTCGTTCAGCTTCAAGTGCGCGAAGAACCTTCTTGCCCCGATCCGCGTCCAACCCCGCGTCGATCAGCAGGGCCCTATCCCGGCCGATGCGAACCACGCCGATGTTGACGGGACCCGGCAGGTAGCCCACCGTCTTGCTCATCCAGCGGATTGTCATCGCGCCGATACTAGCACCGCGCAACGCGAGCTACTTTCCCCAGCCGCCACCTGGCATTGAGCGTCGCCGGCGTGCGCAGAACCGGTACGGGGGAAGGGCGCTCAGGTGCCGCGAGGAAGATCTGGGGGAAAAAGAATCCGGCCTCCTTCGGGGGGATGAAGAAGGCCGGCATAGGGGGGTCTTGTTCATTTGTGCCATCGTTCACAGCACGATCTGTGAGGCATAGTACCCTGCGTTAATGGGACTGTAAAGGGTCTATTTGGAATTCATTTTTCCAAATGTGGACCGTTAGTCTGCCCATTGCGGCCGCTGGCCGGCAGTTTGCGACCGTTTTCCCAAGAATCTCGAATGGCCAGTCCATTAATCAGGGATTGCATTCACCGGGCAGCCGGCAGGCGTACGGGCGAGGTGGGCAAATCGTCACCGATACCCGCGCCGATCGGCCCCAGAGCGTCGATTTCCGCGCTGCAGAGTGCGGGCAGCTGGCCGTCATTATCGGGGTTAAGTACCGTCACCACACTCCGCGGATGATTCCCTGCGGCGTCCCTTTCCGCCAGGTCCAGGATTGTCCCCGGGTCGCCACCCCTGACCACCCTGACCTGGGGACGGCTCAAGGCCGAGCCGGGGAGCGGCGGCCGGCGCACCACGCCGACTTCTCCGGTGTTCAATCCGACAACTGTCCCGGGCGGATAGAAGCCGAGCATCTCGAGGAAGAGTTTCACCAGCACCGGCTCGAACTGGCTGCCGGAATGTTGCAGCAAGAAGCGCACGCCCTCGTGAGGAGTGCTCGTGGTTTTGCGATACTTGCGCTGGGTTGTGATCGCGTCGTAGCGGTCGGCCACGCAGATGATGCGCCCAAAGAGGGTCAGCGAATCCTTGCGCGTCAACCTTGGGTAACCGGACAGGTCCAGGTTGACGTGGTGCTCGAACCCGGCCACGATCGCGCGTATCGTCGACTGGTTGAGCTGCTCTTGCTCGAGAAGCAGGATGACGGCATGGATGGGATGCTGCTGCATCTCCGCCTGTTCGCTTGGGTCCAGTTTGGTCGGCTTGTCCAGGATCTCTCGGGGCACGAGGATCTTTCCCAGGTCGTGCAGAAAGGCCGCGAGACAAAGGTCGCCCAGGGTTCTCTTGTCAAATCCCAAGCGCTGGCCCAAGGCCACCGAGAGAATGGCGACATTGGTGGAATGGGTGAAGAGGTAATCGTCGAATTCCTTGATGGTTGTCATCGAAAGCAGGGCAGATTCGTCCTCCAACAACTGGTCCACAACCGCCTGCGTTACCCGGCGCAGGCGTCGCGTGCGGATGTGCCGGTGCTCTCGTACGGTCTCTTGGATTTCCCGGCATACGTCGAGGCAGGCGGAGTAGGTGCGTAGGGGGAGGTGGGCGGCTGGCTCTTCCGACTCCCTCTCGGGTTCGGTGAGCTCCACGTGCTTCAAGCCCAGCGCCCGCGCCCGCGCATCCAACTCCTCCAGCCCGCGCTCGCTCTTCTGGTTGAGCTCGTAGAGAAGCGAACGCACCTCTCCATCCCGTAACCCGGGATGGAAGGTGACGCCGCCCAAGCCCCAACGGTCATAGGTATCCATGAGGTAGCGCACGTTGAGATAGTCGGAGGGACCGATGCGCAGTCTCTCGTCGTTCACGAAGACGCAGCGGTTGCGCACTCCCACCCAAACCTGCTCATGGGCCCAGCGAGTGCGGGCTGCGCACAGGAACTCGGCGATGGCTCCCTGGACCGAGGTGTTGCCGGGGTCGTGGAACCCCGTGGTCCTCAAGGCGACCGCCAGGCGGTGCACCAGGCTCCGTTCGTCTTCGCGTGCGGCGGTGTCGCAGCGAGGCAGAGGAGTGATCTGCTGCCCGCTCATTGGGATGCCGCCTCCTGCCGATTTGCTTCCCAGAGACCGCGTCTGGCCTGCCGTCTGACCGCATTGTCGGATGAGCGAAGCGCGCGGGACAGGCTCTTGCGAGCGCTGGCGGTGCCAATCTGGCCCAAGGTGCGCAAAGCGAACAGGCGCACGTGGAGAGGCCGAGACCGGAAGAAGGATCGCCCCCGCCACAGTTCGTCCAGCAACGGTACCGCCGAATCATCGCCCAGCTGTCCCAATGTATCGAGAAGGGCGTCGATCTCGCCCTCGGACCGAGTGCTGAAGTCCCGGGCTCGAACCTGAAGCAGAAGCCGAGAAAGGACCTCGGTCGAACGCAGCCGCCCCAACTGTCGCACGACGATTACGCGCACGGCGGGACTGGGGTCGTTTAGAAGCGCGGCGAGCAGCGGCACGGAGGAGCTCTCTCCCATGGCCCCCACCGAGCGCGCCGCTTCCTTGCGCACGCGCTCGTCGGGATGAGCCAGCGCAGGCTCCAGATGAGGCATCGCCCTCGGGTCTTTCATCCGGCCCAGCAGATAGACCAAGTTGCGCACGACGTACCAACGGGGGTCGCCGAGATGAGGCACCACCAGTTCCATGGAAACGCCGGCTCCCGCGGTCAGCACGTCCAGAAGCGCGTGGCGCGACTGCTTTACCCCGGATTCGATCAGCAACTCGATGAGAAGGTGGTGGGCCCGTTCTCTCAGTATCAGGAGGAAGGCCGTGAGCTCTTCCCTTCGCTCAGGCTCGGCAGCGTCCAGCGAATCGAGCGAGGCGCGGATCTTCTCCTTGTCGAGCATTCCCTCGAATACGCTGTCCACGAGTCCCGCACGCTCCCCGAGGGTGCGTTGCATTGCCGCGGTCTCCTCCAGCAGACGAGTCAGCCGGGCAAGATCCCCCCACTCGAGCAGTGAAGACGCCAGGTCCTCGAGACCTCTTGCTGCCACAATACTGTCTTCGTCTGAGTTCGCGTTGGCCAAGGTCTCTAGGAGAACGATGCCGAATTCCTCGAGGATGTGCTGTTCGGGTTCGAGTTCCCGTTCGAGCTGAATCAGTTCCTCTTCCGGGACCACAGTCCCGACTAGGACTTCAGGCCCGGGAGAACCCAGCTCGAGTGATTCCGTCAAATCGGCATGTGGTGCCTGCACGAGCCGCGCCCGTTTCTCGTCCTCCAATTTGCCCTGGAGCTGTGAGGCCAGCTGTCTCAGGCCGTCCGTTGAGGTCTCTCCTTCGAGCAAAGGGTCGGCGACCTGGTACTCCAGATGGGGCAGGTTCCTCTCCCAGAGAATGGTGACCAGGTCGTGGTCCGCCTTGTCCACCTCTTGGGCCTGGCCGAGGGCTTCGATCAGTTCCGCGGCCTCATCGCGGCCCAGCCCAGTACGGAAGGTCAGGGAGCGAATGCCGTCACGAAAAAGGATGAAAGGGATGCCTTCTCGCAGGTCATCGGTGGTGAATACCGGCTCGTCTTCACAAGTCAGCGAGTTCTCGAACACCGCGAGGCGCAGCGTGCCGTCGGCAAGCGCGCGATCGAATGCACCAGCGAGCTCGTCGAGGCAGTGGCTGGCGAGAGGATGATCCGGCGGGTAAAAGCGGATCGCCCTGTAGGCCTTCTGCAACGAGGAACAAAGGTCGATCGCAGGGTTGTGGAAGCCGTGAGATGTCGAGAGTCTGACCAGCGACTTTGCCTCCCCTAGGATACTTAGGGTATTTCGGATATCTGGAAGCCGAACTTTAGGAACCCCCTCGCTCCCTTGGTTACTACACAAGGAAAAGACGTATACTTGGTCCTCAGGTAACGACGTGCGTCCGCCTTTGCGGATAGACCGCGGACGCGAAGGGAGAGTTGCGCGATGCCGAATATCGGATGGATGGAGATTGGGGTTTTGGTGGTCTTAGCCCTCATCATCTTCGGTCCCAAGCGTCTTCCCGAGCTGGGCAATTCCGTCGGTAAGGCGATCACGAACTTCAAGCGGGGGCTCAAGGAAGGCGAGGACGAACTGCGCAAGGCGGTTTCCGAGACCTCCGAAGTCGACGCCGAAGCAAAAGCCGAAGTCAAGAAGTAAGGAACCTAGCGGACCACCGGGCTCAAGCCGCCCTCTCTAGGTGACTTCGCCGCCCCCCTTGGCGGAGCAGGTCCTCGAGGGCAGCACTCGCGCGATCGCGCGGACAATCAGTCTGCTCGAGGATCGCGACCCGCTGGGCCGGCAGATCGTCCGGACACTTTATCCCCACACCGGACGGGCGTCCCGCGTGGGGGTTACCGGCCCGCCCGGCGTCGGCAAGTCCACGTTGCTCTCTGCACTCACCCGCGTGGTGCGCCGCGTCGATCTCGCTGTGGGGGTCATCTCGGTGGATCCCTCCAGTCCTTTCTCGGAAGGGGCGGTCCTGGGCGATCGCCTGCGCCTTAGTGAGCATTTCCTTGACAGCGGGGTGTTCATCCGTTCTATGGGAACTCGCGGGCACCTGGGGGGCCTGTCTGAAGCCGCTGCGCAATCCGCGCTGGTGCTCGATGCCGCCGGGATGAACGTGGTCTTCCTAGAGACGGTGGGGGTCGGCCAGAGCGAGGTCGAGGTTGCCAGCGTGGTCGATACGGTCGTGCTCGTGCTCATGCCCGGATCGGGCGACTCGATTCAGGCGCTCAAGGCGGGCGTGATGGAGATCCCCGACATCATCGTGATCAACAAGAAGGATCATCCCCGCGCGATGGCCACCGCCCGCGATATCCAGTCGTTCCTCAACCTTTCTGAAGAAGAGGATCGTCCTTGGGTCCCCCCGGTGCTGTTGACCGACGCGGTTAGTGGCGAGGGCGTCCCCGAGCTTTGGGAGGCGATCCAGGATCACGGACGGTGGTTGGGCGAGGAGGGCCGTTTGGAGCGGAGGCGGCAGAGCAATGTCGAGGCCGAGGTCGCGACACTCGCAGCGAATCGTCTCCAGTCGAAGATTAGACAAATGATGCGGGACGACCCCCGGGTAAGCTGGCTTCTCACCGAGGTTCACGAAGGCCGTCTGGACCCGTTTTCCGTGGTTGAGTACCTCATCGCTTCCTTCGGTGGGCCCGTCGCCGGTGGCGCACACGATCCTCCCGGCCCCACGCCGAGCCCCGATGTTGGCTGAGTGGCTCTATGAATAGAGGTCTTCTGCCGATGATTCCTCAGTGAACCCTGACGGTAACTTCCCGCAGCCCATCGCGAACTCCCGACCCGCCACTTGTCCGGGTTGTGGTGAGTCGGTGATGATTCCCCACACTGGGGGCGCGCCCGGAGACGGATCGCCGCAGCCCACTGATGCCCGGGTGGCTCACGCTCTTTGCGGTTGCTACCTTTTCGCCATGCCGGAGGCGGCCTTCGATCGCTTGCTGGAGGCCATTTTTACTTCTCACCGGCCCTTTCCCGGAGGAGAGGTCTGATCCTCGTCCTGGGGTGTTCCTTGGAACTGTTGCGCTCGGTCATCTAGAATCATCATCCTCCGGGCCGGGGGGTCCCGGGAAACGGGAAGAGGAGGAACCGTGGCAAGGAAGATCAGGGTCCTGATGGCCAAGCCGGGACTGGATGGGCACGACCGTGGGATCAAGGTCCTCAGCAGAGCGATGCGCGACGCCGGGATGGAGGTGGTCTATACGGGCCTGCACCAGACGGCCGAGCAGATTGCGCAGGCAGCCATCCAGGAAGATGTCGATGTCGTCGGCCTCTCCATCCTGTCCGGTGCGCACATGACTCTGGTGCCCAAGGTCGTGGACTGCCTGCGTGAACTCGAGGCAGGGGACATAATGGTGCTGGCCGGGGGGACCATACCCCAGGAAGACCGCGAAGATCTGCTCGCAAAAGGTGTGGCCGCCGTCTACACGCCCGGTGCCATGACTCGCGATATCGTCGCCTTCGTCAAAGCAAAGGCCGGCCAGGAAGAACCGAGTGAGTGAAGGTCCGGCTGAGGACCCGCTAGGTGTCGGCGCACATTCCGGGCCGGTGGTGAGGCGCGAACCCTCGGGTGAACCCCTCGTGCCTCATCACACCGAGGTCCGGGTCCGCTACGCGGAGACGGACGCGCAAGGCGTCGTCTACCACGCCAACTATCTGGTCTACTTCGAGGTCGCCCGATCGGCTTTCACTCGCTCGCGCGGTCTTTCCTACCAGCAAATGGAGGAGTCGGGCTGGTATCTCATGGTGGTGGAGGCCTCACTCCGCTTCAAAGCCCCCGCGCGATACGATGATCGCCTGGTGGTCGGCACCCGGGTCGCCAAGATGCGGGGGAAGTTGCTGGGCTTTGACTACGAAATCCGTCAGGCCGACAGCGGGTTGCTGTTGGTAACCGGGGAGACGCTTCACATCTGCCTGGGGGCGGACCAGCGTCCGCGGGAGTTGCCGGCGCAGGTGGTGGAGGCTTTCGCCTGAGGAAGCCAACCTCCGGCGGAGCGGCTCCTGAATGGGACCATTCTCCCCTGCTGGTAGAATCGGCAGCTCAACCGTCGCTCAACCATCGCTCAACTAGGAGAACCCGTGGCGGGTAACGAAGCAGTGGTCTGCGGTTACGCCAAACTTCCTAGCGGGACCGCTGCCGGGCAGGTCTATCAGATGCTCGTCCTGGTCGTGCGGGCCGATCGGCGCACGCATATCGTTCAGGCAGCGTTCGATCACGCTGATCACGCCGGTGGCCCGTGAATGGGTAGAGAGCATTCTCGTCGGCAGCCATCTGGTGGACGGGCAGGTGGCCGTGCTCGATGAGTTCGAGACCAACTACAATGGCGGCGCGCAAAAGGCCATCAAACAAGCGTACCGCGATCTGTGCGAGCGATATGCCGAGCTACGCAACGCCCCAAGGCAGGCCCTCGACGGTCAGTAGAGATCCACTTCGACCGAGCTGACCCCGGTGCTGATGTTCACCCGCAGGTCGTTGCCGCCCCCCTCGTAGACGAATATGCCATCCTCGTCACGGAATGCATCGGCGACGTTGGTGGAAGACAGCGCGTTGTCGGTCTCGAGCGTGATGTCCAGTTCCGAGGGCAGCCGCAGGTTGTAGTCGCCGGCTCCCCCATCGATGGTTACCTCGGCATCTCCGCCCGCGACCACCTCTCCGACGGTGATGTCGAGCGAACTCGCGCCCGCGTCGACGTTGAGCGCGCGCAAAACGGTCTGTCCCAGGTCGATATCCGCGCTCGCCGCCCCGATATTAATGTCCAGGCTCCAGGCGATCCCGTCCGCCAGGGTGAGTTCGACGAACTGGCCTCCATCACTGCCAAAGGGCAGGAAGTCGAAATCGAATCCTTGACCATCGCCCGAAGAGATGTCCAGGGCGTAGGCGTCACCGGCCGGCTCTCTGATCTCCGCGGAGTCGCCGAGGCGGTAGCGGCCCTCCACCACTCTGGGGATCTCCCCACTATTGATATCGAGGTCCAACGCCCCGAGGTCTACGCTCAGGGAGGCTTCCTCCACCCCTCGCGCCCGGGGCCCCTCGATATCGCCCTCGGTCAGATTACGGTTGCCGTTATCCCAACCCTCCTGCCAGGCAAACACGGCGAGCGCGATGCCCACGAGAAGTACGGCCAAGATCACCGCGGTTGCCCGCCCGCCTCGCGTTCTGCCAAAGAGCAGGTAAACGCCGAGGATCACCAATAGCAGAGGCCAAAGCCGCCACACGGCGCCGACGAAGTCCCAATCCAGGTAGCCCAGGTTGGCAAACAGGAGGAGCGCCCCCAGGCCGATGAGCAGTAGCGCCATCAGTAGTCTGCCGGCGTTCATCGGGCTACCTCCGGAAGAGTAGGAGAAGTCCAAGCAGGATCAGCAGAACCGGCCAAAGTTCACCCCAGTTCCAGAAATCGAAGAATTGCTCGAGGAAGAACCAAGCGCCGAGCGCGATGAGGATGATGCCCACGGTCCTGCGCGGCCTATCGCGATCCTCCTCCTCCGTTTCGGCCGGGGTCTCAATCGGGGGTGGGGGAGCGGCTGCAGTTGATGGAGTCGGAGGCGGGGCATCAGCGGGCGGTACCGCTGTTGGCACCGGCGGCAAGGCGTCTGCAGGGGGTGGCGGTGTATCCGCATCGATCTCGGGCTCCGGATCGGCCGCGGCTGCGGTGTCGGGTACGGGCTCTATCTGCACGGGCTCTAGGTTCGAATCGGGCTCTACCTTCGGCAGGGGCTCTACCGTCGGCTCGGACTCGGTTGCCGCCGGTGGCTCGGTTGCCGCCGGCAAGACTCCTTCCGGGGTTTCGCCGCGACCACCACTCTGCTCCCTATCGCTCATGTTCGCGCTCCTTCGCAGTAGCTACGGCGGGATCCTTCCCATTTGCACCGCCTAACAAATACGTGAGGACGTCAGTGACGCACGATATCGTCGTATTTTCGGCCATGCTAGCGGTGCGAACGGCGCAGCCGCGCCCGGAACTCCTCCAGTGGCAGGGTGTTCGCGACATCCTTGGCCTCCAACCACCCGCGGCGGGCCTCGCCCACTCCGTACGTCAGCAGGTCGTAGCCGCGCGGCGAGTGGGCGTCGCTCGAGATCACGATAAGCGCTCCCAACTCTTTGGCCCGGCGGGCATGAGCCGCCCGGAGATCCAGGCGATCGTAGGAGGCGTTGATCTCGAGCATTGTGCCCGTGGCCGCCGCCGTCCCGGCCAACTCCTCGATATCTAAGGGATAACCCTCCCGCCTCCCTAGGAGCCGGCCGGACGGATGACCGATGGCATCCACGAACGGGTGTTCGAGAGCCGAACGAAACCTTGCCATGATCCGCTCGACCGATTGCTGAAAGCCGGAGTGAATGCTCGCCACCACGAAGTCGAGCGAGGCTAGGAGGTCGTCGGGCAGGTCGATCTCACCGTCGGCGAGGATGTCCACCTCCGAGCCGGCCGGCAGTTCGATACCGTCCAGGCGGGCGCTCAGCAGGCGGATCTCTTCGCTCTGACGGCGCAGGTCGTCGTCGGCGACGCCGATCCCCATGCCGATCGACTTGGAGTGATCGGAAATGCAGATGTACTCGAGCCCGCGGTCGCGGGCGGCGAGCGCCATGTCCTCTATCGTCCGGCGGCCGTCTGACCAGTCCGAATGCACGTGAAGGTCGCCGCGCAGATTTTCCCGGCTCACGAGTCGGGGAAGGGTGCCTTCGAGCGCAGCCTGGATCTCGCCCCGCCCTTCCCGCAACTCCGGCGGGATCCAGGACAGGCCCAAGAGTTCGTAAACCGCTGTCTCTTCGGCGTACGGGTGAGGCTTCCCGGTCTGGACCTCCTCGACGTTGTACTCGTTCACGCGCAGCCCGCGTTTTTGGGAAAACCCCCTGAGCTCGACGTTGTGCTGCGCACTGCCCGTCGCGTGCTGCAGCAGGTTGCCGTAAGAGGCGGGTGGAACCAGGCGCAGGTCGACGTCGAGATCGTTGTGGGTATGGATAAGGACCCTGGTCATGCCCGACTGCTCTACCCGCGCGACCAGCGGCAACTCGCCGAATAACCGCCCGACCGCCTCTGGCTCGTCGGTGGAGGCCACCAGGTCCAAATCGCGCACCGTGGAACGGCGGCGGCGAAAACTTCCGGCGACATCCGCCTGCACGACGGCCGGGTGATCGAGTAGGGCGTCCAGCAGCCGGCGCGCCGGATCTTCCACGTGCCCGAGCAGCCGCCGCGGAGCAGGTGCGGGCCCGCGCACCAGGGCGCTTTCGGCAGAGGCCCATAGCTTGGCTTCGGACTTAGCGCCCATTCCTTTGAGGGTGCGGATGCGGCCCGTCTCCGCTGCGGCCTTGACTCCCTGGAGGCTGTCGATCCGCAATTCATCCCAAAGTCGCCGGGCGGTCTTGGGCCCGGCTCCGTCCAGTTCGGCCATTTCCAATACGCCCTCGGGATAGCTCGAGCGGAGTTTTTCGAGCTGCGAAATGCGGCCGGTCTCCATGTACTCGCGTACCTTGGCTTCGATCGCCGGGCCCACTCCCGGTAGTTGGGTCAGGCGCCCCTCGAGAGTGGCCAGGGCGACCGAATCGGTCAGCTGGCCGAACTCCCGCGCGGCCTTCTGGTAGGCGAGGACGCGATAGATCGACTGCCCCTCGAAGGCCAGGTATGCGGCCAAGATGCGCAGTTCCTGAGCGATCTCGCCATTCCCGGGGAGACGGGCCGTGCTGATTCGGTAATTGGGTTTCAAGCACCACTTGGGTTCAGGGCTCCGACCCCGACGTATGGGAAACGTCGGTGAGGGGGATAGCCTGGGTCACATCCCCGACCGTTTACCCAAAATCGCGTCCCGGGTAAAAAATAGCCGAAGACCAACCACAAGGAGGGTTCCGTGGCCGACAAAAAGGTCGAGCGCAACGTGAGGTCCTCGGACCAAGAACATCCCCGCACTCCCACCGAGAAGATGACGGCTTCTCTATCATCTGAAGGAACGCTGAACACCGAGAACGCGGAAAACGACAAGGCGCGGGCAACTCTCTTGGATAAGTTCAAAGAGAGAGACGAGCGCTACCGCCGGGAACATGGTTCGCCGCCAGGCGGGTCCGCCAAGAAGGCTCCGGCCGAGGAAGACAAGGAATAGGCCGCGCAGCAAAATGGGCCGCGTAGCGTTCCCTTCTCGCATTTTCCGCTGATTCACCAGCCGTTCCCTCAATAGAAAGGGGCGAAGATGATAATCGATAGGGAGAAGATCAAGTCTCTCGCAGCAGCGCAGAGTTCCAACGGTGGTTACTATATGTCCGCCTTTGTCTCCACCAGCAGTCTCGGGAACTGGAGAAAGAACACCCCTACTTTCCTGAATAGCGCTTTCACCGAAATGATGAAGGAGCGCAACTTTTCGCAAGAAGAGAAGCGCTCATTGGAAGGAGATCTCGAGCGCATACGCGGCGTGCTCAGTTATGACATCACGCCGCAGACGGAAGGACTAGCGGTTTTTGCCGACCAGGCGGGCGGGGTGTTCGAGCGCATCGAGCTGCCCGTTCGTTTCGAAGACCGGCTGGTCGTGGGCAAGTCGCCTTATCTGCGCCCTCTGCTATGCGTGCTCTCCCTGTTCGAGCCGTTCGTGGTTGCCCAGGTGAGCAAGGACGACAGTCACCTCTACCTGGTTGATGAGTTGCGCGTGGTGCGCTCGGAGGACTTTGCCGGCCCCTATCTGAAGTCCAGCAATCAGGAAACCGGTGAGGTGCCGATCAAGGAGTACTACGCTGCCAATCGCCAGGAGTCGCTGATCGATCAGCATCACAAAGAAGTGGCGGCCGCCATCGACAAGATGATTGAGGAGTTGGGCATCCAATGGGTCGTCCTAAACGGTAACCATGACATCGTCAGCGGTTTCCGCAGGGCCCTGAGCCAGCGGGCCGCGGCTCGGGTCGTCGGTGAATTCCCATTAGACGCCACCGCGAGCATCAAGCAGACCATCTCCCGCGCCCGCGATGCCATGAAAACAGGACGCGCTCACGGCCGTCAGGAATTGGCCGAGCGCATCCGCGAATCGCTGGGAGCGGGCGGGCGTGGCGTCGCCGGTTTCAGCGACACTACCGGAGCGCTTTATCGTGGCCAGGTGCAGCGTCTGCTGGTGGATCAGGAATACCGACCCACCGGTTTCCGGTGTGTCGAGTGCGGTTTCGTCAGTCTCACCCAATCCGACTCTTGCCCGGTCTGCGGCGGCGGAATGCTTGCGGTCGAGGATGCCGCCGGCGAAGCAATGAGAGTCGCGGTGCTGCAGGGCACCTACGTGGAGATCGGGGAGGACATCCCGGCGCTCAAGGAGTTGGGCGAGATCGCGGGTCTGCTCAGGTACGGCTAGCCCAGGGCGGTCCCGGCGGCGCTACCCGCCGCGGGCGATTGGGAGGAGTTCGGGCGTCCCTGGCCGGGGACGCCCTAGACGAAAAGAACTTCCTCGGTGAGCAACTGGTGTAGGTTGTCGAGGGCGCGGAACTGGAGGGCCTTCACGGCGCCCTCGGTCTTGCCCATGAGCAGTGCGGTTTCGATGATCGAAAGCTCGAAGAAGAACCGGCACTCTATGACCTCGCGCTGGTCCGTGGTCAGCTCCTTCAAAGCTTCCCTCAGCGTGCGCTTGCACTCCTCGAGTAGAACTTGCGCCTCCGGATCGCTGGTCGGATCGTTCATCGGGAGTGCCGCGGCTTCGGCCTCGTCATCCACCGGGAGCCGTCGCTTGCGGTAGTAATCGATGATGCAGTTCTTCGCGATGGTGTAGAGCCAGGTGGAGAACTGCGCCGGCTTGGGCCGGTAACGGTCAATAGCGCCCAGGGCCTTCTCGAAGACGGTGTTGGCTAGATCCTCGGCGTCCTCACGATTGGAAATGCGGAAGTTGATGAAGGTGAAGACCTGCGAGAAGTAAAGGCGATAGAGATAGGTGAAGGCGTCGGGATCGTTTCGCGAGGCTTTCACCGCGATCAGCTTTATGGCGGTTTCGGTGACCTCGCGGGGTTCGGGCTCGACGCAGATTGTGGCTGCTGGCATCGACATCTGGCGGGCGGACCTCTCTTCCCGTAGTGCTTCTCGCCCTGCTTATCGGCGGGGGCAGCTGCGTTCTTGAGCACCAGAGCGAAATAATCTCGTTTGGTCGTCCCAATTGGTGTCTAGCGATAAAAGGAGGCCTCGAAGAACGCTCCGGCGGCCGGAGGGGCAGGCGTAGGCCGTCGAAACTGGGCCTCGTGGTGATAGGCGGAAGGGCTCGTGGTGATAGGCGGAACCCGACGCGGCGCGCGAGGACAATCGAGCCGGGGACGGTGCCCGGCGCGGCGCGCGGTCTTAGTTCGCTGCGGTGTTGACGGTCGTGCTCTTCGCCTCGGTGGTCGAAGTGCTCGACTTGGGAGGCGAGCTGCTCTTCGGAGGCGCGGTGGTCGTCGTCGGGGCAGGCTTTGTGCCCACCTCGATCACCTTGGGTTTCATCGGGTAGTTGCTGACGAAAGTGTCATCATGGATTACCTTGCCATCAGCGGTCACTTTGCGGGTGACCTTGATCTTGCGGCCGGTCTGCCCCTCATCCACCAGTCGGGTCTGGCCTTCGAGCAGTTCGTCGGTTTTTACTCGAGTTTCGGTCGGAGGCTGCACGTCGTACCAGTCTCCGGTGGAGTAGTCGACCGTTCTCCCGGTTGGCTTGCCGTAGATTGCGAAGGTCAGGCTGCTTCGGGAGGAGGCCGATTTGATCAAGATCCAGCTGTCGGTGTCGTTGCGGAATTGGAATTCGGGCCCGCCCCAACTGACGGTGGCGTCACGACCCTTCGGGTAATGGCTGATGTAGAGAGAGTGATTCGCGCGCGCAGTCACGTCCAGTCCGCCGAAGAAGACTGCGTTGTAGAGCGTGGTCGACACTTGGCAGATTCCTCCGCCCAGGGAGTCCTCCAGCTTCCCGCCGATGATCACGGGCGCGGTTTTGAAGCCGTTGTCTGCAGTGCGCTGTCCGACCACGGTGTTGAAATCGAACGTCTCACCCGGTCCGATCAGCGTGCCGTTGATCAGCTCTGCCGCCCGCTGGACATTGTCCCGCCGGTTGTCCGAGCCGCCGAACTCGGTGTTGAACCGTCCAAGGGCCACCTCAATTCCCATATTCTCGGCTTCTTCCGTGGTGCGCTGCGGCTCAGTTTCGGTCACCACCGCATCGGCGACGCGGTTGGACGTCGATTTGGCCGCGGTAGTCAGGGCTGCCGCGGTCTTCTCGTGGTCGACTGCCAAGCCGTTCTGGTGCGGGACGATGGTGGCGGTCTCGCCGTTGGTTTCCCAGGTCGCCTTTTTCGCCGGATGATCGATCTTCTCACCCGCTTCGGTCAGGACAGGCTCCGACTTGGCCGCGGAAATGATGGGAATCAGCCGTGCCCGATCTCCCTCTCCTTCGACGGCAAAATCGAGATACGCGGCTATCTGGGCCGGATCGAGCGTCCACACCTGATCCTGATACTCCAGAGCGACGTTATCGCTGATCATCGTTTCGGCTTCGGCAACGGCCTCAGCCGTATCGGCGCCCTTGATGGCGGGTTCGCGCACTGTCATGGGGACGGGGAGATCGGTCGCGTGCAGCGAGAAGAGCAAGGACTTGAGATCGGTCTTGAGCTTCTCCTGGTCGACCACGAACCCGTCGGATCCCTCGGTGATCCTCACGTGCCCCTCGTTGACGGTCAGGCTGGCGTTCACCGGGGGTTTGTCGAGGGTTTGCGCGACCTCCGCGATCAGCGTCTTCAGTCTCTCCGACTCGATGGTGCCATGCAGCGGCAGGTCTAGCTCGGTGAAGTAGAGCGCGAAGCGGCGGGAAGCGTCGCGGAATATGTTTCGCTCACGGGTCGAGGAGAACGCTGCCTGCACGCTGGACTTGACATCGAGCACGGTCCCCAGGCTGGTGGGCATGACCGGCCACTCCTGACCGTCACCTTTTAGTATGATGGCGCTCGCCTGCGCCCTCTGAGCGCGGGCGTCCAACTGCTCGACGGCTTCTTCGCGAGTGAGGCCGCCAACGTCATAGCCGGCAATGGCGACACCGGAGTGAATTTTGTTGTAGTGGACCAGACCGTCGCCGGCGAACAACACCAGAGCGAACGCCAGAAAAAAAGCGCCGCCGAGCGCAAGGAGTCTTTTCCGGCGTGACCGCCGGTGGGGCTTTTTCGTGGCGGGCAAGTTGCAACTACCTCCGCGGAGGACCGTATGTAATGAAAATGACAAGGAAACATAGCAGAAGCGATCTGCCGCGAACAGCGCGCCGGCCCCTTTTGACGGGTATTTTTTCCCGCTTAGGCATCCATCTTCAATGAGTGACATCGGTGCCCTCGACTTCTCGCTGTCCGACCGGCGGCTGGCCGAGGCGGGGGCCGCGGCTCTGCTGGAGCCCGGTGTGGCGCAGCGAGCCCGCATCGTGGCGAGGCTATATGGACACGGGCGGACCTCCGGGCAGGCTCTCGCGGATTCCCTCCTCGTATCCCGGGCCGCGATCCACAAACACGTGGAGCACCTCCGCCGGGCCGGGTTCAGCATCTCTTCGCAGCCCGGCGCCGGATACGTCCTGGATCCCCCGACGGACCTATTGATCCCCGAGGCGTTCCTTCCCTGGCATCTGGCGGTTCCCGGGGGTCCCGGAGAAACTCGGCGGCACACGATCGGCTGCGAACGGGCCAAACAGATGCCGCCGGATCTCTGCCGCCCGGGTCTTCCTTACCATTACCTGCCGACAGTCGGTTCGACTAACGACGTGCTGAAAGAGCTGGCGCAGACTGGAGCGCCCAGCGGGACCACGGCCGTGACCGATTATCAGGCCGCGGGCCGGGGTCGGCTGGGGCGTGAATGGATCAGCCGGAAAGCCCTCGATCTGACCTTCTCTCTGCTGCTCCGGCCTCACGCCGAGCCCCGACTGCTTCGCCTGGTCGTCCTGGCGGCGGGGACGGCCGTCGCGGAAACGCTTGCGGCGTTGCCCGGGCTCGCCGGCGAAGTGGGCCTAAAGTGGCCCAACGACGTGCTCGTGCGAGGCAGAAAAGTCTGTGGGCTTCTCTCTGAGGCATCGCTCGATATGGACGAGATCCATTGGACGGTGGTCGGCGTGGGGCTCAACGTCAATGGACGACTGGATGACGCCATCCCTGCGCGTGAGGGGGCCCCGCCCCCGGTTACGCTCGCTGAGGTTTCCGGGAGCAGCGTTCCGCGGTCTCCCCTTCTCAGTCGCCTCCTCCTCCAGCTCGAAGAGCGCATCGGCCAGACCCTGGAGGGCGGGCAGGCCCAGATCATCGCCGCTTTCCGTGAGTACGACGTTCTCTCCGGCCGCCGGGTTTTGGTCAAACAGGGGACTTCGTCGGAAGCCGAGGCAATCGACGGCGTCGTCGAAGGCATCGGCGACGAGGGTGAGCTTCTCTTGATGACCCCTCGGGGGCGCGTGTCGCTGCCCTTTGGGGAGGCGACCGTGCTGCCGGAGATTGGTAAACCACTCGGCGGATAGAGGTTGACAATAGGGCAATTCAACCTTAGCCTCTCACTCATGGCTCGCAAGCAGGGGAAGACCCGGAATCAATCTGCGCCGCCCGCCCCACCTCACTGGTCGGAGGGCCTCGAGAGCGTTCGCGGCCCGCGGGCGGCGGCCCTCGTGGGCATGATGGCGGCGGTCCTCGCCGTGCTTTCCTGGGTGTCCCTTCCCCTGCCGTTTACCCCTGTGCCACTGACGTTGCAGACCCTTGGCGTGCTTCTGACGGGCGCGCTCCTGGGCCCGCGTTATGGTGTGTTGGCCACCGCGGTCTACCTGTCGCTGGGCTTCGTCGGCGTCCCGGTGTTTCACGGGGGCACCGGGGGCCCCGGTATCCTTTTTGGTCCAACGGGTGGATTCCTATGGGGATTCCTGCCCGCCGCCTTCATTGTCGGTTGGTTCGCGCGATCGGCCACACGTGGTCGGTCCGCCCAGCAGGGACCCTGGGGGGCGCACGGCATCATTTTGACAGCCACTGGTCTGGCTCTGGCCTCTGCGGCGATCTATCTGGTCGGTCTTCCCTGGCTTTCCGCGGTCACCGGGCTCGGGGTGAGAGAAACCATCGTGGCCGGCCTCCTGCCCTACCTCCCCGGTGATCTACTCAAGGCCACTGCCGCATTCTTGCTCATCCGCAGTCTCCAGCCGGTGATGACCCCCGCCCGGCTCTCATCTCCCATCGGCCGCTAGCCGGCTTCGCGTCTGCTTCGCTCCGGCGCCCGCTTGAGGTATTCTCGTTCCCCGCAGAGGGCACCCAAGCCAGAGGCGGGATGACTTGACTATCATCGAGGCGATCATTGTCGGAATCGTGCAAGGACTCACCGAGTTCCTGCCCGTCTCCAGTTCGGGACACTTGGTTATAGTTCCCGAGTTCATGAATACCGAGCCGCCCGGCCTGGCCTTCGACGTTTTGCTGCACCTGGCCACAGCACTCGCCGTCATCGGGTATTTTGCGGCCGAGATCTACAAGATCGTCCTAGCCTTCCTGGCTCCCGGGCGGCTAACGCCGGAGGAAGCCAAAGCCTTTCGCCGTCTGGGCTTGTGGCTGGGGCTGGGCACGATACCCGCGGGTCTTGCCGGGGTACTGCTCGAGGACTTCTTCGAATCTCTGTTCGATTCCACTCTTGCGGTCGGGATCTTCCTGCTGGTCACGACCGCTTTGCTCGTCGTCGCCGACCGCCTGACGCTACACCGCAGCGGCGGGCCGCCCCTGGACCGCTTGGGACCGGTCAACAGTCTGATCATTGGCCTGTTTCAGGCGATGGCGATCGCTCCGGGGATCAGCCGGTCGGGCGCAACCATCGCGGCCGGCATCTTCTTGGGTCTCGACCGAGAGACCGCCGCACGGTTCTCGTTCCTTCTCAGTGTCCCGGTGATCCTGGGGGCGGGGCTTCTCAGCCTGGGTGACCTGCGCGCCGGTTTTGGAGGGCAGACCGGGGTCTTCATCGCAGGCGCGGTTGCGGCGCTACTCTCGGGGCTCTTCGCCGTTCACTTCATGCTGCGCTTTCTCCGGGAGCATCGACTGCGCCCCTTCGCCGTATATACGTTCATTCTGGGTGTCGTCGTCATCCTGCTTTCGCTCGCCTAATCCTTCGCTCCGAGGGATGCGCATTTTGCTCTCACGCTTTCTTCACAGCCTGGGTATAGGGTGGAGCAAAGCAGTCGGAGAGGATTCTTCGGCGTAGAAGATGGCGGAAAGGACGGAACGTATGCGCGTTCACCTCAGGGGAGCGCTTAGGGCTCGGCCCTTGCTCAGTCTACTCATGATCATGCTGGTGGCACTTTCGCTGGCGCTGGCCTCCTGCACGGATGCAAACCAAAGCAATCAGGACGAAGAGGCGCCCGAGGGCACCGACGTGAGCTCAACGCAAACGGACGGGACTGATGACAGCGGCACGGCAAATGCCGAAGACACGGCGGCGGCCTCCGGCTCCGAGGCCGGCAGCCCTTCGCTCTCGGAAAGCCC
>JAGXFV010000009.1 GCA_024637095.1 Actinomycetes bacterium
CTGGCCGTGGTCTTTCAGCGGCCGCTCTTGTTTCAGGGGGACGTGCAGAGCAATGTGGCTTACGGTCTGAAGCTCCGCCGCGAAGCGCGCAGGAGCATTCCCGCCAAGGTCGCCGACGCCCTGGAGCTCGTGGGACTCACTCAGTTTGCGCGGGCGGACGTGCGTAAACTCTCCGGTGGAGAACTGCAGCGGGTCGCCCTCGCCCGCGCCCTGGTGCTGGATCCGGAGATACTCTTTCTGGACGAGCCCACGAGCAACCTGGATCCTAGCCTTCGCCGGAGTTTCCGTCGCGAACTGCGCGATCTAATCAAAAGGCTGGAAACCACCGTGGTGCTAGTCACCCACGATCAGGGCGAGGCGCTCTTGCTCTCGGATCGGGTAGCCGTCATGCGGGAGGGGCGAATCGTCCAGGTCGGCGAGCCCGAGAACGTCTTTGCCCGGCCGAGCAGTTCCTTTGTCGCCGAGTTCATGGGCGTGGACAATCTTTGGTTGGGCGAAGTGGTGCGGGCCGATGAGGGAGAGGTAACGTTTCTATCGGATCAAGGGGTCGAGGTCGAGGCGCTTTCTGACTGCGCTCCCGGGGACGCCGTCACCATCTCGATCCGCTCTGAGGACGTGGTGCTCGGTATCCCCGCCGCCACTTCCCCCCCGGCGACGAGCATGCGTAACCGCTGGAGGGGGGTCGTGGACTCTATCGAGCCGACCGGTCCGGTGGTGAGGGCGGTGATCCGCCTCCAGCCCGACGCGGGCCGGCCTCAGCGGGGAGCCGCCCTGCTTACCTCTTTGGTCACCCGCTCGTCCGCCAGGGATCTCGGGCTGTCGCCCGGGTTGGTAGTGGACGCCTCGGTGAAAGCCACCGCCATCCATGTGATTCCCGCAGCGGGAGGCAGTGCGTTGTCTCCGGACGGAGGCAGCGCGTTATCTCCCCCGGACGGAGACAGCGCGTCGACAATGCAGGCGGAGGTGGCGACCCATTCGCCCCTCGCAGGTTAGCCTCGCCATTCAGGCCGGCGGGGCCTCCCGCCGCATGGGCGTCGACAAGGCACTGGTCGACTTTGCCGGTCAGCCTCTGATTGCCCGGGTGATAGGCCGAGTCGCCCCCAGCTTTGGTCACGCCTTCATCGTGAGCAACAAGCCCGCGCAACTGCGCCACCTGGGTCTGCCCGTGCTGACCGACGCCGTCTGCGAGCGTGGATCGGTGGTCGGCATCTACACCTCATTGCTGGCCACGCCCACGGAGCACGTCCTCTGCCTTGCCTGCGACATGCCTTTCGTCGATCCTTTGCTGCTGCGCTGTCTGGCGCAGGCTGCACCGGGCCATGAGGTGGTGGTTGCGTCCCACGGCGATTACCTCGAGCCCATGGCCGCCGTCTACGCGCGTTCCGCAGTGCCCGTGGTAGAGGATTTCATGGCCGAAGGGGGCCGTCGCCTGGACCGGCTCTTCGAGCGGTTGCGGGTGCGCTACGTGGACGTGGCCGACGGTCGGTTTGGCGACCCGCGGATCATCTTCATGAACGTGAACACTCCCGAGGAACTGGCTCGGGCCGAGGAGATCGCGCGAGCCGAGGTGCCGTCGAGAACAAGCTCGCGTGCGCCGGCCGAAACGGCCAATACGGGTGTGGCGGACGAGACGGCCGAGAAGGCTGAGGCGGCCGAGAAGGCCAAGCCGGATGTGGCGGGCCAGGCGGGCAAGAGGGTTACGAGGGGCGAGGCGCATGGTCTCGCAGACTGGGGTCCCCGTGTCTACGACCTCGCCCCGCGAGTGCGCGAGTTCTTCGCCCAGGCGGCGGTCCCCACGGTGTCCTTCGTGGGCAAGAAGAAGTCGGCCAAGACGAGTGTCCTCCTGGGCGTCATCGCCGAACTCGCGCGGCTGGGATATCGGGTGGGGGTGGTCAAGCACGATCGGCACGGTTTCGAGGTCGACTTACCCGGAACCGACTCCTACCGTTTGCGGCAGGCGGGAGCGGTGGTCACCGGGGTTAGCTCGGCGGAAAAGTACGTCTGGATCAATGACGTCGCCGCGGAACGCTCGCTGCTCGAGCTCGGGGCGCGTATGGGCGAAACCGTGGACATCTTGATCACGGAGGGCTTCAAAGAGGAGGCCGCGCCCAAAATCGAGGTGTCCCGTAAAGCGCGAAGCTCGGAGTTGGTATCCTCTGTGGACGAACTCTTGGCCATCGTCAGCGATCAGGAGTTCCCAGGATACGCCGTCCCTGTATACGGGCTCGACGACCACCTGCTCGTTGCGCGACTGGTGGAGGAACGCATCTTGCGGGCCTGTGCGAACAAGAAAGGTGTCTCCGCGTGAGGGATGTCGTCGCCCCCTCTCATCGCCGCGTCGATTACCTGCGGCTATCGGTCACGGACCGCTGCAATTTGCGCTGCGTGTACTGCATGCCCGAGCAGGGCGTGCCCTACAAGCCGCACGAGCAGATACTCTCCTACGAGGACATGGTCTTCTTCGTCGACGCGGTGCGCGGCTTGGGGATCGGCAAGGTTCGGCTTACGGGCGGCGAGCCGTTGGTACGCAAGAACCTGCCATACCTGGTCCGCCGGGTGGCCGCGCTGCCGGGCATCGAGGACGTTTCCCTAACCACGAACGGCATCCTGCTCCCCAGATTCGCGGCTGAACTCGCGGATGCCGGTCTTTCTCGGGTCAATGTCAGCCTGGATTCTCTCGATTCCGAACGCTATCGGCGGCTGACGCGCGGCGGGAGGCTGGATGAGGCCCTCGCCGGTATCGAGGCCGCTTTTGCCCACGGGCTCACTCCGGTCAAATTGAACGCAGTCATGCTGCCGGAGCTGATACAGGAACTTGATGCGTTCGTGGAACTGACCCGCGAGCACCCTCTGCACGTGCGCTTTATCGAATGGATGCAGGTGGGCGGCTGCGGCCCGCGCGAGGAGGGCGAGCGGCTCAGCCGGGTGGAGTTGCTCGCGGCTCTATCGGAGCGGGGGGCGCTGGTACCGGTGGCCTCTCCCGGAGGTTTTGGCCCGGCGCGCTACTTTCGGCTCGAGGGTCATGCCGGCACTCTTGGGGTGATCAGTTCGGTCTCGGATCACTTCTGCGGCGATTGCAACCGGCTGCGGTTGACGGCCGACGCCCGCTTGAAGAGCTGCCTGTTCTCCGAGGAGGAGACCGACGTCTCGGTGGCGGTTAGGGGGCGTGACCGGGAGGGGCTGCTGGCGCTCGTGAACCAGGTCCTGGGAAGCAAGACCTACGCGCGACCTCAAGCCGGGGTTGGGGGTCGCGGAATGTCGCAGATCGGCGGATGACGAGGAGGCCAGGCCCTTGAGCGAAGCAAGACTCAGCCACGTCGACGAGCGCGGCGAAGCGCGAATGGTCGATGTCGGCGGCAAGGCGGTGACCCGGCGGATGGCGCGGGCCGGTGCCCGCGTAACGGTGGCCGCCCGCACCATGCGTCTTCTGCGCGAGCAGGCGTTGCCCAAGGGTGACGTGCTTGCGGTCGCCAGGATTGCCGGCATCATGGCCGCCAAGCGGACCAGCGAACTGATCCCCCTTTGCCACCCGTTGCCGCTCACCCAGGTGGAGATCGAGTTTCGGGTGCTGGTCGAGGAGAGCGCGATCGAGATCGAGTGCACGTCGCGCACCGAAGGACGGACCGGGGTGGAGATGGAGGCGCTGACCGGGGTCTCGGTGGCGGCACTGACCATCTACGACATGGCAAAGGCGGTGGATCGCGGAATGGTTATCGGAGACATCCGCCTACTGGAGAAGACCGGCGGCAAGGAGGACTACGTGCGGATCGAGGCTGAATCGGGGGAAATCGAGGCACAGAGTCAGACCGAGCATACGACCGAGGCCGATGCGCGGGTACTCTCCGTGAATGTGAGCCCGGGTAAGGGCGAACGCAAGAAGCCCGTGGAGCGGGCCACTCTGCGCGAGGAACACGGAATCGAAGCGGACGGTCACGCCGGGTCCTGGCACCGCCAGGTGAGCCTGCTGGCCCAGGAATCCATCGACAAGATGGTCGCCAAGGGGCTGGACGTAGGACCGGGCGACTTCGCTGAGAATCTGACCACTTTGGGCATCGATCTGCTCTCGCTGCCTGTGGGGAGCCGCATCGAGGCGGGGCCGGCCCTGCTGGAGATAACTCAGTTGGGCAAGGTATGCCACGACCGCTGCGCCATCTACTATCAGGCGGGAGATTGCGTCATGCCGCGGGAAGGCATCTTCGCCCGGGTGATACGCGGCGGTGACGTTTCCGCCGGGGATGCCATCGTGGTGGTCTCTCGTGGGGCGGCCGAGTGACCATGCGCGCCGCCGTAGTCACCGTGAGCGACAAGGGTCACGCCGGTGAGCGCAAGGACGCCTCCGGCCCGGTGCTCGCCGAACTGCTTCGGGGAATCGGCGCGGAGGTGGTGGCCACGCGGTTGGTTCCGGATGAGCAGGACCAGATCTCGGCCGTACTGGTGGAACTCTCCGACGAGACCCGCGTGGACCTCGTCTTAACCACCGGGGGCACAGGCCTGGCGCCGCGAGACCGCACCCCGGAGGCCACCGAAGCTGTTATCGACCGCCGCGCGCCCGGATTTGGCGAGGCCATGCGGGCCGCGTCTTTGGCGATCACCCCACACGCGATGCTCAGCCGGGCGTTGAGCGGCACCCGCGGCCGCACGCTGATCATCAATATGCCCGGTAGTCCGAAGGCCTGCCGGGAGACTTTCGCCGTGGTCGCCGGGGCCCTGCCTCACGCGGTGGAAACCCTGCGCGGCGAAGCCCACGAATGCGCCGCCACTCCCCCTCGGCAGAAGGCTGCTGGGCCCTCCCCCGAGACCCCGTGACGGCTCGAACTGCGCGGGATTGCTGGTATAATCCCGCTCCGGCGGCCGAGTCACGGCCGGAGCGGCCCCTACTCCATCGGTAAGGACTCGTGCAGGAAATCGAACAGACCCTATTCGGTCTAGTCACCTTTGTCTACTTGGTCGTGGTGGTCCTATACGTCCTCGGCCTGGCCTACCGCCGTGCGGACCTGGAGCGTTTTGGTTTGCTGACCTTGACCGCCGGCTTCGCCCTTCACACCATCGCCCTGATTCTGCTCTGGATCAGCGCGGGGTGGCCGCTTCTGGCCGATCTGCACCAGTCGATGGTCTTTCTCTCCTGGTCGATCGTGTTGATCTATCTGATCGTGGATCGGCTCTACCGGATCCCAGCTTCGGCCCTGATCATGATCCCGGCCGCGTTCTTCACGGTGGGCGTGGGTCAGGTGCTCTACGAAGGCGACCGCGCCCTCCCCGAGGAGCTCGACAGCGGTTGGCTGGTGGTGCACGTCGGGGTCAGCCTGCTGGCTTACGCCGCCTTCGCCCTGGCTTTTGCCACCGCGTTCTTCTACGTGGTGCAGGAGGACCTGCTCAAGCGGCGATATCGGCAGGTAAGGCATCTGGTGCTGACACTGGCCGGTGCGCTGGGACTGGGCACCGGGCTCTACGCGGGCTACCTCATCGCCGACCCCACCTTGTTCGAGGATGCCGCGGGCAACCGGGTCTACGCATACTCCGGAGCCGACGTCACCATCATCCTGGCCGGCGCAGCCATCGGCCTGGTCGCGGCCCTGGCCGTAGGCTGGGTCGCGGCCCGAGGGGCCTCCCGCCCAAGTTTCGCCAACCGCCTTCCCGCGCTGAACCTCTTGGACAATCTGAGTTCCAAGAGCGTGGTGGTCGGGCTCGCTCTGCTGGCCGTGGGCATCCTCACCGGGGGAATCGGCGCCTACCAGGAATGGGGCGCCTTCTGGCGCTGGGAGCCCAAAGAAACCTGGGCGCTCGCCGCCTGGCTCTTCTACGCCGGATACGTGGCCTTGCGCGAGTTCGCCAACTGGCGCGGCAGGAACACCGCCGTTCTCGCGATCGCCGGTCTTTTTCTAGTCTTCTTCGCCTTCCTGGGCGTCAACCTCTTCCTTCCTGGGCGACATGACTTCAACTAGCCGGCTGAACAGCACGGTCCCGCTGTACCTAGCCGGCCTGCGGCTGGAGGGTAAGCCCTGTCTGATCGTAGGTGGGGGAGCCGTGGCGGCGCGCAAGCTGCCGCCGCTTCTCGAGGCCGGCGCGCAGGTCACCGTAGTCGCGCCCGCGCTGGGCCGGCAACTCAAAGACTCGGGGCCGCTCCCCACGGCCTCGAACACGGCCGATCAGCGGGGCTGGCACTGGATCGCGCGCGCCTTCCGCCCGGAGGACGTCGAAGGCCAACTGCTGGTCTTTGCCGCAACCGACGATGCCGTGCTCAACGAGCAGATCGGCCGGACAGCGGCGGCGGCGGGAGCCCTCGCCAACCTGGCCACCTCTTCCGACGAATCGGACTTTCACGTTCCCTCGGCGTTTCGCCGCGGCTCTCTTCAGGTTGGCGTGCTCACCGGAGGCAAGGCGCCGGCTCTGGCTGCAAGCCTTCGCCGCGATATTGAAGCGCGGGTGGGCGATGGGTGGGAAGAGGTCGTCGAGGTCCTCGGCGAACTCCGCGATTCTCTGGCGGAGCAGAACGCGGATCAGGAGTCGCGTCAAAGGCTGAACCGAGAGCTCGCCCGTATGGATCTCGCCGGTTTGCTCGCGGAGGGCGGCGCCGACGCGGTTCGCTCCGCGGTGCAGGACCGGCTGCGGCAGGGCAAGGCCTAAGCATGCGTCTAGCCGTACTGGGAGTCAACCACAAGACTGCGTGCCTTAGCCTGCGGGAGCAGGTGGCATTGAACACCGAGGCCAGCCAGAAGCTCGTGCGCACCCTCGTGGACTGCGCTCAGGTATCCGAGGCGGTGGTCCTCAGCACCTGCAACCGCACCGAGGTCTACTTGGCCGGCACGGAACTGCCGCTGCGCACGGTGGCCAAGGATTGTCTCTGCTCGAGCACCGGCGTCTGCCGCACGGACCTGGACGACAGCGTCTACTACTACGAGAACATGGATGCCGTGGAGCACGTCTTTAGTGTTGCGGGCTCGCTCGATTCCATGGTGTTGGGCGAGGCGCAGATCCTGGCACAACTCAAAGAGGCGTATTCCGTGGCTCAGGAATCCGGCACCACCGGGCCCATGCTCAACCGTCTGCTGCGCCGCTCCTTCGAGGTGGGCAAGCGGGTGCGTTCCGAGACCAAGATCTCCGAGGCGTCGCTTTCGATCGCCTCGGTCTCGGTGGACCTGGCCCGCAACGTCTTTGGGGATCTGGCCGACCGTCCTGTGCTGGTCATCGGCGCGGGCGAGATGGCGGAGCTCGTGGTAACTCACCTGAAGGGCCGCGGGGTGAACCGCATCCTGGTCGCCAACCGCACGTATGAACGTGCCGTCGCGCTTGCGGAGAAGTTCGGCGGCGAGGCGGTGAGGTTCCAAGAGGAGCACGAGGATCCCAAGCGGGGCCAGAAGCAGGTCGGCTCCCACCCCCACAACCGGGCCCTGGCTCAGCACCTGGAGCTGGCCGACATCGTGATCTCCTCCACGGGTTCCCCGGACCCAATCATCGGCCGGAAGCTGCTCGAAGGAGTCATGCGCAGGCGCAAGAACCGCCCTATCTTCTTGATCGACATTGCCGTTCCTCGCGACATCGATCCCGAGGTCAACCATGTCAACAACGCCTATCTCTACGATATCGACGACCTGCAGGAGGTCGTGGCTTCAAATCTGGATGAGCGCGAACAAGAGGCGGTGAGGGCGCGCGAGATCATCGCCGAGGAGGTGGGTTCCTTCGAGGAATGGGCCCGCAGCTTGACCGTGCTGCCCACGCTGGTCGCCTTCCGGGAGTGGGCGTCCGCGATCAAAGACGAAGAACTGACCAAGTTCCTGGGCCGCATGCCTGACCTCTCCGAAGAGGACCAGGAGAAGGTGCAGGCCCTGGCGCACTCCATCATCAACAAGATCCTGCATCCCCCCACCGTGGCGGTGAAAGAGAGAGCCGCGGCGGACGAGGGCTACCTCTATGCGGAGGCGCTGCGCACGCTTTTCCAGCTGAACGGCGCCGGCCGGAGCGAGTCGGGAGCCTCAGAGAATGACCGGGCCTCGAGCGGGTTTGGGTCCGAGGACAAGACAAACTCAAACTCGAGGAGCTAGTCATCAGCGCGAAGACCGTCGTCATCGGCTCACGCAAGAGCACGCTGGCCCTGACCCAGTCCCGCTTGGTTCGCCAGATGTTGTTGGATCTGAACCCAAGCCTGGACGTCCGAATCGAGAAGATCGTCACTTCCGGCGACCGCATCCTGGATTCCCCGCTGTCTCAGATCGGGGATCGGGGGCTCTTCGTCAAGGAGATCGAGGAGGCTCTGTTGGGGGGCGATATCGATCTCGCGGTGCACAGCGCCAAAGACGTCCCCACAGCGCTGCCGGAGGGTCTGGGGCTTTTGGCCTTTCCTCCCAGGGAGGATCCGGCCGACGTCTTCGTCGGGGGGCTCAGCTCGGTGGATGAACTCGGACCCGGCAGGGTGATCGGCACTAGCAGTCTCCGTCGGCGCTCCCAGCTTCTGGCGAACTATCCGGAACTGGAAGTGGTCGACATCCGGGGCAACGTCGAGACGCGGATCCGCAAGATCGAAGAGGAGAGGTTGGACGGCACCATCCTCGCCAAGGCCGGCCTCGAAAGGCTGGGGCGGCTGGAAGAAGCGGCCTTCGAGTTCCCGCTCGAGGTGATGGTGAGCGCCGTTGGGCAGGGATCGTTGGCGCTTGAAGGCCGAATCGGCGACGAGAAGCTCGCCCCCTACATCGAGCGGCTGGACCACGGGGCCACGCGCCAGGCGGTGCTCGCCGAACGTGCGCTGATGCGGACCCTCGAGGGGGGTTGCCAGGTGCCCATAGGCGCACGCGGCGTTGTGCAGAATGGTGAGCTCCTTCTGGTTGCCTACGTGGGCAGCCTCGACGGGGAACGCCACCTGCGCCGGGAGGCGCGCGGTCCGGCCGAGCGACCCGAGGAACTGGGGACGCGAATGGCGCAGGAGTTGCTCGAGGCGGGCGCCGACGTCATTCTGGAGGAGATCCGCACCACCTGTGCCGCCCCTAACAGCCCGGACGCCTGTGAACCTCCGCCCCCGGCGGCGGGGTAGTTGTCTGTGGACGGAACTCCTCGTAGCAACGCTGCTGCCTGGCGCGAGCCACGCGTATTCTTGGTGGGCGCCGGTCCAGGCGACCCGGGTCTGATCACGATACGCGGTCTGCGGTTGCTCGAGCGGGCCGAAGTGGTTCTCTACGATCGTCTGGTGGACCCGGTACTGCTGGACGCAGCCCCTTCCAGCGCAGAGTTGATCTATGTGGGCAAGCGCACGGCCGCCCACACCGTGCCGCAGGACGACATCAACCGCCTGCTGCTCGAGCACGGCCGCCGGGGAAGGCGGGTGGTGCGGCTCAAAG
This sequence comes from Actinomycetes bacterium, assembly GCA_024637095.1. Classification (GTDB taxonomy): domain Bacteria; phylum Actinomycetota; class Thermoleophilia; order RBG-16-64-13; family RBG-16-64-13; genus Soudan-30. Next base: position 9,327 of record JAGXFV010000009.1, read on the forward strand.
GGGGCGACCCCTTTATCTTCGGCCGTGGCGGAGAGGAAGCGATGACTCTGCACGAGGCCGGCATACCCTTCGAAGTGGTGCCGGGCATCTCCGCGGGCTACTCAGTTCCGGCCTACGCGGGCATCCCCGTGACCTATCGCGGCCTGACTTCCCACGTCACCTTCGTTACCGGCCACGAGGACCCCACCAAGGACAGCGCGGCCCTCGATTGGGACAAGTTGGCTTCCGGTGTCGGCACCCTGGTCATCTTCATGGGAGTGAAGAACCTGCCGCAGGTCGTGCAGAAGCTCAAGGAGCGGGGTCGGCCGGGAGACACTCCCGTCGCCCTGATCCAGCAGGGCACCCTGCCCGGTCAGCGCACGGTGGTCGGTTGCCTGGACGACATCGTCGACAAGGTGAGGGAATCGGGGCTGCGCCCGCCCGCCATCACCGTCATTGGCGACGTCGTGAGCCTGCGGGAGCAACTTTCCTGGGTCGAGCAGCGCCCGCTCTTTGGCCGCCGCGTGGTGGTCACCCGGGCTCGAGCGCAGGCGCTAGGCCAGATCGACCGCCTCCGAGACCTGGGGGCGGAGGTGATCGCCTTTCCTACCATCCGCATCGAACCGGTGGAGCGCTCCCGCGAGATCAGCGCCATGCTGGAAGGCCTCAGTCGCTACCAGTACGTGATCTTCACCAGCGCGAACGCCGTCGCTTGTTTCTTCGAGAGAATAGGCGAGGCCGGCCTGGACGTTCGCCGACTGCACCAAGCAACGGTGGTGGCCGTCGGTCCCAAGACCGCAGCCGCCTGTCGCGCCGGAGGACTGCAGCCGGACCTTATCCCTGAGGACTTCGTCGGAGAGGGCATTCTCGAGATGCTGGGGGACAGTGAGGTAAAGGGCGCCCGGGTGCTCATCCCGCGGGCCCGGAAAGCCCGTGACCTCCTCCCCCGGGCTCTGAGCGCCGCCGGGGCGGTGGTCGAAGTGGTTCCGCTCTACGACACCCTGCCCACGGAGCCTGAGGAAAGGGCGGTCCGGCGGGTGCTCGAGGCGGACTACGTCACCTTCACCTCGAGTTCCACGGTCAAGAACTTCGCGGATCTGTTCCGTGCGCAGGGGCTCGAGGAACGGTTGGGCGAGATCAGGGCCGCCTCCATCGGGCCAATGACGTCTGAGACGGTGCGCAAAGAGGGTCTGCAACTGATTGTCGAGGCCCGGGAGTATACCGTCGAGGGGCTGGTGCAGGCTCTGGCGGCAATGGGCGGCGACTCGCCCAGATAATCCCGCTCGAAGTCCGGTGGAAGGCGCGACCGAGAGCCCGGCCGGAGTCGTTGCTATACTCTCTCGGTTGCGCCCAAGAGCGCTCCAATAGACCCGGTTTGTCCCTAGTTCCGGAGGTGCCCGCAGCATATGTACTTTCCCCAGTACCGGTCGCGCCGCATGCGGCAGAGTGAGACCCTCCGCGGGCTGGTCCGCGAAAACCGCCTGCATCCCGGCAGCTTCGTTTACCCCATGTTCGTCATCCACGGCGAGGATGTCCGCAATCCGGTGGCTTCCATGCCCGGCGTGTTCCAGTTCTCGATCAACCACCTGGTGGATGAAGCGCGAGAGGTGGCGGAACTGGGCGTCAAGAGCGTAATCCTCTTTGGAATCCCGGAGCAGAAGGACGAGGCTGCCTCCGGCGCCTACGACCCCGAAGGCGTAGTGCAGATGGCGACGCGGGCCCTCAAGCAGGAGGTGCCCGAGCTGACCGTGATGGCCGACGTCTGCCTTTGCGAATATATGAGCCACGGGCACTGCGGCGTGGTGCAGGAAGACCGGGTGCTCAACGATGTCTCGCTGGAACTTCTCGCGAACGCGGCCGTCAGTCTCGCCCACGCCGGGATCGACGTGGTCGCGCCCTCCGACATGATGGACGGCCGGGTGGGCGCCATCCGCTCGGCGCTCGACCAGGAAGGGCACACCGAGCTGCCGATCATGTCCTATAGCACCAAATACGCTTCGGCTTTCTACGGCCCATTTAGGGACGCTGCCGAATCGCCCCCGGCTTTCGGCGACCGCCGCTCCTATCAGATGGACCCGGCCAACTCGGACGAGGGAGTGCGGGAAGCCCTGATAGACATCGAGGAGGGGGCTGACGTCGTCATGGTCAAGCCTGCTCTGCCCTACCTGGACCTGATCTATCGATTGAAGACGGAAACCCGCTACCCCGTCGCCGCTTACAATGTCAGCGGCGAGTACGCCATGGTCAAAGCGGCCGCCGAGAAGGGCTGGATCGACGAGAAGGCCGTGGTGCTCGAGACGCTGCTTGGGATCAAGCGCGCGGGGGCGGACATCATCATCACGTATCACGCCAAGGACGCGGCCCGCTGGTTGGCCGAGGAGAGCAGTGCCTGATGGAAGTAAGGGAGAAAACGCAGGAGCAGACCGAGGAGATCCAGTATCTGCCCAAGCTGATCGCTTGGGAGGTCACCCGCTCGTGCAACCTGTCCTGCAGGCATTGCCGGGCTTCGGCAGAGAAGGGTCCCTACCCCGGCGAGCTGACCACCTCCCAGGGCAAGGCTTTGGTGGACGATATCGCCGCCTTCGCCAATCCGGTGCTCATCATGACCGGTGGCGATCCGCTGATGCGCGAGGACATCTGGGAACTGGCCGAGTACGCTATTCATCAGGCCGGCCTGCGCGTGGTGATGTCTCCGAACGGCACGTTGGTGACGCCGGAAGCCGCGCGCAAAATGAAGGAGGTGGGAATCCCCCGGATCTCTATCTCGATTGACTTCCCCACCGCCGAGATGCACGATGAGTTCCGCGGCGTTACCGGCGCGTTCGAAGGCGCGGTACGTGGAGTTAAGACCGCTCTCGAGGCCGGCGTCCAGGTGCAGATCAACTCCACCATCACCAAGCTGAACGTGGACTTCCTGGACGATCTGCTCAACCTCTCCAAGGAACTTGGGGCTGTAGCCTTTCATCCCTTCCTGCTGGTTCCCACCGGTCGCGGCAAACAGCTGGGACCGGAAGAGCTTCCCCCGGAGGACTACGAGCGCACGCTCAACTGGGTGTACGAGCGGCAGAAGACCTCGGACATCTTTTTCAAGCCCACCGACGCCCCGCACTATCACCGCATCATGCGCCAGCGGGCCAAAGAGGACGGCACCGATCTGTCCGAACTCAAGATGCATCCTCATTCACACGCCATGATGGCCGGCGGGGTGGGCAAGTCCCGCGGACACGGCGATATGGATTCTCACTCCAAAGGCTGTCTCGCCGGGACCGGCTTTTGCTTCATCAGCCACACCGGCAAGGTGCAGCCCTGCGGCTACTTCGACGTGGCGGCAGGCGACGTCAAACAGCAGCCATTCAGCGAGATCTGGCGCACATCCGAACTCTTCCGCGATCTGCGGGACGTATCCAAGCTCAAGGGCAAGTGCGGCATCTGTGAGTACCGCCGGGTTTGCGGGGGCTGCCGGGCGCGGGCCTACGAGGTAACCGGGGACTACCTGGCCGAGGAGCCCTACTGCGTGTATGAGCCGGTTCGCCAGGGTTGCTGAGGTCCCTTCCCCAAGATGCGCTTTATTGCACTGGCAGCCGAGGGCGGATGACGCTACAGTCTAATCATGGAGAGTCACCGCTGGCGGTGGCCGATGCTGTGCGGAGTGGGATAGCTTCGCGCCGGGAGGGTAAGGAAGGAGGGTGGTCTCGCTGCCGAGCTTAGAGGATGGACGTCGCCGCATGATCCCCCACGCCGCCTTCCGCGTCGTGGGCCTTATGCTCCTTCTGGCGGCATTACTCACTCCCCTGCTTTCGGCATCGGTCCTGGCTGCTCCCGGCAGCACCAATGCGACCACGGGCACGACTCTCGCTCCCAACGATCCCGCGGCGGCAGGCGACCCGGCCAATGCCGACACCACCGTGATCACGGCCCCGCTATTCTCGGGTTCCGATGAGCAGCAGAAGGCTTTGGAAGAAGTGAAGCGGAAAGCCGAGGAAGCCCAGCGCCAGGCCCAGCAGATCGCTGAGCTTTCCGGGAGTATCCCCGGAGGTCTCTCTCAGGCGGACGAAGCGCAGCGCCGGGCCGCTGAAGTCCAGAGGCGGGTGGAGGAGATGGAGGCGCTTTCCTGGGAGATCACGGCCAAGCAGCAGGAGGTCATCCGGGTCGCAGCCGAGATCCAGTTGATGGACGACGAACTGGCGGGTGTCGTCGAGGAGTACAACCGCCGCATGATCGAACTAGAAGAAGCCAAAACGGAGGCGGACAGCCTGCGCCGGGAACTGTCTCTGGCCGAGAAGCAACTGGAGACACTCGAGGCGATCCTGGAAGAGCGGGTGATTGGCGCATACAAGAGCGATTCCTCCCCCCTGGAACTCCTCCTCGATACCACCGACGTTCAGGATCTGATCAAGCGCATGAGTTTCCTGATAACTCTTGCCCAGGACGACCAAGAGCGGGTGAGCGAAGCTTCATCGTTGCGTTCGCGAGTCGACCGCCTCCTCGACGACCTTTCGCGGAATATCTACGACGTGACTGTCGCCTCGGAGCGGCTCGACCAGCAGCGCCGCGTGATCGAGGGCAAGGTGGCCGAGCGCCAGGCCTATCTCGATACGCTAAACGCGGAGATCCGGGAGTTGGTTAACCAGCAACTGGACGTCGCCCGCAATGTCATGCCGGCCGACTTCAACCTGGCGGCCTTTCTCACGAGTGACGGCAACGCGGTGGTCAAGACGGCCCTCAAGTATCTCGGGGTGCCTTATGTCTGGGGAGGCGAGACCCCCTCCGGCTTCGATTGCTCGGGCCTCACCCTCTACGTCTTCCGCCAGCATGGGGTCTACCTGCCGCACTACTCCGTTTACCAGGCGATGATGGGCTATGGCGTTCCCCTGAACGCGCCCGAAGCGGGGGACCTGGTCTTCTTCGGCCGGCCGGTGCACCATGTCGGCATCTATATGGGCAATGACATGTACGTGCATGCCCCGCGCACGGGAGATGTGGTCAAGATCAGCCGGCTCTCAGCCCGCAGCGATCTGAGCCACGTCCGCCGCTTTACCTTCGCCCCGACCACCGACTCGTTGACCGCCGGCCTGGAGCAGGCGAGCACCGGAGCTCCCGCCCAAACGCAGGCTCCCTAGCCCCGTTCCGCCCTGGAGCTTCGCCGGAGAGCGAACAGGGCCTATCAGTGGTCCGGAGGGCGCGTGCTAACATCCTTCCGTGAACTCCGGCCGCGTCTACGTCGTCGACACCAACGCCCTCCTCAACGATCCGGAAGTGCTTTATTTCTTCTCTGGATCGGAGGTGGTGGTGCCCGCCGCCGTGCTCAAAGAACTGGATCACCTCAAGCGCCGCGGTAAAGATCGACGCATCCGCTATCACGGACGCAAGGCCACCCGGCTGCTCTTCGAAGCCTCCCAGCATGGCCGCCTGGTCGATGGGGTTCCCCTCGGCAATGGTTCAACTCTGCGCGTCGAGTCCAAAGGTGATTTCGAAGATGCCCCCGTGGACCTCGACCTGGAGCGCACGGACGACCTGATTCTCGCCCACGCCTGGGCGATCAACCGGCGGCCCTTGGTGCGAGCGACCCTGGTCACCAACGACCTGAATATGCTGCTGCGTGCTGAGGCGATGGGGATCGATGCCTACCGGTTCGAGGGGAAGCTGGACCGGCTGCACCAGCAAGAGAGGGGGCTTCTCGAAAGGGCCCGCGAGCGCCGATGGACGCTGCTCTTCGCTTTTCTCGCGCTCCTCTTCCTGTCGTCGACCGCCTATCTGTACGTAACCCGGCCGGCCCAGGTGAATGTGGCCACCCTGCCTCAGGTGGACGACTCCTCACTGCTCCAGAGTCTTGGCATAGCTCCGTCGATACTGGAGGACTACTATCGCGGTCGGATTCGAGAGGACGAAGAGGATCTGGCCGCACACATCAACCTGGGGAACGTGCTCTTTGATCAGGGAGAGTTTCTGCAGGCGGTGGAGCACTATCGCACGGCTCTTCAGCAGGAACCGGACAACATGAGCGTGCTGACCGACACGGGGATCGCCCTCATGGAACTGGGCCACAACCAGGAAGCCGTCGTCACCCTGAATAGGGCCGTGGGTCTCGCTCCCAGCGACAGCCTGATCAGCTACAATTTAGGGCTGGCCCATGCCTTGGGAGGCAACAGCGAAGAGGCGATCAGAAGTCTGGATAGGGCGGTCAGGCTCGCGGAAGAACAACAATTCGCCCGCTTTCCCCTGGAAGAGGCAAAACGGCTGATCGAGGACTTGCGGACCGGCAACAGCAACGCGGTCCGACGGGACTCTTAGACGGGCCCCTCGGGGGCATCTACTCAACCACGCTGAGAGTCAGCCGCTCTCTTCCGGGGTCGGCGGAACCCACTTCTAGCAGCGCCTCGAGCGGATCGGCTCGGAAGACCGCGGCATCGGCGCCGGTTTCTGCGCTTTCGGAAAGCCGCCAACCACGCTCTTCCAAGAATGCGGCAAATTCCTGTTGTCCCTCCTCTTGGTCGAGCGAGGAACCCCCGCCCACCTCCGCCGTGCCCACCGCGACCAAGCGGGCGGCCTCCTCTTCCGTGAGCGCATCTCCCGCCCGCAGTGAGGGCAGCCCCCCTGACTGCCAGGCGTATCCGCGGTCGGCCAGCCAGTTCACCATCGCCGCGAGTTCCGTGGCCACCTCACGCAGCGGTTCCTCTTGGGCGGGCGGCACGGCGTCTATCCCCGCGACCTTGACGTTGTCGACATAGGTGACGTCGCGCGTGAACCACCAGAGCATCGCCAACGCCAGGAGCAGGGCGGCGAATACCCGGAAGTAGACCGTCCAGCGCCGCGGGAGACGAAGCCCAAAGATTCGCCAGGCCGTGGTGTCGAGCCGAGGATCGTCGTGGGCGTCGGTGCCGCCGTTCTCGGGTGGGAGCGGATCCGCGAGTTCGTCCCGCCCCGGCGGGCGCGACTGAGCCGGCGTTCGGCTCAACGGGCTCCCGGGGGTTTTAGCAGATAGCCGCCGGAGATCGCCATGATGAAGCCCAGGACGGTGAAAATCAGAAACTGGACGATGTCGAACTCGAGGAACTGGAAAACGGCCAGGGTCCACAGAGTGACCCCCCCCACCAGAAAGAGCAGTCCGACAAAATTCGGAAAGTCGAATCGCGATCCCAACTGAGCTCCCCCTGAGTATCCTCGGGCCTCGAAGGCATGATCTGGACAGCGTGTAGACGGGTGCTATAGTAGCAGACTGCAGGGGCTTGTGAAATCTCTTGCTTTAGCCATTGTAGCGGCGGACTTCTTACAAAGCTCCAGCAAATCTGGCACAATCGGAGCAAGTGAGGAGTCTCTTGTAGTCCGTGAAAACCCCTTCGCCGGGGTGGGCTGTCGAGGCCTCGGGATGTTCGCCCATCTCGTTGCTTACAATAGAAGGAGCTGTTGTTGTCTGACGGTGGGAGGAACCCGTTCCGTTTTCGCATCTATGATGCGGGTGGGCGGGCCGTTCGGATACGTCTACGCTACTTGATCCTCGTGGGGTTTGGCCTGGCGGCGGTTGCCGTGGCCTTCCTTTTCGTGCCTTTTTACGTGACCAGCACTCCTCAGTTCTGTTCGAATTGCCACATCATGGACCCCTTCATCGCCTCTTGGGAGCAGTCCACCCACTCCAAGTTCGGATGCGCGGAATGCCATGTGCGCCCAGGAATCCTGAACCACGTGGTGAACCAGGCACGGGTGACGCAAAACATCTACGCCAACCTGGTTGGCGGCGCGGAGATGCCTGCGACGATTGCTTCTGCCAGCAACGAGAACTGCCTGCAGGCGGGTTGTCACAGCCTGAACCGGACCGCCTCCACGTCCGGGGATCTGCTCATACCGCACTACGATCACGTCACCCTGCGCGGCCTGGAGTGTAAGCACTGCCACTTCAACGTGGTCCATACTCGGGATGGCGGAACCCCGGTGCCGCCGATGGGGGTCTGCGCCATGTGCCACGACGGAACGCAGGCCCCGAACGAGTGCGAGACCTGCCATCAGCAACCCCCGGCCGCGGAAGACGCGCACCCAGCCCTCGCCCTGGAGCAGCACGCAGAGTTCGCGCGAGGACGCGAGCAGGAGTGCTTCGACTGCCACCACGCCGACCAGTCCTTCTGCTCGCAATCCGGATGCCACGCGGAGGGCGAGTTCCAATCTCTGACTGGGCGCGAGAGAATTGAAGAGAGGTTTAACGAGTAATGCGCTGGCCGGGTTTTCTCCGAATCTATGATGAGAGCGGGCGACCTGTTCGGCTGCGGGTGCCTTACCTGATCTTGATCGCGGCCGCCATCGTGTTTATCCTGATCGCCGCCGTCTACCTGCCGGTGGCGATGACCTCCACTCCCAGCTTCTGCGGGAACTGCCACCTGATGCAGGAGCCGGTGGAACTGTGGGAAAACTCGACTCATGCCAACGTCAACTGCATTCAGTGCCACATCGATCCCGGTTTCATCAATACGCTCGAACATAAGCTGATGTCCTACAAGGAGATCTACGGGCAGTTCCTCGGCGACGGAGAAATGCCCGACGAGATCCACCTGCCCTCCAACGCGGCCTGCCTTCAGTGCCACTCCCTCGACCGGAACGTCTCGCCCGGCGGGGACATCAAGATTCCGCACCGCGAGCACGTGGAGATGCGCAATCTGCTCTGCGCCGACTGTCACTTCAACGTCGTCCACACCCGCCGGGCCATCTCGGGCGGCAATCCGCCCATGGACGTTTGCTACATGTGCCACGACGGTGAACAGGCGCCCAACGAGTGCGAGACTTGCCACACCACCCCGCGGGAGGCTTTTGTCGAACAGGGCCATCCGGAGGATGCCTTGGAAAACCACGGCGCCCTTGCCCGGGAGCGCGTCGAGGACTGCTATCGGTGCCACTCTCAGGAGTCCGGGTTCTGCGAGGATTGTCACAGCCAGCCGCCGGCCACGCATGCCCGCGACGACTGGCGTTACACCCACAGCGTCGAGGTCAATCGGGACGGGCGCAGCTCCTGCCAGGGTTGTCACGAAGAAGAGTTCTGCGAGAAATGCCACAGCGTCCAGCACCCGCCCAACTGGGTGAACCAGCACGGAGACTTCGCGCAGGGCGGCGGTGAAGCGTGTCTCGTCTGCCATGCACCGGGATTCTGCAACGACTGCCACGACACCGAGGGAGTCGACACGAGAATAGGCCAGGCTCAGTAGAGCAAGGTCGGTCAATGAAGGAGGAGACTTTGAAGACGGTGGCTGGGGCTGCCGGGGGGTTCGCGAAAGAATTCACGTGTCTTCGCCGGGGGGCGGGGTTCGGGATTCTCGCATTTATCCTGCTCGTTCTCCTCACTGGGGAGGTCGCCTGGGCGCAGGAGAGTGCGCAGTCGGCCGAGGGCGACAACGGCTGTTTGGTGTGCCATGGGCAGGAGTACTTGGGATCCGTCGAGGTGGACGGAGCGGCGCAGGATCTCTTCGTCGGTCCAGAGGCCTACGAGGAATCGGCGCACGGACTGCTGCCGTGCGCGTCGTGCCATATCGGATTCACCCACGATAACCCGCATCAGATGGTGACGAACGCGGAGTTCTTCGCCGAAACGGCGCGCGAGGCGTGCCGCAATTGCCATGCCGATCAGTTTGAGATGTATCAGCAGAGCTATCACGGCGAGTTGAGCCGGGGAGGCGTCGCCGGGGGGGTCCTGGCCCCCGGCTGCACCGACTGCCACGGCATGCATCAGGTGCAGCGCGTCGATACGCTGGAATACCGTCAAGACATTCAGCAAATCTGCGGGCAGTGCCATGGCGGGCGCACGGACACCTTCCTCGACACCTATCACGGCAAGGCCATTACCCTTGGGCGAGAGGCTTCGGCCACCTGCGTGGATTGTCACGGTTCGCACTTCATCCTGCCAACCACCAACCCGATGTCCACGCTTTCGGAGGCCAATCACCTAGATACCTGCCAGACCTGCCATCCCGATGCCGATGAGGGCTTCACTTCCTTCTTGGTGCATATTCAGCCCACCTCCACCGATGCTCCTTTGATCGTCTTCGCGGTGGCGATCTTCTACATCTCGATGATCGTTGTGGTCTTTGCCTTCGGGGGGATCCACACGCTTCTGTACATCTACCGGGGGCTCAAGAACGGTCTCTACTTCGGTAAAGGAGGTCACCACTGATGGCGGCCGGCACCGACGCGCTCGAAGGGGTGCGCCTCGTCTACAGAAGATTCAGCGCCTTCCACAGGTTCAACCACTACCTGGTGATGATCAGCTTCTTCGGTCTGGTCCTCACCGGGATTCCGCTCAAGTTCAAGGACAGCCTCTGGGCCGAGTTTTTCATGGGCCTTATCGGCGGTGTTGAAGGGGCGGGATTCATCCACCGCGTGATGGCTGTGTTCAATTTCACGTATTTCTTCTTGGAAATGGGCTATATGTCCTGGTACGTGGCCGCCCGCAAGGGCCCCATTTTTGGTCCTGACTCCATAGTCCCGAGCAAGAAGGACTGGCAGGACATCAAAGGCATGTTTCGTTGGTTCCTAGGCAGGGGCCCCAAGCCGCGGTTCAACCGCTTCACCTACTGGGAGAAGTTCGACTTCTGGGCCCTCCTGGCGGGAACCTTTCTCATCGGTGGAACCGGCCTCATGATGTGGTTCCCGGAGTTCACCACTTCGTTCCTACCCGGGGTTTCACTCAACGTGGCGCTGGTGCTCCATTCCAACGAGGCCTTCCTGGCCACCGGGGTGATCTTCATCTTCGTGCACTTCTTCTCGGCGCACGGACGCCCCGAGTCCTTCCCCGCCGATGAGGTGATCTTTAGCGGCAGCCTGCCTCTCGATCACTACATCGCGGACCGGCCCGCCGAATACGAGAACCGTCTGCGGGCGGGGACTCTCGATCAGGTGGTGCGTCCCGCGCCGACGGGCCCCATGACTCGCGTGAACTCGTGGCTCATGGTCGTATTCAGCGCGGTTGCGCTGTTTGCCGCCACGTACACCATGTTGCTGGTGGTGTGGCCGCTTCTGTTCTAGCTTTGCAATCCGCCTTTAGAAGGATGTGAGTAGGATCTTGCAGTCGAATACGGGGGAGAAGATGAATATGACTGGGGTGGGCCTACCGCGGCCCCGGCGCCACGTTGGGAGGGCCGCGGCCTCGGCCACGCTCCTGGCCGCCTTGATGCTTGGGCTTTTTGTCGGCGTGGCCTCGGCCCAAGATGTCGAGGGCTGCCTGATCTGCCACGGTGATCCGAATTTCACCGATCCCACGCCGGCCGAGAATCAGGAGGGCGACGACCTCTCTCTCTATGTCGACTCGGAAGTCTTCTTGAGTTCCGTGCACAAAGAACTGAAGTGCTCCGATTGTCACGAGGGCTTCCTCCTGACCATCCCCAACCATCAATTGGATATGGACAAGGATTTCCGGCAGGTGGCAATCGAAGCCTGCGAGGGCTGCCATCAGGAAGCCTTCCAGGAGTACCAGACCTCGGATCACGCCCAGCGCTTCTACGAGGACCAGGCGGGGCCGATCTGCATCAGTTGCCACGGCTCGCACGCCATTCGCCGGGTGAACCTGGGCGAGGAGTCGGCCGACTTCAAGATGAGCATGGCCCGTGACTCCTGCGGCCAATGCCACGCGGACAAGTTCGAGCAGGCGAGCCACGAGTTCCACTTCAAAGCACTCTCGCTCGGGTACGAGCGGGCGGCGACCTGTTTCGACTGCCACGGCTTTCACGACAACCTGGCTCTGACCTCCGGCGAACCGGAGACGGTCGAGGCCTGCCGTCAGTGTCACCCCGGCGCGAACGAGGGCTTCACCTACTTCCAGATGCACCTGGAGGAGGGCTTCCAGAACGCCTGGTGGGGTGTGCGCGTCGTCTACTACTTCTTCAGTACCTTGCTGGTGGTGGTGCTCGTAACCGGCATCGCCTACACCACGGTCCATTTCCAGAAGGAAACCCGGACCATCCTCGGCGTATTCGGTCGAGGCACGGGACGCCTCTTCGGCTTCATCCGTCAGCTCGAGGAAGAGTCCATGAGAGAGCGCGAGGGCCGGCCGAACGGCCCCGAGGACCAATCCAAAGATGAACCTGAGAACGACGACAGGGGGATGCTGTAATGGCCGAGGCGACCTACCCGGCCACGGGTGAGGAACGGCTGGAGGGAGCGGCGGTTGCCGAGACGAATGTCGAGGGACGTGACTACTATGTCCGCTTCTCGCCCTACCACCGGTTGAGCCACTTCGTCATGATGACCACCTTCATCGGCTGCGCCCTCACCGGCCCGCCCCTGAAGTACAGCTATGACTTCTGGGCTCAGGCGATGATGGGCTTCTGGGGCGGGGTGGAGAACGCCGGCCTGATCCATCGCGTAATGGCCGGTTTCATGGTCGCCGACTTCGTCATCCACGTGCTCTACCTTGGCTACCACATCGGGCTCAAGAAGGCCAAGATCTTTGGGCCCGACTCGATCTTCTTCTGGAAGAAGGATCTGACCGACGCCCTGGGCATGGTCAAGTGGTTCTTCGACCGCGGCCCGCGACCGAGGTTCGAGCGCTTCACCTTTTGGGAGAAGTTCGATTACTGGGCGGTCTTCTGGGGGATCGCGATGATCGGCACTTCGGGCTTCGCGCTCTGGTTTCCCACGGTGACCAGCACGCTCGTGTCTGGTATCTTCCTCAACGTTGCGCGAATCATCCACGGCGACGAGGCCATCTTGGCCATTGGCTGGATCCTCTTCGTCCACCTTTACAACTCACACCTACGCATGAACGTCTTTCCGATGGACCCGGTCATCTTCACCGGGCGTATGCCCGTCGAGCACGTGAAGCACGACAAGGCGGCCTGGTACGACCGCCTGGTCCGGGAAGGAAAGATCAAGCCGGAATGATGGGGAGCATGCCGCAAAAAAATGGCCTCGCGCCCTCGGATGGGCGTGCGCAGACGGAGCGGTGGCGGGCTTTGCTTATGCTGGTGATCCTGGCGCTCGCGGTCGTCCTGCTGGCGGGCTGTGGGGAGGATGAACCCTCGAGCGCCGAGAGCTTTGGCGAGCGCCTGCTCGAAGCAGAGCAGGAGCCGGGGGTGGCGGCCGAGCCGGCCAGCTTCATCAGCCTCTGCGCTAACTGCCATGACCGGCTTGACCGGGAACTCGACTGGCGGCGGGAGCGCAAGTTGGTGTTCAGCCATCCCGCCCACTTCGCCCAGGGCATACGCTGCCAGGCGTGTCACGAAGAGTTCCCGCACAAGCCCGGGCTAACGCTGCACGTGGAAGTCGAAACCTGCTTCGTGTGTCACGGGACACTTCACGGGCAGGGAGGAGAGTTGGCTTCGACTGACTGCGATACCTGCCACACTCCCGACATCGCCCCGGTCACCGACGACCACAGCCTGTCCAACTGGCGTCTGGCGGAAGGGCCGGAACGAGCCCTCCATGCGGAGAAGGCTACTCAGCAGCGCCTGTACTGCAAGATGTGTCACCAGGAAACATACTGCCAGGACTGCCATCAGGTGGAGATGCCGCATCCCGAGGACTGGCAGGCCGCGCACATGCCGGCTGCCCAGGAAAACGGGAGGGCTTGTGACCAGTGCCATACGCCGGAGTACTGCAACGCTTGCCACCACGCTGCTTTCGAGCAGCCGCCGGACTGGCGCCGGCAGCATCGTACGGTGGTGGGTGATGTGGGAATCGATGCCTGTTTTGAATGTCATGACCCCACTTTCTGCTCGAACTGCCACGTTCGCGTCGGTCAGGACAGGGGTGTTCTAGGGGGGCCGGGAAACGGGGGCTAAGTGAAAGAGGAGGACCCCATGAAGACCCCTTGGCGTGGCCGCGGGGCAGAGCTCGTGCCGGGAGTCTTTCTCCTGGCGGCGTTGCTGGCCCTTGCCCTCTTCTCGCTCGGCTGCGGGGAAGATGTTGAGGCTCCGAGCAGCGCCACCGAGCAGGCGGAAACGGCCCTGGCGGTGCCGGTCCGGAGCGAGCAATGCCTGTCCTGCCACACCGATTTTGCCGAGCGGATCTCAAACGAGAACCAGCGGGTCTTCTCTCACGAACTCCATCTGGAGCAGGAGATCGACTGCAGCGCCTGTCATTCGGACGTGGGGCACGACGGTGCCCCGATTCACCATCCGAGCTCCTGCCAGGATTGCCACGGAATCACCATGCCGCACCCCGGCGGTTACATAAATGAGCACGGCGAGCAGGTGCTAGACGAGGGTACCGACGTCTGCACTCGTTGCCACAATGTCCATCTGCACTGTCAGGCATGCCACGGCATCGAGATGCCGCATCCTGCCGAATGGGAGCAGAAGCACGGTGAGTTGGCGGTGCCGGAGCTGGAATCCTGCCGGCAGTGCCACCAGTCGGACTACTGCCTGCAGTGCCATCCGGTGGAGATGCCGCACCCCGGGGATTGGATCAAGACCCATGGCCTGCCCGTGGTGGACCAGGGATCCGCGACCTGCACTAGATGCCACGAGACCAATCTTTGCGTCAGCTGTCACGGTATGCCCATGCCGCACCCGGAAGATTGGGGTACCGGTCACCCTGCCGTGGCGGCTGAGAAGCGGGCCGAATGCCTGCTTTGCCACACCGAGCAGGACTGCGCTGATTGTCACGATATCCATCAGACCCACGGGAAGGATGGTGTGTGATGCGCTCATCAATCAGTTCCCGCAAGATTCGCTTCGGGCTATTGCTGGTTGTTGGATTGCTCCTGGTCTTGGGGGGTGCCGTGCTTAGGGACTCTCCGGATACCATGGCGCAGGAGGAATCGGAACCCGAGCGCACCCGCACGGACCTTCGTGGACTCCCGGCGACCGGTGAGCCAACCGGCGCGAGCGGTGCGCCGCGAGAATCCGGGGGCGAGCCTTTCCGCACCTGCGAGGCGTGTCACCCCGACTTCCTGCAGATGCCCCCCCAATCAGCGGATCTGATCTTCTCCCACCAGACACATCTGGACGAAGACGTGGAATGCGCCACCTGCCACAACCCTCCTCTGGGTCACTTCGGCAAGCCGGCCGCCTTGATGAGCACCTGCCTCTCCTGCCACGAGGGGCAGACCGCCCCCAACGAGTGTGAGAACTGCCATCGCAAGTTGGACGAGATCGCGCCTGACCTGGACGAACCCATCGTGCACCTCGACCCAGACGCTTCCAAGCGGCAGAGCTGCGACAAATGCCACGACGTCGAAGTCTGGTGCGAGCGCTGTCACGGCGTGGACATGCCCCACCCCGACACCTGGACGGGCGCCCACGGAGAGGTCGCCTTGGCCGAGGCGCAGGTATGCGAGAAGTGCCACCAATCCAGGGACCCCGCGTACTGTGTGGAGTGTCATGGGGTGGCCATGCCTCATCCGGCTTACTGGTATTCGGGCCATGGGGACATCGCCTCGGACAACCGGGATTCCTGTGGTCAGTGCCATCTGGAGGCGCCCCAGTACTGCAACGAGTGTCACCACGCGGGCTTCTCGCCTACCGAAGATTGGCTGCCAGAACAGCACGGTCAGGTCGTTGAGGATCGTGGGGAGGCCACCTGCCTTGTTTGCCATGAGGAGGAGTTCTGCGCGCAGTGCCACACTGCGGGACGGTTTGTTAAGGGATGATCCTGGAGAGGCCGGCTTCGCCAGCCTCTCCAGAACCAATATGCCATTCAAGTTTCGCGGGACAGAATAAAGGAGGTGAATGCATGATTAAACTGCGAAATCAGAGCCTGCTGCTCGCATCCGCTCTGGTCCTTCTGCTGGCCGCACTGGTGTTCGTCGCCGGGTGCCAGGAAGCCGACGATGAACCGGAAGCCACGGACACCGAGGCGACGGAGGCAACCGACACCGAGGCGACGGAAGGGACAGAGGACACAGAGGGTGAGGTAACCGACACCACCACGGCCGTTGCCGATTCGACGGAGACAACCGAGGCCGGTGAGTCTCTGGCCCCCGTCTCCGAATCGTTTCAGACCTGCGCCGACTGCCACTCGGACTTCAACCAGTTCCTGGCCGACAGTACTGTGCTCACCCCGAACTTCAGCCACGCTTTGCACCTGAATCAGGGGTTTGAGTGCGAGACCTGCCACGTCGTGCCGACGCACGAGCCGGATATGATCAACCAACCGCCGATGCTCAAGTGCTTCTCCTGCCACGGTCAGGAGGCGGACGCCAGTGCGCCAGGCGAGTGTAGCGTCTGCCATCCGGCGGACTTCCCACTGGTTCCGGCCAATCACACCGAACCCAACTGGTTGCCACCGGCAACTCCGGCCGAACTGATCGCGACGGTTGACTCACAGCACTCCGGCGTAGCCACACAGGACCGGGCTTACTGCGAGATGTGCCACGCTCAGCAGTTCTGCCAGGATTGCCATAACACCGAGATGCCACATGCGAGTGACTGGACACAGGTCCACTCCACGACGGTGCGCGACGCGGGCGATCCTCAGCAGTGTTTGCGCTGTCATCCGCAGGAGTTGCTATGCAACACCTGCCACCACCCCGGCTTCGAAGCGGGGGGCGGTGCGTGGACGCAACAACACCCGCCGATAGTGCGCAATGCCGGGGCGGAGGCCTGCTTCCAGTGCCACAATCCTTTGACTTGCGCGCGCTGCCACGTGACCGGCGAATATCAGTCCTTCGACTGATGGTGAGGTAAGGAGAGAGGGATGGAGTGGGGCGGCGCCACAAGGCGCCGCCCCATTTCTTTGCGGTTAGCCCTGGCGCGCCTTCTGCTGCTTCATCTCATACAGGCTGGAATCAGCCTGCTGCAATAGTTCTTCCGTCTCCAGACCGTCCGAGGGGCATGACGCGGAGCCCTGGCTCACCTGGAGCGATATCAAGGTATGGTCGGTCTTCAACTTGGTCTTGCTCAGAGAGTCCGAAATGCGGTCGCTCACCAAGCGGACCACGTCCACCTCTGTTTCGGGCATCAGGATCATGAACTCGTCGCCCCCAAAGCGGAACGAGAGATCGACGTCGCGCACGTTGGAACGGATGACTGCGGCCACATTCGAGAGGGCGGCGTCACCGACGGCATGCCCGTAGGTGTCGTTGATCCACTTGAGGTTGTCTGCATCGAGCATCAGCAGCGAGAAGGGGTGGCGGTAGCGCTTATACATCTCAACCTGTAGCTCCAACTGCTGTACCAGGTATCTGCGATTGAAGAGCCCGGTCAGGGGATCCGTGTGCGCCAGCCGATTGAGTTCGGTGATAGAGAGGTCGTGGTAGCTCTCGGTGGCCGAGGCGGCAATGCCCTGCAAACAGGTCCGGAGTCTCAGCACCAGGGAGAGCAGTTCGTGATCTTCCCGTCGGAGGGCCTGGGCCAGGAGCGACCAGATAGACTCCTCGAGCGCGAGGGTGTGGCGGACCAGCGCCTGCATCCCCTCCTTGCCCGAAGAGACCGACGCCCCCAGAATCGCGGCGCGCTCGTAGTAGCGGCCCCCCGGGGAGAACTCCTGCATTGCCTCCTCGTCCTCGAGGGCTCGAGCCATACCTTCCACGAGTTCTACCGAGGCACTGATGCTTTCCTGCGTTGGGAAGTTCTCCAGGGTGGAAAGGTCGTCGACATCGCTGATGATCCGGCCAAGCCAACTCTTGGTCAGCTGGAGCTTGTTCTGATCGAGGAGCCGGCGGGTCTTGTCGAAGAGCGGGCGCGAGGGAGACTGATCGCTCTCCCTCAGCAACTCGTCCATTTTCCCGAAATCTTCTACCAAGACGAAACTCTTTTCTTCCAGGAGTACGATTAGGACTACTATAATCCAACCGGTCGCCAGAGTAAACTTCAGCACTACTCTTTCGCCGCTTGTTCGTTCGAGGGCTCCCTCAAGCCCTTCCTCCTTATTGCCGATGGCCTGTCATTAGAAGCCCTAAGGCGGAAAGTGAGGCCATGTCGGCATCTGGCTCCTTGGCCACCATTGGTGTGGCGGAACTCCTGCAGATCGGTGCCCTTTTTCGAAAGATGGGCTCACTGGTATGCACCTTCAACGACGACCGCTCGATTGCCGTGTACCTGCAGGATGGATACTTGAGCGGGCTGACCGACACCGGCGCGGTGTGGCAGCTTGGCGATCTTTTGGAGTGCATGGGGCTGCTCACTGAGGCGGAGAAGTTCCGACTGCTGGCCGAAGCCCGGCTTCACGGCAAACGACTGGGTCAGTTGCTGCTGGAGGAGGGAGTCCTTTCTCGCGCCGAGATGGAAGGCCTGCTCCGGCGACTGATCATGCAGTCGCTCCTCTACGCGGTCGAGAACGAGGCCGATGGCTGGTTCGAACTGGAACTGGGCGCGGTGTCTCAGACCTCGGTGATGTTTCCGATCAACGATTTCTTGATCGAAATAACATCGGCCGTCGATGAACTGGAGCGTTTGCGGTCGGTGCTCGGGCCTGGGGGTGGCCGCGTCAGATTGAGTTCGGTGGCGGACTTGACGGATCACGTGCACGCTCTGCCCTATCGGCTGGTCCAAGTGCTGGCTCACGTCGACGGAGACAAGACTCCCATGGAAGTGGCGGCGTCTTCGCCCTTCTCGCCGTCGGAAACGCTGAGGCTCCTGTCGGAGTTGGGCCGGCTGAGGCTGGTGGTCTGGGCGGCGGCGGTCGGCGAACCGGAAGCCGAGGTCGTCTTCTTTCTCGAGCCCACCGGCGAAAAGCCGCCCGCGCGCCGCGCAAAAGATAGGTCTTCGCCGGTGAGCCCTCTGATAGAATTGCGCCGGCGGCTGCCGTAGTATCGTCCGCCACTCTGTCCCGCCTCATTCCTGGGGGTCACTTGAGGGTCGGATTCGACGCGCGCGCGATTGATACCAGCGGCATCGGCAGATACACGCGAGATCTGCTGCTTGGACTCGCCGAACTGGACGTCGACCTCGTAATCTTCTGCCAGGACGGCAACAAGGAACTCGTGCCCGAGGGCCGCCGCTTCAACCTGGTGTCCTCCAATGCCGATCCGGGTTCCTGGCTTGCCGGCTCCGCCTTCGCGCGCACCGTTAAGAGTTCAGCCGTCGACCTGCTCCATGTCCCTGGCCATCTCACCGTCCTCCCGGAAGGTGTTCCCACGGTGGTCACCATCCACGACGTGATCCCGCTGATCTATCCAAGGAGTATTCGCAGCCCCGTCGGCCGCATCCGTTATCGGCGCCTGTTGGAGCAGGCCCTGACGCGCTCGCGCCTCGTCATTACGGTCTCGCGCATTTCTCAGTCGTGCCTGAGCGCCTATGCGGCCATCGACCCCGCCAAGGTCAGGGTGATCTACAACGGGATTTCCGAGCACTTTCACCCAGTGGAGGACGCGGAGACGCTGGCGGACGTCCGGCGCCGCTACAGCCTGCCCGAGGTGTTCGCACTATGGCTGGGAGGATTCCGGCCGGAGAAGAATCTCGAATTCCTGGTGCAGGCGTGGGCGGGGGTGCTGGAGCAACACCCCGAATTGCAACTGGTTCTCGCGGGGGCGCAGACTGACGAGTATCTGAAGATTCGGCGCGAGGTCGGGAGGCGCGGGCTGGAGGAGTCGGTGCACTTCCCCGGCTTCATCCGGGAGTCAGATCTCGCCGCCCTCTACACCGCGGCCAAGCTCTTCGTCTTCCCGTCCCTCTATGAGGGCTTCGGCATGCCCCCGGTCGAGGCCATGGCGTGCGGCACGCCGTCCGTCGTCTCGAACTCTTCCTCACTGCCCGAGGTGACCGGACGCGCCGCTATGATGTTCAACCCCACGGAGCACGAGCAACTGGTGTGGTGCGTCGACCGCCTTCTGAGGGATGATGATCTCTACGAAACGCTGCGCCGCGAGGGCTTCAAGCAGGCGGAGGGCTTCAGCTGGGGCAAGGCCGCGCGCGAGACCTTGAGGGTCTACCGCCAAGCGCTGGAGTAACCGGTCGCCCTAGTCCACGTTCAGCGATAGGATCAGGAGCAGGTCTTGGCTCTTTGCCCGCTGGATCATCTCGTAATCCACGACGTCACCCTCGCTGGCGATGAGTTCTCCTGACGGTGACTCGATGCGGCGCAGCACCCGCTTGCCCATGAGAAAGTGGCGTTGCTGGGAGGCCAGATTGTCTTCCTCCGGCTCGGCACCGATCGAGGCCGGGGAAGTCTCCACCGGCGTCAACGCCTGTTCTGGTACCCGCGTCTGCTCGGCCTCCTCGGCGACAGGGGGCTCAGGTTCGAGTGCGGCGGCTTCGGCCGGGGATTCTTCAACGATCGACGAGGACTCGTTCGCCTGGGGCTGAGTGGCTGTGGACCCATACGCCTCGGGCTGCGGCGGGGTGGGTTCAGCAGTCTGCGGTAGGCCGGCGGCAGCCGTCCGATTGCCCCGGGCTTCGCGCCGCGTCAGCGCCTCGCCATCCGGCATGAAGTGCTGGTCGTAGTCGTTGGCCAGCACCACGATGTCCCGGCCGAGACGATGGACGACCGAGATGGGCACGACCACCGTGTCGCGAGGGTAGACAGCTTCTTCGAGTGGGAGGAATTCAAAGCCCTCCAGATCTCCGCTCTGCGCATCGACGAAGAAGTCACCCACCGCCCCGACGTTCTTGCCCGCCAGGGTGATGGCCACCACCCCCGAAAGCGTGATCTCTCTCTCGGTCAAGTCCTCCAACTCCTGGTTCTCCGAGAGCCGGACGACCGAGGAGGCCCCCTCTATGATGATGGCATCCTCGCCGATAGCCTGAGCCTTCGCGAACGGGAGCACCATGGCTTCGTAGAGGCTCAGATCGACGACGAACCCGGCGACGCGCAGAGTCTGCTCGTCGATTATCAGTCCGTCTACCTCGCCAACGATGGAGGCATCTTCCTTGCTCACAATCGGCAGTCCGAGAAGATCGGTGTCGAGTCGGGCCATGGGAACATCCTCCTGTTGCGCTGTGGGCTGGTGCACGGCGGCGCTAGGCTCCATCGCCCATATCCTGCATCGTGCGTTCGAGTTGCTCGATGAGCAAGTGGTTGTCCGTGTAGACGGTGGCCTGAGTGTATGCGGCCGCCGCCTGCGTATACATGCGCTGCTTGCGGAATGCGCTGCCTATCTCCACGAATAGGGTCAGTTTGGCATCCAGGTCGTCGGTGTGTTCGGTAGCCCGCAGGAATTGGTCAGCGGCATCGGCGAGCAGGCCTGTTTCGAGCAGCCTGAAGCCAAGTGTCACCCGGAAATCGAAGTCGCGCACCCCGTCCCCAATGGCGTCAGGGGCGTCGTCGAGCGCGGCGGCCGCGCTCGCGATAGACGAGGCGTCGGGCAACGAAGGCTCGCCCCCGCTCAACCCGGAAGGCTCGCCCGCGCTCAATCCGGAAAGCCATGTCTCCGCGGTCTGCGAAGGGGGGGCGAACTCCAGGGTGGGCTCATCTTGCACGTCAGGCTCGGCCACGTCAGTCTCGGCGCCGTCAGTCTCGGCCACGGGCGGTTTCCCGCCCAGTCCGTCCGCGATATCTGTGGTCAGAGGGCGATCGAGGAAGTCGCCGCCCTCCTCTTCGATAGCGGTTTTTTGCCGGGTTTCCCGGCCCACGAGGAACGAAAGGACGATGAGCGACAGGCCGGCGACCACGAAGATCCCAGCGACAGCCAGCACCACGGGATTGCTCATCGAGGCTTCCCGACCGAATTCAGGGGGCTCATGGAATTCACCCCAGACATCTCCTAGAGATCGTCGGGTCCTCCGACCACCATGGCCCTGTATTTCGAGGAGACCAGCACCAGATCGGTTCCAATGCTCACCACGGCCGAGACGGGGATCACGTGGGTCTCTTCGCCGGTTTCGGTATCGAGGACGATCTCGATCCCCGCGAGGGAACCGTCACCGGGATTGACGAAGTAGTCGCCTACCATGCCGACCACGTCTCCGCCATCGGTAAGCACCAGCAATTCATCCAGCTGGATGGAGCGCTGAGCGATGGCTTCCAGTTCCGGTTCTTCGGAGAGGTGACGGACGAGTTCGGCCGACCCGACCAGGACGGCATCTTCGCCGAGGGCGGTGATTCGGTCGAAAGGCAGAACGCGCGCCTCGTACAGGCCCATGTCGATGATCAGGCCGGCAACCCGTTTGGTGGTTTCATCCACGATCAGCCCGTCCACTTCGCCGAGAAGCGAAGCGTCGTCGAGTCCGATGACATCGAGCCCTAAGAAGTCCTTGTCGCTGCGAGCCATGACGGGCGGTTCCTCCTGATTGTCACGAAGTAGGCGGGCGATTGCCCGGAGCGCCATGTTAACAGATCGCACTTCTGCCCTGTGCGATAATTCTGTGTCGCTCAGCGCTCTCCCAGAGATGGAGGAAAGGGATTCCCAGCATAGTTTCCAGCCGTCGTCTCTTGTTGCTTGCCGGCGTCCTGTTCATTGCCGGCGGGGTCGCGATCATGGTCTCGCTGCTGCTGCCCAACGAAGGGAGCGGCGGTCCGCCGTCGACAACGCCCCCACCGCCTTCCACGACGACGACCGCGCTCGAACTGCCAGGCGCCGAGCAAATCCGCGCCGGAGACCTCAACGCGGCACGCGCGCAGATCACGGCATACCTGGAGCAGCATCCTTTGGATGAACAGGCTCACTTCCTGCTCGCCCATACGTACGAGCGTGAGGGCGACTTCGCGGCCGCACTGGCGGCCTACCGGACCCTTCTCGAGGTCCAGTCGAACAACTTCGAGGCCCACTACCGCATCGGCCTTCTGCAGGAGCGTCAGGAGCAGCTGGAAGAGGCCGCTGCTTCGTATACTGAATCGCTGGCCCTGAATTCGGATTTCACGCCGGCGCGCCTCGCGCGGGCGGAGGTGCTGGTCCAGTTGGGACAAGCCGAAGAGGCGGCAGAGCTGTATTTCGAAGTGATCGACCGGCGGCCGATGGGGGTTCACCTGGATGAGGTCAGGGTTGAGCTGGCCCGGCTGCTCCTCGAACTAGGTCAGACGGACAACGCGGTCATACAGTTGGAACGGGCGCTCAGCGAGAATCCCCAAAACGAGACTGCCGCGGAGCTCCTCGAGCAGGCGGAAGCCGCGGCGGCGACCACGACCACGGATGCGGAAGCCGCGCCTTCCGTGGGGGCGACGACCACCAGCGTGGGAACGGGCGCGACCATCGGATCGGCCACGACGACGGCGGAGGAGGGCTAGTGGCTTCTCGAATCCCTTCCGCCCTCTGCCCTCGGTGCCGGCCGGTCGCCCTCCTCTGGTTGGTCGTGCTGTCGACGCTGTTGGCCCTGCTCGTCACCGCGGCGCCCGTTCTGGCCTTGGCCGACCCGGTCGGCCCCCCTGTGAAATCCGGGGCTCAGCCCGAGACGGAGCAGAGCACCGGTCCCTTGCCTAAGACCATGCTCTCGGTCTCCCCGGTTTCCCCGGACGGCGACGAAGACTGGTATCGCACTGTGCCCCAGATCACGCTGGTCGCGGAGTATCCCGGGCGTGCGTTTCCGACCACCTTTTATGCGTGGGGGGATGAATCAGGGGAGATCTATGCCGGGTCTTTCACCGCTCCCGCAGGGACGAACACTCTGAACTTCCATTCCGAGGCGGTAAGGGTGACGGAGGAAGAGCGCTCCTGGGTTTTCCGCGTCGACACCAATATCCTCGCGCCTGAGCTCACCGGCCCTCCCGTCCCGGAAGACCCCAATCTGCCCTACCTGCTGACGGGGACGGTGCCGGTAAGCGCCATGGCTTCCGACGACGTGTCGGGCATACGTCACGTGTCCTTCTTCTACTTCGCTTGGAGCGAAAGCAGTCAGAACTGGTCGGTCGGCGGTAGACAAATCGGCATCAACCAGCCCGTGCCTCTGAGCGACAGGTCCTTCGGTGAAAGGTGGCAGACCTTTTCTGTCCCGGATGGCAGGTATCGGGTGCAGGCGCAGACACGTGATTACGCGGGGAACAGCGCTTGGTCTGAGCCCTCCTTCGTTGTGGTGGACAACACCCCTCCCGACGTGTCCTTCTCGCGTCCCGCGTTTGACCAGGCCGTCACAGGCACCTGCGTCGTCGCCGGAGCGATGCTCGAGGAGAATCTCCTTTCCTGGGAGCTCGAGGTGGCACAGGAGTCGGGGGACAAGTGGGCGGTACTCGCTGCGGGCACGGCACCTGGCACCGGGGAACTACATTCCTTCGATACGCGCATCTACCCCGACGGTGAGTACCGCCTCCGCTTGACCGTGACCGACCTCGTCGGTCTGACCCGCTCGGCGGAGACGACCATCCGGATCGTGAATCAGCCGGGAGCAAGCCCCTCGCAGTCGCCCTAGGAGGCCACTCCAGCCCCTGTTCTTCCCGCAAACGTCGGGCCGGCAGGTGCCGCCTTCGCACTTTGCTTCTGTTTTCACAAATATGGTAGATTCACCCGTACGGCACGCTCAGGGCCGGCGCTCGTCATGGTTACGGATACACGGGGGGAGCCTTGAAAGATCAGAGGAGCTCCGAGCTCTACCGCGAAGCCCAGCGGCTCATGCCCGGCGGGGTCAACAGCCCGGTCCGGGCGATGCGCTCGGTAGGCCGGGAGCCTTTGTTCATAGAGCGAGCCGACGGGTCACGCATGTGGGACGCGGACGGCAACGAATACATCGACTTCGTGGGTTCCTGGGGCCCCATGATCCTGGGCCATCGCCATCCTCGAGTGATCGAGGCGCTGGAGCGGGCCCTCGAAAAGGGCACGAGTTTCGGGGCTCCCTCGGCGCTCGAGATAGAGCTCGCCCGCCGGGTGGTCGAAGCCGTTCCCTCGGTTGAGATGGTGCGCATGACCAGCTCGGGGACCGAAGCCACCATGAGCGCCCTTCGCGTTGCCCGCGGTTACACGGGGCGTGAAAAGATCGTGAAGTTCATCGGCGGATATCACGGACACGCCGACTTCCTGCTCGTGCACGCCGGATCGGGCGTCGCGACGTTCGGACTGCCGGATAGCCCCGGCGTCACCAAGGGTACTGCCGGTGACACCCTCAGTCTGCCCTACAACGACTTGGAAGCCGTGCGCCGGGCATTCGCCGACTCGGGTGAACAGATCGCGGCGGTGATTGTCGAACCGGTGGCTGGGAACATGGGCTGCGTCCCTCCGGTCGAGGGTTTCCTGGAGGGCCTGCGCGAGATCACCGCCGCGCAGGGCAGCGTGCTGATCTTCGATGAAGTGATGACCGGCTTCCGGCTCGCCTACGGAGGGGCGCAGGAGCGCTTCGGCATCAGGCCGGACATGACTACGCTCGGGAAGATCATCGGCGGCGGCCTGCCGGTGGGGGCCTTCGGTGGCCGAGCCGAGATCATGGAGCGGGTGGCGCCCGCCGGGGACATCTACCAGGCCGGAACGCTCTCCGGTAATCCGCTTGCCATGGCTGCCGGCATCGCCACGCTGGACGTGCTCAACCAGCCGGGTAGCTATGAGTATTTGGAGCAGCGGGGAGCCCAGCTAGAAGAGGGGATGCGTAAGGTGTCCGGGGAGACCGGGATCCCGGCGACGGTCCAGCGGGTGGGAGCCATGCTGACCGCTTTCTTCACCGACCATCCGGTGACCGATTTCGACAGCGCCAAGAAGAGTGACGCCGAGCGGTTTGCCCGCTTCTTCCGCGGCATGCTGGAGCGGGGAATCTATCTGGCTCCCAGCCAGTTCGAAGCGACCTTTTTATCCCTGGCCCACTCCGAGGAGGATGTGGTCAGGACCGTCGAGGCGGCCCGGACGGTGTTGGGAGAGTTGTCATAGACGGTTGCGGTTCGACCTTGACTGGGGGAGGAAGCGTTGGCGCCAGGTCCGATCGATAAGTCTCAGGTCCCGCAGGCGACTGTGCCGCGGCTGGCCCGTTATCTGCGAGTTTTGCACCGGCTGGAGAGCGAAGGCGTGCCCAAGGTCTCGTCCAAGGAGCTTGCCGAACGCCTGGACGCGAACGCCGCCCAGATCCGCAAGGACTTCAGCTACTTCGGGGAATTCGGCGTGCGCGGCGTCGGTTACGAGGTCGAGTACCTAATCGACCAGCTCTCCCGCTGCCTGGGCGTGAGCGAGAAGTGGAAGGTGATCATCCTCGGGGCCGGCAAGCTGGGAAGCGCGCTTGCGCGCTACCGCGGCTTTCAGGAGGAGGGCTTCGACCTGGTCGGCGTGTTCGACAGCTCGCAACGGGTGGTGGGCCTCGACATCGATGGAGTGACCGTGCGGCCGGAGCGCGAACTGGCGGAATTCTTGAAGGACAACCCCGTGGACATCGCCATTCTGACGGTTCCCGGAGAGGTGGCCCAACTGGTGGCCGACAAGGTCATAGCCGGCGGCGTCAAGGGCATAGTCAATTTCGCCCCTGCCCGTCTCGCTTCGGTGGACGGCGTCTTCATCCGCCAGGTGGATCTCTCCACCGAATTGATGGTGGTTTCGTTCTACCTCTCGAAGGAGTGCAGCCCCCGCTGAACGACCTGCATGACTTCATAGAGCTCCTCCGCAGGCGGAAGGAGTTGGCCGAGATCGAGACCCCGGTCGATCCCGAACTGGAGATCACGGAGATAGCAGACCGGGTCGTGAAGGCCGGAGGACCTGCGCTCCTGTTCACAGCCGTCAAGGGCAGCGACCTGCCCGTGCTTATTGGGCAGTTCGGCACGCATGGGCGCATGCTGGCGGCCCTGCGGGCGGATTCCTATGAATCCCTCTCCCGTCGGGTGCGCGAACTTGTGGCCATGGATGTGCCCGGCGGCTTCGTCGAGAAACTCAAGGCCCTGGGACGGCTGCGAGACATCGCCGGTTACGGGCCCAAGTTGGTCAAGGAAGGCGTGTGCCAGGAAGTGATCTACCGCGGCGACGAGGTGGACCTCGGTCGCCTGCCGGTGCTCACCACCTGGCCCCTGGACGGGGGGCCATTCATCACGCTCCCCGTGGTCTTTACCCGCGACCCCCGCAGCGGGCGACGCAATGCCGGGATGTACCGGTTGCAGGTCTATGACCGAAACACCACGGGCATGCATTGGCACCTGCACAAGGACGCAGCCGAGAACTACCGGCAGGCCGGCGGCCGCCTGGAAATCGCCGTCGCGATCGGCACCGACCCGGCCGTCACCTACTCCGCCACCGCACCGCTGCCCAAGATGTTGGACGAGATGATGTTCGCCGGCTTCCTCCGGGGGCAGGCGGTGGAGATGGTTCCCTGCGTGAGCGTCGATCTCGAGGTCCCGGCGCACTCGGAGATCGTGCTCGAGGGCTATGTCGACGTCGGGGAGCGCCGCACCGAAGGGCCGTTTGGCGATCACACCGGCTACTACTCCCTGGCCGACGAGTATCCGGTCTTCCACGTGACCGCCCTCACCCATCGCCGGGACGCGGTGTATTCGACCACCATTGTGGGCGTTCCCCCCATGGAGGACACCTACCTGGGCAAGGCCACCGAGCGGCTCTTCCTCCCCCTGCTCCAGCTAACCATGCCCGAAGTGGTGGATATGGACCTGCCTGATGAAGGTGGATTCCACAATTGCGCTATCCTTTCCATCCGGAAGTCCTATCCTCTCCATGCACGTAAAGTGATGCACGCGGTCTGGGGCATGGGGCAGATGCAGTTCACCAAGAACGTGATCGTGGTGGACGAGGATGTGAACGTGCACGACTATGCCGAGGTGGCCTGGCGGGTGTTGAACAACGTGGATCCCAGGCGAGATACGATCATCACGGAGGGACCGCTCGATGCCCTCGACCACTCGTCGCCCAACCCCCACTGGGGCGCAAAGATGGGAATCGATGGGACCAGGAAGTGGCCCGAGGAGGGTCACCCGCGCGAGTGGCCCCCGGATATCGTCATGGACCCTGAGGTCAAGAGGCGAGTCGACGGGCTCTGGGCCGATCTGGGTCTGGAGAAATGGGGACTGGGAGACCTGGGCGGTGCCGGGGATGGCGGTTCCCAGGCGGAGGCAAGCCTGGCCCGACGTGCCGGAGGGCGGCTGCTGCGCCGGCGTGGGCGTCGAGGCGAGGACGGTCGCTAGGATGGCCGGTTCCAGCCGCCTGAGTCAGCGGGGCAGCGTGGCCGAGAGCGGTCTTGGGGCGCTGTCCTACCTGGGGCTCTACATCAACCTGGTCAAGTTCGAGCACACCATCTTCGCCCTGCCCTTCGCCTACGTGGGCGCCTTCCTGGCAGAGGGAGCCATTCCCAGCTTCTGGCGGATGTTATGGATTACGGTGGCCATGGTGGGCGCCCGCAGCCTGGCGATGGCGCTCAACCGCCTGCTGGACGCGGAGATCGATGCCCTGAACCCCCGCACCGCTGTGCGCGAACTGCCGGCGGGGAGACTCTCGCGGCTGGAAGGCTGGGTTTTCTCGCTGGTCAGCCTGGCCGTGCTCATCATCGCTACCCTCAACCTGCCCGAGATCACCCGCTATCTCTGGCCCCTGGTCGTGCTTCCCTTCCTGATCTACCCTTTGACCAAGCGCTGGACCTGGCTCTGTCACCTCTTTCTGGGGGCCACCATCGGCCTGGGACCGGTGGGCGCCTGGGTCGCGGTCACGGGAGAAGTCACCTGGGAGCCCTTCCTGTTGGGCGGAGCGGTGGCCTTGTGGATCGCGGGATTCGACATCATCTACTCCTTCATGGATGTTCCCTTCGACCGGTCGCACGGAATCCACTCGGTACCCGCAGATCTCGGTTATCAGGCGGGCGTCTGGCTCCCCCGCGTCTTTCACACCGCCTCGATCGGACTGCTGGTACTAACCGGTCTGGTCACCGGGGTGGGCTGGCTCTTCTTCGCGGGAGTCCTCGTCAGTGCGGGTCTCTTGGCTTACGAGAACTGGCTGGTTCGCGAGGTCGACCTGGCCAAGACGGGCATCGCCTTTATGACCATGAACAGCATAATCAGCGTCGTGTTCTTCGTGTTCGCCACGGGCGCGGTCTTGTTGCAGGGTTGAGGGGCGTTCGATGAAGGCCCCGCTGCTCAAGCGCGTAGACGCGGCTCCCGAACCCAGTAAGGTACGGGCGATGTTCGACACTATCGCCGGTTCGTATGATCTGCTCAACACCCTGATGAGTGCCGGTCTTCACCATCGCTGGCGCGAACTCGGAGTGCTCTTGACTCGGGTGGGACCCGGCGATTCGGCGCTCGACGTGGCTACCGGAACGGGCGACTTTGCCTTCGCCCTGCGGCGGGTCGTGGGCCCCCAGGGAAGAGTGGTGGGCCTCGACTTCTCCGAGGAGATGCTCGCCGTCGCCCGGGAGAAGAGCGGGCGCAACCAGCACTGGGTAGATTTCGTTCAGGGCGACGCACTCAGCCTGCCCTTCGCCGACGATATCTTCGACGCTTCGACGGTTGGCTTTGGCATCCGAAACGTGCCGGACATCGAGCGGGCTTTTGCCGAGATGCGCCGGGTGGTGCGTCCGGGGGGCCGGGTCGTCTGCTTGGAAATCACTCAGCCGCAGATCATCGGCTTCAAGCAGTTCTTCGGGCTGTGGTTCGATCTGGGCGCGCCGGTGCTGGGCCGGCTGGCCGGGAGCAACGGCTCGGCCTATGAGTACCTTCCCGCCTCGGTGCGCCGCTTCCCCGATCCCGAAGCCCTGCGGGAGATCATGCGTTCCGCGGGCATGCAGAATCCACGCTACGAGATCCTGGCCGGGGGCATCATCGCCCTTCACCACGCCTCGGCCTAGACTTTGAGGAGCAAATGAGTACTGGCGAATACGAAAACAAGAACCCGCGTGCCTCCGTTGCGAACGGCGCGAACGGGGCCGGCGCCCGCCTGCGCGCGTCTCTTGATCTGGTCGAAGAGAAGGTGCGCGCCGGTGAGCGGCTCGGCCGCGACGACGGCCTCGCTCTGTTGAGCAGCCCCGATCTGCTTCGTGTGGGCCGCTTGGCCGACCTGGCCCGCAGGCGCAAGGCGGCCGAGACCGGAGCAGGCGAAACCGTCTACTTCATCAACAATCGGCACATCAACCACACCAACATCTGCAAGAACATGTGCCGTTTCTGCGCCTTCTCGCGGGCGGCGGGCGCAGAGGGAGCCTACGCACTTACGCTCGACGAGATCCTGGCCAAAGCCCGGGAGGCAGCGGCACTGGGGGCGACCGAACTGCATATCGTCGGCGGCGAGCACCCGCAGATGAGCTACGCCGAGGTGCGGGAGATGATGGTCCGCCTGCACGAGACCGTACCGGACATCACGCTGACGGCCTTCACTGCCTCGGAGATCGTCCACTTCGCCGACAATGCGGAGATGAGCGAGGAAGAGATACTTCTGGATCTGAAAGACGTGGGGCTGGGCAGCCTTCCCGGGGGCGGCGCCGAGATCTTCTCTCCGCGGGTGCGCGGGCTGGTCTGCGAACGCAAGATCTCTGGAGAACGTTGGCTCGAGGTGCACAAGACGGCCCACCGCGCCGGCCTGCCGACCAACGCCACCATGCTCTACGGGCATGTCGAGAGCTTGGAGGAGCGGGTCGACCACCTGCTGGCGTTGCGTGAGGCTCAGGACGAAACCGGTGGCTTTCTGGCCTTTATCCCGCTGGCCTTCCACCCGCAGAACACCGAACTCTCTCATCTGCCCGGGTCAACCGGAGTCGAGGACCTGAAGGTTCTGGCAGCGGCGCGCCTGTTACTCGACAACTTCCCGCACATCAAAGCCTACTGGGTGATGATCGGGCTCAAACTGGCGCAGGTCAGTCTCTTCTTCGGAGTGGATGACGTGGACGGCACGATCGTCGAGGAAACCATCACCAAAGCGGCGGGATCCCAGGCGGGGCAGGCCGTGGCCCGCGCCGAACTGGAACGCATCATCGCAGACGCCGGGCGGGTTCCCGTCGAACGCGACACTTTCTACCATCCTGTGGCGGGGCAGGCGCCCGCAGATCCCGCGGATGCCATCACTGCGCCGGTGTCCGGGAGCCGGGGAGTCTCTGCTTGAGGGTTCGCGTCGGGCATATCGAGTTTCTCAACTGCTATCCCCTCTACCACGGGCTTCGGCGGCGGGCGGAGGCTGGGCTGGTGAAGGCCGCCGACTTCGAGCTGATCTCGGGAGTGCCCACCGATTTGAACCGCATGCTGGTTTCCGGCACCATCGACTTCGGCCCGATCAGTTCCATCGCCTACGCCCGCAACCATCGCCAACTGGCTCTCTCCCCCCGGCTCTCCATCTCGTCCAGGGGCGCGGTGGACAGCATCCAACTGGTGACGCGGACTCCGATCAAGCACATCTCCGCGGTGGCGCTAACCCCCAAGAGCGCGACTTCGGTGGCCCTGCTCAAGACGATTCTCAAGCTGCGATACGGCAGCGACGTCGAGTACGTGGAACTCCAGGTGCCTCCTGAGCAGGCGCTGGACGAGGTGGGTGCGGTCCTGCTAATTGGGGACGAGGGACTCGAAGCGATGTACTTCCCCTTCTCGGAGGCGGGGCGCTACGACCTGGGACAGGTCTGGCAGGACTGGACGGGCCTGCCGATGGTCTACGCGGTCTGGGCCGCTCGGCGCGAGTTCGTCCACGACCATACATGGGCCCTCCTCTTGGTGGAGGAGGAGCTGGTGAGCTCCATGGGCGTGGGCCGCGAGCGGGCGGACGAGGTGGTGGACGCTGCGGCGGGGATCTCCCGTTTTGGGCGGGACTGCCTGCAACGCTACTTCCGCATGCTTCATTACGGCTTCGAGCCGGAATATCGGATGGGTCTGCGCCGCTACTACGAGCTTGCGCACGAGGCGGGCGAACTGGTCGAGCTCCCCGAGTTGCGCTTTCTGCACGAGTTCGGCGCACCCGAAGAATCGCTGGAGGCGCCGGCGTGACGGACCCCGCCACCGCCGAATTCCCCGCCGGGGTCGCCGGTAGAGTCCGGGCCGGAGAGCGCCTCTCCGACGAGGAGGCGGTTGCCCTGCTGCGCTCGCGTGACCTTCTGCGCCTGGGTGAGCTGGCCTCCGAGCGTCGGGCCCAGACGGTTCCCGGGGACCGCGTCACCTACGTGGTCGACCGCAACATCAATTACTCCAACGTTTGCATCACCCAGTGCGACTTCTGCGCTTTTTACTGCGCTCCCGGCCAGGAGGGAGCCTACGTGCTCACCCAGGAGGAGATCTTCGAGAAGATCGAGGAGACCATCGAGTTGGGTGGCACCGCCGTGATGATGCAGGGCGGTCATCACCCCGATCTGGGCGTGGAGTACTACGAGGAGCTCTTCCGGGCGATCAAGCAGCGCTTCGAGATCACGATTCACTCGCTCTCTCCTCCGGAGATCCTGCATATCGCCAAGGTCAGCGGCCTCGAGACCACGCAGGTGCTTGACCGGCTGCGCGCGGCGGGCCTGGACTCGCTTCCGGGTGGCGGCGCCGAAATCCTGGTGGACTCCGTGCGCGAACGCATCGCTCCCCGCAAGGCGCGGACCGAACCGTGGCTGCGGGTCATGCGCGAGGCGCACAGGATCGGGATGAAGAGCACGGCCACGATGATGTTCGGCAGTATGGAGAGCCTGGAGGATCGGGTCGAGCACATGCGCCGCATCCGAGAGGTGCAGGACGACACGGGAGGCTTTCGCGCCTTCATTCCCTGGACCTTTCAGCCGGGGAACACCGAACTGGAGGGAGAAGCCGAATCAGCCACCGCCGTCGATTACCTGGCCACTCTGGCGGTTTCGCGACTTTATCTGGACAACGTCCCCAACATCCAGGCCTCCTGGGTCACTCAGGGACTCAAGGTGGGCCAGGTGGCTCTGCACTTCGGGGCCAACGACCTGGGCAGCACCATGATCGAGGAAAATGTGGTGGCCGCCGCCGGGGTGACCTTCAGCGTTTCTGCCGCGGACCTCAAGCACGCCATCCGCCAGGCCGGGTTCGTGCCCGCGCAACGGCGGACCGATTACAGTCTGGTCGAGGGGGCTCTGGACCAGTAGGGTGCGCTTGTCGGAGCGGGGGCCCCGGGGTGCCGGGCGGTCGGTGGTCAGACCAGTTTCTTTCACATAGCAAAATTACCTGCAAAAATGGGACTTTCTTGGGCAGCTTCTGGCGGTTTCTGGCTTGTGGAGAGCAAGTCGGCAATGTTATACTGCCCGGCGCTGCCTCTTGTGGAGGCCTGC
Source organism: Actinomycetes bacterium (assembly GCA_024637095.1). Classification (GTDB taxonomy): domain Bacteria; phylum Actinomycetota; class Thermoleophilia; order RBG-16-64-13; family RBG-16-64-13; genus Soudan-30. The sequence goes on from JAGXFV010000009.1 coordinate 42,164, forward strand.
ACATTCTCTTTTGAGCAACAGCCCAGGCGTCAGCCCTGTTCCGTAGCCCCGCCAACCTCAGGAGGTCGGCTTGATCAGATACAACCCTGAGCAGGCCCGCGAGTACCGCGAGAAGCTAATCGAAGAGGTGCAGGCCGACGTGGCCGAGTGCTACCAGTGTGGCAACTGCTCCGCCGGCTGCCCGGCCAACTTCACCTTCGATTACCCGCCTAACCAGATGATGCGCATGCTCCAGGTGGGGTTGGTAGACGAGTTGCTTCGCTCGAAGAGCGTGCAGAACTGCATTCAATGCCTCACGTGCTCGGCGCGCTGCCCCCGCACCATCGACGTGGCCGGGATCATAGAGGATCTCAAGACCATCGCCGCCGCGCGCGGCATCGCCGTCCCGGAGCACGTGGAGACCTTCAACCACGCCTTCCTCAAGAACATCGCCCGCTTCGGACAGCTCAACGAGGCGCTCTTCCTGGTGCGTTTCAATCTGGAATCGGGCCAACCATTCAACGACGCCAGCCTGGGCACGCCGATGCTGACCCGGGGCAAGCTGGACCCCATCCCTCGGCGGGCGGCGGGTGCCGGCGAAGTCGGACGCATCTACGAGAAAGCGATGGAGAAGGCCAGATGGCAGGCGTAGCCTACTACCCGGGGTGCTCGCTGCGGCACTCCGCGATCGAGTTCGACCGCTCCACCCGCATAGTGCTCGAGTCGCTGGGGATCGACTACGAGATCGTCAAGGATTGGACCTGCTGTGGGGCGTCTCCCGCGCACATGACCAACCACCTGCTGGCGCAGGCGCTCGCGACGCGCAACCTGCGTCAGGCTGCCAAGATCGGCGAGGAACTGCTGGCTCCCTGTCCGGCCTGCTATCAGCGGGAGAAGAACGCCGAGGTCGAGGTCCATGCCGACGCCGACTTCCGGGCTGAGGTCAACGAGATCATGGATGAGCCCTACACCGGCGAGGTCCGGGTGTGGAGCCTGCCTGAGTTTCTCAAAGAGAAGGTGGGCCTGACGACGCTGGCCAAGCTGCCCACCACCGACCTCTCTCAGCTGAAGGTGGTGCCCTACTACGGTTGCCTGCTGGCCCGGCCCGCGGAACTGACCGGCGAGTGTGACACCGAGCAGCCCATGGTCATGGACCAGTTGCTGGCCGCCGCCGGAGCCGACGTGGTCTGGTGGAACTACAAGACCGAGTGCTGCGGCGCCAGCGTGGGCGTACCCAACAAGATCATTCAGCAGCGCCTTTCGGAGAAGATCCTTTCCCAGGCGGAAGAGGCCGGAGCGGACGCCATCGTGACCGCCTGTCCCCTCTGCCACCAGAACCTGGACATGCGCCAACACCAGCTGAACGACGCCATGGGCACCAGCCACCGTATGCCGGTGCTCTACCTGACCCAGGTTATGGGCTTGGGCCTGGGCTTCACGCCAAAAGAGATGATGCTGGACAAGCACCTGATCGACCCCACCCCGGTGGTGGAGCGGGCAATCGCCAAGGCCGCGGAGGTGCGGGCCGAAGCCGAGCTCAAGGCGCAGGAGGCTGCGGAGAAGGCACGCAAGAAGGCCGAGCGCAAGAAGAAGGAAGCGGAGGCCAAGCCGACCGGCGACGAAGATGCGAACGTGGAGGAACGCGAATGAGGATCGGAGTCTTCGTCTGCCACTGCGGCACGAACATAGCGGCGACCGTCGATTCCGAGGGCATCGCGGCCCGCGCCGGGGAGCTCAAGGGCGTCGTCCACACCGAGGACATCATCTACACTTGCTCGGAGCCCGGGCAGCATGCCATCCAGCGGGCGATCCGGGAGAAAGACCTGGACCGCGTGGTAGTGGCCGCCTGTTCCCCGCACATGCACGAGGTCACTTTCCGGCGCACCGTGGAAGGCGCGGGGCTCAACCCCTACCTCTTCGAGATGGCCAATATTCGCGAGCACTGCTCCTGGATCCACGCCGACAAGCCCGAGGGCAGCGAGAAGGCCTACGACCTCATCAAGATGGCGGTCGCCAAGGTGCGCGATCTGGAGCCGCTCTACGCCAACGAGGTCGAGGTGAACAAGGACGTGCTGGTGATCGGCGGCGGCGTGGCCGGCATCCAGGCGGCGCTCGACCTGGCTGAGGCGGGCCTCAAGGTGACCGTGGTGGAGAAGGAGACCACCATCGGCGGCACCATGGCCCAGCTGGATAAGACCTTTCCCACCATCGACTGTTCCGCCTGCATTCTCACTCCCCGCATGGTGGACTGCTCTCAGCACGAGAACATCGAGATCATGGCCTATTCCGAGATCGATCGGGTGCAGGGCTACGTGGGCAACTTCACCGTCGACATCCGCAAGAAGGCGTCGATGGTCGACTGGGACAAGTGCATCGGCTGCGAGCTCTGCCAGCAGAAGTGCCCGGCCAAGGCGCCGGATGCTTTCAATGAGGGGATCGCCACCACCAAGGCAATCTACATCCCCTTCCCGCAGGCGGTACCCAAACGGGCGGCCATCCAGGTGGATTACTGCCGCTGGTTCCAGGAGGGCAAGTGCCGGGTCTGCGAGCGGGTTTGTCCTGCCGACGCCATAGACTATAAGCAGCAGGACGAGTACGTGCAGAAGGAGTTCGGAGCCATCGTGGTGGCCACCGGCCAGGACGTCTTCCCCTGGGAGGAGTACTACCACGAGTACGGCTCGGGGCGGATTCCCGATGTAATCTCGGGCCTGCAGTACGAGCGCATGCTGAACGCCTCGGGCCCCACTCACGGCCACGTGCTGCGGCCCTCCACCATGGGCCAAAAGGACGTGGAGCCGGAGGAGCCGCAGACCGTGGTATTCATCCAGTGCATCGGCTCGCGTGACGAGTCGGTGGGCCGGCCCTACTGCTCGAACGTTTGCTGCATGTACACGGCCAAGCAGGCGATCCTGACCAAGGATCACGTGGGCATGGAGACCGAGGTCTATGTCTTCTACATCGACATCCGGGCCTTTGGCAAGGGCTACGAGGAGTTCGTCAAGCGGGCTCAGACGGAGTTCGGGGTCAAGTACGTGCGCGGCCGCGTGTCCAAGCTCTACGAGGAGCGGGGCAAGGTCAAGGTGCGGGGCATGGATACCCTGCTGGGCAAGCAGGTGGAGATCGACGCCGACCTCGTGGTCCTGGCTTCGGGCATCACCGCGGCCGACGGTGCCTCCGAACTGGCCCAGCGCCTCAACATCAGCTACGACCAGTATGGCTTCTTCAAAGAGTCTCACCCCAAGCTGCGGCCGCTGGAGACCAACACCGCCGGCATCTTCCTGGCGGGAGCCTGCCAGGCGCCCAAGGACATCCCGACCACCGTGGCTCAAGCTTCGGGCACCGCGGCCAAGGTGCTGGGACTGCTGGCCAAGGACAAGCTGAAGACTTCACCGATGATCGCGCGGGTCGACCAGAACCGCTGCGTCTCCTGCTGGAAGTGCATCGAGGTCTGCCCCTTTGGCGCTCCCGAGAAGGAGGAGCTCCGCGACGGCAGCTACAAGAGCCATATCATCGAGACCGTCTGCCAGGGTTGCGGCATCTGCGTGGCCACCTGCCCGGTCAACTGCATCGACCTCAAGGGCTTCGGCACTCAGTCGGTTCTCGATCAGATCGAAGAAGTCCTCCTAACCTAGAAAGGCGGTGACGATGGCACAGGCAACGGATATAACGACCGGCACCACCGCCTCCTGGGACGGGGAGGGACGCGTCAAAGTGGTCGGCATCCTCTGCAACTGGTGCAGCTACGCGGGCGCCGACGGCGCGGGCACTGCCCGGTTGCGCCAACCCTTCGACTTTCGCATCGTGCGGGTTCCCTGCACGGGCCGCATCGATCCTCTGCATATCCTAAAGGCCTTCGAGAAGGGCGCGGACGGGGTGCTGGTCAGCGGCTGCCATCCCGGCGACTGCCACTATGCGGAGGGCAACTACTACGCCCGGCGCAAGTTGGAATTGCTCGAACGCATGCTGCCGCAACTGGGCTTCGAGGCCGAGCGCTTCAAGTACACCTGGGTCTCTGCCTCGGAAGCCCAGCGCTGGCAACAGGTCGTCACCGAGTTCATTAAGGGCGTGGAGAAGCTCGGGCCGCGTGAGGGGAGGGCCCTGTGAGCCCCGCCAACGGCAACTACGAAGCAGTAGAGCAGCGCATCCGCGAACTGGCGCGCGCGGCGCTCGAAGAGGGTCGCGTGGATTACTTCATCGGCTGGACCACCGGCTACAACGAATCCGAGGTCATCCCCGGATTTGTGCGCAGCGCCGACAAGGTCGACGACCTGGTTTGGAATCCCCTGGCGGCCTACAACCTGACCACCTTCCTCAAGCGCAAGATGCCCGACCCGCCCCAGGCCAAGATCGGCGTGGCGGTCAAGGGCTGCGACAGCCGCACCCTGGTCTCCCTTCTTCAGGAGAACCTGGTCGATCGTGAACGCTTGTACGTGGTGGGCGTGCCCTGCGAAGGCATCGTCAACCGGCGGGCGGTCTCGAAAGTCTTCGCCAACGAGGTGGTCAAGATCGAGGTCGCGGGCGATCAGATCAACGTCACCAACCAGGACGGCGAGACGAAGCAGTTGGCGCGCGAAGATTACCTACTGGACCACTGCCGCAGCTGCAACTATCCCAATCCGCGCTACTTCGACGACCTGGCCGGCGAGGCCGTGCCTGAGCCCGAGGACCAGACCCCCATGTGGCGGGAGATCGAGGAGTTCGAGGCGCTGCCCGAGAAGGAGAAGGACCGGCTGATGGCCGAGGCCTTCGAGAAGTGCATCCGCTGCTACGCCTGCATCAACGCCTGTCCGGTCTGTTACTGCTGGGACAACTGCGTCTGCCGTTCGCGTCAGCCCAAGCTGGTTGGCCAGAAGGTGAACGCGCAGGAGAACCTCATGTTCCAGATGGTGCACATGTTCCACGTGGCCGGGCGCTGCCCCAGTTGCGGCAATTGCGATCGGGCCTGCCCGGTGGAGATCCCGCTCTATCTGCTTCACCGCAAGATGAACAAGGAACTAAAGGAGATGCTGGACTTCGAGCCGGGAATCGACCTCGAGCAGAAGCCGGTCTTCCAGACATTTGACGTGAACGACCCCTTCGGCCAACACTAGAAAGGAGGGCGGCGTGAAGTTCCTACCTCAGGATCAACTCGAGGCCTTCCTGTCGCACCTGGCGGAGTCGGCCATTGTGGTGGCCCCTCAGCGAGATCAGGACGGGGTGCTCTTCTTCCAGCCTTGGGAGGCGGGCGCCGAGGTGGAGTTCGAGCAGCTGCTCACTCGGCAGTCGCCCAAGGACTACGTCTTCCGGCAGACCGAGACCTACCTCAAGTTCGGCTACGAGATGAAGGGCAAGGCGGCGGCCGAAGAGGAAGAGGTCGGCAAGAAGTCCAAAGAGGGGGAGTTGGCGGCGGCCGAAGAGGCCCCCCCCGAAGGCGAAGAGCCGGCCCACGAGGTGCTCCAGGTGGAGGCCGTGGAAGATGCCCCCGAACAGGTGATCTTCGGTCTGCGCCCCTGTGACGCCCGCGGCTACTACCAGATGGATCAGGTATTCGGTGGCTACGGCGGCTTCTACTACGACCCCTACTACATGGCGAAGCGCGAGGCTACCACCCTGGTGGCACTGACCTGCGCCCAGCCTTGGTCCACCTGCTTTTGCACGGCGGTCTACGGCAGCCCCAGCGGCACCGACGGGGTGGACCTGCTGCTGACCGGGATCGAGGGTGGCTTCACCGCCGAAGCCGTGACCGAGCGCGGCGAAATGCTCCTGGGCTTTGGCGGTTTTACTGAGGTCGGGGACGGCCAGGCCGACGCGGCGCAAACCGTCAAGGACGAGGCGTTCACCGCCATCGATCCGCCCTTTGAGATCGAAGGCGTGCCCCAGGGCCTGCGCGACAATTTCGAGGATCCCGCTTGGCACGACCTGCACATGCGCTGCATCTCTTGCGGCACCTGCACCTACGTCTGTCCCAACTGCTACTGCTTCAACATCACCGACGAGATGGTGGAGAAGTCGGGCGAACGGGTGCGCACTTGGGATAACTGCTTCAACCCGGGCTATACGCTCGAAACCTCGGGTCACAACCCGCGCGAGCAGAAGTTTGCCCGCTTCCGCAACCGCTTCAGCCACAAGTTCTCGTATTACCCCGAGAAGTACGACAGCCTGCTGTGCTCGGGCTGCGGTCGCTGCATCCGCTACTGCCCCACGAAGATCGATTTGCGCGAGGTGATTCGCACACTGGGTCAGCCGCACCCGGACCAGGCGGCGCCCGCAGAGGACGGCGAGGCAGCTGGGGTCCACGCCCAGACTGGGGAGGACCTGTAGATGGCGAAGAAACGCGACAAAACCCGGCCGACGAAGGACCAAGCGGCCCCGGCGGAAACCCAGAAGAAGGCTCGCACCCAGGACGCCACGGACCAGCCCGCCGGTAACGGCGGCAATCACGTCGGCCGCCAGGCGCCGGAGATCCATAATCCGGTCAAGACGGGCGGCGTCCAGAGCGGCGGCCGCCAACGACTCACCCGCGACGACATCAAGCCCGGTGCCACCATCGCCGCCGCGCGTAACGCGGCCGGCAATCCCTACTTGCCCGAGCCGGCCACCATCGTCGAGATCGTGCCGGAGACGCACAACATCAAGTCATTCCGGGTGCGTTTCGACGATGACCAGGTGATGGAAAACTTCTCCTTCGCCCCGGGCCAGGTAGGCCAGTTGGGCATTTTCGGCGTAGGGGAGTCCACCTTCGCCATCAACTCCAGTCCCTCGAACAAGGACTACCTGCAATTCTCGGTGATGCGCACCGGCGAGGTGACCACCGCCCTGCACAATCTGAGCGTGGGCGACAAGGTGGGGGTGCGGGCCCCCATGGGCTGCGGCTTCCCCGTGGATGAGTGGAAGGGCAAGAAGATCTTCTACATCATGGGCGGGATCGGCTCCGCTGCCCTGCGCGCCACGATCCACTACACTTTGGAGCACCGCGCCGACTACGACGACATCACCATCCTCTACGGCGCCCGTTCCCCCGACGACCTCACCTATAAGTACGACATCGACGACTGGATGGCCCGCGACGACCTCAACGCGGTGATCACTATCGACCGCGAGGTGCCTGGCTGGGACAAGCGGGTGGGCTTTGTGCCCGCCGTGCTCGAAGAGGAGCAGCCGCGGCCCAAGGACACTATCGCCATCACGTGCGGCCCTCCCATCATGATCAAGTTCGTGCTGCAGAGCTTGGAGAAACTCCAGTTCACCGATGACCAGATCTACACGACGCTCGAGAAGCGGATGAAGTGCGGCATCGGCATCTGCGGCCGCTGCAACATGGGCCCCAGGTACGTCTGCGTGGACGGCCCGGTCTTCTCGATGGCCGAACTGCGGGAACTGCCCGACGAGATGTAACAACGAGGCGGAGCCCGCGGTGACGGCTAAGAGGCCACATTGTTGGTAGAATGGCTACATCGACGATGGCGATCCACGATGGCGGGAAGCAGCAAAGCCGAGTGGCCCCTACGTCGCTCCGCCGGAGAAGGATGAAAGCGGGATACCGTGCTCCAAGTCGGGATCAGGGAACTGAAGAACAACCTCAGCCGGCTTCTCGTCCGCGTGAAGGCCGGAGAGGAGATCTTGGTTACGGATAGAGGACGGCCTGTCGCCCGGATCATCAGTGAACCCCAAGCGGAGAACTCCCTTCGCCGCGCACTGGCGCCTCTCGTCGAACGGGGCCTTGTCGTGCTTCCCGTAAAGACCGCCCCACAGGAGGAAGTGACGGCTCTGGACGCCCCCGGCGGCAGGCCGGTTTCGGAGATAGTTCTCGAGGCACGCCGGTAGGGAGGCAATCCCGATTTGATCCTCTACCTCGATACGAGTGCCTTGGTAAAGCGCTACGTGCGGGAGGATTACTCGGACGAAATCATCTCCATGTGGAAGACGGCCGACTACCTCGCCACCTCCTTCGTCGCACATGCGGAAGCCCTGGCCGCCTTTCATCGAAAGCGACGCGAGGACGATTTGCCGGGGGCCCTTTTCGACCGCCTCATCGGTCGCTTTCGGGAGGAGTGGGAGTCTCTCGTCCGAGTCGAGGTAAATGCCGGTCTCGAACCGTACGTTCTCGAGCTTAGCGAACGGCATAGCCTGAGGGGCTTCGATCTCATCCACCTGGCTTCGGCCGTCGTGCTTCACGAGAGGGTATGTCGAGAGGCCAATGACACCCTCGTGTTCGCCTGCTTAGACCAGACTCTCGCCGGTGCCGCGCGGGCGGAAGGCATGGCGGTCTTTCCGGGTTGAGCGAGGATATGGCCCTACCGCCCCGCGTAGGTCTGGGCCAGCACCCGCTCCACGAGCACCCGCTCGAGTTCTTCCGGTTGCTCGGTGACGACGTTGTGGCCGCTTTGCTCGAACCAGTGGAACTCCTTGTGGGGAGCTTCTAGGCCCTCGTAGTAGTCCTCGGTCAGCGTCTGGAAGGCGTTCAGATCGTGGCGGCCGGCCAGGAAGTAGGCGGGGACCTCGAGGTCGGTGACATCCTCGCGGAAGTCGACCTCGTAGAGCTGGGGATAGACCTCGTTGAAGGTCGAGTAGAGTGCCCAGGCCTGTCCGACGGTGTCGATGAAGCCGTACTCCGGGGCGAGCGGGTTGTCGATCGCCATGTTATGCCCCCGGACGTCCCAGGGTCCCATGGCCTCGGTGGCCTCCATGGACATGGGCATCATTTGCAGGGTGGGATCGTCGTGGTAGGGCGGAGGGCCGTTCTTCTCGAGCTTGGCAGCGGTCGCGGTGTCACCCGTATCCCGGGCATGGTCGAGCACCGCTTGGTACATCATCAGATCGTTCTCCACAAAAGCCACCATCTGGTCCGCCCCGATGTAGGCGTGGAAGAGCTCGGGATGCTCATCGACCAGCCAGAGACCGAGGGCACTGCCCCAGGAATCGCCCAGCACGTAGATCTTCTCCTCATCGAAGCGGGCGCGCAGCTCGTTGGTCAGTTCGAGGGCGTGCTCTCGATAGACCTCGGGGGTGAGGTCGTCGGTGTCCATGGCGTTCCAGGACTTGCCCGCACCGGGTTGGTCCCAATTGATGACGACGAAATGCTCCTCCAGGGCGCGGCCGGTGTCTTCGTATCGGGTCTTGACCAGCTCGCTGCCCCCTGGGCCTCCCGCCAGAAAGAGGAGCACGGGATTGTCCGGGCTCTGGCCGCGGATGGTGAGGTATTGGGTCGTGCCGCCAAGCTCGATCTTCTCCAGGGAGGCAATGCCGTCGGCGATTTCGTCGCCGGTGGCGTCTCGGACCGAGGGCGCGTAGGTCAGCTGGTCGTTGGCGAGGGCCGCGATGATGAACCCGGCCAGGAGGAAGAGGGCAGTGAATGCCACCCTGTTCGCCCGGGCGTGCCAGCGGCGGCGGCTGGGTCGGGCGGCGGGGATGGCTGCGACCGCACCCGTGACGGCCGCCAGACCGAGTGTCGCGAGTGTGGTTACCAGGAATCCGGCGAGCAGCGCGACTATGACGCCGAGCTCCACGTAGACCGTCGCGCCTGTAGGCATCAGGAGCGGGCGCAGCACGACGAGGTAGAGCAGGCCAAGGCCGGCTCCTGCCCCAGCCGTTGCGAAGTACGGACGGCGGAGCCAGGATCGCAGCCGGTCAACGGTCGTCTTGGTAGTGGCAGCCTCGTCGCCGGTTTGTGTGGCCCGTTCCATGGGTCCTCCCGTCCTGGTTACCGTCTCTGGGTCCATGGTAGGGAACCGAAGTCGCTGTGGAATCAGGCAGACGCAGGGTCTCGGGACTGGTGTGGCGCACAGTTCCCACCTGGTCAGTTGCAGAGGGTCAAAGCTGGGCGCGCCGGTATTTCACGTTTACGGTGACGAGAAAATCGTCGCCACCAAGCAAGTCGGATTGGAATTGCATAGCATGAGACCGGCGTTCATCCGGAGATGAAGGGCTAGCGGCAACCGGTGGAGGACCTACGACGTGACGCTCCCAAACAAACAGTCTGCGCAGATCTCCGGTTCGACCATCGAGTACGTCCGTGGGGGCAGCGGGACTCCCCCGATCGTGCTACTGAATGGGGCGGGCACACCGGTCGAGGGATGGGCCAGGGTCTGGGATCCCCTCGTGGAGTTGAGCACGGTTTTCGCCTACAACCGGTTCGGGGTGGGCGGGAGCGGGAAGCCGCCCGAGCCGCAAACCGGGGAGGCGGTCGTCGCGGGCCTGCGAGAGTTGTTGGCTGTTGCGCACGTCCCGTCGCCTTGCGTGCTCGTGGGACACTCGCTCGGAGGTCTGTTGGCCAACCTATTTGCGCGCCTCCATCCCGCAGAGGTGGCGGGCGTTGTGTTAGTGGAGGCCACCTCCCCCATGGACATCTCCCTCGTGGAGGATTACGGCTCGGCGACCCACCGGTTTCTCCAAAGAGCGGTGGATCTCTTGCCCGGTCCGGGAGAGCAGTCCGCCGTGGCGCACATGGCGGATACCGCAAAGAGCATCACCGAGGCGGGAGGGTTCCCGGCCGTCCCCCTGGCGGTAGTCAGCGGGGGGAAGCATTCGCCGATGATGCCCCGGGCTTTTCGGAATGTGTGGGCCTATCGCCAGTCCCAACTGGTAGCCCTCTCACCGCAAGGGAGGCACATCGTCGCCCGGCGAAGCGGGCATTTTCCTCAAGTCACCGAGCCTGAGCTCGTTGTCGACGCGATCCGCTTGGTATGCGAAGGATGACCGGTTCCGACTCGATGCGGGTTCACCGCTTGCGCTCGGCGGATGCGCGGGCGCTACGACAGCTTCTCGCCGTCTTTGCCGCGGCGTTCGAGGACGAGGCGACCTACCGCGACGCCCAGCCAAGCGCGGCCTATCTAACGCGCCTGCTTGCCGGCGACTGCTTCATCGCCTTCGTGGCCGAAGATGCCGGACGGGTGGTCGGGGGTCTCACGGCCTACGTTCTTCAAAAGCCCGAGCAGGAGCGCAGCGAGGTCTATCTCTACGACCTGGCGGTCGACTTCTCGGCACCGGCGTCGGGGTATCGCCACGGCTCTTATCGAGGCGCTCCGTCTTCTCGCTGAGGAACGGGGAGCCTGGGCGGTGTTCGTGCAGGCCGATTGGGGTGATGAGCCCGCGATCGCGCTGTACTCCAAGCTCGGCGTGCGGGAGGATGTACACCACTTCGACATTCCCCTCGGGAGGAGTAACCGCCACTGGGGTTGATCACCAAACCGCGAAGAAAAGTACGGTTCCTCCTGTTATTCGATCGACATCACCGTCGCGGGTTTCGACAGGCGTCCGTTGGCCGGAGCGCACAGGAATGCCAGGGCACGTATCTGGCTGATCGATGATAGCGGCGCCGTTACGGTGACCACCCTCGGCAGGCTGTTGGAAGCTGACAGGAAGCAGGCAATCGGTTGGCTCGAAGGCAAAAGAACGGTGGGCCCTCGTCCCTAGCCGGTCAGGTCGCTCTTTCTATCCAGGAACTCCTGGCGGTCTATCTCCCCACGCGCGTATCGTTCTTCTAGGACATCGAGCGCGCTCGCCTGACGCTCAGAAGGTGGCCGGTCTTCGCCCTCCCGATAGCGGGTCGCTTCGCTCCCGCGGTTCTGGTTGCTCAGCGAACGCACGACCAGAACTACCCCGACGACGATGATCACCCCGAAGAGCACCATGACGAGAAGACCGACCCAGCCAAAACCCGAACCAAAGCCGTTGTCCCAGTGCCATCCGCCCATCATAGTCTGCCTCCTATTCGGAGAGTTGCTGTAAGTAGTCAACGAGCTCGTCGACCTCGTCGGCGGAAACGTCCCAACGGGGCATGACGCGTTCGAGTTCCTCGCCCCCGGGGGTCTCGCCCTCGCGAAGCGCCGTAGAGAAGCTCTCGCGGTCGTAGGGCTCGTGGGGGTGTGCCTCGGTGGCGCTGGAACTCCCCGTTCCCGTACCCTCTTCCTCGGGCTCGGCCAAGGTGCTCCAGCGGATGTCGGGCGCATCGATATCGAACATCATCATCCGGATTTCGCGGCCTTGACCGTCCTTGCCGTGACAGTCGACGCAGGCGACGACCCCCATCATGCCGCCGAAGCCGCCCGAACGGGCAATGAGGCGCCCGTCGGCGGCCCGGCCGGTCAAGAAGATCTGCTCGCCGAGGGATGCGAAGTCGCCCTCGCGCACGTCTGCATCGCGGTCGAAGAACGACGAGGAGTCGAAAGAGCCGTCGGAACCGGCCAGCCCCAGAAAGACGAAAAACCCGAGGAATCCGACGACGATTAGGCTGATGCCCCACCAGAGCGCCGGACTTGTCTTGCCTTGAGCCATGGGGAGAGCTTACCCGCCGTCATTGCGGCGAAACAGAAGGGCAAGGCAGGTGGTGTGGCACTCTTCCCCACGCCTTTCGCAGGCCGGCGCACCCCGGCGACTATTTCGCAGGCCGGCGCACCGCGGCGACTGACTTGTAGACTGACTGTTTTAGCGCTCGAGGTCGGCGCGGTGCTCACGGTACTGCTCTGCGTCGATTACACCGCGGGCGTACCGCTCATCGAGCAGGGCCCTGGCGTCCGGCCGGGTCGCCGCGGATGCGTGGGATTGCTGGGTACTATCGTCCCGATCGCGCTGCGACTGAACGAACCACCAGACGAGTCCGATGATGAGCAACGGCCAGAGAAGCATTCCACCAAACATCATGCTGTCGATACCTCCTACTACCCTCGGCGCCGTAAGGCTCCGGCGGGTTATATGCTAAAGAACTGCTGTTTGCTTAGTCTATTCCCCCTATACAAAGTTGAAGTAAAGGTGGGGTGGGATTCGAGACCCTTTAAAGGTGGGGTAGGATTCGAGTCTCGCGGACCTGGACATCGACCCGGGTGAGCGGGGCCGGCGGCCGGCCGTCGCGGTGGTACCCTGGAGGGGTGGACACGTCGGTTGCCAGGGAGTCCTTTATCGAGGGCCTCGAGCGTTTCTTCGCCGAGCGCTCGGACGTCGCTGCGGCCTACCTCTTCGGGTCGGCGGTGGGCGACCGGTTTGGCCCCATGAGCGACGTTGACATCGCGGTGCTCGCGACAGGCGACATAGCGGGCGCTGAGTCACCGGACTCACCCGACCCGGTTCCGCCTGAACTGACCGACCTGCAGTTGGAGCTCGCCGGGCGGCTGCCGAGCCTCGTCGGAGGCCGGTGCGTGGACGTCTTGATGCTCAACCGCGCTCCCGTCCGGGTTGCCTTCCCCGCGGTGCACGAAGGGCGCTTGTTGAGTGGGTCCGACCGCCCAGAAAGGGTGCTCTTCGAGGTCGACCTGCTGCGTCGGTACACCGACTATCGGCCGGTGATTCGCGAGTATCAGTCAGCACTTCGGGCACGCATCAAACGGGGCGAGTTCTTTGGTCGCTGAGCAGGTCATCCTCGGTCGGCTGGGTCATCTCCGCACCGTGGTGGAAGAACTGCGCCGGGTGCGTCCGCGGGACCTCGATGCGATGCTCCGTCCTGAGCAGACCGCAGCCCGCCGTGCGACAGAGCGTTGTCTCTATCTCGCGATCCAAGACGTCCTCGATATCGCAAATCACATAGTCTCCGCCGAGGGGTGGGGATATCCGGAAACCTATCGTGAAGCGGTGCAGGCCTTGGCGGAGCGTGGAGTCGTCCCGCCGGATTTCGGAACCACGCTGGTGGCGATGGCCGGGTTTCGCAACATCCTCGAGCACGAGTACGTCCGCTTGGACGCCGAGCGTCTGTTTGCTTACTCGCGCAGCGAGGCGGACTTCGAGCAGTTCGCTGGGTACGTGCTCGCGTTCCTCGAGAGCGAGTAGGGCTCCGTCGACCCGGATCGAGCGTGTTTGCCGGCCGACGCGCTGGTAGACTCGATGCGTTATGAAGCTGAGCAGCCTTGAAGTCATTCTCTCGGCACTTAATGAGGCAGGTGTTGAGTACCTCGTTGCGGGTGGAGTCGCCGTCAATGCCTATGGCTATCAGCGGCTGACCCAGGATCTCGATCTGGTGGTCGGTCTTGCCCAGGACAACACCCGGCGGGCCCTCGACGTTCTGTCGGCCCTCGGCTACCGACCGATGGTGCCGGTCGACATTCACGACTTCGAGGACGCGGCCCATCGTCAACGGTGGATTACAGAGAGGAACATGGAGGTTTTCTCTCTGGCGAGCGACCGGTACCCCGAGACGGAAGTCGATCTGTTCGCATCCGAGCCCTTCGATTTCGCGGAGGAACTCAAAGCGGCGGAAGTCTACGAAATCGGCCGGGGCATTCGCCTGCCGCTCGTCCGGCTTACCAGCCTCATTTCGATGAAGGAGCGAACCGGTCGTTCTTCAGATGCGGATGACGTGCGCCACCTGCGTTGGGTCCTCGAGGAACGCGGAGGTCCGGACCAATGAAGCACGGTGAAGCCCGGGAAGGTTCCAGCTGGGAAGCCGCCACCTGGGAAGGGGCTCGACGGGCGCGGCTACGGCGGGCCCTTGAATTGACCGTTGGCGAGCGGTTGGAAAGCCTCGAGCATCTGGCGGAGGTCAGCAACGCGCTCTACGAGGCGGGTAAGAAACCCGTTGTCGAGCGTCGGTCGGAGGAGCCGCGAGAGGGGGATCGCAAGGCCGAGGAGTAACCCGGGGGTTCTCGCTCGTCAGGAGATCACTCGGAGCGTAGCGAGATCTATATCTAGTGCCTTTCTCCAGATTCCGACCCGGCCGGCCACCGGGAGCCGCCCCGGACAGCGCGTGGCCGTGTGGGCTTTGCTCAAAAAGAGGAGGTGCGCGTGATTCCTCTTTCAGTGACTCCGCTTAGAATCGTGGTCGCTCCCCGTTGGGGGGCAAGTTCCAGCGACGACTGGTATCCCTGGCTGCGGGCGGAACTCGCGGCCTCACAGAAGTTCGGCGAGGTATTGGTGGCGGACATGCCCGATCCGGACGAGCCCCGCATTGGTCCGTGGACCGAGCGCTTGGCCGAACTTACGGGGAGCGATCAGGACCAGCTGGAGGGCACGCTGCTCGTGGGGCATAGCGTAGGGTGCCGGGCGATCCTCAACTTCCTCGGCGAGCTACCCGCGGGCACGCAGGTTCTGGGCACGATCTGTGTGGCCGGATGGTGGACGGTAGACGAGCCCTGGGACAGCCTGCTGCCCTGGATTGAGCACCCGCTCGATCTCGACCGAGTGCGGAAGGCGGGAGGGGAGTTCGAGGTGTTGCTTTCGGACAACGACCCCTTCACTGCCGACGCTCAGGCAAATGCACGGCTATGGCGGAAGCGTCTCGGAGCCGAGGTTCGTATGGTGCCGGGGGCCGAGCACTTTAACCGCGCAAAGGAGCCGCAGGTGCTCGCGGCAATTCGGCGATGGCGGATATGACTCCGCTGCGCATGGCCTCGTTTCTTTCCCCGGAGCGCCGAGCCGACCTATCGTTAAATAGCAGGGCTCCCTCGAGGCCGCCCTCGGCCGGCTGGATGAGTGGTCTCGCTCCTAACTCGCTCCTAACTCGCTCCTAACCGTCGTACTCGTCGCTCGGGCCGATTGGGCTTTGCCCCCCGGGCGGGGGCGTGAATGTTAGCTACCGCCTCTCTTTTTCGGGTAGAAGCCCCGTATGCGTGAGTTGCGGATAGCCAACTTTCTTTCGCCGCTCCTGGAGCCGGTGTACCGACTCGTCGCCGAGGAAGTGGGCCGAGAGTTCGACGTGCCCGTGGAATTCGTAAACGGCCGATCCTTTTCGCAGTTTGCTTCGGGCGAGGTCGACGCGGGCTTCATCTGAGGCCTGCCCTACGTGCTCCTGCGGCGGGAGGATCCTCCACCGGTGGAGCTGCTGGCCGCTCCCGTGTTGGAGGGCGAGCGCTATCAGAATCGTCCGATCTACTTCTCCGACGTAATCGTTCGCCGGGGTAGCGACATGGTTGGGGGCTTCGAGGCGCTGCGCGGCCGTTCGTGGGCTTATAACGACCCGTTTTCCCACTCGGGTTACAACCTCACCCGTTACGAGTTGATCCGCCGCGGCGAGACCGGAGGCTTTTTTGGCAGGGTAGTCGAGGCCGGTTCCCACCTCAACGCTCTGGGCTTGGTGGCGGCGGGAACGGTAGATGCTGCCGCCATCGATTCGCAGATTCTCGCCGTCGTGTTTCGCGATTCGCCGGAACTGGCGGAATCGCTGCGAGTGATCGATGTATTCGGTCCCTCGACTATCCAACCGATGGTGGCGGCATCGCGGCTGCCGCAGGGTATCAAGGAGCGCCTGCGCGCGCTGCTGCTCGATTTGCCCGGGGGTGAACGCTCGCGCTCGGCGCTCGGCTACGGTTTCGTGCGCCGCTTCGCCCCGGTGACCGACGCGGATTACGACGATATCCGCGACATGCTCGGTGCGGCCGAGGATCTCGGGTTCATGTCCTTGCGCTGAAGCCGGTTCATCCGTGGCGCTTTCCGACAACCTCACCCATCAAACGGGATCATGAATTTGATCGCCATCTAGAGACGTCTTCCTGCGTGAGCGGGATTTATTGCCCTTCAGGCGGACTGAGCGCTACCCCACCCGGGGGGGCTGTAGTACAGTTCACCACTCGGGTACTTAATATGCAGGGGGATCGCACAGTTGTGCAAGATTTTGGTGGCCGGTGGCGGTTGGGCGGGAGTGGCTGCGGCCTACGCTGCCAGGCTCGCCGGCGCCGAAGTCCAACTGCTCGAGCGGACCGACATGCTGCTCGGAACCGGCCTCGTGGGCGGGATCCTACGTAACAACGGGCGCTTCACCGCCACCGAAGAGCACATCGCTCTGGGCATGGACGGGCTCTGGTCGGTGATCGACGAGAATCTGCGCCACCGTGACGTGCGCTTTCCCGGCCATGAGCACGCCGATCTCTACGATGTCACTACCATCGAGCCGGCCGTGCGCCGTTTTCTCGAAGTGCAGGGAGTTGAGCTTCACATGCGCACTCGGGTGAGCCGGTCCGCGCACGACGGCGCCCGGCTCACGGCTGTGGCGGCCGCCGATGTGTGGTTCGAGGCGGACGCCTTCGTCGATGCCACCGGCTCCTTCGGGCCGCAGGGCAACTGCACCCGGCATGGAAACGGATGCGCGATGTGCATCCTTCGCTGCCCCAGTTTTGGCGGCCGGGTGAGCCTGGCGCAGGAGGCGGGCATCGCCGAATTGCGGGCAACGCGCATGGACGGCACTGTCGGGGTGATGAGTGGCTCCTGCAAGCTCCATTCCGACTCGGTCTCGCCGGAATTGCGGGCTCAGCTTGCCGATACCGGCGTCGCCGTGGTTCCGTTGCCGGCGGAACTGCGAGAGGGCAAGGACGAGTTACTGGGGGCAAAAGCCTGCCAGCAGTATGCGCTACCCGAGTTCGCCGAGAATCTGGTGCTGCTCGACACCGGCCACGTCAAGCTGATGACTCCCTTCTTCCCTCTGGATCAGTTGCGGCGCGTACCCGGGTTGGAGAATGCCCGCTACGAAGACCCCTATGCCGGAGGGATCGGCAACTCCATCCGCTACCTCGCGATGACTCCTCATCGGGAGGATCTGCGCTGCGAGACCATCGACAATCTCTTCGTCGGCGGAGAGAAGACGGGGCCTTTTGTGGGGCACACGGAGGCGATGGTGAGCGGCTCGCTCGCCGGGCTGAACGCCGCACTCGGGGCGGATGGGCGTGAGCCCTTGATTCTGCCGCCGACTCTCGCGGTCGGCGATGCATTGGCCGCCGTGGGCGAGGTGATGCACGCGGGACTTCTCAGCCGCAAGCTCACCTTCTCCGGCTCCTGGTACTTCGAGCGAATGAAGGACAAGGGGCTCTACAGCACCGATCGGGACGAGATCGGGCGGCGGGTGCAGGAGGCGAGGTTGACCGGAGTCTTCAAGAAGGCAGGAAGGGCCCAAGGCGCTTCCGTCGCCTAACCCTGGGAAAAACACGAGCTATCGGAGGACAGGACGAGGATGAAGCGCATCGGGATTTTGGGCTGGGCGGCGCTGCTATTGCTGCTGGGGCTGGCGGTTATCGTCGGCTGCGGCGACGACGAACCGGCGGTCGACACCACTGAGGGCACGGAAGTCACCGAGGCGGGGGCCGGGGAGACCCAGGCCGGCGAAGGCACGGCCGATTTCCAGCCGCTTGATCCCCGGGTAGAGGTCAACGTGGCCTTTGACGATGCTCCCGGCACGGCCGGCATCATCCTGGCCGACAAGTTCGGCTTCTTCGACGAGGTCGGCATCGATATCAAATACACCAAATTCAATACCGGCGCCGACATGTATACGTCACTGGCCGCCGACCAGGTGGACGTGGGGCGCGGCATCATCACGGCCTCTCTCTTCAACGGGGCCGCTCGGGACATCGCCGTGCGCGTGGTCGCCGACAGTGGGACCAACGTGGAAGGCGCGGGCAATTACTTCGGCCTCGTGCTGCGCAAAGAGATCGCCGACGAGATTCAGGACTACAGCGATCTCGAGGGCCGCAAGATCCTGATCGTCTCCCGAGGGAGCATCAACGAACTCTTTCTTGAGCTTGCCTTGGCCAAGGGCGGCCTGACCATCGAGGACGTCGACGCGACGGTCATTGATTCCTTTTCCGACCTCAACATTGCTCTGGCCAACGGGGCCGCCGATGCAGCGGTTCAGATCGAGCCCCTGATCACGCGCGGCGAACAGGAGGACATCCTGGTGGCCTTCGGGGACGCCTCGGAATACGCGCCCGACGAGCAGGTGGCCGCTCTCCTCTACGCACCATCCTTCGCCGAGAAGACCGATGTGGCCCAGGCTTTCATGATCGCCTATCTGAAAGGCGTACGCATGTACAACGACGCCATCGTCATGGGCGACAAGGACCGGGAGGAGGTCGTCCGGGTGCTCAGCGAGAACACCTTCGTGGACGACCCTGAGCTCTGGACCATCATGCGTCCCACGGGACTCAACCCGGACGGCGAGGTCAACGCCGAAGCGGTTTCCCGCGATCAGCGCTTCTACGTGGAGAAGGGACTGGTCGAAGAACCGGCGCCGATCGAGGAAGTGGTCGACAACTCGTTCGCGGAGTTCGCTGTCGATTATCTGGGGCCGTACGAGCCGCCGGCCGAGGGGCAGTAAGAAGAAGTGGGCAGCACAACGGAGGACTACGGCGTGGTGGCGAATCAGAGTACAGCGGTTTCGGAAGAGACGGTTCCGCGGGAGCAGCCGGAGTGGCGCCGTCTGCGGCCTTCCTCGGACAGGCTGAGGAGCCTCCTCGGCCTGCTGTCGCCGTTGGCCCTCTTGCTGCTCTGGGAAGCGGGCGTGCATCTGGGATTCGTGGACTACCGCTTCTTCCCGGCGCCGACAAGCATCCTGATGGAGACCTGGGACATGCTGCTTTCGGGCGAATTGGTCAGGGACATGGGTTGGAGTCTGTCCCGGATCTTTGTCGGCTTCTTCGGAGGCGGTTTTCTCGGCCTGATCGTGGGCCTCTCCATGGGGTTGTTCAGACCGGTGCGTTTGTTGCTTCGGCCGATCGTGTCCGCCATCTATCCGATCCCCAAGCTGGCGCTCTATCCTCTGATCTTGCTGGTATTCGGCATCTCCGAGACGGCCATGTACTTCACCATCGGGCTCGGGACCTTCTTCATGGTGCTGATCAACACCCAAGCGGGAGTGCTCAACCTGGACAAGATCTACCTGGATGTGGCCAAGAACTACGGTGCCAGTCGCAAGGATTACTACCTGAAGATCGCCTTGCCTGGAGCCCTACCCTTGATCTTCACCGGTATCGAACTGGGTATGGGCATGGCGCTCCTGCTGATCGTGGCCGCGGAAATGGTAGGCGCGGACGCCGGAATTGGCCAGAACATATGGACGGCCAGAGACACCTTCCAGATCGAGAAGATGTTCGTCTCGTTCTTTCTGATCGCCCTGCTGGGGTATCTGTTCGCCGAACTGCTCGCTGCGATTGAGCGCCGAATCGTCCCCTGGAAGCGCCAGGAGGGTTGATGGCCGACAGCAAGATCGTCCTGCAGGAGCTGACCAAAGAGTTCAAGGTGAAGAACGGCGTGCTCACCGCCGTGGATCATGTGAACCTGCGCGTACGCGAGGGCGAGTTTCTGTGCATCGTGGGACCGAGCGGCTGCGGGAAGACCACGCTGCTGCGCATCCTGGCGGGTCTGGAGACCGCAACCTCCGGCCAAATGCGAATCGCCCAGCGCAATCCTGACAAGCCGCTGAACTCGATGGTGTTTCAGGACCAGTCGATCTTTCCCTGGATGAGCGTGCGCAAGAACATTTCCTTCGGTCTCGAGTGCCGAGGCGTGGACCGCCGGACCACGCGTGCCGTCGCCGATCGCTACATCGAGATGGTGGGCTTGACCAAGTTCGCCGACGCCTATCCCTTCCAGCTGTCGGGGGGCATGAAGCAGCGGGTGAGCGTGGCCCGCGCCTTCGCCAACGACCCCGAGATCCTCCTGATGGACGAGCCCTTCGCCGCGCTCGACGAGCAAAACAAGTTGCTGCTCCAGGAAGAACTGTTGCGCATCTGGGAGGGCTCGAACAAGACGGTGGTCTTCATCACCCACTCGATCGACGAAGCCCTGGTGTTGGCCGACCGGGTCATCGTGATGACCGCTCACCCCGGCACCTTCAAGGAGGAGGTCGAGATCAACCTGCCCCGGCCTCGCCATATCGCCGAGTTGCGACAGGATCCCTACTTCAACGAGCTCTTTGCCCAGGTTTGGGAGATCCTCAAGGACGAGGTCGCCAAGGCCAAGGAGCGAGAGGGCTACTCCTTCCACCGCCGGGAGCGCAGCGCACTCGACGACGAATCGCATATGGTGATGTAGACCGCTTCGAACGAGGTCGATCATCCAGGTATGGAGCGCTTCGATCAGTTGATCGCCCAGGGAGCCCGGCGAATCGGGACCTCAAGGCGTTGCTCGACTCGGGTCTACCGATGATCGAGGCCCGGGGGCCAAAGGCGGTCTGATCGGGTAGAATCGCCGCTCATGGCGGACAATGTCATTCTACTTCTGGTCAGTCTCGTGATTATACTTGCCGGCTGCGAGCTGTTTGTTAACGGCGTCGAGTGGTTCGGGCGGCATCTCGAACTCGGCGAAGGCGCGGTGGGCAGCGTGCTTGCGGCGGTCGGCACCGCGCTCCCCGAGACTCTCATCCCCATCATCGCGATATTCTTCGGGAGCGACGAGAGCGGTCACGAGATCGGTATCGGCGCCATATTGGGTGCGCCCTTCATGCTCGTGACCCTGGCCATGTTCGTCAACGGCGTGGCCATCGTCATCTTCGCCGCGCGGGGGAGACGGACCCGGGAGGTCCGCATCAACCGCACGATCCTCTCCCGCGACCTGGCCTACTTCCTAGCCACCTACAGCCTCGCGGTCCTCGTCGGCATCGTCGACCCCGGCTCCACCATAAAGTTGCTGGTGGCGATCCTGCTGCTGGTCGGGTACGGGCTCTATGTCTACCGCACTATGCGCGCCGAAGGCGATCTGGAAGGTGAGACCCGCGCCCTTTACTTTCATTACACCACCGGGGCCCCGGACTTCCGGCGGATCTTGCTGCAATTACTGGTCGCCCTTAGCGCGATCGTCTTCGGAGCCGAGCTCTTCGTGGGCGAGCTCACCGTGCTGGCGGAAGGGCTGGGGGTCCCGGCTCTGGTGATCTCGTTGTTGCTGACGCCGGTTGCCACCGAACTGCCGGAGAAGTTCAACAGCGTCTTCTGGATGCGGGAGCGCAAGGATACCCTTGCCATGGGCAACATCACCGGGGCGATGGTGTTCCAGAGCGCCATCCCCGTGTCCGTGGGGCTGCTCTTCACCGATTGGAATCTGGAGAGCTCCGCCCTATTGGCGGCAGGGCTGGCGCTATTATCGGGTTCGCTTCTCTGGTTGCGAATTCGGGCGACCGGGACTCTTGGGGTGAACTCGCTCCTGTTTGGCGGGCTTCTGTACGGCGTCTTCCTGACGATCACTCTGGTCCGTGTCCTCTAACCGGCCCACCGCCCCGCCCGCCGGAGCCGGCCGTGGAGCGCCACGGGGCAGGCTCTGATGGGGGTTTTCGGCTTCGAAATCCCCTTCGATTTCTTCATCCGCGTCCTGTCGGAGTGGGGCTACCTGATCGTGTTCACACTTGCCTTCCTGGAGACCTCGGCTTTCATCGGCCTGCTGGTTCCGGGCGAGACGACGGTACTGCTGGCCGGGGCGGCCGCCGCTGAGGGTTACCTGGACCCTTGGACGCTAGGCGGGGTCGTGATATCGGCGGCGATTCTGGGCGATACCGCGGGTTACCTGCTGGGTCGTCACTTTGGCCGCGATTTCCTGCTGCGGCACCAGCGGTTGTTCCGCCTGAGCCGCGAGCGACTCGAACAGGCCGACCGCTACTTCGCGCGCCACGGGGGTAAGACCATCTTCGTGGGCCGGTGGGTGGGATTCCTGCGCTCTCTCGCCCCCTTCCTGGCCGGCTCTTCTCACATGCCCTACCCTCGGTTTCTCGTGTATGACGTGCTTGGGGCCGCCAGCTGGGGAGCTGTTCTGACCCTGCTCGGCTACCTCGCCGGTCGGAGCTATCGCTTGGTGGAGCAATGGCTGGGGCGGATCAGTCTCTTTCTGGTCCTCTTCGTTCTCGCAGCCGGCCTCTTTTGGCTGCTCGGCCGCTACCTCTGGCGGCGCCGCGAGCTGCTGGGTGCACTGGCGGGCTCGGTCACCGACGGGGCTCTGGGCCACTCCGTGAGCCGGCGCACATACTCGAGATTCGGGCCGCAGATCGACTGGGTTCTTCGCCGCTTCTCGCCGCGGGAGGCGTACGGTCTCACCCTCACCCTGGGCCTCGCCGCAGCCGCACTTCTTGCCTGGAGCTTCAGTGTACTGACCGATGCCGTGCTCAGCCGCGGTCCCTTTGACATCCCCGACAGAAGGGTGGCCACCCTGCTTCATGAGCACGCCGTTCCCGAGCTCACCTCGGTGATGACCGTGCTGACCCAACTGGGGAGCGGCTGGCTGTTGATCCCGGTCTCGGTCGTCCTGGGCCTCGTGCTGATCTATCGCGGGCGGCGCTATGAGGCGCTCATCCTCTTGACCACAGCACCGGGCGCCGCTCTCATCGCCCAAGGAATCAAACTGATAATTCACCGGGAACGTCCCGACTTCATCGAGCCTCTGGTGTCGGCCGAGGGTTACGCATTTCCCAGCGGTCACGCCACCAATGCCATGGCCTTCTATCTGGTGTTGGCCATCCTGCTCTCCGGCTGGGTGACCCGCTGGGAAACCCGGGTCTACGTGCTGCTCGGGGCGCTTGCCGCGACACTGCTGGTGGGCTTCAGCCGGCTCTATCTCGGAGTCCACTTCATCAGCGACGTGCTCGCGGGCTACGTCGTGGGGGCACTCTGGGCAACGCTCGCCATCACGGCCGCTACCGTGCTCGAGCGGGCTCGGGGGGGAGGCGGGGAGGATGAGCAATACCCCCAAGGGCATGTTACGATGGCGCCGCCTACCCGCTCCGCCGAAGCCGGGCAAGAGACCGCGAACACGACTGACAGAGAGGGAAATGTCTTGGCCGAGAGACGCGATCCTCAGCAGATGAGCGAGTCCGAGCTCCAGGAAGAGCTCTCGAGTCTCGAGGAAGAGCTGGAGGAGTTGGCGCACGAGCGGCAACTTACTCTGGGCGGCACGGGTGTGCACATCGGTGGCAAGGAGGTTGAGCGGCTGCGCTCCGAATTCGAACGCGAAGAGCGCCGGGTGCTCAGCCGGATCGAGGAGCTCCGCGGCGCACTGTAGCTAGCGCCGCCGCGCCTCGACGCCCAGCCGGGCGAGTTCCTCGAGCACCACTTCGGCGATTACCGGCAGCCGCGCCTCGATGGCGGAGGTGACGCCTACTCGGGGCGTGCTGATGTCCTGGGGCTCCACTCCCACCACCACCATGCGCGCCTCATAGCCCAACAGCTGCGCGTACTGCCAGGCGTCCACGATGCTGATGTTGTGCGCCGAAACTCTCAACTCGGCGCCCAGCGGGAGCTCCTCCGGGGTAAAGCGGTACACGTCTCCCGGGGTGCCTCCGCCGCGGACTGTGTCCACGACCACGATATCCTCGAACTCACGGAAGTGACCGACCATCCCCAGACCGGGCGTTCCCACGTCACGAAGGTATACCTGTTCGGGGAATTCCCACCTATCGAGCAAGAACTCCACCGTCGCCGGCCCAACGCCCTCGTCGGAGAGCAGGAGGTTCCCGACACCCAAGACCGCGATGTGGGGGGAAGCCGAAGCCCCGGCGCTCACGGCCGCGCCCGCCTCTGTCCCGTCGGTCTCACCGGCGGCGCGGGCCGATTCGCCACCTAGGACTCAAGAGTTTGTCCCGCGCTCCCGCGCCTTGCGCTCCCGGCGCAGGCGGCGGCGGTCCATCCCGCGGATCAGCAGGATTCCGAGTTCGTAGAGTGCGTAGAGCGGCGCCATCATCAGCAGCATGCTGAAAGGATCGCCCCCCGGGGTCAGGAGCATGCCCAGAATGGCGATGCCGAAGAGGGCGTACTTGCGGATGCGGCCCAGGATGACCGAGTTGACGAGGCCGGCCGAAGACAGCAGCAGCATCAGCGCGGGCATCTCGAAAACCACGCCAAAGGCCAGCAGAAACATGGTCACGAAGCTGATGTACTCGCTCGCCCGCAGTTGCTGTTGAAAGATGTCGCCGCCGTAGCCAACCAAGAAGGTCAGGGCGACCGGCAACACCACGAAGTAGCCGAAGGCGACTCCGGCCAAGAAGAGAATGGTGGTGAAGAGCGCGTACGGCACGATCGACTTGCGCTCTTTCTCGTAGAGGGCGGGCATCAGGAAGGCCCAGAACTGCCAGGCAAGGATTGGTAGCGAGAGCAGGAAGCCCGCCACGATCGAGGTCTTGAAGGCGGTCATAAAGGGCTCTGAGGGGCTGAGGGTGACCAGATCCGCTTCGACCGGTGCCCGGTTCAACGGCTGCTTGACGATCTCGAAGACCGTTTCCTGAAAGACGAAGGCGAGGATCACGCCGATCACCAGAGCGGCGAGCGCGACGATCAAACGCTTGCGAAGCTCGGTCAGATGCTCGATCACGCTCATGCGTTGCTCTTCGGCCTGCACCAGTCCTCCGGTTTGGGTCTGGAAGTGGATCACGGGCGGTCCCAGCGTCGCAGGTTAGTATAAGCCAGGCGGCACCACCATGCCCCCAGGAACGGGTTTACGGCCGGCGCGGTTTTCTTCAGACGGTCCTCTTCCACGACAAAAGGCGCGAATAGCAGGATAAAGGGCCGTTTTCGAGCATGTGAAGTCTGTTGCATCCTCGGAAGCGGTTTGCTATTGTGACGCGTCGTGAGACCGCTCACAACAAACCCCAGCACCTGATCACGTAGGGGGATCAATGGTAAATCCAACCGTCGATCTACTGATTCAGTTCGGGCTCATGGCGTTCATAGGGGCGGCGGTGGCGTTTGCGCTCATCACCATGTCCCACATGATGTCGCCCACGAGCAAGAACCCGAACAAGGCCATTTCGTATGAGTGCGGAGTCCTGCCTTGCGCCGAAGCCCGGGTGCCGTACAACGTCCACTTCTACCTGGTGGCCGTTCTCTTCGTGCTCTTTGACCTCGAGGCCGTCTTCCTCTATCCGTGGGCCGTGGCCTACCGGACCCTGGGAGTGGTGGGCCTGGTCGAGATGTTCATCTTCATCGGCATTCTCCTGGTCGGATATTTCTACGCCTGGAAGAAGGGAGTCCTCGATTGGGAATGACAAGCCCCCAGGACCCGCGACATCCCCACATCAACGGCGAAATGGTCCGGGAGGCCTCCGAACGGGAGGTGCGGATGCTTGCCGAAGGCAACGTGGATCGGCCGGAGGAGCATGTTCCCGGCGTCGCCATTCCCGCTCAACTCGAGAAACTGCTCGGCTTTGGCCGCAGCTTTTCCTGGTGGCCTCTGCTTTTCGGCCTTGCCTGTTGCGCCATTGAGATGATGGCCACCGCGGGCCCGCGTTATGACATGTCCCGCTTCGGCATGGAGGCGATGCGCGCCTCACCCCGGCAGGCGGACGGCATGATCGTGGCCGGATGGTGCTCGATCAAGATGGCCCCCCGCGTGGTTCGTCTCTACGAGCAGATCCCCGACCCCAAGTGGGTGCTGGCGATGGGGTCCTGCGCCATCTCCGGCAATGTCTGGGACACCTACAACGTGGTTCAAGGCATCGACAGCCTGATCCCCGTCGATGTCTACGTTCCCGGCTGCCCCCCGCGCCCCGAGGCTCTCTGGCAGGGCCTGGAGATGCTGCGCGACAAGGTCAAGCAGAGCGACCACGCCTACGACAGAGTACGGGTCATCCCCGCCCGCGCCGCCATCGGTGAGTAGCGCGTTGGGCGAGGAAGGCTCGTTGGAGAGGGGAGGCATGGATTCCACAGTTGAGCAGATAAGCGATGCGCTCAAGTCCGTCTTCGGCAAGCTCGAGGAGAAGTTCGGCGCCCGATTGCTGGGCAGCAGCGTCTTCCGCGGGGAATTGACCTTTCTGGTAGCCCCGGAGGATTTGGTCGAGGTGGCCACCTATTGCAAGGCACCGGAGGGCCTGGGTTTCGACCGGCTGGAGTTCCTGACCGGCAACCACTACCCGGAGCGGATCGAGCAGCCATTCGAGGTCGCCGTCCAACTGACCTCGATGGCCACCAACGATCGGCTCCGTCTCAAGGTACCGCTCAAAGAGGGCCAGAAGATGCCGACCCTGAGCTCCCTATGGCCTGCGGCCAACTGGTGCGAGCGCGAGACCTGGGAGATGTACGGGATCGAGTTCGAAGGGCATCCAAACCTCATTCGCCTCCTGACGGACGCGGATTTTGAGGGTCACCCGTTGCGCAAGGACTTCCCGGTGCGGGGTCTGGTGGGCGGACGGATCAGAACCGACCTGAAAGGAAAGATCTGATGGCCGGCCACGAGTCGCATCCCACGGCCCCTCCCAAGCCGCGGGCAACGCCGGAGGAGATGCGCGAGCGCAAAAGGCTTTCGCGCCAGCGGGTCTCCGACGACAGCGAGTTCATCACCGTGTCGATGGGCCCTCAGCACCCCTCGACGCACGGGGTGTATCAGGCGGTCGTCGACCTCGACGGCGAAATCGTGGTCAACACGAGGCCCAACATCGGCAACCTGCACCGCGGGGTGGAGAAACTCGCCGAGGTCAAGAGCTACCATCGCTTCCTGCCGCTGACCGACCGGCTGGACTACATCTCCTCCTTCGCCATGAACCACGCGTACGCCGAGGCCGTGGAGAAGCTGATGGACATCGAGGTCCCTCGGCGGGCGCGCTACATAAGGACCATCGGGGACGAGCTCTGCCGTCTGTCCAACCACCTTCTCTGGTTGGGCGTTCACGTCATGGACTTCGGCGCGCAGACCTTCTTCCTAATCTGCTTCCGCGACCGCGAGTACGTCATGGATCTCTGGGAGATGCTTTGCGGTGCCCGGCTGACCCACAGCTACGCGCGCATCGGCGGGGTGGCCGCGGACCTGCCCGACGGATGGGTCGAGAAGTGTCGGGCGGCAATGGAGTTCATGCCGCGGCGACTGGCGGAGTATCAGCGGCTGGTCGAGAAGAATCGCATCTTCCTCAAGCGTACCGTGGGCATCGGGATCTTCACCCGGGAAGACTGCGTGGCCTGGCGGGTCACCGGGCCCAGCCTGAGAGCGACGGGCATGGAGCGCGACCTGCGCAAGACCGAGCCCTACGCCGCCTACGATGAAGTGGACTTCGACGTGGCGGTCGAGTACGACGCCGACGTCTACTCGCGCTACCTGGTCCGGATGAAGGAGATGTACGAGTCCTGCCGGATCATCCTCCAGTGCCTCGATCAGCTCCCCGAAGGCGACTACATCAACCAGGATGCGCCTTCGCAGACCTTTCCCCGCAAGAAGCAGGTCATGCGCGACTCTGCGGCCATGGTCCAAGACTTCATGCAGACCTTCCGCGGACCCAAGGTGCCGAAAGGCGAGGTGTACAAGGCCATCGAGGTGCCGAAAGGCGAGATGGGCGTCTACATCGTGTCCGACGGCAGTTCCATTCCTCAGCGGCTGCACCTGGTGACGCCCACCTTCTATCACTGCCAAGCAACGCCCGCGTTATTCGAGGGCGAGATGATCTCCGACGTGGTCGGCATCTTCGGGAGTGTAGACATCGTACTGGGGGACAGCGACCGATGACGGAATTCATCATCCTGATAATCAAGCTGGTCCTCATCATCGCCGTTGCGGTGGGGATGGTTCCCTTCCTGATCTTCTTCGAGCGCAAGTTCGCCGGGTTCTTTCAGAGCCGCATGGGCCCCACCTACGCCGGTCCCTGGGGCAGTCTGCAGTCGTTCGGCGACATGGCGAAACTCATGTCAAAAGAGGACCTGGTTCCCGCCGCGGCGGACGGCCCGGTGTTCCGCATAGCTCCCTACATACTCTTCGTTCCCGCCTTCGTCAGCATGACTCTGATTCCCTTCGGTCCCATGGACGTGGACATCTTCGGCTACAACGTGGACCTGGTGGTCTCCAGCTTCGACGCCGGGGTCATCATGTTCCTTGCCCTGGGGTCGCTCGCGGTCTACGGGCCGGTCCTTGGGGGCTGGGCCTCCAACAACAACTGGGCGCTCCTTGGTGCGCTGCGCTCGGGCGCGCAGATGGTCAGCTACGAGATCTCCATGGGCCTTGCGGTTGTCGGAGTGATCGTCATGGCCAACACTCTGAACTTCGTCGACATCGTCGACGCTCAGGCCGGCGGTTTTTGGAATTGGTTCTTCATACCTCAGCTCGTCGGCTTCGTCATCTTCTTCGTAGCCTCGATCGCGGAACTCAACCGGGATCCCTTCAACCTGGCCGAAGCGGAGCAGGAACTCGTCGCCGGCTACATGACCGAGTACTCGGGCATGCGGTGGGGGATTTTCATGTTCGGCGAGTACGTCAACATGGTGGTGATGTCCGCCGTCATCTCCACGATCTTTCTGGGTGGCTGGAGAGCGCCTTTCGAGTTTCTCGACGTTATCCCCGGGTTCATTTGGCTCGTGAGCAAGATGCTCTTCTTCATCTTCCTCTATATGTGGATACGCTGGACGTTGCCCCGTTACCGCTACAACCAGCTCATGGATATCGGCTGGAAGATCTTCCTGCCGCTGGCGATTGCCAACCTGGCCGTTACGGCCCTGATCATCTCAGTGGTGTAGCCCTATGGGATTGAAAGACATACTAAAGAGTTCGACCTTCTACGAGATCCTGCAGGGGATGTCGGTGACCGGCTCCTACTTTGTGGGGGAGAAGGTCACCGTTGAATACCCCAAGGAGCAGATCCCGCCATTTGAGCGGTTTCGCGGAGTGCAGTGCCTGATCAGCGATCCGGAAACCGGCGAGCTCAACTGCGACGCCTGCCACATCTGCGCCACCATCTGCCCCTCCAACTGCATCTTCATCGAGAGCTCTGAGGGGCCGGACGGAGCTAAGCAGCTCGACTCCTTCGTCATCGATCTGACCCGCTGCATCTTCTGCGGGTTCTGCGAAGAGGCCTGCCCGCGCGCGGCCATCGCGATGACGAGCGCGTTCGAGTTCTGCACTTACAACAAGAACGACCTGATCCTGACCAAGGATTGGCTCGTGGAGAACCAGAAGAACCTCCACAAAGAGCTAAGAAAGCGCTAGGGGGAGGAATGGTCGAAAAGGTTCTCTTCGTAGTCTTCGCGGCGCTCGCGGTCGGCAGCGGGGTCGGGGTCATCACGCGCTCCAACATCGTGCACGCCCTGATGCTGCTGATTTTCAGCTTCGTCAACATCGCCGCCATCTACCTGCTGACCAGCGCCTTCTTCATCGCGGTCGTGCAGATATTGGTTTATGCCGGCGCCATTCTGGTGCTCTTCACCTTCGTGGTGATGTTCCTCAACTTGAGGCAGTACCAGAGCATGGAACAACTCCACCCGACGCAGAAGTGGGTGGCCCTGATCCTGACGCCGCTGGTGCTGGCCGAGTTCGTGGTGGTCGCGCTGGCCGCCACCTGGACGGCAGTGGGGGGTGCTTACGATCCCGAGACGGTGGCCGCAGGCGGCGGCAACGTCGCCCTGCTGGGTGAGAGGCTCTTCGCCGACGCCCTGCTCCCCTTCGAGATGGCCTCGCTGATCCTTCTGGTCGGTATGGTTGGCGCTGTCGTCCTGGCCGCCAAGGAAGGCCACGAGTACATGGACACCCGGGCCTGGTCGGGCACCGACGAAGAACGAACTCCCGAATTCGTGGAACAGGAGGTATAGCGTGGATATCCCCATCGAGTGGTATCTCGTTTTGTCCGCGTTCCTTTTCGTCATCGGGGTGGCGGGAGTGCTGACCCGGCGCAACATGTTCATCGTTCTCTTCTCAATCGAACTGATGATGAATGCGGTCAACGTCAACCTGATCGGCTTTAGCCGCTTCCACGACAACTTCATTGGTCAACACTTCGTTCTCTTCACCATGACGGTGGCGGCCGCGGAAGCTGCGGTCGGCCTGGCCATCGTGACCTCCCTCTTCCGCAACCGGCAAACCACGATGGTCGACATGTTCGACCTGCTCAAGGGCTAGGGGGCGGCGTGGAACACGAATTCGCTTCGTACATGAACTGGATCGTGCCGCTGATCCCGGCTCTGCCGCTCACGGCCTTCCTGGTGACCATCCTTTTCGGCAAGTGGTACATCAAGGAGCAGGCTCATTGGTTGCCCATCCTGGCCATGGCCGCCGCCTTCGTGCTCTCGCTCTTGGTTTGGTGGGAGGTTCGCCAGGCGGACGAAGGCTTCTACGTGGAGCTCTTCACCTGGATCCCCGTGGGCGACCTACAGGTGCCGTTGGCCTTTTACGCCGACCGGCTGAGCACGGCCATGATCATGATGGTCACCGGCGTGTCCACGCTGATCTTCATCTACTCCAAGGGGTACATGCACGGCGACCCCGGGTACTACCGGTTCTTCAGCTACCTGAGCCTGTTCGCCTTCAGCATGCTGGTGCTGGTGCTGGGCGCCAACTACGTGATGCTGTTCTTCGGCTGGGAGGCGGTGGGCCTTTGTTCCTACTACCTGATCGGCTTCTACTACCACAAGACTTCGGCCGCGGCCGCGGGCAAGAAGGCCTTCATCACCAACCGCGTGGGCGACTTCGGTTTTAGCCTGGGGATCTTTCTGCTCTTCGTCACCTTCGGCACGCTGACCTACACCGAGGTCTTCGAAGCCGTCGAACTGGAAGGCGCGGGCACGGCCACCATGACCGCGATCGCCCTGCTGCTCTTCACGGGGGCCATGGGTAAGTCGGCTCAGTTCCCGCTGCACGTCTGGCTGCCGGACGCGATGGAGGGCCCCACCCCGGTCTCGGCTCTGATCCACGCCGCCACCATGGTCACCGCCGGTGTCTACATGGTCGCCCGCAGTTCGGTGATCTTCGCGAGTTCTGAGACGGCGATGCTCGTGGTCGCCGGTGTCGGGGCGTTCACCGCCATCTTCGCGGCCTCGATCGGCATAGCTCAGACGGACATCAAGCGGGTTATGGCCTACTCCACGGTTTCGCAGTTGGGCTACATGTTCATGGCCCTGGGAGTGGGCGCTTGGATTCCCGCCATCTTCCACCTGATCACCCACGCCTTCTTCAAGGCCCTGCTCTTCCTCGGCTCGGGCTCGGTGATTCACGCCCTCTCCGGGGAACAGGACATGCGCCGAATGGGAGGTCTCAGATCCCGTATCCCCTACACCTACTGGGCTCTGTTGGCCGGCGCGATCGCGCTGTCGGGCATCTTCCCCTTCGCGGGTTTCTGGTCCAAGGACGAGATCCTGGGCATAGCCTTCAAGGACGGGGCCTACATTATCTGGGCCATCGGTCTCGTGGCCGCCTTCATCACCGCCTTCTACACCTTCCGGCTGATCTTCATGACCTTCTGGAACGAGTCGCGCATGGAGCCCGAGGTGGAGCACCACGTGCACGAGTCTCCTTGGTCGATGACGGTTCCCCTCATGGTGCTGGGAGGGCTCTCCCTGGTGGGTGGCTTCCTGGGCTTCCCACCGGAGGCCGGGGTGTTTCACCACTTCCTCGAGCCGGTGTTCGAGCCGGCAAACGAGATCCTGGGCATTCACCACGAGCCGTTCGGCGGTATCGACCTGACCTTGATGATCGTCTCTGTCGCCGTCGCTGTGTCGGGGGTGGTCCTGGCCTACTTCTTCTACGTGCGTCAGCGCGACCTGCCTGAGAAGGCGGGCGCCGCCGCTCAGCCTCTCTACAAGGCGATCTACAACAAGTGGTACATCGACGAGATCTACGACGCCACGGTCGTGCGCCTGGTGATCGACGGTTCCCGCTTCCTGTGGCGCTCCTTCGACGCCGCCGTCATAGACGGCATCGTGAATGGTGTGGGCAAGCTGTGGGAAGTTTCTGGGGCGGCGGTTCGCCCCGCCCAGACCGGGAAGGTCCAGAACTATGCCGGGGTGATGTTCGCGGGAGTCTTCGTGCTCCTTAGCGCGGTCATTATCGCGTACGGCCTCTAAGGGGAGGAGCACCAATGGAATTCACCTTTGCTGAGCAATTGGGGTTCCGGGGCCTCACCCTTCTCACCTTCCTGCCGGTGATTGGGGCCCTCGTGATGCTTCTCTTCATGAGGGGCAAGGCCAGCGCCTACAAGGCGACCGCCCTGGTCACCTCCCTGGCGACCTTCGCCCTAAGCATGTACCTGGCAGTGGTTTTCAACACCGACAGCGCTGCCTTCCAGTTCCAGGAGAACTTCGTCTGGATCGACAGTTTCGGAATCAACTACCACATGGGGGTCGACGGCATCTCCATGCTGCTGGTGATGCTGACCAGCTTCCTCTCGGTGATCGCCATTCTGGGCTCCTGGAACTACGTCAAGGACCGGGAGCTCGCCTTCTTCATCAGCCTGTTGATCTTGGAGACCGGGATGATCGGGGTCTTCACCTCTATGGACCTCTTCCTCTTCTATGTGTTCTGGGAGATCCAGCTGATCCCGATGTACTTCGTGATCGGCATCTGGGGAGGGGAAAGGCGCGTTTACGCGGCCATCAAGTTCTTCCTCTACACCTTTGCCGGCTCTGTGCTGATGCTGGTCGCTATCTTGGCGGTCGTCTGGTGGCACAGCACCGACGCGGGCGTGACCACGTTCGACATCCTCACGCTGCAGGAGGGTCTCAGCGGGCTGCCCAGCAACTGGGCGATCTGGTCGTTCCTCGCCTTCTTCATCGCCTTTGCGATAAAAGTGCCGATGTTCCCGTTCCATACCTGGCTGCCTGACGCGCACGTCGAGGCGCCCACCGCCGGTTCGGTCATCCTGGCCGGGGTCCTGCTGAAGATGGGCGCCTACGGCATGATCCGCTTCAACATCGGCTTCTTCCCCGAGGTCGCTGTCGACGCGATCCCCTACGTGCTCATCCTTTCGGTGATCGCCATCGTCTACGGAGCCTGGGTGTCGATCATCCAACCAGACATGAAGAAGCTGGTGGCCTACTCTTCGGTCAGCCACATGGGCTTCGTCACCGCGGGCCTGTTCGTCTTCAACCTGCAGGGCGTCGAGGGTTCGATCCTCTACATGATCAACCACGGCATCCTGACGGGCGCGCTATTCCAGATGGTGGGCTTCTTCTACGAGCGCACGCACACAAGATTGATTCGCGACTACGGAGGCATGGCCCGGCCCATGCCGGTGGCCGCCGCTTTCTTCAGCCTGTTCGTCATGGGTAGCGTCGGACTCCCCGGGCTGAACGGCTTCATCAGCGAGTTCCTGGTGCTGCTGGGCGTCTTCCGCTACGAGAAGGTCTTCGCGGTGTTCGCCGCCCTCGGCCTGATAGGTAGCGCGGCTTACCTGCTCTGGATGTACCAGCGGACCATGTTCCAGGAGCTGACCAACGAGAAATGGTTGGCACTCAAGGACATCAACGCCAGGGAGATCCTCACCCTGGCGCCGCTGGCCGCCAGCGCGCTGTTCATTGGGATCTACCCGGCCCCGATCCTCCGGTTCCTGGAAGCCCCCAGCGAGAACATCATCGCGCAGGTAGAACCGTTCCTGGCCCAGAAGCAGTCGATCATGGAACTGGCAAGTTCGTTCCTCGGAGGGTTCTAGATGCCGACGCCTGACGTCACTCCCATCATCCCTGAGCTGATTCTGATGGTGGCGGCCTGCCTGGTGCTGGTCGTTGAGCCCTTCCTCAAGCTCGACAAGACCGCCGTCGTGGCGATCGCGCTCACCGGATTGCTGGCCTACGGGGCCGCGGCCTTCGCGCTGCTCGGCCAGGACATGGCGGGCTTCAACGACATGGTCGTGATCAACGACTACGCCATCTTCTTCAAGGTGTTGTTCGCGGCGGCCGGAGTGATGACCGTGCTGATGTCGCCCCGTTACCTGGAGGCGCATGACCGTCACCTGGGCGAGTACTACGCCCTGCTGCTTTTCGCCATCCTGGGCATGAGCGTACTCGCGGCCGCCCGCGATCTGATGGCCTTCTACGTAGGCCTCGAGCTGATGGCGGTCTCCAGCTACCTGCTGGCGGGTTTCTTCCGCTACCAGTTGCGTTCCAACGAAGCCGCTCTCAAATACTTCCTGACGGGCAGCTTCGCCTCGGCCATCACTCTTTATGGCATCTCCATGGTCTATGGCTTCACCGGCGCCACCAACTACGCCGTGGTGGGCACCGCCCTCGCGGGCGGCGAGAACACGCTGGCCGTGGCCTTCGCGACGGCGCTGGTGTTCGCGGGCTTGGGCTTCAAGGTCTCGGTGGCCCCCTTCCACATGTGGACACCGGACGTTTACGAAGGCGCCCCTACGCCGATCGCCGGGTTCTTCTCGGTTGGCCCCAAGGCCGCGGGCTTCGCCGCCATTCTCATGATGTTCCTGGCCGTTTTCGAGGCGTCGGTCGACACCTGGACCGTCATCTTCATCGCCTTCTCGATCTTCACGATGTTGGTCGGCAACCTCTTTGCTCTGGTGCAGCGCAACGTCAAGCGGATGCTGGCCTACTCCTCGATCGCGCACGTGGGATACCTGCTGGCGGGTATGGGAGCCTTAGGCCGGAGCGGCGACCTCCTCGCGGGTGAGGCCATCCTCCTCTACCTGGCGGCCTACACCTTCATGAACATGGGGGCCTTTGGCGTGCTGGTGTATCTCAAGACCCAGCAACCGGTCACCTTCGACTACACCCTGGACGACATGGCGGGCCTGGCGCGCCGGTCGCCCTGGGCGGCGATTCTGATGTCGCTCTTCATGTTCTCGTTGACCGGGATTCCGGGGACGGCGGGCTTCATTGGCAAGTTCTACCTGTTCAACGCGGTGGTGCGCGCCGATCTGGTGTGGCTGGCGGCCATTGCCGTTATCTTTAGCGCCGTCTCCGCCTATTACTATCTGCGGGTGATGATCTACATGTTCTTCCGCGAATCCGAAGAGGAGTTCGTGGTAGGAGAATCGATCAGCGGGCCGCTCGCGGCCTCGCTGGGCCTGGCCGCGGCGGGTGTGCTCTTCATCGGACTGGTGCCCGCAAGGCTGGTGGACGCCTCGGTCGGTGCCTTCCAGAACTTCCTCGGGTTATAGGCAGACTGCCGGGGAGCCCAAGAAGCGGCCCGGCGGCCGCCAACATCTCGACGAGAAGGGGGCCCTCGGGGCCCTTTTCTTATTGGCCGAGCCCCGTCCCAGCCGCGCGGGTTCCCCGAGCTTCGGCGGTGCGGGCCCCAGAGATCCGCGTTCTGAGCGCCTGCGGCAGAGACTCAGCCCAGAAGAGGATCACAATGACCCCCAGCTCCAGGAGCAGTTTGCGCTCGAGGGGCATGGGCAACCAGTGAAAGCGCATCCTTTGCTCGACGATCTCCGCGAGGGGCAGGTGGGAGGGCATCAGCGCCAGCCATCCGCCCTCCCCCGAGGCCATGATGGACTGCGCAGGATCCTCTAGAGAGGTGAGCTGTTTGCCTTCGTAATCCACCCAGACGTGGTCGAAGGAGTAGTTCAGGGTGTAGGGGACGCCCTTGGCCTCGAAAATGCTGGCCGCCACCAGGGCCTGCGCCTGACAGTCCCCGGCTCCATCCTCGATAGCCTCGGCCACGCTGGGAAAGTACCAAGGCATTCCGTAGATGCTCCAGGCGGATTCGTATCGGATGTAGTCGCGGGAAAAGGCGTCGATCAACACCGGGTCGTCGGGCAGTTGGGCCGCCAGCGTTTCGGCTGCCGCGGGGTCGACCGGCGGATGCATGAGCCGGTCCACAGACTGCCAGAGAGGGAAGGGGTTGGGGTAGAGAACCAGGCCGATCCAGACGAGCATGGCCGCCAGTGCGAGTATCCTCCGTCCTTGGGGAGAACGCCGGGCCATGGTTGCGAGGTGCTTCATCAGAGGATGGATTATAGCCATGGTCGGACCAAAACGACCCTCTTTGGCCAGGTGTTAGGTAATCGTTACCGCCAGGCCGGTGTCGCCTCCGCGCCTGGGGTCTCCGCCACCGTCGAAGCGGCCCGAGGGAGAAGGCCAAAAGGCGGCCGCCTGCACACCGCCGAAATACAGGTCGCACTCAGGCCAGAAGTTGACCTCGTAGCCGGCTTTCACCAGCGCCTGCACGGCCGAGTCCGACACCCCCGGCTCGACTTGCACGGTATTCCCGGTGAGGTGAACGCGCGGAGCCTCCACCGCTTCCTGAAGTCCCATGCCCCGGTCCAGCACGTTGCTCAGGGTCTGTACGATGGCGGAGCGCAGTCTCTCCGAACCCGCCGATCCCAGTGCGAGAATCATCTCCGGGTCGCGGGCTCCCTCGCTGTTCTCCGCGAGCCCGGATTCTTCGGAGACCTCGGCCAGCGTGGGCGCCATCATCGAGGTCAGCCGTTCGCCGGGAGCCAGCGAGAAGTGGCCTCCTGGGTTGAGATCCTCTTCCCCCATCATGTTGTTCATGATGATTCCGGTTCCCGGGACCACGACTCCCGATCCCGAGCCGCAGGAGGAGGTAACCGAGACGGCGAGGCCGTCTGCATCGATCGCCGAGATATGAGTGGTGTTGCCCAGGAACTTGTCGGCGAACCCGGGGTCGCGAATCGCCTCGTCGAAGCCGCGGGCGCGCGCCCGATCGGTCTGGGCAAAGGCTTCAACCAGGGCTAGGATGCCGGCCGCCGGGCTGAGTTCGGCCAGGTGGCGGTCGGAGAGGGTTTTGAGAGTGTAGGCGATCAGCGTGCCCCCCGAACTGGGCGGCGGATTGGTCCAGATGCGCTGCCCCCGGTAGGAAACCTCGACCGGACGGCGGTCGATCACCGTGTAGGCCTCGAGGTCCTCCCTGGTGATCAGGCCACCCGACTCCTCCATGAACTCGGTGAGGCGCTCGGCGAGAACGCCCCTGCGGAAAGTGTGCTCCCCCTCGGAAGCCAACAGCTCGAGCGTGTCGGCCAGTTCGGGAATGCGCAACGACTCACCGGCCCTTAGCAGCCGTCCTTCGGGGGCGAAGAAACGCTGCATCTCGGGAGGGTCGCGCAGTATGCCGGCGAGGATGTCGTGCAGGTATTCCTGTTGGGGAACCAGGCGCGCGCCGTGGCGGGCAAGCCGGATCGCGGGCTCTAGCACCGTGGGCAGGGGCACGCGGCCGCACTTTCGGTGAAGGGTGAGCAGTCCGGGCACGACACCGGGGACCGCGCAGGAGGACGGGCCGATGTTGAAGCGCTGCGTGGTCGCCCGGAAAGGCACGTAGAAGGCCACGAGGTGGGAGCGGTCCTCGAGTTCGCCGGGGGTCCGTCCCTTCCCGGGCGCGGCGACGAAGAAGTCCAGCAGATGGGGCGCCGATCCGGGCTTGCGCACAAGGGCGAAGCCGCCGGCGCCCATTCCGGTGAGCGAGGCTTCGGCGACCATGGCCGCAAAGGACGCGGCGACGGCGGCGTCGGCCGCGTTGCCTCCCAACTCCATGACCTCCGCTCCTGCGGCGGCGGTGTCGGGGTGGCCGCCGGCGACCAGGCCCACCGGGCGTCTTCCCACTAGCGCTGGCCCCCGCCCCGGCCGGAACGCAGCAGCCGGCCGAGGTGCTCGGCGAGAATTCTCAGATCCTGCAGGGGAAGGTTGCGTGCGCCTGAGCGCTCGTAGAGAACTCTGACCTCGGCCGGGAATTCCTCGTCTTGGACGTGCAGAGTGAAGACCACCGGCACCTTGGGGAAGGGGCGCAACGCGAAGGCGGCATCGGCCAGCGGCAGCGGCTCGGCCCCCAGGCCGACACCGGCTTCGAGGAAGGCCTCGGGATCGTCCGCGTAGACCTCCGCCAGCGGTCGCTCGACCTCGCGCGAGACGGTTTCCGCATAGAACATGCCGTCGGGGATCTCGCGGTAAGAGACCCAGTTTTCGCCGGGCTCCTCCCCGCCCGCCAGACTGAGGTAGTGCAGGGCCATCAGCCGGAAGGGGAAGCTTGCGAGGTGGGAGTTCCCGGGCTGGAACTCGAGCTCGGGCCAGGTGAGCCTCAACGTGGAATCCAGCACAGGTAGCGTCAGGGTGCCTGCCTGGGCTGGTCGACCCTCTGCCTCAGGGCGATCCGGCTCTGCGGCCTCCCATCGTCCGCCGGCCCTGACCGCCAGCGTAGCTGGGTCCAGGGCGCGCACTTCTTTCACCACGGCGAGATATGCTTCGGCGTGTTTCTCTTCGTTCGTGGTCATCGGTGGCGAAGCGGCTCCCGCGGCGGTGGCCCGGACTGGCCCCCTACTATAGCGCAGGGCTCCCGGCTAGAATGGGGGCGGGCAACGCCTCGGCAGGCTCAACATAAAGCCGGTCAAAGCGAACGCCCCATCGCGCGGTCGCCGCGCGCAACGAACGTCGCGCATTAACGGTGGAGGGACGATGATTTTCGAAGCGGAGTGGGTCGTACCGATTTCCCAACAGCCGATTCGGGAGGGGGCGGTCCGCGTCGTCGATGGCCAGATCACCGAGGTCGGCGGGGCGTCTGAACTCCGCCGCGATCATCCCGGGGAGGAGACACGCAATTTCGAAGCTGCCGTCCTGCTCCCGGGATTTGTCAACGCCCACGTCCATCTGGAGTACTCGGTCTTCCGCGGCCTTTTCGACGACTGCTCGTTCGGTGACTGGATGCTGCGGTTCATGCCGGCCAAGCGGAAGCTGGGGGAGAGCGAGTATCTGACCTCTGCCCTCGTGGGCGCCGCAGAGTGCGTGTCTTCGGGCATCACCACGGTGGGGGACACTGTGTCCGACGGCCGGGCGATGGTCAATGCCGCCAAGACCTTCGGTTTGCGAGGCTACGCCTTCCAGGAAGCCTTCGGAATGGACGACAGCCTGATCGGGGACGCCCTCAACGGCCTGGAGGAGAAGCTGTGGCGGTTGCGGGCCATGGCCTCGCCCCTGGTCAAGGTGGGAATCTCCCCACACGCTCCCTATACCGTCTCCGGCCGGCTATTTCGCGCACTTTCAGCCTACGCCTTGAAGCACGGGCTCAAGGTGATGACTCACATGGCTGAGTCCGTGGAGGAAGTCACCTTCGTGCGTAACGGATCGGGCGTGCTGGCGCACGACTTCCGCGAACTGGCCGGCTGGGACGATCTGATGTGGATGCCCACGGGCACGAGCGTGGTCAAGTACCTGGAGCAATGGGACGCACTCGATCCCGATGTCATCGGTGTGCACCTGGTCCAGGTCTCACCTTCGGATATCGACGTGCTGGCCAAATACGATGTCGCCGTGGCCCACTGCCCCAAATCCAACGCCAAGCTGGGTTGCGGCATCGCGCCGGTGGGCGACTTCCTCGAGCGCGGCCTGCGGGTGGGCATCGGCACGGACAGCCTGGCCTCGAACAACATCCTCGATATGTTCGACGAGATGCGCATGGTGATCTTCCTCCAGCGCGCCGACCAGCGCCGGACCACCTGCATCGGGGCAGAGCAGGTGCTGCAGATGGCCACCATGGGTGGCGCTCAGGTTCTTGGGCTGGCGGACGAGGTGGGCAGCCTGGAGCCGGGCAAGCGCGCCGATCTGGTCGCGGTCGACATGAAGCACAGCCACTTCTCGCCCATAGACGACCCCGCTTCGGCGGTCGTCTATGGAGCCAACCAGGAAGACGTGTTCTTCACGATGATCGATGGCCGGGTGGTCTACGACAACAAGGCGTTCCTCACGGCCGACGCGGACGAGATCCGACGCGAGGCCGCCGCCATTCGGAGCAAGCTCCGCGGTTGATAGTGGAGGTAACGGCCTCCATGAGGCATAATTGGATGGCTACGTAAGGCGAACCGGCTTTTCGCGGTTTCGCACTCACCTTTACGTAATCCCGAGTTCCGAGGAGTAGTTTCAATTGCTGCTTAACAGACGCCGTATCGACAAGTGGGCCCGCTGGGTCGCCATCGGGCTGGCCGCGGTCTTCGCGCTCAGCTTTGCCTTCATGGGCGTGGGCACCGGGGTCGACATGAACTGGTCGTCGCTGTGGTCCGACGGATCTTCCACCGACAACGGCGGACGTGACACCGGCGACGTGCAGACGCCCGAGGACCTTATCGAGGGGTACGAGGCCGAGTTGGCGGCGAACCCCGACAACTACGAGGCTCTGGTCGGCATCGCCACTCAGTACGAAGCTCTGGATCAACCCGATCTGGCGGCCGAGTACCTGCAGAAGGCGATCGCCCAGCGCCCGGAGGACGGCCCCCTACACCAGCGCCTGGCGGCCATCTACATGCATCCGGCCACAGCCAACTACGAGGAAGCCGCACCCGTCCTCAACCAGTTGACCTCGCTGGAGCCCACAAACGCTCAGGCGTTCCTGCTGCTGGGCGTGGCCCAACGTGAGCTGGGCAATGCAGAGGCGGCCGCGCTCGCCTGGAACAAGTACTTGGAACTCGAGCCGGAAGGGGCCTCCGCGGACGACGTGCGCCTGCAGATGGAGACGCTGACACAGGCGCCCGCCGATGGCACTGCTCCGGCCGAGGGTTCCGCCTCGCCGGAAACCACGGCCCCCTAGGCCTTGGTCTGAACGTGCGCCTCGCTATAGTCTGAACGTGCGCCTCGCTAAAGAGAGTGTGGTCGTGAACGTGCGCCCCGCCAAGGAGAGTGGTAAGGTCATTTGGGCATGGATGTCTTGATAAAAAAATCGCCGGCCGGTGAAAACTACTTGATACAGGTGGACGGCGAACTCGACATGTACACGGCGCCTCAGCTCAAGTCTGCCCTGCAGGAGGCTATCGATCAGGGGCAAAAGCATCTGGTAATAGATCTCACCCGGGTCGGCTTTCTGGATTCCACCAGCCTGGGAGTCTTGGTCGGCGGTCTTCGGCGCGTGCGCTCCGAAGAGGGCGAGATGTCGCTGGTGGTGGATCATCCGCAACTGGAGAAGATGTTCCGCATCACCGGGTTCGACGGCGTTTTCCGGATTCACCGAACCGTCGACGAAGCGCTCGGCAACGGTTCCAAGGAGTAGAATCGGCAGACCGGCACCATAGACGGCGGAGTTCGAGGGGCCGGCCTTTGGAGCCGGCCTTTGTTGTTTGCGCAACAAAGGGCGGATTGCAGACGTCAGAACCCATAGGTATCGTTACGGCTCCGAAAACAACCTCAGGAGCAGCATATACGTGCGACTGATAATTAGTGAAAAGAACAATGCCGCCTCCAAGATCGCGGATATCTTGGCGGCCGGCAAAGTAACCAAGGAAGCCTTCTACAAGGTCCCCTACTACTTGTTCACGGACAAGCAGGGACGGGAGTCGGTCGCCGTGGGGCTCAAGGGCCATGTGCTTGCGGTGGATTTCCCCCCGGAGTACGCGGATTGGCGCAAGGTTGAGCCTTCGGAACTGATCGACGCTCCTTTGATCAAAGAGGCCTCGGCCAAGTCGGTGGTGCGTGCGGTGAAGAAACTGGCCGAGGACGCCACCTCCGTGGTGATCGCTACCGACTATGATCGCGAAGGCGAGCTGATCGGTCTCGAGGCCCTTCATATCGTCGAAGAGGTCAACGAGTCGCTGCTGCGCGGGTCTCGGCGCGCGCGTTTCTCGGCCCTGACCAAGGAAGAGATCACGCGGGCTTTCGACAAGCCCGAGCACCTCTCCGAGCCGCTCGCCATGGCCGGCGAGGCTCGGCAGGACATCGACCTTATTTGGGGGGCGACCCTCACCCGCTTCGTTTCGCTGGCCACCTCCCGCCTGGGCAGCCAGTTCCTGAGTGTGGGCCGGGTGCAAACGCCGACGCTTGTGCTGATCGTCGATCGGGAGAAAGAGCGCCGCGCGTTCGAGCCTCAACCCTACTGGGTGGTTCGCGTCGACCTCGAAGCGGATGGCCGTAGCTTCTCGGCCAACCACAAGACCGAGAGGTTCTGGGACGAGGCCGAGGCGAAGGCGGCATTCGAGAAGCTCGCCGGGCCGGCCCA
The DNA here is from genome assembly GCA_024637095.1 of Actinomycetes bacterium. Classification (GTDB taxonomy): domain Bacteria; phylum Actinomycetota; class Thermoleophilia; order RBG-16-64-13; family RBG-16-64-13; genus Soudan-30. The sequence continues at coordinate 84,338 of JAGXFV010000009.1, forward strand.
GGTGACCGGGGTTAAGCGCACACAGAAAAAGGTGGCCAGGCCCGGCCCCTTCAACACCACGGCCTACACCAGTGCGGCGACCTCGCTGGGCTTTTCGGCCGCGGCAGCGATGAACATCGCCGAGAGCTTATACATGGACGGGCTGATCAGTTACCCGCGCACCGACAACACCGTCTACCCCAACTCGCTAGATATGCGTGAGACGCTACAAGAACTCGCCGAGGGCGCTTTCGCCCGCGAGGCGGCGGAACTGCTGAGCCGCAAAGAACTGTCACCATCTCGCGGCAAGAAGCGAACCACGGATCATCCTCCGATCTATCCGACCGGCTCCGCCCGCAAAGGACAGTTGGGCGACCGGGAGTGGCGGATCTACGAGCTGGTGGTGCGCCGCTTCTTTGCGACACTGGCCGATGATGCCGTTTCCGAGTCCAACCGCATCGATCTGGACATCGACAAGGAGCCCTTCTTCCTGCGCGGTTCGCGGGTGCTCGAGCCGGGCTGGCTGGCCTACTATCCTTACAGCCGGCAGAAGGATACGGAACTGCCGCCTCTCAAAGAGGACGACACGGCGCGGCTGGTGGAGAAGTACCTGGACTCCAAGGAGACCCAGCCGCCCGGCCGATATGGTCAAGGGACGCTGATCGAGCTCATGGAGCAGCACAATCTGGGTACCAAGGCGACCCGCCATAACATCCTTCAGAACCTCTACGACCGCGGCTACATCCACGGCAACCCCGTGGAGCCCACGGAAACGGGGGTCAAGATGGCCGAGGCGCTCGAGGAATATGCTCCTCATATCGCTTCGCCCGAGATGACCGCACAGCTAGAGGCGGACATGGACGCCATCGCCGATAGGGCGCGTACCAAGGATGAGGTGGTGCATATCTCGCGGGAGCTGTTGCGACAGGCCTATGGTTCCCTGCAGGCAAATCGCGAGCAACTCGCCAAGAAGATATTCGAAGGCATCACCGACGATCGCATCCTAGGCGACTGCCCCAAGTGCGCCGCCGAAGGCCGGCGAAACACTGAACAAGACCGGCCTAACCGGCTGCGGATCATCCGTTCCAAGGCCAGTAAGAAGCGCTTCGTCGGCTGCGAGGGCTACCCTGATTGCGACCAGACCTACCCGCTGCCCCAGCGGGGCGAGGTCATCGCTCTCAACGAGATCTGTGCCGAGTGCGGCAGTCCGCGGATCAAGGTGATGGGCGGCAAGAGGCCCTGGGTGCTGTGCCTGGATCCTGATTGCCCCACCAAGGACGAGTACAAAGCCAAGCGGGCGGCCAAAGCCGCAGCAGCAGAGAGCAACGGAGCGAGCAAAGCCAAGAAGCCCACTACCCGCAAGACCACGGCCCGCAAGGCCACTACCCGCAAGACCACGGCCCGCAAGACCACGGCCGGCAAGGCAACGAAAAGCGCTTCGAACAAGAAGAAGTCTTCGTCATAGGACCGTCTTCTTCAGGAGGTAGACGATGAACCGCACCTATTCACATCCGTCCACCGAACGCATCCAGTCGCGGGTGCACATCGACGGCATCGCCCGCCGCATGCTCCTGGTCCTCGCGCTGGCGGTGCTGATTCTCCCCCTGCTGGCGGCGAGCGCCCTGGCGCAGGAAGTGGTCACGCTGGGGGCCAACCTCGACCAGGCGCAGCGCCAGGAGATGCTGGAGCTCTTTGGGGTGACGGCGGACGAGGTGCCGGTGCTGGAGGTGACCAACCAGGAGGAGCGGGAGTACCTCGAGGGTCTCGTGCCCGACGAGCAGATCGGTTCGCGGGCCATTTCGAGCGTATACGTGGAGATTCTGGATGAGGGCGACGGCATCGACGTCCAGACGCAGAACATCACATTCGTGACCGAGCAGACTTACGCGAACGCCCTGGTAACCGCCGGCGTGACCAACGCCGACGTCTTTGCCGCCGCGCCCTTCCCGGTTTCGGGCACCGCGGCGCTGACCGGTGTGTTCAAAGCCTACGAGGAGGCCACGGGCGAACAGATCTCCGAAGAGGCCGCGCAGACGGCCACAGCGGAGCTCGTGGAAACCGCCGAGACCGGTGATGAGATTGGCGACAAGGAAGGCGTCGCCGAACTCATGCAGCGGGCCAAGGAAGAGGTGATCCGGCGCGGGCTGGACGATCCCCAGGCCGTGCGCGAGGTGGTCATCAACATCTCGAACGAGCTCAATCTCGACCTGACCGATGGTCAGATCGACCGCCTGGTGCAGATACTGATCCGCATCGAGGGCCTGGACATCGACGTGGATCAGCTCGAGAATCAACTGCGCGATTTTGGCGAGCGGATAGGAATCTCCGGCGACGAGGCGGACGGGCTGTGGGAGCAGATCACCACCTTCTTCAAGGATCTCTGGAACTCGATCTTCGGCTAGAGCCGTGACCGAGCAAGAAGGGCGAGTGCCGGGCCGAGACGAGCTCGGACCCGAGGAGGAGCTTCCGGTCTGCCGCGGCGGTTCGCAGCGCCCGGCGTGGGGCGAAGGCGTCGTGCAGAAGGACCCGTCGCTGTTCGCCGACGTCCCCACCTCGCCCGAGGAAATCGAACTCGACGACCGTCTGATGGCCGGCCTGGGCCATGGTTGCCGGGGGCTCTTCATCACTTTTGAGGGACTGGACGGCATCGGTAAGAGCACCCAGATGGAGCTGCTGGCCGAACGCCTGCGTGCCGCGGGGCACTCTTTGGTCACCACCCGTGAACCCGGGGGTACTGCGCTGGGGGAAGCCGTGCGCGATGCCCTGCTCACCAAGGGTGAGGGCGAGCAAGAGATGGATCCAAAGGCGGAGGCCTTCCTCTACACCGCCGCGCGGGTGCAGTTGGTCGAGGAGGTAATCCGCCCCGCGCTGGAAGCGGGCGAGATCGTGCTCTGCGACCGCTACATCGATTCCTCGCTGGCCTACCAGGGCTACGGACGCGAATTGGGCTACGAGAACATCATCAGCATGAACATGTGGGCGGTAAACGGGTTGCTCCCCGATCTCACCCTGGTCATGCTGGCTTCGGATGCGGTCCGGCTTCGCCGCCTGAGCGGCGCCGAGGCCGACCGTTTGGAATCCTCCGGTGACGACTTCTTCCGGCGGGTGGAAGACGGCTATCGCCGGCTGGTGGCGGACCACCCCTACCGCCTTCGCGCGGTCGACGCGGGCGGCGACGTGCACGAGGTCGGGCAAAGAGTGCTCGAAGTCGTGCGTGAGGAGCTCGACCTCGATCTGGGCCCGCAGTCCGGCTGATGCCGGCCACGACGCAAGTGCGGACCGGCTAGCCTGTGGCAATCTGCGCCGACGCCCTGTTTGGTGATTTGGTTGGTCAGCGGCGGCCGCGCGCCCTGCTGGAGCGGGCCCTAGAGGCCGGACCTTCGCACGCCTACCTCTTCACCGGCCCGCCCGGTGTGGGCAAGACCGAAGCGGCCCTCGCCTTCGCGGCGGCTCTGTGCTGCAACGAGGGCGGCTGCGGGGTTTGCCCCGTGTGCCGCCGGGTGCGCGAGGGCATCCATCCAGACGTTGACCTGGTCTCGCCCGAGGGGACCTTCATCACCGTCGACCAGATCCGCGAGATCAACCGCGAAACCTCTCTGAGGCCCTTCGAGTCCCGCTCGCGGGTGACCATCATCACCGAAGCCGAAGCCATGAATACGCCGGCGGCCAACGCCTTCCTCAAGACTCTGGAAGAGCCCCCGCCGCACGCCTACTTCGTGCTGGTGACCAACGCGGTCGAACGCCTGCTGCCCACGATCGTCTCGCGCTGCCAGCGCGTTGCCTTCCAGCCGGCGCCCGCGCAGGAGCTGGAGGCATATCTCCACCGGTGCTGCCAAGTAACCGACCTGGAAGCCAGATCGTACGCCCGCGCCTCCGAAGGCAGTCCGTCCTACGCCCGCCGTCTGGCCGAGTCCGCTGCGGCCCGCGAACACCGTGACCAACTGATTAGCTGGGCCCGCCGGGTGCCCGAGGCCTCCTTCTACGACCTGGAGGTGGCCACCGACGAGATACTGGCTTCGCTCGAGCATCTGGGCGAGGAACGAGCCGCCGAATTGGAGACGGCCCGCGAGAGGCAACGGGAGTGGGCGGGCGACGCCAGAGCGCGCAACCGCATAGAGAAACTCTTCGATCAGCGCATCAAGCGTGAGCGCCGACGGGCTCAGGCGGACGGGCTGGCCGATGTGCTCCGGGTGTTCGCCGGTTGGTATCGCGACCTGGCCACCGTGGCCGTGGGGGCGGACGAAGCGGCCCTCAACCAGGACTATCTCTACGAGCTGAGGAACAGCGCCTTTGCCGGGATGGTCCCCGGTTACCTCGGGGCGGTGGACGCGGTCAAAAGGGCGCAGGAGCGTTTTCGCTATAATGTGGACGCGAAGTGCACTCTCGAGGACATGCTCCTCGCCATCAAGGAGGCCCTCCTTCCGTGACCGACGTCGTCGGCGTAGTTTTTGAACCTGGAGGAAAAGTCTACTACTTCGATCCCGGCAACATGTCGCTGGGTAAGGGGGAGCAGGTCGTCGTCCAGACCGCCCAGGGCAACGAGATGGGACAGGTAGTTCAGCTGCCCCACGAAGTGTCCCCGGAGCAAATCCAGGCGCCGCTCAAACGCGTCGTGCGGCCGGCCGACGCCGAGGACCTGCGGATCGTGGCCGAGAACGAACGTCTCAAGGAATCCTTTCTGCAAACCTGCCGCGAGCTGATCGAGAAGCACGGTCTCGACATGAAACTGGTCGACGCGGAGATCGCCTTCGAGGGCGGCAAGGTCACCTTTCACTTCTACGCCGACGAACGAGTGGACTTCCGGTCGCTGGTGGCCGAACTGGCGCGGACGCTCAAGCGCCGGATAGAACTGCGGCAGATCGGAGCTCGGGAAGAGGCGAGGTTGATCGGGGGCATGGGACCTTGCGGCCGCAAGCTCTGCTGCTGCTCCTTCGGCGTGAGCCAGGACCCGGTCTCGATCCGCATGGCCAAGGAACAGCAACTCCCGCTGAATCCCACCAAGATCTCCGGACTCTGCGGCCGCCTGATGTGCTGCCTCAAATACGAGCAGGATCAGTACGTGGAGTTTCGCAAGACCGCGCCGCGCTGTGGCACGCGGGTCGAGACTTCGGCGGGCCTGGGGACCGTCGTCGCGCATAAGGTGCCGAAGGCCGCGGTGGCGGTGCGCTTCGAGGACGGCGAGACGGTGGACTTCCCCGTGGTCACCTGCAACTGCGGCGACAAACCCTGCCTGGTGGTCGAACGCTGCGAGGCGGAGGAGGGCCCGTGGCCCTCCGAGGACGAGGAAGCCTTGACCGGCGAAGGGGCCTCGAGCGACGCATGCGACCAACCCCTATGGCAGCGGGACCCAGATGCCCGGCGGGACGATCTGGGGAACCTCGAAGACGGCCCGGCCGACGGAGTCACCGACACCGAAGACGAGGAACACGGAAAGCTGGCTTCGGCCGAGGGCAAATCCCGCCCGGCGTCATCTTCGCCTCAGGTGGCGAACTCCTCCGACGAGGGCGCCGATTCGCGGCCGCAGCGCGGCCGAGGCCGCTCGCGCCGCCGCCGAAAGTCGCGCTCATCGCGGTCGCAAAGGGGTAACGGCAGGAATTCCGGGAGCTCCGGAGGAGAGGGCCGTTAGCTGCGGGCCTTCGGGCCGCCGCTTCCTTGCCAACCCACACCGCAGACTCTAAACTACATCGGCGCCGGGGCGGAACGGCCCCGTCCGGCCACCACCCGCGCCACATGATCGCGCCGACGTAGCTCAGTTGGTAGAGCAGCTCACTCGTAATGAGCAGGTCAGGGGTTCGAGTCCCCTCGTCGGCTTCCCTCTCTTCTGGCGAAAAACCACGCTAAGTCCGCTCTGCAAGGGCCATTGTAGCGCCTCTAGCATCTTCCCGCAACTTCCCGTAAGATACCTCGCATGACCCGTGAATATCCCAATTCTGCTTACGTATTGCTTACGCGAAAGCCCCCGGAGACCTGGGCACTTCTCCTTCCTGGTTGGACCGTTGCGGCCAGCGTAAGCAAACAAGAGGGTAGAGCGTGCCAAAGCTGACAAAGAGGGTAGTCGACGCGGCCGATCACCGAGGGATCCTCGAGGCCGCGGACGCGAAGGCGGTAGAGCAGGGGCGCCGGCCTGCTACGCCCACTCGTGACGCCTTCCTGTGGGACGAACAGCTCCCCGGCTTCGGCCTCCGCGTTACTGCCGGCGGTGTGAAGTCCTTCATTCTCCAGTACAGGGACCGGCAGAACCGAAGCCGACGGCTGACGCTTGGCCGATATGGACCGCTCACGGCGGAAGCGGCCCGAGACGAGGCCCGGAAGGTGCTCGGAGACGTGGCCCGCGGTGAGAACCCGGCCGCGGAGCGCCGCGCGGTGGTGGAGGCGGCCCAGGCGGAAGCGCCCTACCTCCCGACCGTGGCGGACCTGGCCGAGCGCTACATGGAGGAACACGCGAAGCCCTATAAAGCCACGAAGAGTGTAGCCGGAGACCGCCACAAGCTCGATAAGTACATCCTGCCGCGGCTCCGGGAGGTTCCCGTGGCGGACGTGGCCCATGAGGACGTGAAAGCGCTCAAGCTGGAGATGAAGGACACTCCGCCCCAGGCGAACCAGGTGCTCGCCCTCCTCTCTAAGATGTTCACGCTTGCTGAGGAGTGGAGCCTCGAGAAGGGCTCGCCCTGGTACGGCGTCCGCCCTCCCGGGTCTAACCCGGTCCGCTACGTGCGGAAGTACAAGGAAGAGTCCCGGCAGCGCTACCTGTCTACTGAGGAGCTCGCCCAACTGGGGACCGCTCTTCGAAAGCTCGAGGCGGTGGAGGGAGCGCCGGGTAAGAACGGAAAGCCGCGGAAGGCCGAACACTGGAGCGGGTTCCTGGCCGTGCGGCTTCTGCTTCTGACTGGCGCCCGCCTCGGAGAGATCCTCTCCCTTCGCTGGGAATATGTAGACCTCGAGCGCGGTTTCCTCAACCTGCCCGAGTCAAAGACGGGGGCGAAGGTGATAACGCTGGGCTCGCCGGCGGTGAAACTCCTCAAAGAGGCGCCGCGGAAGAAGGGGAGCCCGTGGGTATGTCCGAGCCCGAAGGCGCCCGGCCAGCACCTCCAGGACATCAAGAGACTGTGGGCGCGGCTGAAAGCACAGGTGACGGCCCAGCAGCTCGAGGCGGAGAAAGAAGGCACGCGCAAACGCTCAGAGCGCGTGAGTATCGCGGACGTCCGCCTCCACGATCTCCGGCATACCTTCGCCAGCGTGGGCGCGGGCGCGAGCCTCGGTCTCCCCCTGGTGGGCGCCCTTCTCGGCCACAAGCAGACCGCCACAACGGAGAGATACGCTCACTTAGCGAATGATCCGGTGAAGCAGGCGGCCGGCGTGATCGCCGGCCATATCGCCGCGGTGCTCGAGGGGAAGCCGCCGGCGGAAGTGTTGCAGCTCGAGCAGCGGAAGGGGGCCAAGTCATGACCGATGATGGCAACACGCCGCGCCCGCTGACGTCCAAGGAATTCCGAGCGGAATACGCCGACAATCTTTTGAACGCGGCACAATTCGAAAACTCGTATTCCTCAGATGAGCTAGAGAGGATCGCGATAGCGCTGGAAGCCCACCTTCGCGATGAGTTAGCACTATCACCGGAAGAGCTGAAACAGATCGAACAGACAGTCCAAAGCGGGCTCCCCCTTGAGGACTTCGTTTCCTCTCGCGAGAGGCATTACCTCATTTTTCAATTGGCGATGTTGCCCCGTATGTGGCGCACCCTCCGTCACGTTGAGCAGGAATCCCAGGTTGAGGACTGGAGGCGGCAGCTAAAGCGGTTGAGACGACTTAGCGCTCAACTGGCTGAGGAGTTAGACAGTCTCCCGCCGATAGTCAGAAACAGCATCGAGGCTTACGAAGTCGATGAGGACGCGGGTGGGGGGATGTCGGATGGCGTTGATATTGACCGGCTCGGCTCGTTACTGGCGGAGACCCATAGGCTCGCTTCTGAACAACTAGAGCGAGGTATAGCGGCTTCTCGAAAAGGACCAAAGGTTGAGTCTTCTCGGAAGCTATTCATTACTAGCGTAATTATTCTGTGGGAGGGGCTCACGGGAGAACCGGCCGGTTATACGTGGGACGAAGTCGCCGAATGCTACAAGGGTCCCTTTCTCGAATTCGCCTACGCTGTCGCTTCCCCTGTAATGGATGATTACAACGCACGCGATTTCGTGGAGTGGGTTAAGAAGGGTAGGGCAGCGAAAGCCGGTCCCTAGTCCCCGATTCACTGCCTTATCTTTATTCCCGCCTAGTCCTTAGCCTTACCTTCAAGGTGATTCTAGACTTGGAGGTTTTTATGGTAGTCAATGCTTGGACCGACCGCGAGGCGGCGCACTTTCTCGGCGTTGGTCTCCAGACGCTCCGCAACTGGAGAGTGCGCGGGTACGGTCCCCCATTCGTCAAGACCGGCCGTGCGGTCCGCTATCGCCCGGACGACGTGCGGACCTGGCAAGAGCAGCAAATCCGGCACTCGACCTCGGACACCGGAGAGAGCTCGTGAACGGCGGCGATCGCGTCACGATCAAGCCCACTCGTGAGCAGGCCGTGGAACTCTTCCGCGTGGTGGGCACTTACCCGGACCTCTTTCTCGCTGAAATGCAGCTCCCGCTCCGCGTGGTGCTGGACGGCGCGGCCAAGACCGGCGGCGGCTCGGTTCCCGGCTGCAGCTGCTCGGGAGGTGAGGCCCAGTGATAGAGGCCGACTTCCTCCGGGCGATGGAAGAGGCAGGGCTCTCAGGCGCCGGCCAGATCCGCGCGGACGGCAAGCTTCACCGGTTCAGAGTGGAAGAGGACCGCCGCGGGACGCTTAACGGATGGTACGTGCTTCACTCAGATCCACCCGTCGGCGCCTTCGGCTGCTGGAAGCGTGGGATAGAGGAGAAGTGGTCAGGCGGCCGCGGTGACGAGCTCACGAGCGAAGAGCGCGAACGTATCCGGCGCCAGGTCGCACGAGCGAAGGCCCAGCGCGAGCGCGAAGAGCAGAAGAAGCGCGAAGAGGCCGCGGAGCGAGCCGAGCAGATCCTCGAGACTTCGCAGCCGGCGCCGCCCGATCACCCCTACCTCGAGGCCAAGCAGGTAGAGCCCTACGGCCTCCGGCTCGAGGGCTTCCGCCTGGTGGTCCCTATTCGAGACGCCGCCGGCCGCCTCCAGTCGCTCCAGCACATCGGTGCGGACGGTCAAAAGCTCTTCCTCGAGGGCGGGCAGGTCCGCGGAGGCCTCCACCTGATAGGCGAACTTCGTACTAATACGAAGTTGATCGTCTGCGAAGGCTACGCAACCGGCGCCACGCTCCACAAAGAGCTCGGGCTCCCGGTCGCGGTGGCGTTCAATGCCGGCAACCTGGAGCCCGTAGCAAAAGCCCTTCGGAGCACCCACCCCGAGGCCAAGCTCATCATAGCAGCGGACAACGATCACAAGACAGAGGGAAACCCGGGAAAGAGGAAAGCGGAAGCCGCCGCGGCCGCCGTGGGCGCTCGCGTGGTGGTCCCCAGTTTCCCCGAAGGCTCCGAGGGCTCAGACTTCAACGACCTGGCGGCGGAGCTCGGAGCGGAGGCGGTGCGGGAAGCCTTCGCACCTGTTACACCCGTAACACCTCCCGACGTCGACCAGGTGTTCGAGCACGAGCTCGCCCGCTTGGCGGCCCTGCAACCTCTCCAGTACGAGAGAGAGCGCAAAGCCGCGGCGGAGCTGCTCGAGATCCGGGCGGGCGTCCTAGACAAGATCGTGAAGGCCCGCCGCTCGGAAGGTAAAGAGGGTGGGCTCTTCCTCGAGGATCCCGACCCCTGGCCGGACGACGTAAACGGCGCGGAGCTCCTGGACGAGATCACGGCCGCCGTCCGCCGCCACGTCTCACTCCCCGCCGGCGCCTCGGAAGCCGTAGCGCTCTGGATCCTCCACTCCCACGCGCACGAGGCCTCCGAGGTTTCCCCGATCCTGGCGGTGACGAGTCCAACGCCCGAATGTGGAAAGACGACTCAACTAACCTTCCTGCAGGGGACCGTCCGCCGGCCGCTGCCCGCTTCGAACATAACCGCGGCCGCCCTCTTCCGAGCGGTGGAGAAGTACGAGCCCACGCTCCTGATAGACGAGGCGGATACCTTCCTCAGAGACTCAGACGACCTCCGCGGCGTGCTTAACTCCGGCCACGCCCGCGCCGGCGCTTACGTGATCCGAACGGTGGGAGATCAGCACGAGCCCACCATATTCAGAACGTGGGCACCGAAGGCCATAGCCTTAATCGGTAAGCTCCCGCCCACGCTCGCCTCTCGGAGTATCCACGTCGAACTGAAGCGCCTCGCGCCTGGTGAATCCGTGGAGCCGCTCCGGCTTCATCGGGTGGACCTGCTCGAGCCGCTCCAGCGCAAGGCCTCGAGGTGGGCAGCTGACGCCCTGGCGGATCTTCGCGGATACGAGCCCGAACTCCCCCCGGAGCTCTACGGCCGCGCCGCGGACAACTGGCGGGCGCTCCTCTCAATCGCGGATAAAGCCGGCGGAGAATGGCCGGACAGGGCGCGGACCGCCGCCGTCACGCTCTCCGCCGCTCGGAGCGAACAGACGGCCGGCGTCTTACTGCTCGAGGATCTCCGCCGCCTCTTCTCTGAGCGTGGCGATCGCCTCAGCACTTCCGAGATCCTGGAGGCGCTCAACGGCATGGATGATCGGCCCTGGCCGGAATGGAGCCGCGGTAAGGAGCTCACCTCCCGCGGGCTCGGGAAGCTCCTTTACCCCTTCGGCGTCACCTCGAGAACCGTGCGGCTCGGTACGGGGACCGCCAAGGGTTTCCAGCTCGAACAGCTCGAGGATGCCTTCCGGCGCTATCTCCCCCCCTCCGTAACCGTCACACCGTCACATCCCGCTGACAGAGCGGAAAACGGGCATTTGCTATCCGACAAACGGCCGAACGCTGTTACGGATACGAAACCGCGCGATCCCGCTTGTACAGCGGCTTGTGACGGTGTGTCGGATAGAGAACCCCCTCCCCCGGAGGAAAGCGAAGCCGAGCGGCTCGAGCGCCTCCGCAAGCGCTACCCCAACCGCGCCACCTATCCCGACTGGTGGCTCCTCGAGTACGGCGACGAAGAGCGAGAGGCGGTGAACCTGTGAGCAAGTGTAAGAGCTGCGGTTCCGCCCGCCTCGCCCTGGCAGATCCCGACGACCCCACAAGCTGGGCGTTTCACTGATGACTCGAGGCCCGCGGCCAGGCCTGAAGGTACGAGCCTCGGGGGCCGCCCCCGCTGGAGCCTACAGGTCCGCCACCCGCGAACCCGGCGGCTCTTGCTCTACCGCATACACCGAAGCCGCGCGGCCTTCCTCTCAGAAGCCGAGCAGTATCTCCACGCGCTGAAATGGAGGAGGGCGCCTCGTGAGGACGGAGATCGTCCGCAGCACGTCGGGCCGCTATTGCTGGCGCCTGTGGAACCGCGGCCAGATGATCGCCGACGGCTCCGTCTCGACCGAAGAACGGGGGGAGCTCGCGGCGGCCGTGGCGGAGGCACGCTGGATCCAGCGCCAAGAGCTCCACCTGTACGGGGGCGGCGACTTCGACCTCGAGGCCGAACTCTTGCAGCTGCGAATGGAAATGGAGTAAAAGCCGCCGCTGCACCTCCCCGCCTGGCTCCGGCTGGGAAGTGAAGCGTGAACGCCGGCGCGGTGCTTGCCCTCTCCCGGGAAAGCCGTACAGACGCGACCCACGCCGACAACCCTGGCGGTGCTCTTGCTGCTGTTGTTCGCGACCGCTAGTGTCCTTTTGGCCGCTGCAACCGTCGCGGCAAGCATTCTCGTTGCCTAGTCGCCGAGGCGGGCGTGCCCCACCAGGGGCGCCGGCAACTGCCGCCCAGTTGCCGTCCGACTGTGCACGGCGACCACAAAACGGCACATGGGCACCGCGCACACGAGACGCCACATGACAACATGTTCTCCCTGCAAGCGCCCACAAAAAAGACGCCACGAGCGGGCAGCCGGGAACACGAGCGCATAGACCAGAAAAAAGGCCGCCGGCGAACTGAATGAACGTGGTTCGCCTGTGGGGCGGTGAAGAAGTCTAAGGAGTGGCGGGGCCCAAGCCCTCGCGCAAAATCGTTCAGCCCCCCGGCCCATCAGTCCCATAACCCGGTACATGCAGCGATCGACTTATTACCTAAGGCGATCTCAACGCGGTCAGGTGGAGGCATCGCCCAAGCCACGGTGAAGGGGTTGCTCTACAAGGGCCAGATGTCGAAACACCAAAGGCAGACTCAACTCCTGGACTACATTGGCCTAGTCTCCTAAGATCAAGAGTCAACGGCCGTTGTCCGAAAGCAATAAGTCTTACGTCACCTTGGGGCAACGAGCGCATCGACAAGTGCAGCGGGAGACCCTGTGCGTCCCAGCGGAATCCGGGCTGCCACTGTCGACTGGGCGAGGGGCGAGAGCATGATCCATCAGCATCCGTCCGGCTCGCAGGGATGCCTTGGGGCTTGGAGACCAATCTTGGAGAGCAAATGACAAACCGTGAAGCAAACGGCTCTGACCTGGCCCACGCCGAGATCCTCTGGAAGTCCGCGGACGCCTTGCGCGGACAGATCGACGCCGCCGAGTACAAGCACGTCGTCCTCGGCCTGCTCTTCCTGAAGTACATCTCAGACTCCTTCGATGCCCGCCGCGAGGAACTGAAGGCCGAGCTGGAAGCCGACGGCATCAGTGGCCCGCAGCTTGAAAGCCTGCTGGAGAACCGCGACGAGTACACCGCGGAGCGCGTGTTCTGGGTGCCCCCCGAGGCGCGCTGGCAGAACCTTCAGAACCAGGCGGCACGCCCTGACATCGCGACGCTTATCGACGACGCAATCCTTGCCGTCGAGCGCGACAACACGAACCTCAAGGGCAAGCTGCCGCGCGACTATGCCCGCCGCGGCATCGCGCCGGAGAAGATGAAGGGACTGATCGACCTGATCGCCGACATCGGCTTCAAGGGCGACCGGGCGAGGGCCCGCGACACGCTCGGCCGCGTCTACGAGTACTTCCTCGGCAAGTTCGCCCAGGCCGAGGGCAAGCTCGGCGGCGAGTTCTTCACCCCGCGCTCCATCGTGCGCCTGCTGGTCGAGATGCTCGAACCCTACGAAGGTCGCGTCTACGACCCTTGCTGCGGCTCAGCGGGCATGTTCGTGCAGTCGGAACGCTTCGTCGAAGCCCACGGCGGGCGGAAAACGGACATCTCGATCTTTGGCCAGGAGTCGAACCCCACCACCTGGCGGCTGGCGCACATGAACCTCGCCATCCGCGGCATCGAGGCCAACCTGGGCAGCCAGCCCGCCGACAGCTTCCTGCGCGACCTGCACCCCGACCTCAAGGCCGACTACATCCTGGCCAATCCCCCGTTCAACATCTCGGACTGGTCGGGCAAGCTGCTGGCCGACGACGTGCGCTGGCGCTACGGCACGCCGCCGCTCAGCAACGCCAACTACGCCTGGATCCAGCACTTCATACACCACCTGGCGCCCCCCAACGGCCGCGGTGGCGGGGTTGCAGGCTTCGTCATGGCCAACGGCTCGCTCTCCACCGGCTCCGGCGGCGAGGGCGAGATCCGCCAGCGCATTGTTGAGGCCGACCTGGTGGATTGCATCGTCGCGCTACCGGCCCAGCTCTTCCTCACCACCGGCATCCCCGCCTGCCTCTGGTTCCTCACCCGCGACAAGAGTGGCAAGAGTCTCAAGCATGGCGTACGCGACCGCAAGGGCGAGACGCTGTTCATCGACGCCCGCAAGCTCGGCACGATGCGGACCCGGACGCTGCGCGTGCTCACCGGCGGCGACGACGGTGAAAGTATGCTCGCCGACGGCATGGGCGACCCGAACTTCGATTCCGACCTGGGCCGCATCGTCTACGCCTTCCGCCAGTGGCGCGGCGAGCCCGCGCCCGCCTGGTGGGACGAGGGGCAGCACGGCGCGTGGGTCTACCGCGACATCCCCGGCTTCTGCAAGGCCGAGATGATCGAGGGCATCGGTAAGCACGGCTTCGCGCTCACCCCCGGCCGCTACGTCGGCGCCGAGGAGCAGGAGGACGACGGCGAGCCGTTCGCGGAGAAGTACCCCCGGCTGTTGGCGGAGTTGGAGGAGTGCTTTGAGGAGGGCGAGCGGTTGATGGGTGTGGTGCGGGGGCGGCTGGGAGGAATCACGGAATGATCAGTGGTTGGAAAACCGTAACTGCCAGCGAGTTTTGTGCTTCAGTGCGAGACGGAACCCATGATTCGCCAAAGCCTGTGGAGCATGGCGAATTTCTTATCACGTCCAGGCACATTGTCGGTCGACAGTTGGATTTGGAGAATGCCTACCGAATCTCAAAGGCTGATTTCGACGCGATAAACAGGCGTAGCAAAGTTGACCAATGGGATGTGCTGATTTCAATGATAGGCACAGTTGGGGAGCCTTGTCTCGTCAAGCATGTGCCGAACTTCGCCATAAAAAATATCGGGCTGTTCAAGACCAAGGGCGAGGATGAAGGCCGATGGCTTTTCTACTACTTGCAAAGCCCGGACGCACAGGATTTGATTCGTAGGCAGTCGCGGGGATCTACTCAGCAATACATACCTCTTGGCGCGCTCAGGGACTTTCCTGTATCGGTGCCGAGTGACCCTCGGGAAATGAGCGCCATCACCGGTGTCCTCGGCGTGCTGGACGACAAGATCGAGCAGAACCGGCGGACGGCGCGGGCGCTGGAGGAGCTGGCGCGGACGATCTTCCGAGCGTGGTTCGTGGACTTCGAGCCGGTCAAGGCCAAGGCCGGTGGCGCGACCGGCTTCCCCTCCATGCTCCAACCCGTTTTCGACGCCCTCCCCGCCAGCTTCGTCGATGCCGCCATTGGCCCCGTGCCGGAGGGGTGGAAGGTGAAGGCGATCGGCGATGTCGTCACGACCAAGGGCGGCGGCACGCCGAGCACGAAGAAACCGGAGCACTGGGACGGCGGAGAACATTGCTGGGCGACCCCGAAAGACATGTCGCGCCTCTCGCATCCGGTGTTGCTGGACACGGAGCGCCGCATCACGGAGGCGGGTGTCAACGTCATCAGTTCCGGCATGCTGCCCGTGGGCACGGTGCTGATGTCGTCGCGCGCTCCAGTCGGGTACTTGGCGATCGCTGGCGTCTCGACTGCGATCAACCAGGGGTTCATCGCGATGGTTTGTGACGGCCCGTTGCCGCCGACGTACGTTCTCAACTGGGCGTTCACCTCAATGGACGCGATCAAGGCTCATGCGAGCGGGACGACCTTCCCCGAGATCAGCAAGAAGAACTTCCGCCCATTGCCGGTGGTGCTGCCGACCGACGATGTCATCGGCGCCTACCACGAAGCGGTTGATTCTCTCTTTGATCTCCTTACATCTTGTGTGAGGGAAAGCGAGCGGCTCTCGGCCGTGCGGGATTACCTCCTACCTCGCCTATTATCGGGAGTGGTGAGCGTTCGACCATGAATGACCCGCCCGCCCGCGACCAACTGGAAGCAGAACGCCTCGATCCTGATCGGGCCCTCGTTGAGCGCCGACGAGCTAGAGACGAGCAGGACTATCGCGAGTGGTGTGAGTCCTCGTACGGAATGATCGACATCGGGCAAGAGGTGTTGCACCCCGCCGACGTACTAGACAAGCTCGCGCCAGACGCTGCCAGACGCGGTCGCGATGATGCGTCAGTGCAGGTCCGGACAGACCTGGAGCAGGCTGTGTGCGACCTGTTCCCTGCAACTATTGCGGTCCCGTTCCATGCCTTCCTGGAAGGCCCTCGTTCGGCACTCACGCGACTGCACCGTCTGCGGGATACGTGGGAGTCGATGGTTCGTCTCCTATCAGCCCTTGCACTGTCTGAGGCCGCGAGTGTTCCAACCTCATTGATGCCACTCGTTCTTCGGGATGGAAAGGATCAGGGCTGGCGACAATGCAAGCGGCGAGATCTCATCTCTGACAAGCTTAGTGTGCGGATCGGCCTAATTGAAGGTGTGTTGCATCGGGCAGAGGAGTTAGGGGTCAGTTTGCAGGTCGCCGCGTTTCTTCCCAGGTACGTGCTCGGGGAAGTGCGACGGCTGAATGTTGTACGCAACGGGTTTTCTCATGAAGCAACCAAGTCTGACGCGCAGGCGAAGGATATCGTGGAGGAGGCGTATCCCGTATTTCGCGAAATCTTACTGGACTTGCGCGACATGCAAATGATTGAGCTGGTACGGCTCCAGAAGATCCAACTCGGCGGTAGCGTAGAGATTGAGCGATTGACCGGCCACGCGCAGAGCCGCCGGATCACTGAAATCCATCTTGATGATGGCGCGTTAGCCGTCGCTATGCCGGCTACGTCCGTCGACGGAATGGACAGGATTCTGGCCCGCTTTGGCGGAAAGACATTGGACCTCAGTCCGTTTCTCTATGCGGTCGATGACGCCACAGGACACCGAACGCGCGTACTCGAATTCAAGGGCAAGAAGGCTGACGGGTGGCACCTAGAGTGCGTGGCTGATTCGACGAGCAAGACTTCGCCCGCGGCGCTGCACGAGGCCCTTCTTGCGCGCCTCGAAAATCTTCTGGGACAGTCAGAACAGGGTGCATGATGGCGACGGTTAGCGAACAGTTCATCGAGGATCTGACATCTCTGCATTTCGGAGCGGCTGGTGTGGCCGTTTCACGCGGCGCCGACATTGCCGACGCGGGGGAACGCGGCGGTGCGGCCGAGGTAATGCTGAAAGGCCGTCTCAGTGCCGCCCTGCATAGGCTCAATCCCGAACTGCCGCACGACAGCATTGAGGAGGTCGTACGCATCCTGTCGCACCCGCCACATCCGACTTTGATCCAGAATAACCGCTGGTTCCACCGGATGTTCACTGACGGTGTTGAGGTCGAGTATCGCGACGCAAGGAGCGGGGAGACGCGTGGCGGACGTGCTCGCCTCATCGACTTCGGCAATCCGGCCGCGAACGATCTGCTGCTGGTGCGCCAGCTCAGCGTCGCCGGTCCGTCAGGCAAGGTCGTCCGCCCTGATCTGATGGTATTCGTGAACGGGATCCCAATCGCGGTGATCGAATTGAAGGACCCGACCGATCCTGAGGCCGATCTGGGCATCGCCATCGACCAGTTCGACCGCTATATGCGGACTGCGCCCGAGCTGTTCGTGTCGAATCTCGCACTGACGGTCTCGGACGGGATGCTGACCCGCGTCGGTTCGATAACCAGCGGGCGCGGGCGGTTCATGCCCTGGCGCCCGCGGGAAGGCGGACAGCCGACGCTGGAGGCGCTGATCCGGGAGCTGTTCGAGCCGCGGGCTCTGGTCGACTACCTGCGCACCTGCGTCGTCTTCGAGGAGGACGAACGGGGCGCGATCGCTAAGAAGATCGCTGGCTACCACCAGTTCCGCGCTGTGCGCGAGGCGCGTGCCAGCGTGCTGGCTCACCTCAAGCCGCCTTCGGGTAAGGGCGACGGGCGCGGCGGAGTGATCTGGCACACCCAGGGCTCGGGCAAGTCGTTGACCATGCTGATGCTGGCCGGGGCGCTGATCCGCGAGCCGCGCCTGACCAACCCGACGGTGGTCATGATCACCGACCGCAACGATCTCGACGACCAACTCTTCGACACCTTCGCCGCCGGGCGCGCGTTGCTGCGGCAGGACCCGGTGCAGGCCGAGAGCCGCGAGCAGTTGAAGGCGCTGCTCGACCGCGCGGCGGGCGGCGTGGTGTTCACCACCATCCAGAAGTTCGCCGAGGCGCATGGCGTGATCTCCGAGCGCGCCAACGTAGTCGTCATGGCCGACGAGGCACACCGCAGCCAGTACGGCTTTGTGGAGGGGGGCGCGCGCTGGATGCGCGAGGCGCTGCCCAACGCCACCTTCGTCGGCTTTACCGGCACTCCGCTGGAACGCGACGACAAGAATACGATCCACGTCTTTGGCGAGTACGCTGATGTCTACGACATCCGCCAGGCGGTGGAGGACGGGGCAACCCGGCCGCTCTACTACGAATCGCGCATCATCAAGCTGAAGGTGGACGAGGAAGGCGCTCGCGTCGCCGAGGAGGAGGTCGAGTACGTCGTCAACGCCGACCGACGCGGCGAAACACCAGACGATCGAATCCGCGTCCCGTTAGAGTCGCTGGTCGGCGCCCAGGAGCGCATCGAGCGCCTGGCAGCATTCATCGTCGAGCACTGGGAGAAGCGCCGCGCCGCGATGGAAGGCAAGGCCATGGTGGTGACCATGAGCCGCGATATCGCTGCCCGACTCTACGAGGCGATCCGCGCGCTGCGCCCGGACTGGCACGACGCGGACGACGAGCGCGGCGCGATGAAGGTGGTGGTCACCGGAACGAGCGAGGACCCCGAGCCGCTCCTTAACCACGTGCGCACTAAGGCCGCCCGCAAGCGCCTGGCCGAGCGCTTCAAGGACCCGAGCGACGATCTACGCCTGGTGATCGTCTGCGACATGTGGCTGACCGGCTTCGACTGCCCACCGGCGCACACGATGTACCTGGACAAGCCGCTGGCCGGGCACAACCTGATGCAAGCCATCGCACGCGTAAACCGCGTCTACGGTGAGAAGCCTGGCGGGCTGATCGTGGACCTGCTGGGTCTGGCCGACCAGTTAGCTGATGCGTTGGCGACTTATACCCAGGCTGGCGGCACGGGTGAGGCGGTCAGGAAGGTGCAGGACGAAGCAGTGCCCGCGATGCAGTCAGCGTTCGAGAAGCTGCGCGGGTTTTTTCACGGCTGCGACTACGAGCACGCGCTCGACGCCGAGCCCGCGGACGTTCTGCCGGTATATCTGCGCGCGATCGACCATGTGTTCGGGCAGGACGACGGCTGGAAGCGCTTACGCACGCTGGTCAAGGAATTGTCGGCGGCGTTCGCGCTGGCGGTGCCGCGTCCGGAGGCTGAAATCGTCACTCCGCATCTGGCCTTTTTCCAGCGTGTGGTGGCCATGATCCGCAAGCGGCTGGTCGACGATACCGACGGCGGCGTGCGCCACGCGCGGCAGCGCGACATCGATGCCGCGGTGCGCCAGGTGATCGGCGGCGCGGTGGATGCCGACGAAGCGATCGACCTGTTCGCCGTCGCCGGCCTGTCGGAAGCCCGCCTCGACATCCTGAGCGACCAGTTCCTCGGCCGGGTGGCGGCGCTGGAGCAGAAGAACCTGGCCCTGGAGACGCTGCGCAAGGTTCTCAACGATCAGATCCGCATCACCGAGCGCACGAATCTCGTGCAGAGCAAGAAGTTCCGCGAAGCGCTCGAAGACGCCATGCTGCGCTACACGAACAAGGCGATCACCACCGCCGACACGATCGCGTGGCTGATCGACCTGGCGAAGCATCTGCGGGACGCGCAGCGGCACGGCGAGGAACTCGGCCTGAGCAGCGAGGAGACCGCGTTCTACGATGCTCTGGCGGAGAACGAGTCGGCTCGAGAGGCGATGCAGAGCGACACGCTCCGGCTCATGGCCCGGGAGCTGACCGAGATGGTCAAGA
>JAGXFV010000010.1 GCA_024637095.1 Actinomycetes bacterium
AAACCCCCCAATGCAAAACGGATGGGCAAGTACTGGACAGTACCAAAGCGGTATTCCGGCCGGAACAAACGGTATCCATCCTCACCCATCACCGCCCAACGGAATTACTTAGGAGCCCTCGAAAACCGTTGGTCCGGCTTGCCCGGGCCCGGGGGTTCGAATCCCCCCCCTCTCCGCCTTTGGTAGGGATTGTTCGACGCGCGACCCGGTCCACGTGGCTGGGTTTTCGCGTCTCCGGGGGCCGTTTGGTGACGCCTTGGTGACATAGAGAGTACGGCTAGGCGGACGGGGCAACATGTCCTGGCTCACCCAGAGACGCTATTCACGGTTAGAAGGAAGATGAAGATAGCGAGTATGAGGAGCAGAATCCACCACGACGAACGCAGGATGATGATTGCTCGCTCCTGCAACCTCCATAACCACGCGCGCATGCCATTCACCCTTAGCTCCGCCGATATCCGCCTCTCGAACTACAATACCGATGATAGACGAGGGGCGTCGGCGTGAGCAGGTCCCCCGGGGAAGAGTCCGAGGGAATAGCGCCCTTCGGTCTACGGCGTGTCCCGGTAGGCAACTGCGCTGACTTCTTCAGCCTGCGCAACCAACGAGTCCACCATGGTGATCATCATTCACGCGAAACGGCGCCGCGCTCGTCCTTAAGGACAGCCGGATCGCCGTCTCCCAGGATTTTGGCCAGCGTATCTACATCAAAGGCGTGACCTTCTAGACGCGCCTTCCACGACACTGATTGCCGCCTGCCACCCGTCATCCGTGGATTCTGGCCTGCGACAACCCGCCGCGTCAAGAAGCGGTTCCGACCCCTGTCCCTGCCGCGTCCCGCCTGCCCCTACCGTCACAAAGCCACAACGCGGGAGCGCGAAGGCCCCAAGCGCGTGCCCTCGGTCAGGTCACCTGCCTCCCGTCCCTCGCAGCCAATAGGCCTGAATCTGCTCGGCGAGCACTGCGGGATCCAAAGGGAGCAGCGGACCGCGCAGGGCTAGTGCTGGGTAGCCCAGGCGGGCGCTGCGGGCGACGCGTTCCACCCGGCCGAGTCGGCTCAGGAAGAGTTGCCTGTCCCTGGGTACGATCTCCACAGCCCGCAGGCCTTGATACGTCGAGAGACGAACCTCCGCGACCTCTGCCCAGTCGATCCAGCCGGCTCCGGAGAAGACGCCAGAGGCGTTGTCCTGGAGGCCGCGAGCGTTGATCACCAACAGGGGTTCCCCCGATGCCAAGCGCAGGAGAAACCTGAGAGCGAGGGTCGCAAACAAGCCGACTCCTAGGAGACCAGCAGCGCCGGCAAAGAACGACACGAACGGGGAGGACTGCCCGTTTCCGGGCAGCCGCGGGACGAGCAGGACCAGGAACAGCAGCATGGCCAAGGCCAATCCAGAGTGGAACGCCACCGCGCGGAGGGCACCTCTCCTGTCGACTTCGTAGACGAGTTCCTGCGGCAAGCCAAAGCCGGCCGGGTGCTCGTGACGGCTCGGATCACTCATCGTATTCATCTCACCGCTCCAGCAAGAGCGCACTCTGCTGACCCTACCATCCTGCCGCGGTAGACGCAGCGTCGCCGTGGGCGCCGCTACTGGGCTGTGTTCCCCCCGTCTACGGGGAGGGCCACCCCCGTGAGGTAGGCGGCCTCATCGCCCGCCAGGAAGAGGATCGCCCGGGCCACCTCCTCGGCCCGCGCCACCCGCCCCAAAGGGATCTCGGCCCCCGACTCGGCCTCGGCCCGCTCGAGGCTCACCCTCCGTTCCCGGGCCTCTTCCTCGAACATCGGGGTCAACGTGTCGCTGGGGCAGACCGCGTTCACGCGGATGCCCTCGCCCGCGTGGTCTAGCGCCATGGCGCGGGTGAGCTGCACGACGGCACCCTTGGAGGCGCAATAGGCGACGGCCCGCCGCCCTCCGACTAGGCCCCAGTCCGAGGCGGTGTTCACGATAGCGCCCCCACCTCGGGTCCGAAGCAGGGGCAGGGCGTGCTTCGAGCAGTAGAAGACGCTGTGCCGTTCGAGGCGATCACCCGGTCGAAGGACTCGATGCTCGTCTCTTCGGCGTCACCGGTGACATAGACGCCCGCGTTGTTGACGAGGATATCGAGGCCGCCGGCCCAGCCGTCGATCTGGGCGAAGAGGGTCGCCACTTCGTCAGGGTCTGTGACGTCGGCCGGGATGAAGGTGGCTTCGGACCCGAGGGCCTCGACCTCGGCCCGGACCCGCGCACCTCGCTCCCCGTTCCTCCCCGTGAGGACCAGACCGGCCCCCTCCTCGGCGAATAGTCGCGCGGTTGCCGCTCCGATGCCGGACGTCGCTCCGGTGATCAGGGCGATCCTTCCTGCGAGCCTTTTCATGCGGTCTCCTCGGAAACGGCCACGAGGTCGGTGCCCCCGATCTTCTGAGTCGCAACGATAGGTACCCTACCAGGTGGACTTGGGGAATTGACTGTGTTCCGCGGGTGTGGTCGGTCCTGGCGGCCGCCGCGATGTGAGGGTGTGGTGTGCCGGGCGCCCCGTGGGTTCCTCGGAGAAGAGCCCGAGCGCTTGGTTCGGGTGGCCAGCCGGGGATTCGAAAAGGGCAAGGTGCGTCTCGAGGGCGTGCCTTTCTCGGCTACCTCGGGCTTCCTTCCGGGAGAGTCCGACCCCCGGAAGGAGAAGTGGCTCCTCGCTTGGAAACCGCGTAGGGCCGCCTGACGAAGAGGGACTCGCCGTTCGTGATTGGGTGGCGAGCCCCTTTCGCACTACGGCGCCTCGAACCAATCTTGACGGCGTCGCCCTCGTAGAGGAAGACCTCGTCGTCTGTGCCTTCCGCCCCGTACCAAACGACGAGGCCGTCGGAGATACGGGGCCCGTAGTCCGGGTATTCGTTGTCGGTGAGGAGTTCAGCCCGTCCGTCTACCTGCCACGGACCGATGCCTATGGTCCGCCGAAGGTAGACGGCGGGCAATGCCATCTCCTCGCCCGCCGTGACGGTGACCTCGGTCGCGTAGGCCCGCTGCTCCACGTCGTTCCACCACTCGACGGCATGTTCGTCATGGAAGAAGACCACGAGGTACTCCCCGGCGGGGAGGGCGAACTCAAAGCGGCCCGTCGAGTCGGTGCCCTCGTTGTCCGAACCCGGCCCGATGGCGGATACGGATACGCCGAGCAACGGCCGGCCCGACGCTGCGCTGTAGACGTGGCCGGTGAGCGTACCGTTTGCGGTCTGGGCCGCGGCGGGCGCGGCGAACGGGACGAGGGCCAGGGGGATGCCCAGGAGGAGCACTGTCACGACGATCAACGACTTGACGGATGAGGCTTTCATGGCGATCTCCCCCGGTCGGTCACGGGCCCGCGTGACCCTGTGGTCGAAGCGATTTCAATAATGCTATTACCGCGTGTAGCATGAAGGGGTCGGCGCTCGGATCGGCGACATGTTGTGCGGATCTTTTCGGAACCCGGGGGTAGCGTGAACAATCGAACCAACAGCCTGGAGCAGGCCGTAGTGGGCGAGGCCATGCGATGCGGAGCCGATCTCGCCGGTATCGCCGACGCCGGGGCTCTGCGTCGGTCTCCGTCTTACCAGATGCTGCCCCAGCTCGATCACTACGACGGGGTCGGGACGCTCCACACCAAGGACAAGCGCTTCGAGGAAGTGGCGTGGCCCGAGGAAGCGGCGTCCTTTGTGGTCATCTGTCTGGCGCACTCCTCCCAGGTGCCTGAGCTCGATTGGTGGAGTGCCGACGTCAGCGGCGGCACTGAGGGCAACCGCCGGCTCATCGAGATCACCCGCTGTCTGGCGGAATGGTTGGCGGACGAGCACGGCATAGAGGCGTCGTCCATCCCGTACCACATCGAGCGCGGGGGCGTGTTTCTCAAGGACGCCGCGATCCTGGCCGGACTTGGGTGTCTCGGCAGGAACAACATGTTGATCACGCCGGAATTTGGACCTCGGGTGCGGCTCAGGGCACTCGCCCTGCCGGTCGCGCTCGCGGCCACGGGGCCTTCCTCCTTCGACCCGTGCGAGGGGTGCCCGGAGCCTTGTCGAGACCCCTGCCCCGAGGACGCCTTCGGTCACCGCCTCTACGAGCCGGAGGTGTACGGGCTGGAAGAATTGCCCGCCCGCAGCGGCGTCTACGACAGGACCGCCTGCAACGTGCGTATGGAAGCAGACAAGGCGCAGGCCGGCGGTTTGGGCACCCCAGGAGCGACCGTCCGCTGGTGCCGCCGGTGCGAGTTCGCGTGCGTGCGGGGCCGGGAGGAGTAGCCCAGGCCGCACGTGCTACGTTTGTGGTATAAAGATGGCATGGCACGCGCGCGAGTGAGCACTACGGTGGACGAGATGCTGCTGGACATGGCACGGAGCGCCCATCCAGAGCTACCTGATTCAGCACTACTCGATGAGGCTCTAGCCGCACTTCTCGCGCGGCACCGAGCGGCTGAGATCGACGCCTCGTATGAGGCCTATGACCGGTTGCCCCTCGAGGTCGACGACGAGTGGGGAGACCTGGCTTCGTTTCGCTCCGCGGCCGGCCGATCGTGAGTCAGCTTCCTGCTCGAGGCGAGGTGTGGTGGTGTGAGCTTCCTGAGATCCGCCGAAGGCCGGTGGTCGTGCTCTCGCGAGACGTCGCCATTCCCCGTCTGCGTCGCACGCTGATTGCTCCGTGCACTACCACGATCCGCGCAATTCCCAGCGAAGTCCACCTGGAGCCGGGCGAGGACCCTATCCCCCGACCTTCCGCCGTCAACCTCGATTCGGTTGAGAGCGTCCCGGTCGCGGCACTGGTGGAGCGCATCGGTCGACTCAGTGACGAGCGAATGCGCGAGATCTGCGGCGCCCTGGAAGTGGCCGTTGCCTGCGACAACTGAGCGAGCGAGCAGATCCTCCACAACGGGATTTGTCTGTCGATCGGGCGGGGCTTAGGCCTTCGAACAGGGACGTCCTGGACTGCCTCGGAGAACCCCGGAGGCCGTTCCTAGGCTCGAAAACCGTTGGTCCGGCTTGACCGGACTCGGGGATTCGAATCCCCCCTCTCCGCCTTTGCAGGGATTTCTTGACACGGCTAGGCGGGCGGGGAACGTGACGACCAAGCCCCGCCCAGGTGCTTGGCAGGCGATGCGCCAACAGTATCCGTGGTTCAGGACCTTTTCGGTTGACGAACACAGACCTGGCAGTAGGAAGCCTTGGACGCCTGGATAGATGCTGGGCGGCGGGAGCTCGACCTGCTCCTGAGCCGCTTCATGCATCGCCGGCTCCTGCCGATATCCCCCTCGTAAGTCGTATCCCCGCGATTGGGGGCGATCGGGCGGCGCCTCCGCCCGCGACGGGATGGTCCAGATTCCCCTTCAGCAGCCAGCCCAGGTAGCGCCAAGCTTAACGGCCCTCGAGCAGTTCGTCTGCCCCCAGTGCGGGGGGCTGGTCTCGGTTCCCCGGCGGGTCGACAGGTTTTCCTGCTCCTGGTGCGGCTCTCTTCTCGACCCCGGCTCCGGACTCCGCTTCTACCGCCGCGCCGAGCAGGTGCGCATCACGCGCGAGCAGGCGGCGGAGCGGTTTCGTGCCTGGCTCGCCTCCCCCGAACTTCCCCGACACGCCGAATCCGAGGCTGCCTTCTCCGTGGGAGAGCTGCGGCTCTTTCCCTTTCTGCGCTTGAAGGGACGGGGAGCGGATCGCTTCCTGCCCATGGCCGAGTTGCCCACCGCCGACGTCTTGGACCTCACCGCAGTGCCGGCGGCCCTCGAGGAGACAGACGCCGACGAGGGGGCGGGGGCCAACCCCGGCGAGGGAGCGGGGGCCGACCCCGGCGGCGGCGAGGCGCCGGCCGGCAATGGCGGGGGGCCTCCTCGAGGAGCGATCGAAGCCAGTCCAGATCTGCTCGCGAAAGCCCTCCACGAGGCGGCGGGACAGGGATCGAGCGAAGCGATCCTGGAGCACCGCGGCTTCTATCCCGTCAGCTACACCTACCGAGACGATACTTTCACGGCCATCGTCGACGTGTCCGGCGGCCGTGTCTGGGCCGGACGGCGTCCCGCGCTCCTGCGTTCTCAACGCGAGACCCCGGTTTCGCTCGGCGTCGCCGCCCTCCTCATGCTCGAGGCTTTGCTGATTCCCGGCTTGTGGCCGGCGGCGATCGCGATTCTGCTGACCGTCGTCGTTCTCTTCGTGGCCCTGCGACCATGGCTGCGGCATGGCTGAACCGGCGCTGGAGCTCTCTTCCGTAAGCTGCCCTGCCTGCGCGGGCTCTCTGGGGTCCCGGCCGGGCGAACCCTTCCTGACTTGTCGCCACTGCGGAACCCCGTATCTGGTGGACCCGGGTGAGGCGTCCTACGAGCGGCGCTACTTCGCGACAAAGGTGGACCGCCTGTCGGCGGTGGGCCGCGCGACCGGCTGGCTGCGCGACTGCCCTGATGTCCCCGACGACATCAAGGCTGCCGCTTTCGTCGAAGCCCGTTTGCTCTACCTGCCCATCTGGGAGGCGCGTGCGCATCTCGTGGGCTGGGAGTTCGGCCGTAAGTACCGCACCAAGCGCGAAGTGCGCCGGGTAGGGGAGTCTGAGGTGGTCGATTTGGAACTCGTCGACGAGACCGTGGAGGCCGGCTTCTTTGACGAGCGCCGCTTCTACCGTGAGGCCGTCAATCTCAGAGCTCTGGGTGTTGGTCGCCCGCACGTCACCGGCCGCGAGTTCACCCATCCTTATCTACCCGGGGTGCTCGAAGACGGCGCGGCCGTGCTGGAGCCACAAGGCGATCGTGAGCAGGTCTGGAAAGAGGCGCGCCGGGCTTTTTTGCAGCCGCCCACGGGCACCCTCCAGCGCGACAGCCGCCTCTTCCTGCTCCGCGAGTCCTACGGCCTGCTCTTCTATCCTCTTTGGCATCTCAGGTATCGCTACGACCGGCGCCTCTTCGACGTGATGGTCGACGGGCGAAGTGGAACCGTGCACGCCGCCCGTGCTCCCGCAGACAACAGCCGGCGCCTTGCGGCACTGCTCGCTTCCTACGCGGCGCTGGCGCTCCTGCTCGCTTTCGCCATGGCCTCCTGGCGAGGTGGAGGGGTGCTGGCCCCCGCCGCTCCGTACATCGGTTTGCTGGCGCTCGCCTCCGCTGTGGGCGTGCACTGGCGCTTCGAGTTGCTGGGGGAGGTGGAGCACCATGAGCCCTTTGCTTCATGAACCCCGATTGCTCCCATTGGTCTGCAGCACCTGCGCTCTTCCGCTGACCCTCTCTCCCGCCGCCGCGGCGTATCCCTGCACCGGTTGCGGCCGTGTCTACGAGCCCCAGGCCGGAGAGCTGCGCGAAGTGCCCGTGGGTTACGTGCAGGCCACGAGCGAGGTCGAACGCCGCGGCGAGCTGCATCTGCTGCCTTTCTGGGAGTTCCCCGCCGAGGTCGCCGTTGAGCGAAAGCGGGCGGCCAACCCGGCGGCGCCCGACTACACCTGGGGGCAGGTACGGCGGCGGGCGGCTCGGAAGGGGACCGCCCCGCGCTCCCCTTCTCTGTTTGTGCCCGCCTTTGCGCTCGAGAGGGTGGTCGTGGCCCGCCTGGGGGTGCGCCTGCTTCGCGCCCAGCCGGAAATGGCCGTGTTGGCGCAAGGCGAACAGGGCCTGGGCGGCAGGCTTCCGCCGCTTCTGCTGGACGAGGCCGACGCTCGGGTCGCCGCCCACTTCGTCTACCTTGCCCTGGAGGCGGACGCCACGCCCGAACTCCGTTCGATCGACTACGATCTGCGCCTGGGACCGGGGCGCGTGCTGTTCTTGCCGGCGGACTACGACCGGCGACTGGTACACGACGCCAACTGGCGCCTGCTCTTGCGGGAGTTCGACGGATTGTTAGCCTGAGATAAGGTGGTTTGCAGCCAAAGGAGGAGCGGTGAACGACGTACCCGAGCGGATCGGGCAGAGTAAGAACTGGCTGGAGCGAGCGGCCGAGAACCTGCCCGGATACCGAGGCTACAAAGAAAGGGAGCTTCGGCGCGAGGCCGACAAGCTGCAGCGCGACTTCATTGCCGAGCGCCTGGAAGCTGCGCGGCGGCAGATGGAGGAACTCGAACTGGCGCTGAGCCGGATGGGGAATCTGGAGTTGCTGGGCCAGATCGATGCCACCGCGCGCAAGCTCCGCACGGTTTTCGACCGTTTTCGCTACGCCGACTATGGTTATGCCGGGATGTTCGACGCGGTCAAGGTGGACCAGGAGATCCTGGAGCGGCTATACGAGTACGATGTCCAGCAGCAGGCCCAGGCGCGCAGCGTCCAGGAGTTGGTGGGGGTGCTGCAGGCCGACAGCCCCAGTTTGCGCAGTGACGTGGCCCTGCTCGACGAGCGAATCGAGGTCCTGGACGAGGCCTTCGCCGAGCGCGAGCATCTGATCACCGGAATCGGGAGGTAGCCGTGGCCCTCATGCAGATCATCGAGTATGTCGACGAGGGTGCCAACGAGATGGTTCACCGGGTTCCGTCCGAGGGCAGCGGCGAGTTCCGCGTGGGTTCCCAACTGGTCGTTCAGGAGCAGCAGTGGGGCGTGTTCTTCCGGGACGGCAAGGCGCTCGACGTGTTCGGTCCCGGGCGGCACATGCTGGCCACGCAGAACATTCCCCTGCTCACCGCCCTGATCACCACGCCGCTCTACGGGGACACTCCCTTCCGCGCCTCCGTCTACTTCGTCAGCCGGCGGGTGTTCACCGCCATGAAGTGGGGCACCGCGGAACCCATCCTCTTCCGCGACTCCGAGTTTGC
Organism: Actinomycetes bacterium; assembly: GCA_024637095.1. Classification (GTDB taxonomy): domain Bacteria; phylum Actinomycetota; class Thermoleophilia; order RBG-16-64-13; family RBG-16-64-13; genus Soudan-30. Next base: position 8,700 of record JAGXFV010000010.1, read on the forward strand.
CATGATCCGCCTGCGCGCCTTCGGCATCTTCTCGCTGCAGGTCACCGATCCCAAGCTGTTCGTGATGAAGTTGGTGGGAACGCGGTCTATCTACCGCAACGAGCAGATCCAGGACTTCGCCCGGGGCATCATCGTCGGTCGACTCGCCGACCTGTTGGGCGAGAACCTGGACTCGGTGCTGGACCTGCCGCGGTACTTCGACGAGTTGGCGGCCGGCCTCAAGGCCCGGGTCAAGGACGATTTCTACCAGTACGGATTGTCCCTGGTCGATTTCGTGGTCAATTCCATCACTCCCCCGCAGGAAGTCCAGAAGCGGATCGACGAGCGGAGCGGCATGGAAGCCGTGGGGGGCATGGACCGTTACTTCCGCTTCAAGGCGGCCGGAGCGATGGGCGATCTGGCGAGCGGCGGCGGTGCAGGTGACGGTATGGGTGACGGTATGGGTGGCGGTATGGGTGGCGGTACAGGTGGCGGTACAGGTGGCGGCGCGGGTGAGGGAGGCGTCGCCAGTACCGCTGCGGCCGGGCTCGGCCTGGGGGCAGGCGCCGGCCTGGGCTTCATGATCCCGGGCATGATGCAGCAGACCATGGCACAGGGTCAGCAACCGCAGATGCGTTGCCCCAATTGCCGCTCGGATATCCCCTTTGGCACCCGCTTCTGCCCGGAGTGCGGAACCAACCTGGCGGAAGAGGTGGTTTGCCCGCAATGCAGCGCTTCGCTGCCCGTGGGCTCCAAATTCTGCATGAACTGCGGGCAGCAGCTCGGACAGTCGGGCCGGCCGGGCCCGGGCGCTTCTGCCGGCTCAAGCCCCGGCGGACCCAGCCCTGGCTCCCCGGCGGGACCGGCGGGGGGGCAATCCGGCGAGGAGGACTTAGGGAAGGAGGGCTAGCCGCGTGCCCGGATGCCCTCGGACTTGGCCGTACCCTTCTTGGTGAAAGGCCTCGACCACCCGCAGGAAGTCGGCGGGCGGCGTGACCTCCCTGAGCGCCCGCAGGGGTTCGAGGACTCCATCCGCTTCTCGAGGGGTAGAGGTCAAGGGCCGATCGGCTCGCGCCCCTGGTCGGCACCCCTTAATTGCAGCCGGCGCGAGGGCGGCCCTTGTTCGGCATCGACGTCAATCACCTGCTGCAGACCTGGGGATACGCGGCCATTGTGCTGCTCATCCTCGTCGAGGACTTCGGCATCCCCTCTCCGGGCGAGACCGTCCTCATCGCGGGGGCCGTCGAGGCGGGGCAGGGAAACCTCAACATCTTCTTGGTCGCCCTCGTCGCCTTCGCGGCTGCCGTGGTGGGGGACAACATCGGCTACACCATCGGCCACTACGGCGGACGGCGCCTGATCCTTCGCGTCGGCTGCCGGGTCCACATCGGCGGTCACCACCTGGCCACGCCCCGGCGGCTCGATCACGCGCAGTCCTTTTTCGACCGCTACGGAGCCTGGGTGATCGTCATCGCTCGGTTCATCGAGGGGCTCCGGCAGTTGAACGGGATCATGGCGGGTACCCTCCACTACGGCTGGAGGCGGTTCCTGCCGCTCAACGCCCTCGGCGCCGCGCTCTGGGTCGGCTTCTGGGCCACGACCGCCTACTTTGCCTCCGACTGGGTGTCCCGCCTGCACGGGACGTACCGCTGGACCCTCGTAGGCGGCGGCTTAGCAGTCCTCTTGGCCATCGGCCTGCTCACCTACGTCCTGGGTCGCCGATTAGGCGAAGCGAGCTAGGGGCGGGCAGAGCAACTGGGAAAACAGGGAAAAGAGCCGGACCATGCGCACCGCTCGTGATCTTCACCCCGATGAGTTAGCTGCCTACCAGGCGGCGGCTCGCGCACGCGAGCAGCGCGAGCGGGAGCAGCGCGAGCGGGAGCAGCGCGAGCGGGAGCAGCTACAGCGCAGGGGAGCAAGCATGGCAGCTGGCGCGGCAGGCCGCGGCGCTCCTGCGCACGGAGTTTCAGGCTGAGCGCGTCGCCGTGTACGGCTCTCTCGTGCACGCCGATTCCTTCACCCGGTGGTCGGACGTTGACCTAGCCGTGTGGGGACTCAACCCCGGCGACACGTGGAGAGCCCTCGGGATGGTGCTGGACTTGAGCGACGACATCGAGCTCAACCTGACCGATGCCGCTGTGTGCCGGAGGGAGATCCTCGAGACCATCGAACGCGAGGGCGTCAGCCTGTGACCGGTCGTTACCTCGTCGCAGCGGGTCGGATCCGGCACGACCTCGAAAACCTGGCACGCGCCGTGGAACGCGCCCAGCGTGCGGTGGAGACGACCGGTGAACCAATCTTCTCGCCCCTTCGCTAGACCCATAGAGGTCCCCCCTCCACGCCTAAAGCCAGATCCTTTCGGGAAACTCTAGCCTTGTAGCCTTCCCTCGCTATCGTCAGAATTCGGGCGCCCCATGGAGATACGATGAGCATGGCCACGAGGACGGATGCGCGGTCGCCCGCGCCGCAGGTCGCCGACACCCACGATCTGATCCGCGTCCAGGGCGCGCGCGAAAACAACCTCAAAGACGTCAGCATCGAGATTCCGAAGCGGCGATTGACGGTGTTCACCGGCGTCTCCGGCTCGGGCAAGAGTTCCCTGGTTTTCGGCACCATCGCCGCGGAGTCGCAGCGGCTGATCAACGAGACCTACAGCGCGTTCGTGCAGGGCTTCATGCCGACTCTGGCGCGGCCCGAGGTCGACGTACTTGACGGCCTGACAACCGCGATCATCGTCGATCAAGAGCGGATGGGCGCCAACGCCCGCTCGACCGTCGGTACGGCCACCGACGCCAACGCGATGCTGCGGGTCCTCTTCAGCCGGCTCGGCCGGCCGTATGTCGGCTCGCCCAAGGCGTTCTCCTTCAACGTCCCCTCGGTTCGTGGTGCCGGGAGGATCACGATCGAGAAAGGTCTCGGAAAGAAGACTGAGAGACGGGCATTCACGGTCGCGGGCGGCATGTGTCCTCGCTGCGAAGGCAGGGGCCAGGTGACCGACATCGACTTGACTCAACTCTACGACGAGAGCAAGTCGCTCTCCAAGGCGGCGATCACCATCCCCGGCTACAACGCGGACGGCTGGAACGTCCGGCTCTACTCCGAGTCGGGCTTCCTGGATCCGGACAAGCCGATCCGCGACTACACCGACACCGAACTGCACGACTTCCTCCACCGCGAACCCACGAAGGTGAAGTTCAACAACATCAACATGACCTATGAGGGTCTGATCCCCAAGCTCCAGAAGTCTTTCCTCTCCAAGGACAAGGAGGCGCTGCAACCGCACATCCGGGCGTTCGTGGATCGAGCAGTCACCTTCATCACCTGTCCCGAGTGCGGCGGCACCCGGCTGAACGAAGCCGCCCGTTCCTCGCGGATCAAGGGCACCAACATCGCCGAGGTCTCCGCGATGCAGATCAGCAATCTGGCCGAATGGGTCCGCAGCCTCGACGAGCCGTCAGTGGCGCCCCTGCTCGCCACGCTGCAGGAAACCCTAGATTCTTTCGTGGAGATCGGTCTCGGCTACCTCTCGCTGGACCGCGCGTCGGGGACACTCTCGGGCGGCGAGGCACAGCGCGCCAAGATGGTCCGCCACCTGGGCTCTTCGCTCACCGACGTCACCTACGTCTTCGACGAGCCCACCACCGGCCTGCATCCTCACGACATCCACCGGATGAACGACCTGCTGCTGCGGCTGCGGGACAAGGGCAACACCGTGCTCGTCGTGGAACACGATCCGGAGACCATCGCGATCGCCGACCACGTTGTCGACCTCGGCCCCGGCGCCGGCAGGGCGGGCGGCAGCGTCTGCTTCGAGGGCACCGTCGAGGGACTGCGGACAGGCGGGACCATCACCGGCCGCCATCTCGAAGATCGGGCCGGCCTCAAGGAGACCGTGCGGGAGCCCAGCGGTACTCTGGATATCCGCGGCGCCACGGCTCACAACCTGCGCGAGGTCGACGTCGACATCCCTCTAGGCGTGCTCGTGGTCGTCACCGGCGTCGCCGGCTCCGGCAAGAGCTCGCTGGTACGCAAGTCCATGCCCGCCGGCCACGGCGTGATCTCGATCGACCAGGGCGCGATTCGCGGTTCGCGACGCAGTAACCCGGCAACGTACACCGGACTGCTCGACCCCATCCGTAAGGCGTTTGCGAAGGCGAATGGGGTGAAGCCCGCGCTGTTCAGCCCCAATTCTGAGGGCGCCTGCCCCAACTGCAACGGTGCCGGGGTCATCTACACCGATCTCGCGATGATGGCGGGAGTCGCCACCGTCTGCGAGGAGTGCGAGGGCAAGCGGTTTCAGGCCGCGGTGCTCGACTACCATCTCGACGGGCGCAACATCAGCGAGGTGCTCGCGATGTCGGTGACCGAGGCCGAGGAGTTCTTCGGCTCAGGCGAAGCCCGTACGCCCGCCGCTCACGCCGTCCTTCGACGGCTCGCCGACGTCGGGCTCGGCTACCTGATCCTCGGCCAGCCGCTCCCCACGCTCTCCGGCGGCGAGCGCCAGCGGCTCAAACTGGCCACACACATGGCCGAGAAGGGGGGCATCTACGTCCTGGACGAGCCCACCACCGGCCTCCACCTGGCCGACGTCGAGCAGTTGCTCGGACTGCTTGACAGGCTGGTGGACTCCGGCAAGTCGGTCATCGTCATCGAGCACCATCTGGCGGTGATGGCGCACGCCGACTGGATCATCGATCTGGGCCCCGGTGCGGGCCACGAAGGCGGCCGCATCGTCTTCGAGGGCAGGCCCGCCGACCTCGTCGCCGCCCGCTCCACCCTCACCGGCGATCACCTGGCGGCTTACGTCAACGCCCGGGTACAATATGGGGCGCTCTAGCTGTCCAGGACCTCGCGCACCTTCGCCGCCAGCCCCTCCCGGGTGAAGGGCTTCTGGATGAAGGCAAAGTCATTGGAAGTGACGTTGCGGTGAGCGACGATGTCCGCACCATAACCGGACATGAATAGGCACTTCACGCCGGGGCGCGCGGCCACCACCCGCTCGGCCAAATCCCGCCCGTTCATACCGGGCATCACCAGATCGGTCAGAACGACGTCGGGAGTCGGCAGGGACTCGTTCTTGAGCAGTTCGAGCGCCATTCCGGGAGAGTCGGCCGCAATAACCCGGTAGCCCAGTCGCTCGAGCAGCCGGCGGGCCAGACCGAGCAGGGCCGGTTCGTCCTCCACTAAGAGGATCACCTCGCTACCCCGCTCGACCTCCTTGGCCTCCCCGCTCTGATCCACGGATTCGCGCAACGGCGCGGCCCGGGGCACGTACACGCTGAAGGTGGCGCCTTCGCCGGGCCGGCTGGCGACGTCGACGAAGCCGCCGTTCTGCTCGGCTATTCCATACACGACGGCCAGGCCCAGTCCCGTCCCCTCACCCGCCGGCTTCGTCGTGAAGAAGGGTTCAAAGATGTTGCCCAGCAGATGCTTGTCCATTCCCTGACCGTCGTCGCGCACCGAGAGGACAACGTAATCCCCGGGGCTCGCTTCAGGGTGCCGTGACCAATCGATTTCGTTCCGGCCCGCCCGACAGGTCTCTATCACTATGCCACCAACACCGTCAATCGCGTCGCGCGCGTTGAGCGCAAGATTGGCGAGCACCTGTTCGACCTGAGCGGGGTCGAAGGTGACCGGCCAGAGATTGCGACCGGGCTTCCAGAGGAGGGTGATGTCCTCACCGATCAGGCGGCTCAGCATCTTGAGCGCGACGGGCACGACTTCGTTGAGATCAACCGTTCGCGGATCGACCGGCTGCTGACGGGCGAAGGTAAGCAGCTGTCGCGTCAGCGCAGCGGAACGCTCTGCCGCCATGCGTATCTCCCGCAGGTCCTCCGCGACTGTGCCTTCGGGATCCACGGCCGCCAGGGCCAATTCGCTGCACCCCAGAATCACGCTCAGCATGTTGTTGAAATCGTGCGCCACGGCCCCCGGCCAGCCGGCCCACCGACTCCATCTTCTGTGCCTGGCGGAGTTGGGCTTGGGCTTCGCGGCGCCGCTCCTCGGCCAGCCGCAACTCGGTGATGTCGTCCATCGTGGTGTAAACCGCTTTGTTCGCCCATCCCCATTCAGCACGCGCGGGACCGCGTTCACCTTGACCCAGCGCACCGCGTCGTCGGCCGAATTGTGAATGCCCATTACGAATGCGTGCACTTCCTCCCCGGTATGCAGACAGACGGTGACCGGATGCTCCATCGGCGGTAGAGGAGAGCTGTCCTCACGCACCACGTGCCAGTGGGGATCGGTAAGCTTCAGGCCGCGCAATTGGTCCAAGGCTAGGCCGAGGATGCGTTCGGCCGCGGGATTGGCCGAGACGATGGCCCCGGAGGCGTTGTGATGCAGCACGCCTTGGACCATGGTCTCGAACAGCGAGCGATACTTCTCCTCACTCTGCCGCAGGCCGTCTTCGGCCCAGGTACGCTCGATCACGTACTCCAGCCGCGTCGAGAACATGCTTAGCAGTTCATGCTCCTCGCGCAGAAAAGAACTATCCGCCCCACGCGAAGTGACCGTCGAACTCTATCAGCGCTGGTTGGCGGGGGAACTGGACGAGCCGCGCCACGAGGCCAAAGCCCAAGGATGGCTGGAAAGATTCCTGCAACTTGGGGAGGAGGCGAGCAGAACGGCTCCCGAAGGACCTGTGTTCGCCAACCGAAAAGTTGACCACTTCGATAGTCGAAAAGTTGACCACCCTTTAGCTTGTCTTGTTGCGCGGTTTGGTGAGACGGCCTGCGCTCTCGCGGAACCGGTAGGACTCTCCTTCGAACACGAGCACGTGAC
>JAGXFV010000011.1 GCA_024637095.1 Actinomycetes bacterium
CGGCTTCTCGACCACTATTCGGCTACCAGCGGCCAGACCCGCGGCGGCCAGGGCTTTGATGGTAGGTGCGAACAGGGCGGGAGGCAGGGCGAGATACGCCACGATGGGTTCATCGGTGGGAAGCAATGGCCGAAGCGAGTCCGGGTCGGTGACGTCGCCCTCTGCGTAGCTGAGCCGGGAGAGCAGGGCGTCGCGGGACTCCGGGGACACGTCGGTCGCGTTCTGGGCAAACTTCTCACGCACGTGTTCTCGGAACTCTTCCTGCGACCATCCCGAGCGGGCGATCCCCTCGATGGATAGATCGGCGGGCAGCTGCCCGCATTCGAGCAGACGAGCAAGGGCGGGGAGCAAATATCGGGAGGTCAGATCTCCCGACGCTCCGAAGATGACGAACTTACGCACGGTTAGTCCTCCTGCGCACGGCCTATCCTCCTGCGGTTCCAGTTGATCGTCCAGGGCAAACACCGGATATTCTCCGTCCCTCTTACCCGGACGGGGGAGAGGCAATCTGGGGAAATTCGCCCGAGCGCGCGGCCGCCTGCCGGCGGGCCGCGCGCATGCGCCTGCCGGCTGAGGTGGATTGACGGCGGCGCCGGCTTCTCCCCTCGCGCATTTCCCCTCGCGCAGGTCGCTCACTACCCTCCTCGCGCAGGTGATAGGTTATTCCCATCGCCGGACGGGTGACCAGGCCTGACCAAGTGAGGACGAGGAGGAACGTGATGGCGGTCGACTACAAACTCTACGATGAGTCCCGGTTGGTCGACGTTGCCCGACTCAACCTCGACCTGGCCGCGGAGCACCTGGATCTCGAGGGGGGGCTGCGCGACATCCTGCGCTCCGGGCAGCGCGAGTTCATCGTCCACTTCCCCGTGGAGATGGACGACGGCCGTCTCAAGATGTTCACCGGCTACCGGGTTCAGCACTCTCTCTACCGGGGCCCGGCCAAAGGCGGCCTGCGCTACTACCCAACCCTGGATCTGGAGGACGTGCGTGCGCTGGCGGCGCTCATGACCTGGAAGTGTGCCGTCATGAATCTTCCGTTCGGCGGCGCCAAGGGCGGAGTTCAATGCGACACCAAGCAAATGTCTCAGGGGGAACTGGAGCGCCTCACGCGACGCCTGACCTGGGAGATCGCCCCGATCATCGGTCCGAACATGGACATTCCCGCTCCCGACCTCTATACGGACGCCCAGACGATGGCCTGGATCATGGACACCTACTCGATGTTCATGGGCTACACCGTCCCCGGAGTGGTAACCGGCAAGCCGGTGGAGTTGGGGGGGAGCCTGGGCCGCGACACCGCAACCGCTCAAGGTTGCGTGTATGCGATCCGCGAGGCTCTCGAGGTTATCGGTATGGAGGAGGGCGCCCACACCGTGGCCGTGCAGGGGTTCGGCAAGGTCGGCTACCACGTGGCGCGGCTGGCGCAGAAGTGTTTGGGGCTAAGGGTCGTAGCCGTCAGTGACACCGGAGGGGGTGCCTACAACCAGTCGGGACTGGACCTCGAACTGGTGTTGGGTCACAAGTTGGAAACCGGCAGCGTATCGGGGACGCCGGGTACCGATCGGATCACCAACGAGGAGTTGCTCGAGTTGCCGGTCGAAGTGCTGGTCCCGGCGGCCATCGAGAACCAGATACGGGCAGACAATGCCGAACGCATCAACGCCCGGATCGTGGCCGAAGCGGCCAACGCTCCGACGACCGCGACCGCCGGCAAGATCCTGGACGAGCGCGACATCTTCGTCATCCCCGACATTCTGGCAAACGGCGGTGGGGTAACCGTCAGCTACTTCGAGTGGGTGCAGAACACGCAGAAGTTGTTCTGGAGCGAGGACGACATCAACCGCCGGCTGGACAGCATCATGACCCGGGCGTTCCATGAAGTGCTGCAGACGGCCGTCCAAACTAAGACGCGCATGCGGATCGGCGCATACATCTTGGGAGTCCAGCGGGTGGCGCAGGCCAAGCAACTGCGTGGCATCTTTCCGTAGTGCCCTCCCCCAGCAGACCTTCAATAGTCGTCCTCGGCGGGGCCAACACCGACTACCTCATCCGCGGGCCCGAACTCCCCGAGCCGGGACAAACGCTCGAGGGCGACCTTTTCCTGAGTTCGGCCGGCGGCAAAGGCGCCAATCAGGCGGTGGCCGCTGCCAGGCTGGGTGCTGAGGTGGCGTTCCTGGCCCGACTGGGCAGCGAAGACCGCGCCGACGAGTTGTTGGCTCAGCTGAGAGTTGAGGGGGTCATTACGCGTCACGTGGCGCGAGATGCCAAGCAACCTACCGGCGCCGCCCTGGTGATGGTTGACGGTCAGGGACGCAAGCAGATACTCGCGGCTCCCGGAGCCAATCTCCACGTCTCCGGACTCGACGTGCAATCGGCCGGCCGGGTTGTCGCGGAGGCTCGTGTTCTCTCCTGCGTGTTGGAGGTCCCTACCGACGCAATTGAGCGGGCGTCTCGGTTGGCCAGGAAGGCCGGGGTCAAGGTTCTGCTCGATCCCGCTCCCGCGCGTCCCCTGGGAGAGGAGCTCCTAGGCATGATCGACCTGATAAAACCGAACGCCCATGAGGCCGAGACGCTCACCGGACTACCGGTGAAAGACCGGGATTCGGCGGGCGCGGCGGGGAGGCGATTGCTCGAGATGGGCGTGGGCGCGGCGGTGGTGAGCGCACCTTCAGGCGTGCTGCTCGTCTCCGGGGAGGGGGAAGAGTGGGTGCCGCACTTCGAGGTAGACGTGGTCGACGAAACCGGCGCCGGGGATGCCCTTGCGGCGGCGCTCGCCGTGATCCTTAGTCAGGATGGGAGTCTCTTCGAGGAGTTGCCCTTTGCGGTCGCCGTCTCCGCTCTCGCCACCACCGGGTTTGGGGCGCAGGCGGCGCTCCCTGCGCGACGGACGGTGGAGGAATTCCTGCGTTCTCATTCGAGCGGGGGATAGCCTTCCATGAGTTCGGCCACCCGGGGCTCCACGTAGGCGAGGAACTCCTCGAAGCTGGCCCCCACATCCGCGGCGCACTCCTCCAGGAGCTCCGCCGCGGCGGCGAGGTCGATCTCCTTGACGTCGTGGCGGTGCCGCACCTGGCGCTCATAGGCCACGGCCAGACGTTCCGGCGTGACCTCTTCCAGTACCAGAAAGGGGAGCATCCGGGGGAAACTCTCGAGGATGAACTCGGGTGAGCCCAGCTCCAGCTCCTGGGAGATCAGATCGACCATCCCGCGCAGTGGTTCCGGGTCGGCGAGAAGGCGGGAGGCGGCGCTGCCCAACTCGGGCCACAAGCGGGCCAACACCAACTCGGTTCCCATCTCGACGAAGTTGTGCGCCTTCCACCAGCCCAGCTCGGTCGGCAATCGGCAGATCTCGGCCACGCGCTCGGCGTAGGGGCGGGCGAGCTCGAAGCTGTAGCCGCGTTCCAATCCCCGGTATGTCTCGTCACTGTAATAGTCGAGTGCGGGAGGCTCCACCCCGTGGGTGAGCGACCCGCGCGCGAAGTCGGCCAGCTTACGCCGGTCCTCCCCTGGTGCCAGGCCTTCGGCCAACGAATATAGGCGGGCGCCACTGCCGTGAGTGGCATTCCGGTCGCCGCCGATTAGCAAACCGTTGTCCGGGAATAGGGCACCCAAGCGGGCCTCAGCAGAGAGCTCGCCGAGTATTCGTGAGGCAAAGAACTGGTGCATCAAAGAGAAGATCACCAACCTCCTTGTCCAATAGGGCGGGTCGGGACTGTCACGGGTAATGCCCGGCCACCTCCGCGACTTTCCCCGAGGCCATCCGGCCGGTGATAAAACCGTCGCTATATACGGGGGGATTAGCGCGGTTTATCAAGTGTATACGCATGGGCACTTTCTAATCATTCCCAAGAGGTGCGACGGAGGACTCGAGAGAAGGAAGGTTACTCATGAAGAGACCGCGACTTAGCATTATCTTGGTCGGGCTTCTCGTCCTTGTGCTGGCGGTTTTCGTGGTTGCTTGTGGCGACGACGACGAGCCGGCCACGACCGAGGAGACGACCGAAGATACATCGATGGACACCGAGACTACCGGTGGCGATACAGAATCGACCGAAGCCACGGCTGAGGACATCAGCGGCGAGACCGTGAACGTTCTTGGCGTTTGGGGTGGTCCGGAACTTGAGGCCTTCCAAGCCGTCGTTGCCGGCTGGGAAGAAGAAACCGGCGCGAGCCTGGCCTTCGAGGGCACTCGTGACCTCACCGCTACGGTTCGCACGCGCGTCGGCGGCAACAATCCGCCCGACCTCGCTATCTTGCCCAACCCGGCTCTGATGAACGAGTTCGCCGAGCAGGGCGCCCTCCTCCCCTTGGGGGATGTCATCGACACCGACCAATTGGCGGCGGACTACGCCGAGACATGGGTGGACCTGGGCACGGTGAATGACGAGCTGTACGGCCTTTGGGTAAAAGCGGCAGCCAAGAGCACGGTTTGGTACGACCCTGTTCAGTTCGAGGACAACGGCTTCGAGGTTCCCCAAACTTGGGATGACATGATCGCCCTGTCCGATGAGATCGCCGGAGCCGGCGATATCAATCCCTGGTCTGTGGGCCTGCAAGACGGTGCCGCCAGTGGATGGGCGGGGACCGACTGGATCCAGGAGATCCTTCTGCACGAATCCGGTGGCGACGTATATGACCAATGGGTGAACCACGAGATTCCGTGGACCGACCCCGCGGTCAAATCGGCGTGGGAGAAATTCGGCCAGGTGATCCACACCGAGGGTTACCTCCCCGGTGGGGCGCAGTTCGCCGTATCGACCTCGCCTCAGGACGCCAGCTACCTCCCCTTCCAGGATCCCCCGCGAGCCTATATCTACTTCCTTGGCGCCTTCACCGAAGGCTTCATCGCGGCGCAGTTCCCCGATCAGGTGGCAGGAGAGGACTACGACTTCTTCCGCTTCCCGGACATCGCTGAGGACTATGCCGGATCGGTAACCGGCAGCGGCGACATCCTGGGTATGTTCAACGACACCCCGGCGGCCAGGTCTCTCGTCAACTACTTGGCCAATGCCGAGAATTGGGCACCGTGGGCGGAACTAGGCGGCTATACCTCGCCGAGCATGGCCCTCGATCCTTCGGCTTATCCCTCTGAGCTCGCGGCGAAGACGGCCGAGCAGCTGACCGAAGCATCCACCTTCCGCTTCGATGCGGACGACATGATGCCCGCCGAGCTGCAGCAGGCTTACTTCCAAGCGGTAATGACCTACGCGCAGAGCCCAGACCAACTCGACAGTATTCTCCAGTCGCTGGAAGACACCGCGGCGGGGGCATACCAGTAGCGCAGCAGCATCACCAGGGGGCGGCCTTCCGGCCGCCCCCGCGTTTTCGCGGCGGCGGCCTCTTGGGGCCGCAGTTCTGTAGCGGATATGGACCCTTGACGTAAGGAAGCCGACCATGCGCAATCGGATGCAAATCGTGGCATGGATATACGTTCTCCCTGCATTCATCCTCCTTGGAGCCTTCCTGGTCTATCCGGTGTTGCGCACCGTTTACTGGAGCTTCTTCGGGCGCAACTCCGAGAGCTACGTGGGCTTGGACAACTATCAATACCTCTTCACTCAGCAAGACGTTCTTATAGTTTTTCGTAACAACCTTCTCTGGCTGGTGGTCTTTACCGGAGTCACGGTCGGGCTCGGCCTGATCCTGGCCGTTCTCACGAATCTCGTTCGCTACGAGGCCGTGGCCAAGGCGGTCATCTTCGTCCCCATGGCTATCTCTTTCACGGCGGCGGCCGTCATCTGGCGCTTCATGTACGTCTGGAATCCGGCCAGCTTCGAGCAGACCGGGGTGATGAACGCGGTGATCACGACCTTCGGTGCCGAACCGGTTTCATGGATAACCAACACTTCGGTGAACAACTACGCCCTGATCGTCGCCGGGATCTGGATGTGGACCGGCTTCGCACTGGTCGTGATCTCCGCGGGACTGAAGGGGATCAGCTCGGAGATCCTCGAGGCGGCGCGCGTCGACGGGGCCAACGAGTTCCATATCTTCCGGCATATCCTCCTGCCCATGCTGAAACCGATTCTGGTCGTAGTCACCGTGACTCTGGTCATCAACTCGCTCAAGGTCTTCGACCTCGTCTATGTTATGACCTTCGGCAACTTTGACACGGACGTCATCGCCAACCGCATGTTCAAGGAGATGTTTCAGTTCGGGCAATTTGGCCGGGCGAGCGCCATCGCCGTGATACTTCTTGTCGCTATCGTGCCCTTTATGCTTTTCAATATCCGCCGGTTCTTGGCTGAGCGGTAGAAGGAGGTGAGGACGTGAAGCGTGGACCGTACCCAGTCGGCCCCGAAGATGACAGTCGCGGGAATTTGCAGGAAGGGGCCTTTGAGGACGAGGAGGTCCGTGAGGAGAAGGAAGGGTCGGCGAAGTATCCCTTTGGTCCGGCTCCAGCCGAGGAGGAGGGTACAGGCGCCCGCCTCGCCCGGGCGGTCGGCCGCGGTCCCCTTCACGCCATCATTATCGGTATCAGCATTGCTTGGATGATTCCGGCGCTCGGTCTCTTGGTCAGCTCGTTCCGCGAGCGTCAGGCGATCACCCGCACTGGCTGGTGGGAGGCCTTCACCACACCGACTGAGTTCACCATCCAAAACTATCAGGACGTGCTCACCGGTCAGGGGATGGGCACCGCTTTCATCAATAGCGTCATCATCACGGTCCCGGCCACCATCCTCACCGTTATGGTGGCGGCGCTCGCGGCCTACGCTTTTGCCTGGATGCCCCTGCCCGGCCGGAACTGGTGGTTCTTGCTGGTGGTGGCCCTGATGGTGGTGCCGATTCAGCTGACCCTGATTCCGGTGCTCAGGCTCTTTGCGGACCTGGGGTTAACCGGGACCTACTGGGGGATCTGGCTGGCGCACGCGGCTTACGGCCTGCCACTGGGGGTTTTCCTGCTCCGTAACTTCTTTGTGGCCCTGCCAAAGGACCTGCTTGAATCCGCCTTTCTCGAGGGGGCCAGCCACACCACTGCCTTCTTCCGCATCGTGCTTCCCCTCTCGGTTCCCTCGCTGGCGGCGCTCGGTATCTTCCAGTTTCTCTGGGTCTGGAACGATCTGCTCATCGCCCTGGTATACCTCGGCGGCACCCGGGACGTTGCTCCTATGACTGTGGTCATCAGCAACCTGGTCAGTTCTTTTGGGACGGAGTGGCACCTGTTGACGGCGGCCGCCTTTGTTTCGGTGATACTGCCGCTCGCCATCTTCTTCGCGCTTCAACGATACTTCGTCCAGGGTCTCCTGGCCGGAGCGGTAAAGGGATAAGGGGGTACGCGATGGCCCGCGTTTTCTACGAGAACGTCTACAAGCGCTGGAAGGAGACCGTAGCGGTCAAGGACTTCACCCTGGAAATCGCCGACAAGGAATTCCTGGTACTGGTCGGCCCCTCGGGTAGCGGTAAGTCCACCGCGCTTCGTTTGCTGGCCGGGCTGGATTCCATCAGCGACGGCAAGATCTACATTGGCGATCGGGTGATCAACGATGTGGCTCCGAAGGACCGCGACATAGCCATGGTCTTTCAGACCTACGCTCTCTACCCCCATATGTCGGTCCACGACAACGTGGGTTTCGGGCTGAGGCTGAGAAAGATGCCCAAGGATCAGATTCACGAGAAGGTGGTTCAGGCCGCACAGGTGCTGGGCATCGAGCCGTTGCTGGACCGCAAGCCGGGCCAGCTCTCCGGGGGTCAGCGTCAGCGGGTGGCTCTGGCCCGCGCCATCGTGCGCGAACCCAAGGTCTTCCTGCTTGACGAGCCGCTCTCCAACCTGGACGCGAAGCTTCGCGTGCAGACCCGCGCCGAGATCTCCAAGCTACACCAGAGGCTGGGCACGACCTTCATATACGTGACCCACGACCAGGTCGAGGCCATGACCATGGCCACCCAGATTGCGGTGATGAACTTCGGTGTCATCCAACAGGTGGGTACTCCGCAGTTCCTGTACGACCACCCCACCAACATCTTCGTCGCCGGATTCATCGGCAGTCCCGCCATGAACTTCTTCGAGGTGACGGTGACCGGGGATTCGGACCAGGTTTGCCTCGTGGACGACAACGGTCTGTCATTGCCGGTGCCCGCCAAGAAGCGGCGGGCGTTGGAGAAGTACCGGGACAAGAAGATCGTTTTCGGGATCCGCCCGGAGGACATTCACGATCCCAACTTCGTCCCGCCGGAGACGGAGGTGGCTCCTTTCGACGCTGTGGTCGAGGTCACCGAGTTGATGGGGAACGAGGTCTTCCTCCATCTCCTTCGTGGCGAGACGAAATTCCTGGCCCGGGTCGATCCACGCACGGTGGCCAAGCAGGGGACCAAGATGGAGTTGATGGTGGGCATGGACAATATGCACGCCTTTGATTTCGAATCGGAGCAAACGATCTTCACGCCCGAGGAGGAAGAGCCGGAGATCCCCAAAGACTTGAAGAGGTCGCCGGCCACCGGAGTGGCGGAGGGCGCGTGGGTGACCTCGCGGGGGTCCGCCTCAACCGAGCGCGCCGAGCCGGCACCCGAGGAGGAGGGCAAGGTGGATCTGGACAGGTTGGTTGAAGAAGAACCTGTAGAGGAACAGGTGGCTCGGCGGCAGTCCGAGGTTCCCCAGGGCCAGGCCGACGAGGACTAGAGATGTCCCTGGATGGTAACCGGGCTCCGACCGTCCGCCTGAACAACGGACTGGAGATGCCCACGATCGGCCTGGGAACCTACCGTTCCCGGGGAGAGGATTGTGTGCGCGCGGTCCGTTGGGCCCTGGCCGAGGGATACCGGCTGATCGACACCTCGCTGGCTTATTGGAACGAGGAAGGGGTTGCGCAAGGCATCCAGGAGAGCGGTGTCCCGCGGGGGGAGATCTTCATCACCTCGAAGTTGGAGAATGACGATCACGGCTACGATTCGACCTTGCGGGCTATGGAACGCACGCTCTCCAACCTGCGCACCGACTACCTCGATCTCTACTTGATCCACTGGCCGGTTTCCCAACTGCGCGACGATACCTGGCGGGCGATGGAGGAGGTCTATCGCGAGGGCAAGGCGAGGGCGATCGGCGTCAGCAACTACACAGTCCGCCACCTCGAGGAGATGGGCAACTACGGCGAAGTGACCCCCGCCGTCAACCAGTGCGAATTCCACCCCTTCCTCTATCAGCGGGAACTACTCGATTACTGCCGGGAGAGAGGCATACAGTTCGAGTGCTACAGCCCTATCGCCAAGGCCCGGCGTCTGGATGACTCCACGTTGAATGAGATCGGCCGCGCTCACGGCCGTACGGCGGCGCAGGTGATGCTGCGCTGGGAGACCCAGTTGGGCTGCGTCGCCATTCCCAAGTCCGTTCACCGGGACTGGATCGCGGAGAACATCTCGATCTTTGACTTCGAGCTCTCCACCGAGGAGATGGAGCGCATCGGCGCCCTGGATGAGGACCGTCACCTGGATTGGGACCCGCGCTCGGTGGAATGACGGCGGCCAACGGCCGCCACGATCTGCCGGGCACGAAGGGTCACCCGGACGAAGCTGGTCAGATGAGTCCAGGGCTTGATGTGGCTGCGCTCGCCCACCGCGTAGATGGTCCGGACGGGTATCCAGTAGATGGGCCAACCCCGGCCGATGGTGCGGGCGATCACTTCCACCTCGAAGGCAAAGCCCCCCTCCTTGCTCTCCAGAACCTCCTCGATCAGACCGCGGCTGAGCAACCGGTAGCCCGACTGGTTGTCGGGAATCCGGCGTCCCACCGCCCAGGAGAAGATCCACCGCGCCGCACCGTTGGTCAGAGTGCGTTGCAGAGGCATCTGCGCGAAGCGGCGATAGCCGATGATGAGGAACGCGGGCTCCGCAGAATGCGCGCCGAAGACCTCGAGAAAGGCGGGAATCTCCTGGGGGTCGTGCTGCCCGTCGGCGTCGAGGGTAACGACCGCCTGCCGGCCCTCTCGCAGCGCGAAGGCGAGTCCGGCCTTGAGAGCGGCACCCTTGCCCTGGTTGATGGGGAGGCTGAGCACCTCGGCCCCGTGATCGCGTGCCTCTTGGGCGGTAGCGTCCGCGGAGCCATCGTCGACCACGAGCACCGGCAGATGACGGCGGGCGGCGGTGACGACGGGCCCGATGCGCCCGGCTTCGTTATGCGCCGGAATCAGAGCCAGAACGGTCTGGGCTGAGGGACTCATCCGGAGATCGTATTACGTCTCGGGCGTATTTTTCCATCTGGCGTTCGGACGCATATTTGGTATTCTGATGCCGATTTACGAATGCACACGATGCTGAACATCTCTGAGGCCACTTCCCTCGCTTTTCACGCGCTGGCCTTGCTTGCTCGGGAACCCGGGCGCAGGCGGTCCAATACGGAACTCGCCGCTTCGCTGGGGGTCTCCGAGGCCCACCTGGCCAAGGTGCTCTTGCGCTTGGCCCGGGCGGGGCTGGTCCTCTCTTCGCGAGGGCGGGGAGGGGGCGTGGTGCTCACCGACGAACCCTCGCAAATCTCCTTGAGGCAGGTCTACGAAGTCGTGGAAGGCCCGTTCCCGGTGAGTACCTGTCTGGCTAATGCGCAGGTGGGGCGGCCGTGTGGAGCCGACTGCATTCTGGGTGACCTCTTGCACTCCGTGCAGGAGCAGGTCCGGGACTATTTCGAAAGAACCTCGCTGGCGGATCTTGTCGGTGCGCCGCTCGAGGGTCTGCGGGCGAGCCCTGGGGGCAGCGCTTGAGCGCCCCGGCCGAGGCGATGGAGGGGCGTGTGCTCGGGAGTGGAGGCGGGGGAAGGAGCGCCGCTCTTCCCGCCGCCGCGTTCTTGTTGGTTCTGATGCTCCTGGTGCCGGTTCAACTGGTGGTTGACCCCCCCGGTCTGCTGCTCGAACGCTTTCTACCGGGCGGCGGCTGGCTTGAGTTGGTTTTGGTCGGCCTCTATGCCGCGTGGCTCACGCGGAAGATGCTCGATCCGAAACTGGCCCCTCGGTGGCGGCACCGGCTTTGGACGCTCTTCACGCTGGTCTTCTTTGCTCAGCTCGTCATCGGCCTGCTGGGCGCCGAACGCTTCCTGATGACGGGTGAGTTGCATCTGCCCGTCCCGGCGCTGATTCTGGCCGGTCCCCTATTCCGGGGGGGCGGGCTCTTCATGCCCATCTTGTTCGGCGCGACGGTGCTCCTGGTGGGACCGGCCTGGTGCAGTCATCTGTGCTACATCGGGGCCTGGGATCACTGGGCGGCCCGTCTTGGCCGTCGCAGGCCGGGGGCGCCGTCGGGTAATCGGCACCGCGTCCAATGGGTTGTCCTACTGCTGGTGGTGGCCGTCGCGCTGCTCCTGAGATTCCTCGGAGTTTCCGGCATGGCCGCCGGCGTACTCGCCGCGGCCTTTGGTCTGTTCTCAGTGGGGGTCATGCTGACCGCTTCCCGAAAGCGGGGACAGATGGCCCACTGCAGCGGGTTCTGCCCTCTGGGGCTGGTCTCGACCTGGGCAGGGCGCGTCAACCCTTTCCGCGTCAAGCTGGGAGCCGGCTGCAGCCGATGTGGGGCCTGCACCTCCGCCTGCCGCTACGGCGCGCTTCAAGACGAGCACCTCGCTGCCGGCGGCCCGGGTAGGGGCTGCACCCTTTGCGGGGATTGTCTGCCGCGCTGCCGCGAGGGTCACCTCGCCTACGCCTTCCCCGGTCTGGGGGCGAGCGCCTCGCGCAGCCTCTTCATAGTCATGGTCGTCGCTCTGCACGCTTCTTTCCTCGCGGTGGCCCGGATGTAATTAGGCGCACGGAGATTGGGTAGCCCTTGAGGGGCCGGTGGTTACGCGAGGATAGGGGTCAGATGAAGAAGCGTAAGTTGGGCAGCGAGGGACTCGAGGTTTCCGCGATCGGCCTGGGTTGCATGGGCATGTCGGCTTTCTATACCGGCGGGCAGGACCGCGATGAGGCGCTCGCCACCATAAACCATGCTCTCGACATGGGCATCGACCTGATCGATACGGCCGACATGTACGGCCGCGGCGAAAACGAGCGTCTGGTTGGCGAGGTGGTCCGTAAGCGCCGCGATGAAGTGGTGCTCGCAACCAAGTTCGGCCATGTATACGACGGAGAGCGTCTGGCCGGGGTCAACGGGCGCCCCGAATACGTGCACCAGGCCTGTGATGCGAGTCTCGGCCGATTGCGAATCGACACCATCGATCTCTATTACCTCCACCGCGTGGACCCCCAGGTGCCCATCGAGGAGACCGTGGGCGCCATGGCTGAGCTGGTCCAGGCCGGCAAGGTGAGGTATCTCGGCCTATCCGAGGCGGCTCCGAGCACGCTTCGCCGCGCCGCCACCGTTTATCCCATCAGCGCCCTGCAAACTGAGTATTCCCTTTGGACCCGAGACCCCGAGGGTGAACTGTTGGACACCACAAGGGAGCTCGGCATCGGGTTCGTACCGTACGCTCCTCTGGGCCGCGGCTTTCTCGCGGGCAGGTTCCAGGGGCCGGATGAGCTGGATCCGGACGACACCCGGAGGGACCACCCCCGCTTTCAGGGTGAGAATCTACAGCAGAACCGAGAGCTGGCTGAGCGGGTGCGCCGGATCGCTCAGGAAAAGGGATGGACGTCGGCCCAACTGGCCCTGGCCTGGCTTCTGCATCAAGGCGAGGACATCGTCCCCATTCCCGGGACAAAGCGCCGGGAGCGCTTGGAAGAGAACGCAGGGGCGGTCGACATCAGGCTGTCCGCGGAGGAGTTGGGGCGGCTCGAGGAGGAGGTTCCTCCCGGAGCCGCCGCGGGCCAACGTTATCCGGACTCAGCGATGGTGCGGATAGACCGGGACAGCTGAGAACTCAGCGCTCGAAGGTGCCGAGCAACTGGGCCTCCTCGATGACGTGGCCCTTCATCTCGGCGAGCAACGCATCTCGGTCGAGGCCCAGATTGACCTCCAACTGAGTATCCAGCGCGAAGAGCCGGAAGTAGTAGCGATGCGGCCCATGCCCCACCGGCGGCTTGGGCCCTTCGTACTTCTTGACACCGTAGGTGTTGTCTGCCTGGTAGGCGCCCCGCGGAGTCCCCGGTGCCCCCTCTTCCGGAATGCCTTCGGGCAACCGCGTCACGCCGGCCGGGATCTTGTAGAGCACCCAATGCACGAACGGGTGTTGTTGCGGTGCGTCGGGATCCTCCATGATTAGAGCGTACTCCTGGGTGTTCGCGGGCTCCCCCTGCCAGTACAGATTGGGTGAGAGGTTCTCGCCCACCTGAGTGAACCTTCCCGGAATTGGTCCGTTGGGCTCAAAACTCTCGGTATTGATTTCCAGCGCCAAGGTTCCCCCTTTGCTCGATTGGTGATTCGTTTCTGCATCTTATTCACAGCTTTCCCATATGCGGTTTCCCGGCGCCGGCTTGCCTGAATCAGGAGGCTTCACTTGAAGATAGTGCCGATCGCATTATGCATTTGTCTCGTGCACGCCCAAGCGCCCAATTTGGGGAAAACAGCGGGGAAACAGCGGGGAAGACCGGCCTATCTGCGCCTCCGATATGTTATCCAAATATAAGCTGGGGGTATAAAAAACCTCGCAAGAAGTCCGTGATAGGACGGACCGGCAACCGCCGCTCGAGTCTGCGGTGTATCCGCTCTCCGGAATGCCCTAGCGCGGCCGCCCGGGCCGTCTATTTGTTGGGTTGACATCGTGCTCGAAACATCGTCAAATGGATGTACCGGTGCCACCACCGCCAACTCCCGGCCGCGAAGGCCCTGGAGCGCGGTATAGAGAGTGGGCGCCTGCCCTCCGAGAGCGGCGCCCCGGGCGCCGTCCCCGCGTCTCCTATCAGCCCTCGGGAAAGATGTAGTCCGCCGGGATCCTGAAATCGTGCAGGCCCGTGGCGCCATCCGGATAAGTGTCTGAGGATTCCGCCACCTGCCAGTTGCCCTCGCCGTCTCGGCAACGAACGTAGAGCGTGTGCTGCCCGGCCTGGAAGGGCCAGGAGTAGCGCCAGATCACCCAGGTCAGGTCGGACAGCGGCTCCCGTAGCTCTGCCTGCTCCCAGGGCCCGTCGTCCATGCGAACGACCACTTCCGAGATGCCCCGTTCGCCTGCATAGGCCATACCTCCAACCGGGACCACGGGGCTGCCGTTCTGGCGTTCGAGCCCGTCGGCGTAGACGGTGTCGATGACTGAGGTTGCGTTGACGATGGCCTCGCGGCTCCAACCTCGCTCAACCCAGTACCCCGGCTCGAATTCAGCTGTCAACTCGATGCCGACTATCCACTTGGGCTGCTTCATGCCGTAGTGGTTCGGGATGTAGACGCGCAGTGGCGAACCGTGCCCCTGGGGGAGAGGCTGGCGATCGAAGCTATAGGTGAGCATGATCCGGGGGTCGGTGCGGATGACGTCCAGCGCCGCGGTCTCGTGAAAACCGTCCTCGGAAGTGATGTGGACGAATCTCGCCTCTGGCAGGACGCCCGTCGTCTCCAACACCTCGGAGAGCCGGGCACCTGTCCAAAGCGTCGTGCTGATCAGGGATCCGCCCACCGGATTGGAGATGCAGGAGAGGGTAACGAACTGCTCCTGCGGCTCGTAAGCGGTCTGCAGTTGTTCGAGCGAGAGATCGAGGGGCTCTTGCACTAGGCCGCGGATCTCCAGACGCCAATCCTCGATGTCTATGTTGGGAGGAATAGTGTTGATGTCGATTCGGTAGTGCTCGGGGAGGGGGGTGTATTCAGGGCGGGTGCCCGGAACGGGTTCGGTCGGTGCGCCGGCGTTGGGCAGCGGGAAGGAGGGACCCGCGTAAGGTTCCTCTTCGGTGAGTCGCAGGTAGGTCGCCACGCCCGCGCCGCTGGCTGTGATCACCGCGGCAGCCCCCCCGACACGTAGGATGAACTTGCGCCGGCTGATGGTCTCGGCAAAGATCGGAACTGCCGGAGGCCCGACCGTGGCTCCGGTTTCACCCAACCCCTGATCTTCACTTGCCATCCGTGGCTCGTCATGAGCGGCTTCACCGTAGCGGGGTTCGGGGCGGACCCACACGTGACTCAGCCCCAGCGCAGCTCCCCAGACAGCGTGCGCCAGGAGGATCCATAGAACGCTCACCCAGCGTCCCACCTCCGGAGTGGAGTAGACCGACAGCACGATGGGCGCCAGCAGGACCCCGACGAGCAAACCCACCGCCGCGCCCAAAAGTGGGCTCCTCCGTCCGAGACGGAGAGGCACAAGCGTCAGGTAGGCCGTTGCCACCGCCCACACGCTCACCAGGTAGCCGGCCACGGCCATCATCTGTTCGGCGAGCTTGGCCGTGTCCTTCAGGTCGAAGCCCAGGGCGACGAGCGTCTGAACCATGGTGTCGATGCCGAAGGTGATCAATCCACCGGGCAGGACGCGCGTCATCCAATCGAAGACATCAAATGGAACGAACGGCAGCCCGAAAACCAACCAGGCGAGGTAGTTGAGCGAGACCAGAGGCGCCGCCAGAGCCAGAGCGATACCGAGGGCGTCGCGCAGGGACCGGCGGTGAAGTGTGGTGGTCGGCGTCATCGAGTTGATTCTAACGGCAAATCGTCGGCCAAGGGATTACGAGAAACTTAAGAGCGTGTCCGTGAGCGCGCGCGGCCATCCTGCCCTCTACCGCTTTGCCACGGAAAAGAGTTCCTCTATGCGCCTTTTTCGAAAGCCAAAGATCGCGGTCAACTGCAGGGCGACGAGGGGCGCTGCCAGAAGTCCCAGTAGACCCAAGGGCAGGCGATAATCCACGCGGTCTTCCATCAGCACAGCCCGCGCCTCCCGCAGGGCTCCGGTTGACCGGCCGCCTGGGTCTCCCCCGGATAACGGGCGGAAGCTGTGCGTGTGCACCCACTCTGCGTACGGGCCCCGCCGCTGGACATCGACGAATCCCCAGGGAGGATCGGTGCGGACTATCTCCGTGTGCCATCGGAGCGGCAGGCCGAAGAGACGCAAACGGTAGATGATCCGGCTGCCCCGCTCGAGCGGCGGCTCAGGCGCGGAGAGGATCTGAAAGCCCAGCCAGTTCGGGGTGATCTTCGCGAGATTCTCGGCTGACTCGAAGAAGGGAAAGACTTCCTCTGGCCGGCGCGGGATGAGCTGGGATCGATAGAGCCGGCGACGGAGCAACGCTAGTGCAGGCCTTTCGGTCGGGGCGGGGGGCTGTCGAACGACTTGGTCATGGTCGTAGGCCCAGCCCGACGTGCCGAAGCGAAAGTTGCCCGCCAAGGCTACGGCTCGCGGTATTCGCGCCCGTGCTTCGGGCGGTCCGGCAACTCCGGATCCTCCTGATCGGTCTCGGCGCCCACCTGCGCTTTCTCCGCGGTGGCCGGGACAGAGCGTGTGGAGGTGGTCGGTTCCTCCCGGGGCTTCCGTTCCTGCTTGAGCTCCTTTTTGGTTCCCCTCAGCCGGCGTCTCGACCGGACGTAATAGGGCAGCATTCCAGAAATGCCGGCGATCACGCCGAGGCCAAAGGCCGCCAGAGTCACCAGTAGCAGGGAGAGTTCTCCCTGGACAGTCAGAAACTGGACTTCGACTGCGCCGGGGTTTTGAACGGCGAAGATCACGACCAGGACCAGCAGGGCGATCATTATGAGAAGGATGAGGCGCACGTCTTCTCCCTTACCGCGGGGGGTGTCTTGTCTTCTGCTCTACCCAGGCCAGGCAGGATTCACTGTAGCCCATGCAAACCCGCCTACCGTCCACCCCCGAGACTCCCCATTCGGCGGGGACCAAGCGGGCGCGCAGGTCCTAGAATCCAAATCATTGTGAGAGTGCGTTCAGGAGGTGTGGTTATGTTCTGGTGGATCAGTGCGTTTTTCATCTGGGCGATCTCGGCTGCCTGAATCATCGCCATTCTCGCGGAGGTCTTCCGCGGAAAATCGGCGGCCCTTAGCCCGAAGCTGCTGCCGGGTTACGGCTTTCACGGCGTAACCGCCATTCTATCGCTGTGGCTGTTCATGAAGGCGCTGTCCTAAGGGAGGTTGGTGATGAGAGTTTTCGCAAGGATCAGCGGGTACGTGCTGCTGACGATAGGCTTGGTCTGAATCGTGGCCATCACGGGAGGGGTTCTCTCCCACAGTGAGGCCTTCGATACCTTGGGCGAGCTCTGGGGCGGCCTTGCTTTCCACGCGGTCACGAGTTCGCTGGGAGCGTATTTGATTCAGCGCGGGAAGTCCCCCAATAGGCAGCGCGGAACGGAGGTGGCAGAAACGGGTCTCCACCGAGTGCCGGTCGCGCAGTAGGTATTCCGCTCACGCAGAAGCGGGGGAGGAGAATGTGCCGAGGCCGTACGTGGTGCTCCACAACGAAGTCAGCCTTGATGGCCGATTCGACCATCTGAATCCGGACCTGGGCCGCTTCTACGCTCTGGCCCGCCGTTGGAGGGAGGATGCCACCCTGGTGGGGGCGGACACCATTCTTGCGATGGAGGATGAACTCGCGCAGGAGGAGGCTGCGGCGGATTCTCCAGAGGAGTCCGCCGACCTCCCCTTCCTCGTGGTGGTGGACAGCCGTGGCAGGATACAGCGCTGGCGGGAACTGCGGGATCAGCCGTACTGGGGGCGCTCCCTGGTCCTCTGCTCCGAAAGGACTCCGTCGGACTATCGGACGATGCTTGCAGATCTGGGAATCGAAGCCGTGGTCGCGGGTGAGGAGCGGGTGGATCTGGTCCTGGCGCTAGAGGAACTCAGCCGCCGGTACGACATCCAGACGGTGCGAGTCGACAGCGGGGGAATCCTGAATGGCGCACTGCTCCGCGCGCCGATCTGGTCGACGAGATCAGCGTTCTGTTGGAGCCCCGCCTGGTCGGGGGCGACACCCCCCGCTCACTTTTCCACGCCGCCGATGTCTCCAGCGCACAAGAACTCGTCGAATTGCGGCTGGTGGCGATGGAGGCCTTTGAGGACGACGTGGTCTGGATGCGCTATCTGGTGATTCGCTAGGATGGGGAGTGCCGCGCAAGGGGAGGGACCATCGAGGTTGGAGGTTGACATGGGGCTCTGGGAAGACTTTCGCGAGGTCGTGCACTGCAATCGGAGCTACCGCCGCTTCGACGAAACGGTGGAGGTCGACGAAGAGACACTACGGGAACTGGTGGATCTCGCCCGGCTCACGCCGTCGGCGGCCAACCTGCAGCCCTTGAAGTACGTGCTGGTCACCTCTGCCGAAGCCCGCGCGGAGGTCTTCTCCTGTCTCAAGTGGGCCGCCGCCCTCCACGACTGGGAGGGACCTGAGGAAGGCGAACGGCCCAGCGCCTACCTCGTGGTCCTGGGGGACACCGAAGCCGCGAAGAACTTCGCCTACGATCAGGGGATCGCGGCGCAGACCATTATGCTCGGGGCGGTGGCCCACGGGCTCGGCGGTTGCATCATCGCTTCAATCACGAGAGGACGGCTGGCTGAGGTGCTCGAGCTGGACGAGAGGTTCGAGATCCTTTTGGTCCTTGCTCTGGGAAAACCGGTAGAGCAGGTGAAGCTGGAGCCGGTGGGCGATGACGGGTCGCTTACGTACTGGCGCGACGAGAACCAGGTTCACCACGTGCCCAAGCGAGAGTTGGCGGACCTGGTGGTTTCGGTGCTCTAGACAATCGCGAGCGCCTGCACCGGATTGTCTAGGAGAAGGGTAGACGTCGTGTCCAAGGAGAGCGTGCGCAAGGCCTGCCGTGGGGGTGCCGCGCTCCGGTGATTGGCGAGCGGCGGGCCGCGGGCGGCCACGCTGCCCCGTATCCGCGCACCCCGAGATCACGGGGGGCGAGGGCGGACAAAGGTCAAGGCACGAGGATGCTCGGATGAACTGGAGGTCCCGATGAATGGCGAGATCCTTGTGACCGGAGCCACCGGGAATCTGGGCGCTAGCTACCTGGCTGCCGCTCGTCTCGCGGGACAATCCGTCAGGTTGGGCGGGCGCAGGGTCGAGCAGTTGCGGGGGAAGTATCCCGGTCTACCCGCCGTATGCCTTGACTTCGAGGATCCCCGTACCTTTGACGCGGCGCTCCATGGGGCGGCCGGACTCTTCTTGGTCCGGCCGCCCGCCATTTCCCGCGTGGGCAGCACGGTGAATGTCTTGCTGGACAGAGCAGCCGTGCTAGGCGTCGAACACGTGGTCTTCGTCTCGGTGGCCGGCGCCGAAAGCAACTCCATCGTGCCCCATCACCGTATCGAGCAGCATCTGCGCCTGCGCGGTCTCTCGCACACCATTCTGCGGCCGGGCTTTTTTGCGCAGAATTTGGGTGACGCCTATCGGCAGGATATCTGCCGTGACGACCGCATCTTCCTGCCCGCGGGTCAGGGGGAGGTCGCCTTCGTCGACGTACGCGATCTGGGCGATCTCAGCGCGCGCATATTTCTTGACCCGTCGCTACATCGGGGCCACGGCTACCGGCTGACCGGCTCCAGGGCGATGCCCTTTGGCGCTGTGGTGCAGATCCTCAGTCAGGAACTCGGCCGCCATATTCGCTATGAGCCGGCCTCTATCCCCGCGTACGCCCTCCATCTTCGCAGGCAGGGCATGGCCTACCCACAGATACTGGTTCAGACGGTGCTTCACTCGCGGATCCGCCTGGGAGAGGCCGCGCCGGTCGACGACAGCCTGGCGCGGCTGCTCGAGCGCGAGCCGCGCTCTCTGGAGGAGTACGTGAGGGACCATCGGGAGCTCTGGCAGTGACTATAACCGGTCCGCTCGAGGCGGGCTGGGCCACCGCCCTGCAGTAGACCGGACCGGGAGATTCAGTCCGTCTTGGCCCCGCCGCCCTTCTTGCCGGTGCGTGCCTCCACCAGTTCGTGCTGGTAGCCGTAGATGTGCGCGCCCGAAGAGAAGGCGTTCAGGGTACCGGTCTCGTAGCCGGTCTCCATGGCCACGTATTCGTTGAGCAGCTGCAGGCCGCAGAGGTTCTCTGGCAGCCCGGCGAAGAGGTCCCAGCTCCGCCAGAAGGTGTAGAGGTGCAGGTGCCCGTCGGTGTAGATCCACTGCAGGCAGCGTAGGCAGGGAGGATGCTCGTACACATGTGCCTGGGCGGGTATGGTGATCCCGGCCTCCGCGTCTCGTGTGGAGTAGTCCAGGGAATCGCCCACATTGATGACCGCGTGATTGGTGTGCGGGGTCTTCTGCAGCATCTCGATGACCACCGGCAGGTGGGGGACGATGAACTGCGAGTAGGTGTACTCCTCGTTGATGCCCGGCTCCGGGTTCATTAGCTTGTCGGCGAAGTATTTCTCGATGTTGTCGTCGCTGGTGGGCGCGGTGAAGCCCTCGGGAACCATGGGAGAGAGCGGCCGCGTCTCGGGGAACTCGATCTGGATGGCGAGGGAGTAGAGTTGCCGCCTTACACCCTGGCCCTCAAAGCTGCCCTTCTGGATCTGATAGGAAAAGGCGTGCTGGTCATCGAGCGTGGCCTTGATCGCTTGGAACCAAGCCTCGTCGATGGTCTTTGCCTCGATCAGAATCGGCTTCATCTCTCGCATCCTGTCCCGTTTTGCGTTGACGGGGCCACGCGAACCGGAGGCGAAGCGCCCGGGCGGTTCAGGTGGCGGTCCTTAGAGAGGCGATCATAGCAACGAGGCGCGGGGTATGCTCGCGTCGCGGGGACACTGGGCGCCGCGACGGGGAGGGGAATTGTCCGGAGGTTTTGATCCGCTCGTCCACGGATTCGGCTTTCCGAACCGCTACCACAACCTGGTTCTCGCGCGGCCGCGGGTGACCACTTCGGGTCGGTGCGGCGGGATGGTTTTCGCCGCCCTCGACTACTACCTCTCGGGACTGCCGCTGCCGCGGTTCGAGTCCGAGGAGTTTCCCCCGCGCAACGCTCATCCGCTCTCCCGCTATATCTACCGTCGCCAGCTGGACAGCTACGCCCGCCCCACCGCTCTGCGCTTTGTTTGGGAGACCCTCCGGCCCGCCCCGTTTCCGCCACTCAGCCGCGCGTTCGAGTTTCTGCGGCTGTCCCTCGAGGACGGCGTCCTCGTTGTTCTCGGCTTGGTGCGGGCACGTTCGTTGCGGGGTCTGGGGAACAATCACCAGTTGCTTGCCTACGCCACGGATGGGCTCGACCCCGAGCGCGATGAGTGCGTGGTGCGCACCTATGATCCCAACTTTCCCGGCCGGGTGTGCGAGCTTTTCCTGGGCCCGGGGCGAGAGGGTCTGGAGCACGCCGAATCCGGGATCGCCTGGAGGAGCTTCTTCGTGCAGTCGTACCGAGCCAAATCTCCTCCCGCGGCTGAATCCTGGGGGCATGGGATTGGGGACGGCTCCGGGCAGGCCGGCGTGCCCCTTCGCCCGCGACGCCCCCTCGTGGTCGGGCGAGGAAGCCAGACCGTGTTGACGTGGCGGGCAGGAGGGGACCGGGCGGGCGGCTACTTGATAGAGCGGGCCGAGCCCCTGCTGCGAAGGGGGGACGAACCGTCGGTGGGATCCGGGCCCGAAGCGATCGCGGGGGCAAAGACGCGCAGAGAATTCATCGTGGTCGGCCGAGTGCGCTCACCCGAAGTGGAGACGCTGCTGACTCGGGTAATGGCTCCCCTATCGCCGGGAACGGCCTACCGTCTGCGCGCGGTCAACGAGGAAGGCGTCGGCCCTGCCACGAAACCGGTTTATCTGCGCGCCCGGTCCCACATCTCGGGGACGACCGCACAGAAATAGCCGTCCGCGAGGCTGAACTGCCGGTAGATGGGGCAACTGGTGCAAATGCAGCCCACGGTCTGAACTCGGACCTCACTCACTCCCCGTGCGCAGTACAGCCCTGCTTGTCCGTCGTCCGGGTTGCTCGGGCAGCCGGGGCAGTTGCAGCGTTCCAGGTTCTCCTGCTTGTCGGGGACATCCGCCATGGCATCCCGATGCCCGCAGCCGCCGAGTCTCAATCTCGCCCTCTGATCAGCTCGCTCCCCCGGAGGCGCGGTGCAGCCGGGGCGGAGTGGGGTAAAGGAGAAGTCAGAATACTGCCGGATCACTGTCAGGAGGCGAGATGAGCTCCGTAACCGAGGAGTGGGTCAAGCGGGCGGAAAAAGCCCGCAAAGAGACGTTGAAGCGGGGAGCCAAGGCAAATACCCGTACGCGCAAGATGGCTGGACGGGCGTCGGAGAGGGCGCAGGACTATGCGGGTGTGGCGGTCGAGCGCGCCGAGGATTACGCGAACACCTTGGACCTCGAGGATTGGTGGAAAAGCGCGCGTGAGACCGTGCGTGAGCAGGCGGGCGACGTCGCCGAGCGGGTGCAGGAGGCCGCGCCCGAGGTGCGCGACAAGGCCGCCCTCTACGGGTTGACCGCAGGGAAGCTGGGCCGGCGCTACCTCGAGGATGCCGAGGAGTGGAGGCGCGAGCACGAGGACGAGATCGACCACTACATCGAGGAGGCGCGGGACTACACCACGGCGGGGCTGTCCGCCGCCGCCGCGGGCGCGGGTTATGCGGGCTCGAAGGCCAGGGCCGTCGCGGGCGGGGCCGGAGAGCGTGTCTCGGAGACCGTGGAAGACGTGACAAAGCCCATCCGGCGGCTGCGGCTGGTGCGGCATCTGGTGCGCCCGATTGCCCTGGTCCTGGGTGCGGTCATCATCTATCGCCGCTGGCTTCGCTCCCGGGCGCGCAACTGGGGATCCAACCAGGCGGAGAGGCACATGAACCTGCCCGGCGATGAGATCGTCAAGAATCCGCGGGACGCGCAGACCCGGGCGGTCTCCATCGACGCCTCTCCCGCCGAAGTGTGGCCGTGGCTCGTTCAGTTTGGCCAGAACCGCGGCGGGCTCTACAGCTATGACTGGCTGGAGAACCTGGCCGGATGCGACATCCACAGCGCGGATCAGATACTGCCTCAGTATCAGCACCTGGAGAAAGGTGACCACGTCCGGCTGGTGCGCGAGGACTATCCGGTGGATCTCACTTTCGAGGTGGCAGAAATCGAGCCCGAAAAAGCCCTGGTGCTCCGCTCTCCGGGAACTCGGCAGGAGGCGCTTGCAGGCGGCTTCCCTTGGGCGAGCTGGGCATTCGTGCTTCGGGAAGACGGTGGTAGGACGCGCTTGCTCGTGCGCTGGCGCAGTGACTACAAGGACACCTTCTTCAGCCGCATGTGGAACGGCTGGGGGATCGAAATCCCCCATTTCGTCATGGAGCGTAAGACGCTCAAGGGCATCAAGCAGCGGGCCGAGGGCCGGGTCTAGACGCAGCACGAGAGTTTGGGCGCAGCGGGGCCCCCTGTCGTCGGCTCCTGCCGTGTATAAGAACGAGCAAGTCTACGAGTGAAAGGTGGCTTTCGTGACCGTGTCCCCGCTACCGGCAACCGAACTAGTCTTCTACGAGGACCCCTACGTCTCCAGCTTCGACGCCTCGGTTATCGGGGTCGAGGGCAACGCGGTTGCGCTCGACCGGACAGCTTTCTATCCCGGCGGGGGAGGTCAGCCGGCGGACTCAGGACGGTTGCTTGGCGAGCGCGCCCTGGCAGTGGTGGGGGTGCGGCGTGAAGGCCAGAACATCTGGCACGAGTTGGACGTGGCCGAACTCGAGGTCGGCGCGCCCGCTGTGGGCAGCGCGGTGGTGGGTGAGCTCGACTGGGGCCGACGCTACCGGCTCATGCGCACGCACAGCGCCCTTCACATCCTCTGTGGTGTGGTTTGGCGCGACTACGGCGCCAGTGTGACCGGAGGAAACATGGAGCCTCTGCGGGGAAGGATGGACTTCGAGTTCGACACGATGAGACAAGAGCTGGTTCGTGAGATCGAGGAAAAGATCAACGAGGAAGTGGCTCGAGCGCGGCCCATCACCTCCCGCATCCTGCCGCGCGACGAGGCCTTTGCGATCCAGGACCTTGTTCGGACGAAGGTCAATCTGCTGCCTGCCGGGATCGCGCAGATTCGGGTGCTCGAGATCGAGGGTCTCGACCTTCAGGCCGACGGCGGCACCCACGTGGGCAACACCAGCGAGGTGGGGCGGCTGCGGGTGACCGGATACAAGAGCAAGGGCAGAGCGAACAAGCGGATCGAGATCGCGCTCGAAGACGATTGAGCGCGGCGCCGAGAGAGGGGAGAGAAGCATGCAATTTCTGCACACCATGATCCGGGTGGGGGATCTCGAGGCCTCCATCAGGTTCTACACGGAAGTGTTGGGGATGGAGGTGCAGCGGCGGCTCGATATGGAAAAGGGCAGATTCACCCTGGTCTTCCTGGCTTTTCCGGGCGAAGGGGAGCAGGGCGCCCAGTTGGAGCTGACCTACAACTGGGACACCGACAGTTACGACCTCGGTAACGGCTACGGTCACCTCGCCATCAGCGTCGAGGACATGGAATCCAGCCTGGCCGCCGTGCGCGAAAAAGGGGGCAAGATCGCCCGGGAACCCAAGCGCCTTCATGAAGGGGGACCCTTGCTCGCCTTTCTCGAGGATCCGGACGGCTACGCCATCGAACTGATCGAAGGGGGCTAGCGGAGTGGGCTAAGCGGAGAGCTCTGTGGCCGCCGTGGCCTCGCGGTCGACCACCCGGCCGTCGAGAAGGCGGATGACTTTGTCGGCATGGGCGGCCATGCGCTCGTCATGGGTGACCATCACGCAGGTAGTTCCGCGCCCATGGATCTGCGCCCGGAGAAGTTCCATCACCCGAAAACCCCGCTCCGTGTCCAGATGTGACGTGGGCTCGTCCACCAGCATCAAGTGGGGTTCGTTCATCAGTGCCCGGGCCACGGCCACTCGCTGGCGCTCGCCGCCCGACAGCATGGGCGGACGGTGGTCGGCCCGCGGTGCGAGGCCGAACTCCTCGAGCAGAACGTCCGCCCGCTCCCGGTCCTTCCTCCGCACTCGCCCGTCGAGGTGGGGCACCAGCAGCAGGTTCTCACGAGCCGAGAGGTAAGGGATCAAATGGTAGTCCTGAAAGACGATGCCCACGTTGCGTCGGCGGAAGGCGGCGCCCCCTCCTCGAGCCTCCGCGACGCTCTCGCCCCCCACCAGCACTTCTCCCGAGGTTGGGCGCAATAGCCCGGCGATTATCGATAGCAGGGTGGTCTTGCCCGATCCCGAGGGCCCAAGCACAGAGAGCAGACGCCCGGCTTCCAAAGCAAAAGACACCTCCTCGAGCGCGGTGACCGCCGTATGCCCTTCGCCGTACCGTTTGGAAATCGCCAGAACTTCGAGTAACGCCATGACTAGTGTTCCCCTCGGTCGAGAGCCGTGGCCGGATCCACGCGGAGGATGGTGTGCAGCGAGAAGAAGCTGCCGACCAGGGCCATCACGTAGACCGCGAGCAGGCTGAGGCCCCAACCCACGGGCTGAGGATCGAAGGCCATGGTGGGCGGCATAGACATTCCCGCTCCAAGGGACAAGAACATGCCGATAGCGGCGGCAATGGTGACCAGCACCGCGATCTGGATTAGCAATTGACGGTAGAGATAGACGTTCGAGGCGCCCAGCGCTTTCATGGCGGCGATCTGTCCCGTTTTGTGCAGCGTGGTGATGTAGAAGAAGACCCCGATGAAGAGCGCGCCAATGACCAGCGACACCCACTGGATGCCGTCGGTGGCCAGTACCATGACGCTCATGCCGTTACCGGCGAGGGCGGCATCCTCGGGAGTGGCGACCTCGAACCCGGAGCCGAGCTGTTCCTCCAGATCCGCCGGCGAGACCCCTTCCGCCAACTCGACGGCCACGATGGAGGCGGAACCCCGCAGCGCCGGGGAGGTGCCTTCGCCCGGGGTCTGCTCGCTGCCCTCAGGCACGTCTTCGCCTCCCGCGGACGCCTCTTGGCCGGTCTTCCCGAGGGCGGTGGCCAGGTAGACCTCCTCCCAGGTCGCCATATCCACGTAGAAGGTGGGGACCATGATGTAGCGACGGTTTTCGGTGAAGCCGACAACCGTCAATTCGCGGCCTATTGGGGTGAGGCTTACCGTGTTTCCCAGTTCAATTCCGTCTACCTTGGCGGTGATGTCGACGATGGCCTCCCCCGGTCCGGGGGGCCCGGCTTTCCCTTCGACCTGGGGCAATTGCTCCCACTCACCGCCCAGTCCGAATAATCGCGCGTCGAAGCTCGCACCGTCATCGCCGACGTCAGCCCCGGATGCCTCGGCCCCATCCGGCTCGGAACCGGCGGCGCTCACGGAGATCATCGCGTGGCCGACGGGATAGGCGCTCTCCACCCCTGGGCTTTCGTCGACCGCGGATACCGAGCGCGCGCTCAGGAGGCTGCGCTCGAGGGCCAACTGGGTATCGCCCTGAAACACCAGAGCGTCGGCCTTCAGGGAGCCTTTGGAGCCGGTCATGCCGGTGATCAGGCCTTCACTCATCGCGCTCATCAGCATGGTGAGAGCGACAACCAGGCCCACGGCGAGGGCAATCAGGCCAAACCTCACCTTGCCGTTAAGCAACTCCTTGAGTGCAAGCAAAATCCGCGTCCTTCCACACGTTGCGACCGCATGCAGTCTAGTCCTCGGCGCGATCCGCTTCCAGTCATCGCCGCATGGCTGCCGAGTTTCCCGCGGCCGTTTTCGGGCAAGTATCGAGTCAGCCTAAATAGATGAACACCAGCGATTCCCCACAGCGGCCATCCGCTGATAGGAGCAAAGACATGAAGGACCGCGACGCAGCCCGCAACCCCCGCCCGGACCAGGCCACCAACCGTCGGCTCGATCGCCTGCGTTGGTACAACCTGGCGATGGGCGTCTTCCATCTGGCCCAAGGCGTGCTCATCCTCATCCTCGCCAACGACTTCACCCTGCCGGTGCTGGGCCATTTTCTCGAGGGTCCTCCCGGAAGCGCGCCCCCTGAACCAACCCTGCTGTTCGATCTACGCGTCGCATGGGGAGTGGCCGCCTTCGTCTTCATCTCGGCGCTGGCGCACTTTACGCTTTCACTCTTCGCTTACGGCTGGTACCGCAACCAGCTCCTGCACAGGCGCAATTACGCCCGTTGGATCGAATACTCTTTCAGTTCCTCCATCATGATCGTGCTGATCGCCATGCTCACCGGGATCTACAGCGCGGCGGCTCTGGTCGCCCTCTTCGGCGCGAACGCGGCGATGATCCTCTTCGGTTGGTTGCAGGAGAAGTACGAGAGGCCGGGGGAGATCGCCGGCAGCGGCTGGCTCTCGTTCATCTTCGGGAGCATCGTGGGCATCTTCCCCTGGGTGGCGATCGCGATCTACCTCTTCAGTCCGGGATCGCCCGCGGAGCCGCCGACCTTCGTCTACGCCATCTTCGTTTCGCTGTTCGTCTTCTTCAACATCTTCGCCCTCAACATGGTCCTGCAGTACAAACGGGTGGGTTGGTGGAGCAACTATCTCTTCGGTGAGGCCGTCTACGTCTTCCTCAGTCTGACCGCCAAGACCGCCCTGGCCTGGCAGGTGTTCTCAG
>JAGXFV010000001.1 GCA_024637095.1 Actinomycetes bacterium
CTACGAAACCAAAGGTCGCAGGTTCGAATCCTGCCGGGCGCGTTAGAAAAACCCCCTCGTTTGCGGGGGGTTTTCTTCTGTCAATTCGCCAAGCTCTTCCCGCACGCGCCGGGTTGGGGGAGTTTTGGAGAAGCGGGGGCCCAGCCGAACTGGACCCCCTGGCCCCCTTGCCGCCTTGCGCTCGCTCGGGCGCAAGGCTTCGGATCTACCAGCGGCTGGGCTCCAGGTCTTCGAGGGCTCGAGTCCACTCAGGCGCTTTAGGCCGCTTACCTCGGCCGATCGTGGCCTCCTCCTCGGAGTAACTCAAGGGGTAGCCCCGACAGTAGCGGTACCAGGAGAGAAACTCCGCCAGCCGGTTCTGGGTCTCGCGCAAACGATCGATTACGATCCCGTTGATCGTTCCTAGGAAGGCGCCGGCCAGAGTTTCGTCTTCGGCCATGGCTGCCTGGAGCTCATCGAGGCGGAAGCCGATCAACTCCGTCTCCTCGATGACGATAGCCGAACAGGTAAAGGTGTGAGGCGGGGTAAGTCCGGACCATCCCAAGAGCGCTCCGGGACCAACCTCGTGGAGGCCCACGACCTGCCCGCCGACGTCCACTTCGACGCCCGCCAAGCCCTTGACCACGAGGTAGACGCCCCAGGATTCCTCGCCCTGGTGAAAGACATACTTGCCGGGTTGGAACTTCTGCGAGAAGGCCATCTCCTCGAGCCTGTCTCGCTGTTCCGGGCCGAGCTTCTCGAATGCCGGTGATAGGGTGAAATCGATCTGCGCGCTCACTAGGAGCCTCCTCTTATGTGCTCTCTTTCACATATTACACGCAGCCTTTGGTCTGAGCAATAGGCATTTAATGGTCTTACCACCGGCTTGGCCGTTACTAAGACTGCGCTCCCAGTGACCCAGCTCTTCAGTTCGGAATACCGGCACGCTCGTTCATGGCCGCTCCTCCTTGACATTGGGCTTCCCTGTCCGCTCCCCCGTGTGAGAGCCTTTTCCCGACCGGCGGGGAGCCAACCGTGGGTGGCCTAGGAGAAGCGGAGGCCGGGAGACTTTAAAGGGCCGATGAACGACGAGGCGGCGGGGAGAACCCTGAAGACAGACGACGCCGATGAGCGCTACATGCGCATGGCCCTGGACGCCGCCCGCCAGGCAGGGCGACGGGGGGAAGTCCCCATCGGTGCGGCCCTGGTCCGCCGCGGCGAAGTGCTCACCTTGCGCGGTAACGAGCGGGAGTCCCGGAACGACCCGACCGCGCACGCCGAGATACTGGCCCTCCGGGACGCCTCGACCCTGCTGGGAGGTTGGCGTGTGCTCGACGCCACCCTCTACGTGACCGTGGAACCCTGCCCCATGTGCGCGGGGGCCATACTCCTGGCCCGCCTGGACCGCCTTATCTACGGAGCCGCCGATGCCAAGGGGGGCGCCGTCGGTTCCGTGGTCAACCTGCTCGAGCTTTCCGGCTTCAACCACCGGACCGAGGTGACGTCCGGCGTGCTGGCCGAGGAATCCCGCGCCCTGCTGCGCGAGTTCTTCGGCGAGCGCCGGACAGGGTAGCCGGACCGTGTTCATCCTCGAAGAACCCTTCGCCTCGGATTACCTTGCGAATACGGTGGCGGTTTCCGGCCGGCCCGTACTCGATAATGTGATGGCCCGCTCGCGGCTCGATCTCGGCTCCGCCGAACTCCTCCCTTCACCGGAATTCGCTCGGCGGGCCGCTGTACCGGGAGCCCGCCTCTACACGAACTCCGAGAACTCCATCAACTGGATCGGGGAGAACCTGG
This sequence comes from Actinomycetes bacterium, assembly GCA_024637095.1. Classification (GTDB taxonomy): domain Bacteria; phylum Actinomycetota; class Thermoleophilia; order RBG-16-64-13; family RBG-16-64-13; genus Soudan-30. The sequence goes on from JAGXFV010000001.1 coordinate 1,780, forward strand.
GGCAAACCGATCTCCCGCGGCAAATCCACTTGCTCAAGGACAAATTGGCCTTTCGCGAGATGCTGCGCGAGATCTATCCCGGCTATGCCTTCCGCGAGCTGTCACTCGAAGCTCTGGACGATTTCGATCCGGCCATCTTTCCCAAACCGTTTGTCATCAAGCCGGCAGTGGGTTTCTTCAGCGTGGCGGTGCATGTGGTCCAGTCCGACCAAGATTGGCCGGAGGTGGCGGCGGCGTTACGCGGCGACGTCGCCCGCTCGCTCTCCCTCTACCCGGACAAGGTTTTGGGCTTGGATCGCTTCATCCTCGAGGAGGTCATCGAGGGCGAGGAATTTGCCATCGACGCCTACTTCACCGATGAAGGCGAAGCGGTGGTGCTCAACGTCATGGCGCACCACTTCACCTCGGGGATGGATGTCGGCGACCGGGTCTACTACACCTCGCCGAGCCTGATGGAGCGGTGGCGGGCTGAGTTCGAGCGGTATCTGCGCCGGATCGGCCGGCTCGCCAAACTACGCAACTTCCCCATCCACGCCGAGCTCCGCGTCGGACCCGACGGACAAATCACCCCCATAGAGATCAACCCCATGCGCTTCGGGGGTTGGTGCGCCGCCGACATGAGCTGGTACGCCTTCGGCTTTGATCCCTACACCATGTATCTAGAGGACGCTCGGCCGGACTGGCCCCGCCTTCTCGAGAAAAGGCGGGGTAAGGCGTGCGGATTGATAGTCGCCGACATTCCGTCCGACGTGCCGGCGGAGTCGATCGAGTCCGTGGACTACGACGCCTTCCTTTCCCGCTTCTCCCGCCCCCTCGACCTGCGCCGTACGGACTTCAACCGTCATCCGGTTTTCGCCTTCCTCTTCGTCGAGGTTCCCGAGGACGACATGTCCGAGCTGCAAAATGTGCTGCACGCCGACCTGCGACAATACCTGAGGGTGGGCGCCGGGACGTAGTTCAGACGCGCAGGAGGCCGCCGGTCAGCTTCTTCAGGTTGGCGGCAATCACGTTTGGCAGGTCGCTCTTTCCCCCAGCCTCCGCCCACCGGAGAATCGAAACTCGATACACAGCTACGAATACGGCCGCCAGCAAGCGGACGTCTCCACCGGCCGCGGTTTGCCCCAAACGGCGCGAAAGGAAATGGGCCACCTCCACCTCGAGATCGCGCATCAAGCCCATGTATGCGGAGAGCAATCCGGGATGACCTGAGATCAGCTCGGCCCGGACCAGCCTTCGCTCTCGATCGAGCGCATACTCGCCCGCCAAGGACTGCAGGATCGCCTCGAGTGATTCGAGCAACGACTCTTCGGCGCCGCGTTCTTCGAGCAGTCGCCCCGCCCGTCGGATCTCTTCCCTCTCCCCCGCGAAGAGAACGTCTTCTTTGGAGGCGAAGTAGCGGAAGAAGGTACGAGGCGAGACCATCGCCCTCTCGGCTATGTTCTCAACCGTGGTCTCATCGAAGCCCCGCTCGCAGAATAGCTCGAAGGCTACGGCTTCGAACGCTTCCCGCGTCTGAGCCTTCTTGCGCTGGCGGAGGCCTATCCCCTCTTGTTGAGGCCCGCCTGTGGTGGTTTTGCGGCGATCTCTCATCGACTGGGATGGTACCACCCTCGACCCTTTCTGTCACCATATGCCAACTGACATCATGTGTCATAATTCCGGCAGGGGGAACAAGGTCCAAAACAACAACGATGCGAGGAATCATGGGGAACAACCTCTACAAGCTGGGAAAATGGGCCGTCAAACGGCGGCGCTTGGTGGTCGCCGTCTGGATTGTGATCGTTATTGCTGCGGCGGTCAGCGGCCGAATCTGGGGCGGCGAATTCGTGGACGACTTCCGCCTGCCCGGCTCTGAGTCGGAACAGGCGCGGGAACTTCTCGAAGAAGACTTCCCCAGCCAGGCCGGGGGATCCGCTCGTATAGTCTTCTCCGCCCCGGAAGGGCTTCGAGAACCGGCGGCCCAAGAGGCAATGCGGTCCACCCTGGAGGCGATCGTTGCTCTGCCCCACGTCTCCTTTGTCGGCGATCCGCTGTCGGGGCGCGGAGGGGCGCTCTCATCGTCGGGAACCGTCGCCTTTGCCGACGTCCGGTATGACCAACCGCTCTCGCAACTCGGAAGCCAGGCCGTCGAGCGCCTGGAAGAGGCGGCGGAGGTCGGACGGACGCAGGGCGTCCAGGTAGAGCTGGGCGGAGAGCTGCTCGGGTTTGCCAGAGAACCACAAACCCGCGGCGCCGAAGCCGTCGGTCTGCTCGCGGCCGGCCTGATACTGGTGGTCGGGTTCGGTTCGGTAATCGCGGCGGGCCTCCCCCTCGCTCTAGCGCTCGGCGGGCTCGCGACCGGGCTGTCCCTTGTCGTGCTCGGCGCCGCGGTCTTCGACATGTCCTCCGTGGGACTGATGCTGGGCACCATGATCGGGCTGGGCGTCGGCATCGACTATGCTCTCTTCATCGTCACCCGCCACCGAAGCTTCCTCCAGGACGGATTCGAGGTGTCCGAAGCGGCGGGTCGGGCCACAGCCACCGCGGGTCGCGCCGTGCTGTTCGCCGGCATAACCGTGATCATCGCGATCACCGGCCTGACGGTGGCGGGGATCCCGGCCATTACCCTCATGGGCTTCAGCGCGGCCCTGGTAGTGGCGGTCATGGTCGCCGGCTCGGTGACCCTGGTGCCCGCCCTCCTCGGCGTGGCCGGCCGGCGGATCGACCGGCTGAGCCTCAGAAGCGCCACTCCGGATGACAGCGAGGCGGCATCGGTCTGGGGACGTTGGGGCCGCAAGGTAGAGTCGCGGCCCTGGCTGTCGCTCGCGGTGGGATTGGCGCTTCTATTGGGGCTGGCCCTGCCCGCGCTCTCACTGGACCTCGCGATGCCCGACGGCGGCCTGGAGGCAGAATCCAGCAGCCGGCGCCAAGCGTACGATCTGCTCGAGGAAGGCTTCGGCCCAGGGTTCAACGGGCCGCTGCTGCTGGTCTTCGAGCTGCCCGCAGAGCCGGCCGACCAGGGTGTGGGGATCGAGGGAGCGACGACAGCGACAACCGGCCCAACGCCGACCGTTGATGGCTCCAAGGAGCTCCTCATGACCCTTCGCGAACGCTTGAGCCAGACGGCCAACGTGGCCGAAGTCTCGCCCCCCATGGTCAGCCCCGACGGCGGCGCAGCCGTTCTGCAGCTGACCCCCGCCACCGGACCCCAGTCCGAAGAAACCGAAGCCCTGGTCCACGAGCTGCGCGGTGAGCTACTGCCCGCAGCGCTGGAGGGCAGTGACATCCAGGCGCACGTCGCCGGACAGTCGGCGATGTTGATCGACTTCACCGAGCGGACGGTCGAGCGGCTTCCCTGGTTCATGCTCACCGTCATCGGACTGTCTTTTCTCCTGCTGACCATGGTCTTCCGCTCGGTCGTCATCCCGGCGACCGCCGCGGTCATGAACATTCTGTCCATTGCCGCCGCCTACGGCGTGGTCGTGGCGGTCTTTCAATGGGGATGGGGAGCCGGGCTCATCGGGGTCGAGCAGACGACACCGATCATTACCTTCCTGCCGATGCTGATGTTCGCCATCCTCTTCGGCCTCTCCATGGACTACGAGGTGTTCCTGCTCTCGCGGATCCAGGAAGAGCACGACTCCGGCCACAGCAACGCGGACAGCGTGGTACGGGGGCTCGCCGCGACGGGGAGGGTGATCACCTCGGCGGCGGCCATCATGGTCGTGGTCTTCACCGGATTTGTCTTCGGCGACGATGTCGCGGTCAAGCAGATAGGTCTGGGGCTGGCCGCGGCCATTCTCGTAGATGCGACTCTGGTGCGGGTGCTGCTGGTGCCTTCGACTATGGTGCTCATCGGCGAGGCCAACTGGTGGATGCCGCGGTGGCTCGAACGGATCGTTCCGGGATTCAACCTGGGTGAGGGCGATGCCGACTCCGCCGGAGACAGCCATGGCGCGGTGTACGGACCGCGGCCCGAGGGCAAGCTCAGAGAGAACGAATCGTGAGGAACGGCGCCGCCCGAGCGCAGCGCCACCCGAACCCAGAGGAGGAGCAGATGAAGCTCGTAAAGGCAGCGGAGGCCGAGAAGAAAGACAACCCCCACGGCGTCGACGCCCGCCCGCTGCACAGCAGCGAGCACGTCCAGGTGAGCGTCCTCACCCTCGAGCCGGGGGAGGCCCTCAAGCCCCATGTCACGCCCGTGGACGCCTTCTTCTACGTCCTCGAAGGGACCGGAATCGTCGAGATCGGCGACGAGCGCGAAACAGTCTCCAAGGACATGCTCATCGACAGCCCCGCCAAGATCCGGCACCGGCTGCTTAACGAGGGCGAGGAGACCTTTCGCTTCCTGGTGGTCAAGACACCCCGTCAGAGCGACGAGACCCGGATTCTCTAGAAGCGGAGGGGGAGCATGAATGATTTCCGGGCCTGGATGCTACGAGAGGCGGAACCCGGGCCGCCCCGCCTGGAGTTGGAGCGGCTCGGGTTCGATGAGCTTCCCGAAGGTGAGGTTCTCGTCGAGGTCCACTGGTCCACCGTCAACTACAAGGATGCCCTAGCCGTCACGGGCAAGGGCAAGATCGCCCGGCGCTTTCCCATGGTGCCCGGTATCGACCTGGCCGGCGTGGTACGCGAGTCGGCCTCACCCGAATTCGCGATCGGCGACGAGGTGCTCCTCACCGGCTGGGGAATCGGCGAGACGCACTGGGGTGGCTATGCCGAGTTGGCGCGCGTAAAGGCCGATTGGCTCCTGCCGGTTCCTCCGAACCTGGGCATGCGTGGCGTCATGGCCGTGGGCACGGCGGGATTTACCGCGGCTCAGGCGGTAAGGGCGCTTCAGAAAGCCGGAGTGGCACCGGGCGGCGACCGTCCGGTGATCGTCACCGGGGCGTGCGGCGGGATGGGGAGCATCGCCGTGGTGCTGCTCGCGGCGGAGGGTTATCGGGTAACGGCCCTCACTGGCCGGCCGGAGAACGCGGACTACCTTCACCACCTGGGGGCGACGGACATTCTGCCCCGGGAGGAACTCCAAGGCCCGGGCCGACCCCTGGAGTCGGAGCGCTGGGCCGGCGGCATCGACGCCGTCGGGGGAGAGATCCTCGCCCGGATCCTGGCCCAAACCGCGACCTGGGGAGCTGTGGCCGCCTGCGGCCTGGCCGGAGACAGCAACCTCCCCACCACGGTCATGCCCTTCATCCTGCGCGGCGTCAGCCTCCTGGGCATCCACTCGGTTCGTGCCCCGAGTGAGGTGCGCCGCGAGTGCTGGGACCTCCTCTCCAGAAACCTTCCCCCCGATCTCCTGGAGGAGATGACCGAGGAGGCCTCGATGGAGGAGCTACCCCAGGTGGCCGAGCAGGTGCTGGCGGGCCGAGTGCGGGGTCGCACCGTGGTCAGTATCCGCGGCTAACACCCCAGTCTCGCCTGCGCGTAGAAGCCGAGCCGCTCGAGGCGTCCCCTGCGAAAGTACCCGCGGTGGTTCCTTGCCTCTGGATAAACGCTGGTTTAGTATACTGAACATGAGTTCAGCTAAGCCGCCACCTCGCGACGATCGCACCGCCAAAAGCCGCATCCGCGACGCCGCCATCCAATGCTTCGCAAAGCACGGAATCGCCGATACGACAGCGCGCCGGGTGGCCGAGGCGGCTGAGGTATCCCCCGGGCTCATCATTCACCACTTCGGGTCGATGGAAGGCCTGCGCCTCGCCTGCGACGGCTTCGTTGCCTCCCGCATCCGCGAGCTCAAAGAAGGAGCGGCGGCTGCCGGTCCCAACCTAGACGTGCTCGCCGCGATCCGCGAGAGTGACGCCGGCTACCTGCTCGGCTACCTGGCCGCGGTACTGACTGAGGATTCCCCAGCGGTGGCCAGATTGGTCGACGACCTGGTGGCCGATGCCGAGCGCTACACGGAGCACTTCGTCGAGGCGGGGATAATGCGGCCCAGCGAAAACCCGCGGGGCCGGGCCGCCCTGCTGGTCGTGTGGTCGCTCGGGGCCCTCGCCCTGCACAATCACCTGGAGCGGCTGCTTGGTGTCGACCTGACCGACCCCGAAGTGACCGCGGATCCATCCTTCGCCGCCTACGCTCTGCCCGTCTATGAGTTTTTCGGCGGCGTGCTGAGCGGCGCCTTCGCCGAACACGCCAAGTCGGCGTTTTCCGCTCCACCACAAGGAGAGAGCAAATGAACCAGTCGTCGGCCATCCAAACCGAAGGGCTGAGCAAGCACTACGGTGAAGTCCGAGCTTTGCAGGACCTGGACCTCGACATCGCCCGCGGCGAGGTCTTCGGCTATTTGGGGCCGAACGGGGCCGGCAAGACCACCACCATCCGCACCCTCCTCGACCAGATCCGCCCCACCTCGGGAAGCGCCTTCATCTTGGGCCGAGACGTCCACGAGCAGGCGGTCGAGATCCGCCGCCACCTGGGCTACGTCCCCGACGACCTCACCATGTATCCGGACCTAACCGGGCACGACACTCTCACCTACTTCGCCAACCTGCGCGGCGGCGTTGACTGGGCCTACGTCGACCGGTTGGCCGAACGGCTGCACTCGGATCTCTCGCGCAAGGTGGGCGACCTCTCCTCGGGCAACCGGCAGAAGGTGGGGTTGATCCAGGCCTTCATGAACCGGCCCGAGGTGCTGATCATGGACGAACCCAGTTCGGGACTCGACCCACTGGTGCAGGCCGAATTTCAGCAGATGATCCGGGAGGTGGCGGCCGAGGGAACGACCGTCTTTCTCTCGAGCCACACGCTGTCTGAGGTGCAACGCGTGGCCGACCGAGTGGGCATCCTTCGCAACAGCCGTTTGGTCACAGTGGAATCGGTGGCTGGGCTCAGATCCAAAGCCATGCGCCGCGTGGAATTCGAGTTCGCCTCGCCGGTAGAGGCCGACGTGTTCGAGGGGGTGCCGGGGGCGCGGGACGTGAGCGTTCAAGACCACCGGGTTACGCTCTCCTACGAAGGCCGCATGGACGCCCTGCTGCAGGCCGCGACCGGCCGCTACGAGGTTGTCGATCTGCTGACCGAGGAAGCCGATCTCGAAGAGATCTTCCTTACCTACTACCGGGAGGAAGAGCAACCGACGGGGGCCGATGACGGGCGGGTGGAGGTGATCGCCTGATGCGGGGAAGCGTCTTCGCCGTGACCCTCCGCGCACGCCAGCGCGGCTGGCTGATCGCCCTGATGAGTCTCTCCGCGCTGCTGCTGGTGGCGATGGGCGCCTACCGCAACATCGACCTCAGCATCTACACCGAGTTGCCGGAGGCCTTCCGCTCTCTGATCGGCATCCCCGAGAACGCCGACGTCGGCAGCCTGGCCATCAACGCCATGGTCTCTTCGTATGGGGCCATTACCATTGCCGCGCTGGCCATCGCCCTCGGTTCACACGCGATCGCCGGCGAAGAACGGGACGGCACCATCGCTCTGCTGCTGGCAAATCCCATAAGCCGACGCCACGTGCTGCTCTCCAAGGCGGGTTCGCTCGCGGCGCTCACCGCCCTGACCGCGGCCGGCCTCTGGGCGGCGATCCTGGGCTCGGCCGCTGTGCTAGACGTCTCCATCGAAGGAATGCACGTGGGCGCGCTCGCCCTGCATTTGTTCTTCAGTTCCCTGCTCTACGGGTGTTTCGCGCTTGCGGTGGGTGCCTGGACCGGGAACCGCAGCGGAGCCGCCGGGGCGGCCGCAGGGTTGATGATCATCTCGTTCCTGGCCGTGGGCATTCTTCCCCTGCTCGCAGGCGCAAAGGGCTTTGTGCGCATCTTCCCCTGGCACTACTTCGACGGCAGCGATCCGCTCATCAATGGCGTGGACTGGAGCCACATCGCCGTTCTTGGGGCCGCCTCTACAGTTTTGGTGCTTGCCGGAATCATGGGAGTCGACCGGCGGGACCTCAAGAGCCGCTCCGTCGGGGTGACCCTGATCGACCGGCTGCGCGCCCATCCCCTTTCCGAACGAATCATCGGCCGGCTGGCCGGTTCCGCCCGGGTCTCGGACATATGGGTCAAGACGGCCTCCGAATACCAGGCCCTCTTCCTGATCGTCGCCATCTACACCTTCTTCATTCAGGGGCTCTTGCTGGGTCCCATCTACAACTCCATGCCGCGGGCCGCCCTCGATGCCATGAGCAATCTCCCCCACGAGATGCTCGCCTTGTTCGGCGGGGGCGACATCAGCACCGTCGAGGGCTTCTACCAGCTAGAGACCTACGGCATGATGGCGCCCGTCCTCGTCATGATTCTGGCCATCGCCGTGGGCGCCGGGGCCTTGGCCGGCGAGGAGCAACGAAAAACAATGGGCCTGCTGCTGGCGAATCCGGTCAGGCGCTCTCGGGTAGTGCTGGAGAAGGCGGCCGCCATGGTGTTCTACGCCGTGCTGGTCGGCTTCGTGACGTTCGCGGGCGTAGCCCTCGGCTCTCTGATCAGTAACCTGGGCATGGACATCGGCAACGTGGCGGCAGCCGGCTTCCTGCAGACCTTGGTCGGCCTTGTCTTTGGGGCCCTTGCCCTCGCTCTGAGCGCGGCGACCGGCCGCAAGAATGTGGCCATCTTTGGGGCGGTGGGTGCCGGACTCGCGCTGCATCTGCTGAACGGCCTCGGCGACCTCTCCCCCACCATGGCCGGCTTCGCCAACTGGTCGCCCTTCCACTACTACCTGGGCAATGACCCACTGAACAACGGAATGGATTGGAGCAACGCGGCCGTGCTCGCGGCGCTCGCGGCGGTGCTCATCGGGCTGTCGGTTCCGCTCTTCGAGCGGCGGGATCTGCGCTAGAGACCCCCCGGGAAACCAAGTAGAACCGTCAGCACCGCCCTGATTGGCCCGCCGGGGGCACCGCCGGTATACTACGCATCCGCGCTTTACGCGCCACCGCGGAGAGGTGGCAGAGCGGTTGAATGCGGCGGTCTCGAAAACCGTTGGTCCGGCTTGACCGGGCCCGGGGGTTCGAATCCCCCCCTCTCCGCCTTTTGCAGGGAGTTCTTCGAACGAAGCCGGGCTCGTGAAGCCCGGCTTCGGCGTCTCTGAGGGGCGTTTGGTGACATCCTGGTGACATAGAGGGCACCGGTAGACGCGCCGGAACGGACGGGAAGGCACCGGGTGATAGAACGGCCCGAGTCTGCGAAGGTAGAATCAGAGCCATGTACTCCCCGTCCACGCAGTTCGGGGAGCAACCTCTTAGCTCAAAGAAGATGTTGGCTGCCGAGATGCGCGAACAGTCTCCGACAGTATTCCGTCACCAAATGGATCTGGCCCAACTCTATCCGAATGAGCCCGATCGCCTGGCATTCGAGGAGCGCTGGGAGACGTTCCTCAACGCGGTCGGGGATGAAAAAGATGTCTTCGAAAAGAAGGGTGACACTCTCGCCTATCTAACCGAACGTCTATCGTCGCCGTCCAACGGTGGTCGGAGGCCGGTACTTCTCCTCCTCGGAAACCCTGCAACCCATTCGGTCCGCGCCGGTGTGTTCTTCACCTCAGAGCGTGGCGGGCTCGAACATCGTTTTTGGAAGGGGCTGCGACGAACCGGCTGGCTCTCTTCTCCTGACGAGCAGATCTCCGACAACGAGAAGAAGAACGAGGCCCGGCGCTCCCAGCTACTTTCCGGCGACTACGAGTCTCCCTTTCGAATCTCCCTCGATGTCTTCTTCACGTTCCCCACCCCAGCAAGCGGCAGGCCGTGGTCCGGAGTGGCCGGGCTGAAGAGGCTATTTGGGCGAGGAGTAGTGGCGGCGATTGCCGATGAGGAGCGAACGCGATTGGCGCGGATTATTGCGGAGTTGGCAGCCGAGGATGGAGCAATTGTCGCCTTCCAGCGAGACGCGTATGAAAGAATTGGGGGCGAGGAGGCAAACCCTTACTCGCGCTCACTCGCCTTGCGCGGCGAGCTTATTTCCAACAAAGCCGCAGGTCAGCAAGTCAAGCTCCTCGGAGCACCGCCAACCTATTGCGCTCTCTGGCCAGGATTCAGGACAGCGCTCCGCCGCTACAGGCAGTTCATCTAGCGGTCGAACGGGATCTTAAAGCGCTATTCTGCGCGCACGGACCCGAGCGTTAGAATCACCCTCTCCGCCCTTTTGATGGTTTCTTGGTGCCACACGCCGGTCCGAGTGGCCGGGTCTGTGTGTTTCTGGGGGCCTTCGGCGACATCCCGGTGACGTAGAGGCATCGCATCCCGAACAGAATCGGACCAGGTAACAGTGTCCGCTGGACCAGATCGAATAGCTGGCTCTCATTAACAGCCAGAAGCGTTTCCGGCGCGGCCCTAGATTTCTGACGTTATCCCAGACCTTCCACACGAGGGGCTGCCCAAGACGCGGAGAAACGACAGCCGCTGCATGATGCAATCTTGACATCTGTTTGATTCGTAGGCAAAGTGGGTTCTAGATTCCACACGGGAGGAATGATGGCACGCACCGCCGGCACCAAGAACCGAAATTACCCTCCGCTCACACTGTCCCAGGCACTCCGAGTCCCGGCGGTCATTCAGGACCAGGCGTCGGGCATGGACGCAAGCCGACTCACTCTCGCCGAGCTGCTTGATGTGTCACCCTCATCAAGCAGCTTCCGTGAACTGGTCTCCTCATCTCGAATGTACGGACTCACAACAGGTGGCATAAATGCCGAGGAGTTCAGTCTGACAGACCTAGGTGACAAGGCCACTGGGGGAGATGAAGTCGCTAGAGCGACTGCCTATAAAGAGGCCGTCCTGAACGTGGACCCATACCGTGAGTTCTTGACCGCTTTTTCCAACAAGCGGTTGCCAGCTCCGCAGGTCTTTCGCGACTTTCTCATTAAGTCCGCGGCCGTACCAGAGGAACGAGCCGAGGAGTGTGCGGGGTTCATCGTGAAAGACGCTGAAACCGCCGGTATGATCCGCTCGGTCAAGGGGAGCGACTATGTGGACTTGAGCGCTACCTCTGCCCCAGACGACGCCGCTGATGAGGATGAGGAGCCTGAGGAAAGCACCACCGAGGGAGAAGCTGAGTTCTCCGGCGCACCTTCAGCCATGCCAACAACCACCCCCCGAGGCCAATCAGCCAACAAAGGAAACCCCAAGAAGGTCTTTATCGCGCACGGTAAGAATCGCACCCCCCTAGAACAACTAAAGAAGGCACTCGATCAGTTTAAGGTAAACTATGCAGTTGCTGTAGACGAACCAAACCAAGGCCGACCCATCAGTAAGAAGGTCGCCAACCTAATGGAAGACGAGTGTTCTTCGGGGATTTTTATATTCACTGCTGATGAGCTATTCGTAAGGGAGACGGAGGACGGTCAAGAAGAGGTATGGCGCCCGAGCGAAAACATAGTATATGAACTTGGGGCCGCTTCGATATTATATGATAACCGCATAGTCATATTTAAAGAGAAGAATGTGAATTTCCCAAGCGATTTTTCAGACCTTGGCTACATTGAGTTCGAGAAAGATCAGCTTGTGGCAGAGCTCGGAAGCCTGTTTGCAGAACTAGTCGCTCTCGACATCCTGGAAGTAAGAGCCAAGTCCTAGATCTGCTGGCTATTTCTGGCTCAAGAACGAAGTTTCTGGGCAGAAGAAGTTTCCGTAACGGGTGAAGCTCGCATTGGAGTTCCATCAGCTTCTTCGCACCTCTTCCAGTCGATTCGGGCTCTAGTGTAGTCCCGCTCCAGCACTCCAATCGATCCATCTCCTTGAGAGTCACCCAGGCGAGTTCGGGAAAGCCAAGGTCCACAGGCAGCAAAGAATGGCTCTCCCCTCGGGACAAGTCTCTCCGGCCGATAAATGGCCTACTGGCCCGTCGACGGAGCAAAGGGCCGGTTGCAGGAAGATCCTGCATCTGAGGCAGGCTAAGATGAGAGTTGACCAACTCGACTTCCGATAGGAGGATCTCGGAGTGGCCGATACAACTGTTCAGACAGAAGTCGAGCGATGGGTTCGCTCGAACTGGCTTTTCCGGGAGTACGGTTGCACCTTCCGGCGAGACGAGGTGAATCTCGGCTGCGGTGGGGTCCACAGCTTCGGGGCAGTGAGCGAAGACGGCCGAATCGTGGCGAGCATCCTTACCAGCTCGGCGATAACCCCTGGTGGAAAACGCGGAGCCGGCAAGCTCCTGAAGATCCGGTCCGATATGTACTTCATGCTCCTCGCGGAGAACGTCGACCAAAGGCTAATCCTCTTCACCGAACCCGACATGCTGGAATTGTGCGAGGAGGAAAGAGCGCGCGGTAAGGTTCCTGACTCTACCCGTTTCCGCTGGGTGGCAATTCCGGAGGAGTTGCGGGAGCGGTTGGAGGCAGCGCGGAGGGTAGCTTCACGAGAGGTCACGCCTCGCGCCCGTCCAATCTAACGAGCGCTCTTGTTCTCAGCAGCGCTGCCCGCCAGGCAGGCCCTCGCGTACCTCCCCCAGCGTCTTCGGCTTCCAGTATAGGTCCCGCTCGACGACGCCCACTGACTCCAGCTCGTTAAGGCTCACGTAGCCCAGCTCCGGGAACCCCAGGTCGCACAGGCCGAACATGATGAAGTCGTCGTCTTCCGGCGATCCTTCGGTGATCCACCAGTCCCCTCTGCCGCCCGCCACGAAGAAGTGAATGTGGACGACGGCGTCCTCCCCCAGCTCCTCCTGGGCGTAGATGGGCGGTAGCTGACGGCGTATGTAGTCGGGGAGGAGGGTCATGACGCCGGCGTCGCGGCTGAATGGGTGAGAGCAGTAGAGGGCAAGGGCATGGGCGTATCTCCCGGGCTTCGTGGGATGCTGCCAGCTACCGTTTCACAGCTACGCCAACTGCGACACGGTCCGCCACCCAGGGGCGGAAGAGGCTGTCCGAGAGCGGGCGGGCCCAGCTCAACTGACCGGAGGAACGGAACAACTGGCGCCACTCGATGTACTTCCGTTCCTCCTTCTGCAACGCCAGCAATTCGTCCCCGCCGTCCCTCGCCCTGACTTCCCGACACTCTGTCCGCTTCGCCAGGTATCGTTCGGCAGCGAGAGCGCGTTCGGAGAGGGAATCGTAGGCGGGCGCGTCGGGGATCCAGCGCTGCCAGGGTTGCCCTGAGGAGCTTGAGATCGACGGGTTCGGGCTAACGACCTGGGGACATGAGAGCGCTCCTTTACCGGAAGGCCTCTGTCGGCGTTCGGGGGACCGGACGCGCATGGGCTAGGCACGGAGGCGAGGCGCTGCGGAAATGGGAGAGCTTCCGGGGTCAAGAGCCTCCCTGCGAGTATGGATAAGCTAGTTTGAGGCGAATACTCGCACGTAGCCGCTTCCTCGTTCCTCCTTGTGAGTCTAGTTGTGATCCTTCAGCAGAAGCACGGTGCTCCGTACTCGGGATTGATATTGGCGGATCATCCGATCCTCAACGCCGCCAAGCAGGTGCTGGTGTCCTTGGGCTATGACCTCAAGAATCGGAGCGCGGTTGTCCTCGATGAAGGCTTGCACCTCTCCGGCCAACTGCCGCTTTACCTTCCCGGTCGGCTTCATCAGGCGGTTGATGCCCTCCGGCACAGCAGCGACTGCAGATCCGCTCGCCACTACCGCGAGCCCCGCCGCCAACGGCCCCGCAATACCAACCGTGAACAACGAAGTGACGGCAGCCCCGGCCAGTCCGAGACTGACGAGCACGCCGTCGTTCCGTTCCTGCTCTCCCCTCACCCCGTTGTCGCCCTTGAAATCATGCTCCGTCCCGATGCAAAACGGGGTGATTGGCAGCGGCTTCATTCCCTTGAATGCCGATGGCCGTGTGGGAACAGTTGAGACGGTCGTGACGAGTCGAATGGCCAGGAAGCCGAACAACGAGAGCACAAGTGCGAAGATAACGCGCATGAAGAAATCCGTATCCGCGCCGGAACGAAGTCCCGTCACGCCGACCAGCACCAGGACCAATAGGGCCTCAAGAACGAGGACCGTCCGGAGCACCTTCCTCAAGAGTCGAACCCGTCGGATCTTGCGTTCGTGGTCCGCGGCAATGACAGCGTCCGTGTTTCTATGCAGCCACGCATCGTAGGGGCCCAAGAGGCGTTGGCAGTCGGCGTTGATCGAGCCGAACAGCTGCCGCAGCAGCTCGTTCCACTCAAGCCGGAAGTACTCGTCGAACCTGGGTAGTTCCTTACGATCCACGGCGTCGATCTCATTGGTGATCTTCGCATTAAAGGAGCGGAGAGCCTGGTCTGCCCTCTCTCTCGACCTCTCCTCCTGACGACGGAAGTCCCGCAGCATGCGGTCGATGATCTCCCTCAGCTCGTCAGGGACCGAAACATCCTCCTCGTCCACGGGGACCTGCAGACAGTCGAGCAGGATCTCATAGGCTGCGCGAATCCGGATGAACTTCGCGGTGCTCCCGCCGTGGTCCGGGTGGGCCTTCAGCACGCGCTCTCGATAGGCCCGCCTTATCGCCTCTTCGTTCGTTCCCGAAGTGACCCCGAGGATGTCCCTCGCTTCACGGATAGTCACGGCTTCCTCCGGTCCTAACGAATGGCTCGCGGGCGGTTGTCCCTGCTCCTACATCGGCAGCCAAGCGCCCTACTTGACCCGAAAGCTCCCTCCGGCTAGGTCCCGACGGCGTTCTAACGCTTGCTCGCGGAGCGTGCGGCCAGAGCGGCCACTCAAGTAGAGATCGCAGGGGACCGATAGAGACACACGGCGAGGTGCTCGCGACTGCCCAAGGACGTGCAGTGAACGGCAAGAACAGTCCCAAGGAGAGCAACCAGAGGCGCCGACTCTTCGGCTGGCTCGGTCTTTCTCTAGCCGCCCTTCTCTTGGCCAGCATCCCTTTCGCGCCCATGCCCTCGGCGGTTGCCGAGAGGGCGCTCGTGGCCTCTGAGAACGGCATCAACGAATTCAGCTCCTGGGTGGGTGCTGCCGTCGATCGTGCTCTCGCCGACCGCAATACTACGCCCCTACCCAGCGCCGGGCTTCCGGAGGCAGCAGCAACCGTCCCTGCCCTAGCCCCATACCCCGACACCGGTAGCGGCTCTTCATACGGCACCGCCTCGGGCGGTTCATCGTTCATGCCGTCTTCGCCCGAGTACCCGAGCGACTACGGCGAGCTCAATGGCGAGGGCCGACCGAAGACGCAATGGGTAGACGGTTACACCCGCAGCGATGGTACCGAGGTGCAGGGTTACTACCGGGCGCCAGCCACCTACTAGCGAGGAGGGAAGTGGCGATGCCTCGACCGTTCGACTGGGCCAAGCAGATGTTGGGGGCAGTGGGGATCTTCTTCGGGGCTATCATCGCCACCCTGATCGCCCCCTCCGAGTATGGGGTTTACACCCCGACCGGAGATCTGATCTTCTACGGCGCCCTGCTCACAGCGCTGTTCGCGGTCTGCTTCTTCTTCTGGGCTCTCTTTCACGCCTTCACCGTGCGCGGATTGAGTTGGGTGTGGGCTGGCTTCGCCCTTCTCTTCTTCCCGGTTGGCTGGCTGCTCGCGCTGGCTACACTCATCTTGTTGGATAGTCGGCCGCGTCGGTCCCCGGGGCAGCAGACGAGGACGGCCTGGGGAGCCGGCACCCGAAATCGCTGAGGGCGCTCGCGCGCTTCGCTGGAATAGCTGCAGCCCCGGCGAAGCGACTACTCCCCCAGCACCTTTCCCCACGCCGCGTCGATCTTCGCCGCCGCCTCCTGCTGCTGGGTGGGCAGGACGTGGGCGTAGACGTTCAGGGTAATGGAGGAGTTGGCGTGCCCCAGGCGCTCGGAGACGACGTGGATGGGCACGGATTCCTTGAGCAGATGCGTGGCGTGGGTGTGCCGGAGGTCATGAAAGCGCGCGGAGAGGCCTCGGCGATGCATGAAGCGGCGGTAGGCACTGGAGAAGTCTGAGGGTGGCCAGGGCGTGCCGTCCGCGCGGCAGATGATGAGGTCCTCGTCCTGATACCCGGGCCCCAGCAGCAGTTTTTCCTGGTTTTGCTTGGCGCGGTGGGCCTTCAGTGCCGAGAGGGCCAGCTGAGGGAGCAGCACAACGCGCCGGCCTTTGCGGGTCTTCGGCGTCTTGTAGGAAAGCCCCTCCGCGGTCTCCTGCAGCGACCGCGCCACCTGGCACTCCCCAGTTTCCAGGTCGACGTCTGCCCAGCGAAGAGCCAGGAGCTCTCCCCGACGCATGCCCGTCGTGAGGGCCAGTAGAACGGGGATGTGCAGGCGCGAGCCGGCGATCGTGCGCAGAACCTCGCCCACCTGATCCTCATCCAGCGCGGTCATCTCCTTCTCGTCGACCCGCGGAGGATCCACGAGGTCGCAGGGGTTCCGGGGGATGAGCTGCCAGCGGACGGCCAGGTTAAGCGCTCGGTTGAGAACCCGGTAGTAGTGCCGGACCGTCTGGGAGGAGAGGGTGGCGTCCCGGGTCTTGCACTTCCGACCCAGGCTCTTTGCCAGAAACGACTGGATCTGGACGGGCGTAAGCGCCGCCAGCTTGACGTGGCCGAGACCCGGAACCAGGTCGCGCCGTACTATCTGCTCGTAGCGGCGGTAGGTCTGCGGCGCCACGCTAGTCTTCGCGTGGTCCAGGTACTGATCGAGGTACTCGCCCAGGGTGAGCTCGGAAGGCGTCGAGTAGGTCCCACCGTTCATCTCACCCAGCAACTCTGCGAGCTTGGCGTCAGCCTGTTTTCGGGTCCCGTGGACCGTATGCGACAGGCGCTTCCGTTTGCCTCGCGCATCCCGGCCGATGTCGATCAGGATCCTATAGTGGTTCTCCCCGCGCTTTTCGACGTGGCCCCTCACTGAAAATCCTCATCAATCCACTTCTGCACCTGCTCAAGAGTCGTCGCCTTCCGACCGCTTCGCCCGTTCAGCACCGCGGTGATCTCCTGGGGTGAAGTGCTTTGGTTCCAAAGATCCTCTGCCGCCCTCATCCGTTTCCGGTAGTCACGCTGCGAGCACTTCTTGCCGCAGAATAGGCGCGTAGAGCGACCCTTGTCTTCCTGCCTGAACATGTTCTTGCATTCAACGCAACGGTAATAGCGGGTCGAACTAGCTGTCGCGAGCATGAACTGCGCCCAGAGGAGGCCCCAAAGGGTCCGCGGCCTCATTGCCAGGTCATACTCCTCTCCGACGAAAGTCAGTCGGAGTTCGATCAAGTGACTGGCGAACTGGTCGGTAAGCGCTTCGAGCACAGCAGCCCGAGTGCGGCGGCTCGCTATTCCATTTTTCCCGGGATGCAGGAACCAGCTGGTGCCGTCCTTCAGCGTGAGATGACGGAGGGGAATAGCAATTGGAAAGGAAGGGAAAAGCTCACCTTCCCTTCGAGTATCTTCATCTGCGGAGGCCGCATCTTCCTCCCGATCCCTCTTCTTCTTCAGCTGTGCGTGAAGAGGATGGAATAGCAGCCCCTTATCCTGCTCGTCAGATTCTCCCTGCCGCTTACTAGCAGTCGCCTCGTCCTTCCCGCGCGACAGTTCCCGGCTAGCGAGCGCCTTGATCTCGGCCCGAGCTTCCTTCTTCTCCAAGGGGTCGGCGTCGGCTGCATCAGCTCGCCAAAAGCGAATGGCGATACGCATTACTTTGATCGCCTCCCGCCAGGTCTCCAGGCTCTCACCGGAACTAACCCAGACCCCCCCTCGCAGTAGTTGCGCTTCTGGGAGTTCCTCCGTTACGCCCAACCTCCCGTACCGCTTCGCGAATCTCAGGACGGAGTCAGGCGAGCCCTCCAGCCTCCCAAAGGCAAGAAACAGGTCATCCTGGTCCTGCAGCGCAACGCCCAGGTTTACACGCTCTTTCTCGTCTGCCCTGAGAAAGGCACCCGCCTTTCTCTTGCCCTCCCGGGACAGCTTCTCGTCCAGCAGGTTTTCCGAGGGCGGGTCGCCCAGCCACAGCTCCCCGTCGATGTCCAGCCACTCGGCGTTGGCTGGCACCCGTTCGGCCCTGAACTCCATAATCTTCGACATGCTAATTATGTTGCCATAACGAGGCTGTTAAGTCAACGGCCGCCCTCTAACCTGTTCTTCAGCAGACAGGACGACCCCGAAGGAGGTGAAATCAGTTGAAGGAGCAAGCAGAGCGCCGGCCACCACTCGGGCACCTGGATGAGCTTCCGGTGACGCTTACGGTGGCGGAGGCCGCAGACCTCGTGGGCTTAGGCTTGAGCGCAGCCTACGAAGCGGTGCGCCAAGGCCGCCTACCGGCAATCCGCGTCAGCGAGAGACGAATTGTCGTACCAACCATCCCACTGCTGCAGATGCTGGGGATCGTGGCGCGCGACGATCGCAAGAGATTCACAGACGACGGATAGCGAAATGTGGGCGGCAACAGGGCCGGAGACCGCCTAGGCGGTAGCGGTCAGAAG
>JAGXFV010000012.1 GCA_024637095.1 Actinomycetes bacterium
AGTTCCGCCGCAAGCTTCGTGGGCATGATCTCTTGCAGATACCGTCGTTCCCAGTCGCCCCCGGCGAGCAGCGACTCCTCCTGACTGAAGGCCACCGATGCGGGACTCGTGATGCCCGGCCGCACTTCCAACACCGCCAACTGCTCGCGGTTGTACTGCGCGACGTAGCGGGGGTCTTCGGGCCGAGGGCCGACCAGGCTCATCTCACCAACCAGGACGTTCAGGAGTTGGGGAAGCTCATCCAGCTTGGTCTTTCGCAGGAAGGCTCCCACCGGGGTGACCCGCGGGTCGCCCGCGACCGTGACCGCGGGCCCCTGCTCGTAGGCCCCCGCCTTCATGGAGCGGAACTTGAGGATGCGGAAGCTTCTCCCGCGGCGTCCCACTCGCAACCCACGATGAAAGACCGGCCCGGGCGAGGTCAGCCGCACCAACAAACCGAGGGCGAGTAGAAGCGGAGCCAGAAGGATCAATGCTGCCGCCGCAGATAGGAAGTCAAAGCGCCGCTTCAGTTCGCCAAAGCCTCCACGGGTATCGTCGCAAACGCAAAGACTATCGCCCTTGTTGTGCCGCCCAGCCACGATACTGAATCACGGACGGCGGGTGCCATCGGGCTCCGTCCCGCGCCTACTCCCGAAAATCCTTCACGCTGAACCCCTCGCGCCTGCAGAGTTCGTCGCGCTGAGCCTCGGCCAGGTCCTCCCAGACCATCTCCTGCACCAGTTCGTCGAAGCCGATCACGCATTGCCAGCCCAGCCGCTCGCGGGCCTTGGAGGGATCGCCGAGGAGGGTCTGCACCTCGGTGGGCCTGAAGTAGGCAGGGTCCACGCGCACGAGCACATCGCCCCCGTGCACCGGCTCATCGTCGGCGCCGGCAGGCCCGTAGCCGTTTCGCGCCTTTCGCAGCAAATTCTCGTCGACCGAGGCCACCAGGCCGAGCTCCTCCGGGCCTTCCCCACGAAACTCGAGCTCGATGCCCGCCTCGGCAAAGGCCTTCTCGCAGAACTCGCGCACCGAGTGCTGCTCGCCCGTAGCGATTACGTAGTCGGCGGGCTCGTCTGCTTGGAGCATCAGGTGCATGGCCCGCACGTAGTCCTTGGCATGCCCCCAGTCGCGAAGCGCGTCCAGGTTCCCCAGATAGAGCATCTCCTGCAGACCCAGGGCGATGCGGGCCACGGCTCGGGTGATCTTGCGCGTCACGAAGGTCTCGCCGCGGATGGGCGATTCGTGGTTAAAGAGGATGCCGTTTGAGGCGTGGATGCCGTAGGCCTCGCGGTAGTTAACGGTGATCCAGTAGCCGTAGACCTTAGCCGCGGCGTAGGGCGAGCGCGGGTAGAAAGGGGTGGTTTCGCTCTGCGGCGTCTCCTGCACCAGACCGAACATCTCCGAGGTCGAAGCCTGGTAGAAGCG
The DNA here is from genome assembly GCA_024637095.1 of Actinomycetes bacterium. GTDB lineage: Bacteria > Actinomycetota > Thermoleophilia > RBG-16-64-13 > RBG-16-64-13 > Soudan-30. Next base: position 1,408 of record JAGXFV010000012.1, read on the forward strand.
GCAGAAGTTCTCGAGCCCCAGGATGCGAATGGCTTCAAGGAGCCTGAGCGTACCCAGGGCGTCTGAGTTCGCGGTGTACTCGGGGGTTTCGAAGGAGACCTGCACGTGACTCTGCGCCGCCAAGTTGTAGATCTCAGCGGGCTGGGTCTCCTGGATTATGCGGATGAGGTTGGTGGCGTCGGTGAGATCACCGTAGTGCATGAAAAAGCGCACGCCCGGCTGGTGGGGATCGGTGTAGAGGTGATCCACCCGGTCGGTGTTAAAGAGACTCGCCCGGCGCTTTATGCCGTGCACGGTGTAGCCCTGGTCCAGCAGGTGCTCGGCCAGGTAGGCGCCGTCTTGGCCGGTGATGCCGGTGATCAGTGCGGTCTTGGTCACTTGTCCTCGATTCCCTTCGGCGCGGCCAGGAACGGATTCTCAATCAACAATTCCCCGAACCGCCGCCCGTGCTGGAGGTCCTCCGAGTAGAGCAGATCGGCGCCTCCCACCAGGGCTGACCGAATGATCAGGGCGTCCCATAAGGAGAGCGTTTCTGACAGATGGAGCTCAACCGCCGCCACCACGACCTCGGGGGTAACAGTGACCAGAGGCAGAGCCGAAAAGGCCTCGACTGCCTCCTTGGCTTCTCTCGGAGCCAACGGCCGCCTGAGCTTCCCGGTGGCCACGGCATAGAACTCCTGCAGAACCTGGGTGCTGAGGAGCACGCTTCCGTCCTCGGTGAGCCGGCGCAGGAGGCGCGCGGCCTCAGTCTGCTTGGCCGGCTCATCCCGGTCGAATAGGTAGACGAGCACATTGGTGTCCAGAAAGACGCGTTTCATCACCGTCGGTTGAGCCGGTCCTTGTAGAGCTCTTCCCGCGTCCACTTGTGCCCTTCGCTCCCGGCGGTTGCCGTTTGGGCGATCTCGAAAATCCGCTCTACGGCACGCCGCCGATCCTCCCGCACACCGGCGTAGGTCTCGAGCTGCTCACGCACCACGGCGTTGACCGAAGTCCCCTCGGCTGCGGCTCGCGTGCGTGCCCTTCGCAGGGTGTCTTCGTCGATGGTGAGGGTTAGATTCGCCATACGTTAGTCCCCTTGAGCCCACCCGTGTAACACGTAAACAGTGTAACACAGGATACGCGGCGCTCTACGGCGTTCCTATCCGCCGTTCCTCCCTACGCTCCTCGTACCAGCGGTAGGTGCGCCGAATGCCTTCCCGCAGAGCCACCTTGGGACGCCAGCCCAACTGGGCAAGCACCGAAACGTCCATCACCTTGCGCGGCGTGCCGTCCGGCTTGGTTTCATCCCACTCGATATCGCCCTCGTGGCCCACCGCCTGCTGTACGAGCGCAGCGAGTTCGCGAATTGTCACGTCCTCACCGGTGCCCACGTTGATCAACCCCTCAGGTAGATCGGCGGCGCGGGCGTGCTCGAGCAGAAAGATCACGGCGTCGGCCAGGTCATCGACGTAGAGGAGTTCGCGCCTTGGAGTCCCCGTTCCCCATAGGGTGACGGGAGCGTGGGGCTTCCGTTCGTGGCCTTGATTGTCGGGGAGCCCCAGCTTGGCTTCATGGAACTTGCGGATCATTGCCGGCAGCACGTGGCTGGTCTTCAGGTCGAAGTTGTCGCCGGGCCCGTAGAGATTGGTAGGCATCAGCGCCAGGTAATCGGTGCCGTACTCGCGGTTCAGACTGCGGCAGAGCTCGATGCCCGCGATCTTAGCCAGAGCGTAAGGACGGTTGGTCTCCTCGAGCGGCCCCGTCAGCAGGTACTCCTCCTTCAGAGGTTGAGGCGCCTCACGCGGGTAGATGCAGGAGCTTCCCAGGAAGAGCAGCCGCTTGACCCCGCTCCGCCAGGCTTCGTGGATCACGTTGAGTTCGATGGCCAGGTTCTCCCGGATGAACTCGTAGGGCGCTTCCCAGTTCGCGAGAATGCCCCCCACCTTGGCTGCGGCCAGGAAGACCAGTTCCGGCTGCTCCTCGGCGAAGAAGTCCCGCACCGCCTGCTGCTCGGTGAGATCGAGTTCGGCATGCGTGCGGGTGATCAGGTTCTTATAGCCGGCGACCTCCAGGGCGCGCAGAATGGCGCCGCCCACCAGGCCGCGGTGGCCGGCCAAGTAGATGCGGGTGTCCGTCGGGGGCGCTCCAAGCGTCATTGCCCGATTCTAGCAGCGCCGAGAGGGACCAGCCTCGGCCGACTTACTCGCGCCCAAACCGAAGCTCCTCCGTCTCCTACTCGACGAGCCAGAGCGAACCATATGTCTCCAGCAGAGGCAGAGCTTCCCCCAGAGTGCCGCCGATCGTGTGGCCTTCGGAAACCACCCGACGCTCTCCGCCGCGGCCGCCCTCCAGGGAGAGTGGCCTCTCCGCGAGGGACTTTGGTTCAACCGTCAGACCCGGATCGGCCCCCACTCGTTCTTCAAGCTCCAGCGCATCCGACGCCGACCCCGCCGGGGCTGCGGAATAGACACGCCGCGCGCCTCGTCCCTGCCGGTGCGAATCCGGCTCCATTGTTACTCCCGACAGGACCACCGGCGCGACCGCGCCGTCGAGCATCCGGGACACGTGCAGGTGGTTGAAGTCCGAGGGTACGGAGTAGCCGGTGCTGCCTTCGAAGGCAATGACCTCACCGAGGATCACGCTTCCGGTCCGAGCCACCTCGTCCAGATGGGCGACGTGAATCTGCTCCCGCCCATCGGCCGAGATCCAGATCAACGAGTTGCCCCAACCGCCGCCGTAGCCCTCGCTCACCTGCTCGACCGTGCCGTCACCAGGCGCATGCACGGGCATCCGGAAGTTCGCGCCGTTGTCCAGCCTCTCGCCCGCGGCAGACTGCCAACCGGTGAGGTCGACGATGTTCTCCTTACCGGTGTCCGGCCAAAGATGGTAGTTCGCGTGGCCGCCGTAGGTGGTCGCGTGGTAGGCGGTGCCGGGAGGGAAGAGATCACCCTCGGCGGCAGCAGCGGGGGAGGCGGGCGCGGTCAGCCCGGCCACGCCGAGGGCACAGAGCAGGACGACGAGCAACAAATATATCCGCAAGCAAAAGCCTCACTTTGATTGGGGGGAGAACGAGAATGCCGACAACGAACGCGATGATGTCGCCGGCCGGTCTTGATGCCGCCGCGGCTGAGCATGCGGCAGGAGTCGTTGCGCGCGGTACTTTAACACTCACTCGGACCGTAGGCCAATCCACGCCCAATCTCCGCGCCGACCCAACGCCACTCCCACTTCCAAGAACGGCTCCCGAGGGTCTCTCCCACTCCCTGGCCGGGGGCCCCCACTCGGCCGACCCAGGCGACCACTCGTCGGGACCCATTGCGCTCCTGGGGAGACTACAAGTAGCATTCCTCGCAACCAGTTCCATAGGGGAACCGGGTTCGGCCAAGGGGGTGAACCATGCGCATTCACGAAGTGCTCAAGGGGAAGGACGCGCGTCTAGTAACCTGCAAGCCCGAGGACGCGGTGGGCACGGTGGCCGACCTCATGACGGCGCACAAGATCGGGGCGCTGCCGGTTAGAGATGAGGAAGGCCGCCTGATCGGGATGCTCTCCGAACGGGACGTGGCCCAGGGATTCGCCCGTTACGGCGAGATCCTCTCGCGCAAGACGGTGCGCACGCTGATGAGCGCGCCGGTGATCACCTGCCGACTCGAAGACGAGGTGCGCGCGGCGATGGTGACCATGAGCCGGTGCCGCATCCGCCATCTGCCCGTCGTCGAGAGGGAAGCGCTTGTCGGTGTTGTCAGCCAGGGCGACCTGATGGCGCGTTTGCTCGAGCAGTCGGAACTCGAGAACGCGGTGCTCCGCGACCGGGTGATCGCGCTGCGGTAGCAGAGACTAGGCGGAGAGTTCAACAAAAGGGGGGCGTTTCGGCGGCCCCCCTTTTTCGTTCCCCAAGCTCGCCCAGCCGACTGCTAGTAGGCTCCCTTTCGGGCAAGGACCACGTACACGGTCTTGAGCATGATCGATAGATCAAGGGCCAGGGACCAGTTCTCCAGGTAGTAGCGATCCAGCTTCACCATCTCGTCGAAGCTCAACTCGCTCCGTCCAGAAACCTGCCAAAGCCCGGTGATACCGGGGAGGCCCTTCAGCCGACAGTGGTGCTGGGTCTCGTAACACAACACCTCAGCGGGAATCGGCGGTCGCGGGCCGACCACGCTCATCTCCCCTTTCAGCACATTGAAGAACTGGGGGAACTCGTCCAGGCTGGTCTGGCGGAGAAGGCGGCCGACGGCAGTAATTCGGGGGTCGTCCTTGATCTTGAAGATGTGGCCTTCCGCCTCGTTCGCCCCCATCAAGTCGGCCAGCCGTTCCTCGGCATCACGATACATGGTGCGGAACTTGTAGAGGGTAAAATGCGCGCCGTTGCGCCCCACTCGCTCCTGGCGAAACAAGACCGGCCCGGGCGAGGTCAGCTTGATCAGCAGCGCTACGAGCAACAATGCGGGAAGCAGGAGCAGGAGAGCGGCGATGGCGACAAACAGGTCTAAAATGCGCTTGAAGATGCGCTGCACGCGATCGAGCGGATCGACGGCCATGTCCACAACGGGAAGCTCGTGAAGGCCGGCGAGCTTGGCCGAGCGGTAGCTACCCTCGAAGAGCGAGGGCACTATTCGAAAAGGCACGCGTGCGGCTTGAAGCGCGGAGGTCAGTTGCGGGAGCATTCCCTCGGCTCCAGGGTCGAGAGCGAGCACGACCTCCTCGGCGCCGCAGGCGTCGACTACTCGTTTGACCTCCCCGGCGGAGATTTCCGAAAAGGACGATGCAAGTCCCAGTTCCTGCTCGCCCCGACCAAAATTGAACTTGCCCGCACAACTCAAGCCTAGCCAGGGCCTAACCTCGAGGAAGCGGACAAACTCCTCGGCGGCCTCGCCGTCACCAATCACCGCGAGCCGTCGAAGCTGCTCGCCCTTCTTGAAGAGGTTCGACTGATAGCGCCATAACATCCAGCGCGCCACTACCATGAGAAGGCCCGTGGTGACCAGATAGCCAAAGACCATCAATCGAGAATAATTGACGAAGCCGGTGAACACCCCCTTGGTGGCGAGAGCCAATCCCGCCGACAACAAGAAGGCGATTCCGAGGTTGCGCCCGACGGCCAGAATATCGGTGAAGCGGGACATCCGCCGCTCGGAGGAATACTGTCCATCTCTCAGCATGAGAAAGAGCGCCAGCAGGCCGAGAGCGGTCATCAAGAGGAGGTGAGAAAGCCGAGCATTCGCGCTTGGGATACGGCTGGGCATAAG
>JAGXFV010000013.1 GCA_024637095.1 Actinomycetes bacterium
CCTGCCGCGCCTGCTCCAATTTGCGCCGCGCCTCGTCGGCGGCTTCAGCTAGTTGCAGGCGGCGGCGCGCTTCTTCTGCTCGACGCTCGACCGCCTCGAGATCCCTCTGCGCGGACTCGTGTAGTCGGGCGGCCCGCTCGAGTAAGGCCGCTAGGTGGGAGTCGTCTTCGGCCCCCGCGGCCGAGATCACCGCCCCGCGCTCGGCCTGCAGCCGATTCCAGTCCTCCTTGACCTTCTTGGCGCGCTCGGCCAGACGTTGTTCGAGCGCCGAAAACTCCTCGGTGCGGAAGAGTTGGCGGAGGATGTCCTCGCGCTCGTCGGAGCCCGCGGCCAGCAGATCCCGGAACCGGCCCTGCGGCAGCATGACCACCTGACGGAACTGATCCGACGAGAATCCCAGCAGGGATCGGACCAGGGAGTCGACATCTCGTGATTTGGAGCCGAGCAGCTTGCCTTCCTCGCCGTCGTCGACCCCGGTTCGCTCCCAGAGGACGCACTCCGCGGCACGCTGGACCATCCCCAAGCCCCTGAGCGCCGCGGTCTCCTGGCCGGGACGCCGGCGCAACCGGTACTCCCGCTCACCCAAAGCGAAGTCGAAGATCACCTCGGTCGCCAATCCAGGCGAGGCCGACTCGCACCGCATCTGCCGCCCGGAGCGCTCACCGCCACTGGTGTCCCCATAAAGGGCAAAGACCATGGCGTCCAGGACCGTGGTCTTGCCGGCCCCGGTCTCGCCGTGGATGAGGAACACCCGATTGGGGCCGAGTTCCCCGAAATCTATGTGCTCGACCTCGCGATAGGGCCCGAAAGCCGTCATCGACAGGCGGACGGGCCTCACCGGACCACCTCGCGGCGAAGCCGCTCCACCTCGTCGATTGCAGCGGCAACCTCTTTCTCCTGGGGTTCGCTCAACCGTTCGCCCGTGACCTCTTCGAAGAACGCCCGGAAGAGTTCCTCCGTAGACTGCGCTTCCAGTCCGCCGACGCCAACCTGGCCCTCGAGCACCAACCGTTCGGTCTGCAGGCGCCGAAGGGAGAGCAGATGCGGAAAGACCTTGCGAAGCTTCTCCATCGGATCGAGAACGGGATCCTCGTCGGTGAGTACCACCTCGACGTAAGCATCCCCGTCCTCCAAAGTAAGAGGCGAAGCCAGCAGCTCGGCCAGCGAGCCCTGCACGCGCCGCAGATTGCGCCGCGGCGCCAGGCAATGCTCTCGCACGTTGAGGGTCCCATCTCGGCCAAGATCGACCACCGAAACGGATTTGTTGTGCTCCGCCTCTTCAAAGGAGTACTTGAGCAGCGAGCCCGCGTAGCGCACCCGGTCTCCGCCCACGCTCTGCGGCCGGTGGAGGTGGCCCAGCGCAACGTAGTCAAAGCCGGCAAAGAGGCCGGCGGGGACCACCCCCGATCCGCCGACCGACAGTGCCCTCTCCGACTCGCTCTCGGCGCCGCCGGCAACGAAGGCGTGAGCGAGCACCACCTGTCGCGCGCCCTCGTCGAGCCGCTGACGGACCAGTTCCAGTTGCGCGGCCACGACTGCCTCGTGCGAGTGGAGATCGTCGCGCCGCAACTCGGCTCGGCCCGTCTCGGGGTCCGTGTAGGCAAGAGGCCAAAACTCCACATCCACGCCATCCCGGCCGGTGATCTGAGCCGGATTAGGTTGGCCACCGACCTGCCCCACCACGTGGACGCCCGCGCGTCTGGCCAGGCCGCTGAAATACTGCAGCCGGGCGGGGCTGTCGTGGTTGCCGGCGATCATCACCACGGGAACCTCGAGCTCGAGCGCCACCCTCGCGACGACATCATCCAGCAACTCCACAGCCTCCGTGGGGGGAACCGCGCGGTCGAACACATCTCCGGCGACTATCAGAGCGTCCGCCTGCAGTTCGGCAATCAGCTCAATCAAACCGTCTAAGATGAAACGCTGGTCCGCGGTCAGGTGAAGGTTGTGAAAAAGGCGGCCCAAGTGCCAGTCCGCCGTGTGGATCAAGCGCAAACGTAGCTCCCTCGAGTGCTGTTGACGAAGTGGGTCCGCTCCGGGAATGCCTGCATAATAGCGAGTCTACAGAACGCGGCGGACAGAGAGCGTCAATCGGGAAAGATGCTGGGTGATGGAAGCTATCAGGCTGATCGATCCTCATGTGCACGGGCAGGCCTCGGGCTGCTCCAGCATAGCCGACGATGCCCTGCTCGAGTGGTTCCTCGACCGGCCGCATCAGGCGGTGGTCGTGTCCGACCATGCTTCGTGGGACTTCTACCAGGCCGACTGGGCAAAGGATTTCGCCGGGCGCACCCTCTATGCCACGGAGATCACCATGGAGGGTACGCCTTTCGATTTTCTCCTGCATACCTGGGTCGAAGGGCTATTCGAGGAGTACCGTGAGGAGCTACTCGGCCGCGGGAGGCGGCGCGTTCCTCCCCTGGCGGTGCTCGAGGACTCCCGGGTGCTCGTCACCTTTGCCCACCCGCCGCTCGATACTCCGGCTAGGCGCGTGCGGTGGCCAGGATGGTTCGGCCGAATGCGGATCGACTTCCTGGAGTTCAATGCGGTCCGTCTCCGCGCCCTGCTGGGACGGCTGGCGGTCTCCCGTGAACCGGAAGAACTGCGCAAGGCCGTGCAGACGGTAAACGGGCGCATGCTTGAGCTGCGCGGGCATCTGGCTCCCGAGGCCAAGTTCAGCACCGGCTCCGACGCACACGTGGTTCAAGCGCTGGGAGCCGCCGGACTGGCTCTCGAGACTCCCGCCCCGGATGGGGAGACGGCCTGGCGGGAACTGCAGGCGGGCCGCTACCGGGGATGGCTCGATCTCCGCAGACTGGGCAATTACGCGATCGATCCGGTGAGCGGCCTTCAGCCTAAGCCCAGCGCAGCTCCGACGGCGTCGACCTCACCCCCTGCCCTTGGGGTCGTTTCGATTAGACCTTCCGCGGGGGAGCGGTTGGATGATGACTGAATCAGGAGACAAGGCCAAACAAACGCTGCTTCGCCCATTTAAGAGCTTCGCCCAGGCAGAGGCCTCGGGAGGGCTGCTGTTGCTCGCGGCCACGTTTGTCGCCTTGGTCTGGGCCAACTCCCCCGGAGCCGACAGCTACGACAGCCTCTGGGAGGCGCGGGCCAGCGTGAGGCTGGCCGGCCGCGCTCTCTCCTTTGACCTTCACCACTGGATCAACGACGGCCTGATGGTGATCTTCTTCTTCGTGGTGGGGCTTGAAATCAAGCGGGAAGTCCTCGTGGGGGAGCTATCAACCAGAGGGCAGTCGGTGCTGCCTGCGGCGGCGGCCCTCGGGGGTATGCTCGTTCCAGCCCTGGTCTTCGTGGCCTTCAATCTGGGGGGCGAGGGGCTGCGGGGTTGGGGGATCCCGATGGCCACGGACATCGCCTTCGCGCTGGGCATCCTCGCCCTGCTGGGAAACCGGATATCCACCGGGCTAAAGGTATTCCTGACGGCCCTTGCCATCGTCGACGATTTGGGGGCCGTGCTGGTTATCGCCCTCTTCTACGGCGAAGGGCTGGCCCCACTCTACTTGGGCGGCAGTGCCCTCACAATCGCAGTACTCGCCGCTCTGAACATCCTCAACGTACGCAGCCTCGTGCCTTACATCGTCATTGGATTCGTCCTCTGGCTGGACATCCTGGCGTCGGGCATCCACGCCACGGTTGCGGGGGTTCTGCTGGCGATGACCATTCCTTCCCGCGGAGGCTCTCGCTCGCCACTGCTACGCTTCGAGCACGCTCTCACTCCCTGGGTGTCCTACGCCATAATGCCGCTCTTCGCTCTGGCCAACGCCGGTGTGGCCATCGACCCGGAACTGCTCTCCGGGCTGCTCGAGCCGGTGGGGCTGGGCATCGTGTTGGGCCTCGTGGTGGGAAAACAGGCGGGAATAATGGTCTTCATCTGGGCGGCCCATCGACTCGGCTGGGCAGAGTTCGGCAGCGCGATCACCTGGCGTGGGCTCTACGGCATAGCCTGGCTGGCAGGCGTTGGGTTCACGATGTCCCTCTTCATCGCCAATCTTGCCTTCGCCGGCAGCGAACTCCTGCCGCTGGCTAAACTGGCGATTCTGGTAGCCTCGACGATCTCCGGTATTGGCGGCTTGTTGGTCCTGCTTTTTCTCCACAAGGCGCCGAGGAGAACGCGAGGGGCGCAACTCGACGCTTAGCCGCAGATCGGCGGGCGCGTCCCGCTCTAGCCGTCAGCTTCCCTGACGGATGAGCAGCTGCTCGGAGGCCCCAAAGACTCGTCCCCGGACCAGGATCATGCTGGCAAGAGCGGTGAGCCCGCCGGCGGCGAAGATCATGGCGATGACCACGAACTGGTAGACCGCGGCATAGACGGGATCCGCACCGGAGAGGATCATCCCCGCCATGATGCCGGGAATCCAGACGATTCCCAGCGAGCGCAGAGTATTCAGATGGGGAATCAGGCTGGCGGTGACGGCCGAACGCACGTAGGGGGTGACTGTCTCGGCGGGGGCGGCGCCCAGCGCGAGCCCTGCCTCGATCTGGGCGGCGTGGGTTTCCACATCGGCACGGAACCGTTCAAGCGCCAGCGCACAGGTGTTCATACTGGAGGCGATGATCATGCTGCCCACCGGGATGAGAGCGGTTACCTGAGTCTCTATCACCCCGAGTAGCGTCATCGGCAGGATCACCAGGCCCGAGCCGAAGGCGATCCCATACAACGACACGGCGAAGACTCCCGGGATTCCATTGACCCGGCGGCGGGCGATCGCCGCCGCGGCGGCCACCATGCCCATGAGGACGAATCCCGTAATCCAAACCGGCGCCTGCAACAAGAGCAAGAAGATGGAACCCACGGCCACGATCTGCACGAGCCCCCGCAGGAGTGCCCCGGTCAGGTCGCGCTCTAGATGCACCTGCTCGCGCCGGGCGAGGAGGATGACCAACAGGGCCAAGGCAAGAGCCACGGCCGCCTGGGCAGCACCCAAGAGCAGCTCGTTATCGAACAGCCGGGTGAGCACCGAGCACTCCCTCGATGGGTCCCTTTTCCGCCACCCGCCCTTGCCGCAAAAGCAAGGCGTGGTCCGCTGTGCGTCGAGCCTGCGCCACGTCGTGGGTCACGATGAGGCAGGTGAGCTCGTTCTCCCGGATGATCGAGCGGATCAGAGCCTCCACGTCCTCGCGTGAGGTCTCATCCAGAGCGGACGTAGGCTCATCCAGGAGCAGGATTTCCGGCTCGTTGGCGAGCGTGCGGGCGAGACCCACGCGCTGGGCTTCTCCACCGGAGAGGTTGGCGACGTTGCGGTGTCGGAAACCGGACAAACCCACTCCCGCCAGCAGTTTTTCGACCCGTTCTGTTGACAGCTCCACACCGCGGTGGCGGGGGCCGAAACGCACATTTTCTGCGACTGTGCCGGGAAAGAGGGCTGCATGCTGGGCCACCAGGCCGACCCGCCTCCGCAGCTCCCTTGGAGGCAACTCCCGGTAATCGACTCCATCGAGGTAAACCGTCCCGGCTGAGGGCTCGTCCAGCCGCACCAGGAGCCGAAGGAGACTGGACTTCCCGGCCCCGCTCGGTCCCACAATCGCCCAAACCTCCCCTCGCCGAACGGCAAAGCTGACCCCGTCCAGCAACTTGGCTCCCATGACGGTCCTGCTCAGTGCCTCCACCCTCAAGGCGGTGGTGTCGCTATCCGAGTTCATACCCGAATCCTAGCCCACGTCGAGGCTGAACGGCTTGCCCCCGCCCGCACCGGGCGGCTCGTGGGCGTCTCGCGGGCGCCGGCCGAGCGTCCCGTGGCCGTCCGGCGGGCTCCGGCCGAGCGTCCCGTGGGCGTCCCGGCGGAAACCAGCCGAGCGTCCGGCTCTCCCACCGGAGACCGGCCCCGCTCAACGCACCTGGAACAGCTCGGGCTGCGTGACCAGGATCGCGGGCCGGCCTTCCCACTCCTGAATGGTTTGCTCATCGAGTTCTGTCTGGAAGCTGTTGCGGAATCCGGCATCGAAACGGCGCACGTTGCCCGTCACCTCAACCACAACCCCCACCTCGACCTGGTCCACCAGTTGTGGTGGGGCGACGACGAGCAGCTTTTCCTCTAGCGGCACCCCATCCTGGGCTCCCTCGGCCGCCAGTGCGAAGGTCCGCTCCCCCACAGGGTCGACCACCGTGCCCACCAGAGTCGCGTCTGCGCCGATGAAGTCCTGAGCCCCGGAGACGATATCGTTCACTGTCGCGCTTCGCGGCTCCATCGTAGTCGTGGTCTCGGGCTCGGCCGCCGGCGCCGCGGTGGTGGTCGTCTCCGCTACGGTGGTGCTGGTGGTGGTGCTGGAAGCGACAGAGCTCGATGTCGTCGAGTCCCCAATCCGTTCTCTAACGTCACCGTAGATCTCGGTCGCGACCAAAACGGGTTCGTCTTCGTACGCCTCGAAATCACCGGCGTCGAATGAGGTTCCCAGTTCCTGACCGAGATCGACCAGATCGAACAGACGGACCTCACCGGTTAGCTCTAGCGTTTCCCCTGGAAACACGAGGAGCTCTCCGGCTTCCCCATCCGCGTCCAAGAGCGAGTCGGAGCCGATCACTAGGAGTTCTGCTTCGCTGTCGAATTCCGCCGGTGAGATGGTGAACGCGCGGTTGTCGACCACCTCCTGGACCCGCCCCGTCAGCGACACCGTTTCTCCCAGGTACTCCCCGGGATTGTCCACGATGTCGTCCACGGTCATCCCCGATTCGGCCGGCTGCAGCTCTTCCTCGCCGGTCAGCAGCCAGATAATCAAGCCGACCGCAACGACAAGGGCCAGGACGATGGCTATCCACATCCATACGTTTCTGCCCCCACCGGAGTTTCCCCCCGGCTCCCGACCCTCCGGACCGTAGCCCGGTTCGTACGGCGGCGTACCGGGAGGACGTCCCCCCGGAGGCGCCGAGCGGTCGCCTCTCTGCACAGGTCTCCCGGTTGGGTCTTGCGTAGGGTCAGGTGTGCTCATCTTTCCGTATTCCCCCTGTCATGTTCGGAACTGTTTGTTTGTCTTACGCTACCTTCGAGCCCAGTGTGGCCAAACGGGGCCGCAGGACGCGCATCTTCTCTTTTGACAGCAGATGAAAGGGGTAAGAAAAGCCTCGAGTTACTCACTACGCGATTTCTTACACAACCTGGCGCTAACTTGGATTAGGAAGGCGGGAGGGGGGTACCCGCCTCCCTGCGAAGGTGAGTTTCTCTTCAAGATGGGACGGCTTCAGGGGATCGCCACCCCTGGTCAACCGTGCCCGAAGTGGGACCGGCTCTTCGCCACGGCGAATTCCGTCGCGATGATCCAGCGTAGTCCAGGACCAGGGGAGGGATGGATGGACGACGAGCGGAGCGAAAGGGATCCGGCCCGCCCGCAAAGCGCCTATCCGGATAAGCGGCAGGAACCCGAGGCGCGATACCACCCCGAGGGGGAGCGAGATTCGGAACTGCGGGCCACCTACGGAGCAGGCCCCGAAGTCGTAACCGGTATCCAGACCGGATCTACCTCGAGGCGGGCCACCTGAGCCGAAACGTGGAGAAGACGGCGGACGCCGCCCAGATGGCCGAAGAGACAGAGGAAACCCCGACCGGGCGCGCGCCGTGATTCCCAGCGCCTACGCCGTCGTAGGGCTGCTCTCGCTGATCGCCACGGCCGCAGCCCTGCTTCTTGCCGCCGTCTACCATCCGCCGGTGGAGGTCGAGCTGCGGGATTCGGCCTGGGCCCAATATCGCTTCGGTTTTCCCGTCTACGCCCTGATCTTCCTGTCCTTCGACATGGAGATGATCTTCATGTATCCCTGGGCGGTCGTATTCGCGAACCTGGGCCTCGAGGCCTTCCTCGACATGCTCGTCTTCATCGCGATCCTGAGCGCGGGCATCACCTATGCCTGGAAGATGGGAGGACTGGAGTGGGAGTAGCCAGGGCGGCCTTCGCATGACCGGCGGCGAAATTCTCCTGCGAAGCGTCGGCGTCCTCGTGGCACTCGTGCTCGGCGCGACCCTAACCTGGAGATTGGAGCCCCGCGTGCTCGAGTCGGCAGGGGTCACCGAGTTGGGGCCCGCTGCCGGCACCCATCCCCAGGGCCCGATCGGCCTCGCGCCCAACCCCGACGTCTGGCTCTATCCTGCCGGCCCCATCGTGGCCGTGTTGGGCGTGCTCTTCGGCGCCGTGGTCATTCCGCTGGGCCCCGACCTCGTGGGGCAGGACCTGGGTATCGGCGTCTTTTACTTCATTGTGGTCATCGACTTCGTAGTTTTGGGGCTCAGCCTGGGCGGCTGGGGTGCAAACGTCCGCAACGCGGCAGAGGTCTACTACCGGGCGGTGGCGCAGCTGGTTTCCTACGTCGTCCCGCTGGGCCTGGCCTACATCGGGGCCATCATGATGGCGGGCTCACTCTCGACGATCGCCATCGCCCAAGCGCAGGAGGGGCTTTGGTTCGTGGTGCTGCAGCCTCTGGGCTTTGCCCTCTACCTAGTCACGGGAGCAATGCAGGCCTATCGACCACCGTTTGTCGAGCCCTTCTCCCGCCACATCGAACACGGTGTCTACGGCTCCTCCGCGGGGTGGCAGGCGCTGCTCTGGCGCCTCTCCATGTCCGGGGTGCTCCTGCTCGTGGCCGCGATGGGGTCGGTCCTCTACCTGGGTGGCTGGAACGGGCCGCTGTTGCCCGATCCCTTGTGGATGATCCTCAAGACTCTAGCCCTGATGGTCCTCATGCTTTGGCTGGGCGCCCGCTTTCGGCCTCTGTCGACGGCCGAGATGTTGGCCCTCTCCTGGAAGGTGCTCACGCCGGTAGGCCTCGCCAACGTGCTGCTGGTCGGCGGCCTGATCCTGCTCGGCGCGGGGCCGTGAGGGGGGTGGTCAAATGAGTCTCGGAGAAATGGCTGAATGGTTCGCCTTCCTGGTGCTCGCTCTGATCTCCCTGGCCGGGGCCCTGGGAATGGCCACCACCATGAGCATGTTCCGCAGCGGCATCTTCCTGATGGCCTCGTTCATCGGCGTCGCGGGACTCTTCATCCTGCTCTCCGCCGATCTGCTCGGCCTGCTGCAGATCATGATGTACATCGGCGGAATGCTGGTAATGATCCTTTTCATGGTGCTCTTCTCCATGGACCCGGGCGGGGCGATGATGGCCGACATGAAGATGTCGCTGGTCGAACGCTTCTTCAGTCTAGGGCTCTCCTCCGGCAAGAAAGACGATGGCGGCGGGGACATGGAGCACGGCGGCCATGACGGCGGAGGCATGGAGCACGGCGGGGACGGCGGGGACGGCGGAGGCATGGAGCACGGCGGGGACGGCGGGGACGGCGGAGGCATGGACATGTCAATGACCACCCCGGTCAAAGGCTGGGCCGCCCTCCTCGGACTGGCAAACGGAGCCTTGCTCACCGGGCTACTCCTGCTTCGCCCTGCCTGGCCCGAATCAACCGAGCAGCCAAATCCGGATTCGGCGGAACAGATCGGCAATCTGCTGATGGGCAAATACATGATGGCTTTCGAGGGTGCCGGTCTGCTCATCCTGATCGGGATCTTCGGCGCCGTACTCATCGGGCGGACCTCGCGCTACCCCGACGATCGCTCGCGGACGGCTTATGTGACTGTGGACGCTCCTCCCCCCGAAGTCGAAGAATCGGCCGGCGATGTGGTCGCCAGAGATTCCAAGGAGGGGGACTGAAGTGGCCGTACCGCTGACCGCCTACCTCGTGGTGGCGGCCCTCCTGTTCGCCATCGGGGTCTACGCCGTCATCGCTCAACGCTCCGCGGTCATGATCCTGATGGGAATCGAGGTGCTGCTCAACGCGATCGGCCTCAACCTCATCGCCTTCTGGCGCTTCGTGAACCCGGGCGACTACTCCGCCCAGATCTTCGCCATCATCATCATCACAGTCGGAGCCGTTGAGATGGGAATCGGCCTCGCCATCATGCTGCTGCTCTACCGCAACCGGAGTTCGGTACAGGTGGATGATTATGCGGAGCTGCGGGGATGACCGCCGGCATCCAGAGCGCGCTGCTCCTGATGGTGCCCATCCTCCCCCTTGCGACGGCGGGCGGCTTGGCTCTGGCGGGGTTGTTTGCGCGGAGCGGCGATGGCAGGCTGAGGCGCTGGCCGGGTTGGGTCGCGCTCGCGTCCTCGGCGTTCTCGCTCGGCATCCTGCTCCTATTGTGGGGCCGGGAAATCGAAGTCTCCGGGGAATGGTTGGGCGTTTCCGGCCTTGCCGTCACCGTCGCCCTGGAGTCTACCGAGCTAACCTACTTCCTCGCCGTGCTCGTCGCCTCGATCTCCACACTCGTGATCCTCTACTCCATCAAATACATGGAAACCGAAGCCGGCGTCATCCGCTTCTTTGCCGAACTGGCTCTGTTCGTTGGCGCCATGCTCGCACTGGTTCTGGCCGGCTCCTGGATCGTGCTCTTTTCCGCCTGGGAGTTCGTGGGCTTGGCTTCGTTCCTGCTCATCGGTTTCTGGTATCGCGAGGCGGCGTCGCGCAGGGCGGCACAACGCGCCTTTCTCATGACGCGGGTCGCCGACATGGGCTTGTTGCTCGCCTGGCTGCACGTGACCATGCGCCTGCACACGTCGCGGATCGACGCCTTCCTCGGTTCCCTGGGGACGCCCGCCTTCACCGAGGCAGAGCTGCTCATCCTGGCCCTGCTTTTCCTGCTGGCCGTTGTGGGTAAGAGCGCTCAACTCCCCCTCACCGCTTGGCTCCCCGCGGCCATGGCCGGGCCCACGCCCGTCTCGGCCTTGATCCACTCGGCCACGATGGTTGCCGCGGGAGTCTTTCTGCTGCTGCGGCTCTTCCCGCTGTACGAGGCCTCACCGTGGGCGCTCACGCTCGTCCTCTGGCTGGGACTAGCCGGTGCCGTGGTTGCCGCAATCGTCGCCACCGGCCAGAACGATCTCAAGAGACTGCTGGCCTGGTCCACTATCTCTCAGTTGGGTGAGATGGTCTTCGCCATTGGCCTCGGCGCCCCGCTGGCGGGCGCCTACCACCTGGCCACCCACTCCGTCTTCAAGTCGACCCTGTTTCTCACGGCGGGAGCGGTAGATCACGGTGCGGGGACCCGCGACCTCAGTCAGCTCGGCGGGCTTCGCCGTTCCATGCCCCTGACCGCCGCCGTCTTCGGACTGGCGGCGCTGGCCCTGGCCGGCGTGCCGCCGCTCTCGGGCTTCTGGAGCGAGGATCTGATCGTCGCCGCGGCGGCCGCCAAGCATCCCGCGCTGGGGCTCGTCTCCGTGGGCCTGGTCCTCCTGGCCGGCCTATACATCGGCCGTGCGGGCGTCGCCACCTTCCTCGGAACCAGGCGAAGCCCGCCCCCCCAGGAAGGTGCCGGCCCCAAGGACCCCGGGGGGAGCATGATGCTTGCCATGTTACTGGGAGGCGCCGCTGCGGCCCTGACGGGCCTGCTACTACATCCCGCCGTGGAGGGACTATTGCCTTTTGCCAAAGAGTCCGGTGCCGGAGCTGCCTGGCGCATAGCCGCCGGGATAGCCGGACTCGTCGGTTTGTTGGCGGCCTGGTTGCTGGTCCGCTCCAAGGGCACGGCCTCTCTCTTCGAACCGCTGCCCCGTCTCCTGGAGCGTGCCTTGGAAGCCGTGCCCGAGTTGGGCATGCGCACTGCCGAGGCCTCGTCTTTTCCCCTCCCGCGCTTTGAAGCCGCGCTGGACGGCGGAGCTCAGGCGGCGCGTGGATTGGTCCTCGCACTCACCGGGGGCGCCCAGAGAAGCGAGGCGTTTCTCGATGGCGTGGCTCTGGCCGGCGTCCGCGCCGTCGAAGGGGTCACCGAATTGACCGAGAGAACGGAATCCCGCGTCTTCGGGCGGGGCGGCGACCGCGCCGCCGAACTCCTCTCCCTGGCGGGAGCCCGTCTCCGGCCCGCCCAGACCGGGCGAGTCTACCTGTACACCCTCGGCTTGTTCCTCTGGACCTTTGGTACAGCCGTGGTAAGCCTGCTCTTCTGGAGGTGAGCCGGTTGCTCTCTCTCGTCATATTCTTTCCCTTGGCCGCCGGACTCGTATTGCTCGTGCTGCCCGCCTCACGCCCCCGCCTCGTCCGCTGGGTTGCGCTGCTGGCGGCCGTCACCGAACTCGCGCTCACCCTGGTGCTCTTGGCCGGCTTCAACGCTAACGGCGGCCTTCAGTGGGAAACCGACGTCGATTGGATCCCTTCGCTGGGCGCCGGCTACAGCATCGGCGTGACCGGGATCTCCCTGCCCCTGATCATCCTGACCGCCCTCTTGACCGCGGTCGCGATGGTGTACGTATTGCCGGAGCGGCAGCACACTCGGGGGCACGCCTTTTTGTTCCTGCTGATGACCACCGGTCTCATCGGGGTCTTCGCCTCCCGCGACCTGCTGCTCTTTTACGCCTTCTTCGAAGTGGGGCTGGTACCGATGTACTTCATCATCGGGATCTGGGGCCACGAGAACCGGCGGTACGCGGCGATAAAGTTCTTCCTCTACACGCGTGCGGGGAGCCTCGCCATGCTCCTCTCCTTCCTCGGCCTCTACTTATCGTCCAGCCCGCGCACCTTCAGTCTGGACGAGCTTGCGGCGCAGTCCCCCCTCTCCGGTACGGGAGCGGCTCTTGCCCTGCTCGGACTGGTGCTGGGCTTTGGTGTCAAGCTTCCGATCTTCCCGCTGCACAACTGGCTCCCTGACGCGCACGTGGAAGCCCCGACCGAGGGTAGTGTCCTGCTTGCCGGCGCGCAGTTGAAGATGGGCGCGTACGGCTTCATCGTAGTAGTGCCGACGCTGCTGCCTCAGGCAACACGCGAGTACGCCCCCTGGCTGCTGGCAATCGCACTGATCACCTTGGTCTACGGCGCCCTCGCCGCCCTGGCCCAGTCCGACCTAAAGAGGCTGGTGGCCTACACCAGCGTCAACCACATGGGATACGTCATACTGGGATTGGCGGTCTGGGGCTTGGCCGACGACGGCGACGTACGCCGGCTGGCTCTCAACGGGGCGGCCGTACAGGCAGTCAGTCACGGTCTACTGACGGGCGGCCTTTTCTTGCTGGTCGGGATGCTGCAGGCCCGCGGCCATACGCGCGAGATGAGCCGTTTCTCGGGTCTGCTGCAAGCCGCCCCTCGATACAGCTTTCTGCTAGCGGCGCTGGCATTTGGCTCGCTTGGCCTGCCGGGCTTCTCCGGTTTCGTAGCGGAGTTCCAGGTGCTGGGAGCCACTGTCAGCGAACAACTCTGGGCCGCCGCGGTCGTGGTGCTCGGCCTGGTGATCATGACGGCACTCTTCATTCTGGTGCTTGTGCGCATCGTGATGGGCGAGCTTTCCCTGCCGGAGCCGAACTTCCCCGATCTGGATGCTCGCGAGGCCATTGCGTCCGTGCCCCTCGTCGTGCTCTCCCTGGCGATCGGGGTGCTCCCCTTCCTGCTTCTTCGCTACATCGATCCAGTGAGTCAGCAACTCTCCACCCTCCCCTAGCCTCCGAATGCCCTCGGAAACCGCAAGTTGTCTCGACCTTTGGGCCATCTATCCGGAGTTGGTCTTGGCCGGCCTCGGTCTGCTGCTGGTCCCAGTCGCCGCCTTCACCCACGGCCGAGGGCGCTGGCGCTACCTTCCTGGGGGCCTGGCCTTCACCGGGATCGTAGCCGCCCTCGGTCTTACCGCCCGTATGCTCGACTGGGAGTCGCAGACGGTATTCTGCAACACCTACGCCCTCGACGGCTTCGCCCACGTCTTCAAGCTGCTGCTGCTTTCCGGCGCCGGCATCGCCTTACTGGCGATACTCGCCCAGTTCCGGGGACACAACCAACTGGCCCACGCCCCCATGGCCCTGCTCTTCGCCACGCTTGGCGGGATGGGCCTCAGTTCGGCTCTGGACCTCGGCCTCATCGTTCTCTTCCTCCAGATGCTGAGCCTCCCTTCTTATGTGCTCGTAACCCTGGTCAGGACCGACCGAGCAAGCAACGAGGCTGTGCTCAAGTACTTCATCTACGCTGCTGCCGCGCTTGCGGTGATGGCTTACGGCCTCACCTTCTTGTACGGCATGACCGGCAGTCTCGAGTTGGGCAGCATTGGAGCGGCACTGGCAGGAGATGGCGATCAGGTGTGGATCGTTCTGGCGCTCGGCCTGATCCTGATCGGTTACGCCTTCGAGATGACTCTGGTCCCCTTCCACTTCTGGGCTCCCGACGTCTACTCAGGTGCCCCCGCGGCCGTGAGCGGCTTCGTGTCCGTGGTGCCCAAGATCGCGGGCTTCGCCGGCTTTCTGCGTTTTGTGCTTTATGCCCTGCCCGACGGGACCGGCGGTTGGCCGATGCTCGTCACGCTGCTCGCCGCCCTGACCATGACAGCGGGAAACCTGGTCGCTCTCCGACAAACCCACCTCAAGCGCCTACTCGCATACTCGAGCATCGCCCAAGCGGGCTACATCCTGATACCGGTGGCGGTCGCCCACGAGGTGGCGGGAGCTATGAGCGCGGTGGGCTACTATCTGGCGGCCTACCTCCTGATGAATCTGGCTGCCTTCTCCGTGGCCTCGCTCTGGGAGCGCACCCGGGGGACCGACCGGCTGGCCTCGCTGGCCGGAATGGGGTTCCGCCAGCCTCTGCCGGCCCTGGTCCTCGCCCTCGCCCTGCTCTCACTCGCGGGGATCCCCCCGCTGGCCGGCTTCGCGGGCAAGGTCTTTCTGCTCGAGGTGGGTCTCGAAGGCGATCTCACCTGGCTCGTGCTCCTGGCCGCGGCCAACATGGTCCTGGCCCTCTACTACTACGTCGGCGTGATCGCAAAGTTGTACCTGGAGCGCCCCGCGCCCAACGAGGAGC
Source organism: Actinomycetes bacterium (assembly GCA_024637095.1). Lineage (GTDB taxonomy): Bacteria > Actinomycetota > Thermoleophilia > RBG-16-64-13 > RBG-16-64-13 > Soudan-30. Next base: position 14,760 of record JAGXFV010000013.1, read on the forward strand.
CGGCGAAGGCAGGGAGCGGCGTACTCTACGTGGCAACCTTCGGGATCAGCACGCTTGGCACGCTGATCCTCGGCGTCTTCCCCTCACTGGGATTGCAACTCACCGATCTATTGCGTCGGCTGGTCTGAGCGGACATGCGTGGCGCAAGACTCCTCGATCGAATAGCGAGACGCGAGTGCCCAACCCGTTTGCCCCAGCCTGCAGAGTTTACCAGACAAGAACGGGGCTGATCGTCGGCGCTCTCGACCGTTACAATGGATTGGCCCCTCAACCCACCGGAGGACTCAGTATGCCGTCAAAACTCTCCGCGCAGGCCATCCAGGATCTCGAGCAGCGCCTCGGCAAGGAGCAGGTGCTCCATGAGAAGGAGGATCTGTACACCTACGGTTACGACGCAACACCCGAACTGAGCGGCCTTCCCGACGTCGTGGTCTTTCCCCGGACGGCGGAAGAAGTGGCGTACGTGGTTGAGTTTGCCAATGAGAACGGCTTGCCTCTGTCTCCCCGGGGTAGCGGAACCGGGCTCTCCGGTGGCAGCATCCCCGCCGAAGGCGGCGTGGTCGCCGTCATGACCCGAATGAACAAGATTCTGGAGATCGACGAGGAGAACCTGACGGCCACCGTGGAGCCCGGCGTCATCACCCTCGACCTGGCCGGCGCCGTGGCCGCACGCGGCCTTTTCTATCCGCCGGATCCGGGTTCTCAGAAGGTCTCCACCATCGGAGGCAACGTCGCCGAGAACGCCGGGGGTCTGCGCGGGCTCAAGTACGGAGTTACGCGGGATTACGTTATGGCCCTCGAAGCGGTGCTCATGGACGGCAGCCATCTGATGACCGGAGGTAAGGCGGTCAAGGACGTCGCCGGGTACTCCTTCCGCGACCTGCTGGTGGGCGGCGAAGGCACCTTGGGCATCGTCACCCAGGTCACCGTCAGTCTGATTCCCCCGCCCAAGGCGAAGAAGACCATGGTGGCCTACTTCAAGGACGTCGCCACCGCCGGTCAGGCCGTTAGCGAGATCGTGGCCGCCAAGATCATCCCGGCAACTCTGGAGATCCTCGACAACAAGACGATCAACAGTATCGAGGACTACGTCAGCATCGGGCTCCCCCGCGAAATGCAGGGCCTGCTGCTGATCGAGACCGACGGCCATCCGGCCGAGGTGGAAGAAGAGGCGGCGGAGATCCACAAGGTGCTGGAGCGCGTGGGCGCCGACGTGATCCGGGTCGCCCAGACGGCCGAAGAGGGCGAGGATCTGACCGCGGCGCGCCGGACCGCTCTCTCCGCGCTGGCCCGGGTCTCGCCGACCACCATCCTGGAGGACTCTACCGTTCCCCGGAGCGAGCTGGCTTCCACCTTCAACGAGATCGCCCGGCTAACCAAGAAGTACGACCTGACGGTCGGCACCTTCGGGCATGCCGGCGATGGCAACCTCCACCCGACCGCCCTCACCGACGAACGTAACAGCGAGGAGATCAAGCGGGTGCACGCCTTCTTCTCGGAGCTCTACGACCACGTGCTGGCCGTGGGCGGTACGGTTTCCGGCGAGCACGGCATCGGCATGGCCAAGATAGGCTACCTGGAGCGGCAGATCGGCTCGGGCGGAATCAAGGTGATGCGCCGAATCAAGCACGCCTTCGATCCCGAGGGCCGCCTGAATCCCGGAAAGATGTTCACCCCGGAGCTTCAGGAAGAGGTCCGGGCCTAGATGAGCGAGGAGAAGCAATCGGTGCGCAGCGAACCCCGGTACACCAAGCGAGACGCCGAGCAGGCCATCCGCAAGGAAGGCGAACGGCTGGGCAACTTCCTGCCCGAGGACGCCCCTTCCTACGAAGATATTCTGCAGTGCATGCGCTGCGGCTTCTGCCTGCCGCACTGCCCCACCTACGCCCTCACCAACCGGGAGAGGTCCAGCCCCCGCGGACGCGCCCAGCTGGCCAAGGCCGTGGCTCAAGGTGAGATGGAGCTCTCCGACAACGTCTCTTTCGAGGGGTTCTTCTGCCTGGACTGCCGCGCCTGCACCACCGTGTGCCCCGCCGGGGTCAAGGTGGGCCCCATCATGGAGCATGTGCGCGCGCAGTCTCGCAACGAGGTCCACCCCCTGCCTCCAGGCTGGAGGCAGTTCCGCGAGTTCCTGCTCGAGTACATGCTGCCCAACCACGACCGCCTGGAGAACTCGATGCTGGCCGCTCGCCTCTACCAGAGGCTCGGCGTTCAGTGGATGGTGCGCAATTCGCACCTGCTCGAGTTGACTCCCGGAGCCTTGGGCGAAACCGCGGAGAAGATGGACGGGATGCTGCCCAAGTTGGAGCCTCCCCTGCGCAACCGGGTGCCCGAACTGGTCAAAGCCCGGGGAGAGAAGCGGGGCACGGTAGCCTACTTCATTGGCTGCATCATGAACCTGATGTATCCCGAAGTGTCCCGGGCCACCATCAATACCTTGGCGCAGCAGGGTTTTGACGTGGTGATCCCCAAGAGCGCGAAGTGCTGCGGAGCACCTCACCTCACCGAGGGCGACCGCGAGACAGCCCGAAAGCTGGGCGAGCACAACGTCGAGACCTTCCTGCGCTGGGACTTGGACGCGATCGTCACCGACTGCGCCGGCTGCGGCGCCGCTCTCAAGGATTACGAAGAGCTGCTCGAAGGCCGGATGGACGAACGATACCTGCACGAGTTCCGCTCGCGCATCCAGGACGTTTCGGAGTTCCTGGTCGGCGCGGGCATGCGCACCGAAGACCTGAAGCCGGTCGAGATGACCATCACCTACCACGACCCCTGCCACCTCGCGCACGCCCAGGGGATCGCGAAGGAGCCGCGGCAGCTGATCGAGGCCATCCCCGGCCTCGAACTGGTCGAGATGTTCGAGTCCAACTGGTGCTGCGGCAGCGGGGCCAACTGGGGACTGCTGCATCCAGAGGAGAGCGAGCAGGTCCTCGACCGCAAGATGGCCAACGTGGTTAAGACCGAGGCCGACGCCGTGGTCACGCTCAACCCCGGCTGCCACATGCAGCTGGCCTGGGGCGTGAGGAGATCGGGGCTGGAACAAGAGGCCTACCACCTGATGGAACTCGTAGGCCGTTCACTGCCCGAGGAGGCGGTGCCGCCGGCGGGGTAGCGCGCGCCTTCGGGATGCGCCGGACCCGGCAGGTCCGGCGCATCGGGGCCACGTTCGGCACTGTTTCGCTTCGGGTACCTACACGGCAGCTGGCCCAGTCCAAAGTTAGGAGGGACCTATGTGGCTCCTTGTACTCCTGTTGATTCTCGCACTCATCATCGGTGGTGTCGGCCTCTTCGTGGAAGCCTTGCGCTGGCTTCTAATCATCGCCCTCGTCCTGATTCTCATCAGCATCATCATGGGAGTCCTCAACCGCCGCTGACCTCCTGATCGAGCTCATTGGAGAGCTCGATCAGGTTGCCGTCCGGATCCCGCAGGTAGATCGAGAGCAGCGGGGTCCGGGCGCCCGTCCGGCGAACCGGCCCGACTTCTGCCCCCACACCGAGTTCCGCTAACCCCTCCAGCACTTCATCGACCGGCCGCTCCACCAGAAAGCAGAGATCCGCCGACCCGGATTGGGGCCGTAGGGCGTGCGGTTCGACTTCAGCTCCGGCCAGATGCAGATTGATCTTGGAATCGCCAAAGCGCAGGGCGTGCCTGCCTTCACCAAAGCTGACCGCCTCCAAGCCCAAGACCCTCTGGTAAAAGGAGATGCTGCGCTCGAGATTGGCGACGGTTAGGACCAGGTGGTCCAGCCGGATTATCCCGACACTCATCAGATCTACGCCTCGAATTCCAGTTCCTGCCGGATTCTCTCCAGGAAGCTCCTCATGTACGCGATGCGGCCCTGCCCCAGAGCTTCCGCCTGCTCGGTGTGAAAAGTGCCTTCGACCTTTTCAATTTCTCCCTCCAGGTAGGCAAGCAGGTCCTCCAGGTGGCCGCTGAAGTTGCCCTCGGCCACCCCCCGCACGATCGACCTAACCAGGCCGATCGCGCCCGACCACTCGAGGGCGTCCGCATCCTTGCCGATCTTGGCTTCCGTCGTGAGCGGAGGCGGGCCCCCGTAGCGGCTGTGAGACTCGAGAATGTGAAGGGCGGCGCTGCGGCGGTCCTCCGGGTATCCCACCTCGGCCAGGATCTCCTCCGCCCGTTGACGCCCCTCCAGGTAGTGGCGCTCGCGATCTATCACCGCGCCGATGTCGTGCAAAAGAGCGGCGGTTACCAACCCGCGGACGTCGGCGCCGGCATCCTTCCCTATCCGGGCCGCCCAGCCAGCGACCCTCATGGAGTGGTCCGGGCTAGCGACAGGCTCTTCGGCTAGATCGTGGCGCACTCTTTCCCAGATCTGCTGCTCAATTGGGCTCAGCTCCAAGATTTCCTCCCTAGTGCCTCCAGGTCATGGACGCCAACCACCCCGTGCGACCCCATAAGCAAAGCATAGCCCGCTCCGCAGTACAAAGCGGCTTCCGCCACATTTTGTAAACTCCTGTCAAATTATGTCATTCATAGCCCAGTTGAGTACACAATATCTTTTTGATTACACTCCACCGTCAACATTCACATAGCTATTGGTCGCTAATTTGAGTTTCACCTCGATTAATGCCCTCACCATTATTGTAGATCATTCCCCTTCATGTTAGATATGCATCACGCATTAGAGATTAGGCGACGGTGGTAGCGGGTGAGCCTGGTTCATTTGATGGCCGGACTCGCCTCGCCAAACGAAGGAGGAGGATAGACATTGCGTTTAGCACTGCTTGACGGAGACCGGCTGGGTCTGGTTGCGAACGAGAGAGTCATCGACATCTCCGACCTGGTGAGCGCCCCACCCGAGGCGGGTCCGGGAGCGGCCATGCTCATGCTCCTGGGCAGACTGGACAGCCTCCAGGGCCAAATCGAACAGCGGGCCAAGAGCGGCGAAGCGAGAATGAGCCTAAGTGAGGTCAAGCTGTCTTCGCCCCTGCCCCGTCCGGGCAAGGTTATCGCCGCGCCCATGAACTACGCAGCCCATCGTGCCGAGCAGAAGGCCTCGGGCTCCGTAGCCGAGCTGGGAGTCTTCCTCAAGGCCAACTCCTCAGTGATCGGACCGGGGCAATCGATCGTACTACCCTTTACGGACCGCGATGTAGACCAGGAGGGCGAACTCGGAATCGTCATCGGGCAGGAGGCCAAGAGGGTTTCCGAGGAAGAGGCCTTCGACTACGTCGCCGGTTACACCTGCGTCATGGACATCACGCTCAAGGGCCAGGAGCTGCGCTCCACTCGCAAGTCCTTCGACACCTTCACTCCCATCGGGCCCTGGATCACAACCAAAGACGAGGTGCCCAACCCGGACGATCTGCAGCTGCGTACCTGGGTCAACGGCGAGCTCAAGCAGGACGCCCGCACCAGCATAATGATCTGGGGCGTTGCCAAAATCGTGGCATTTGCCTCTTCGGTGATGACCCTGTATCCCGGCGATGTGATCGCCACGGGCACGCCGGCCGGCACCTGCACCATCAAGGACGGCGACACCGTCGCCTGCGAGATCGAGAACCTGGGCCGGTTCGAAGTCGGTGTCACGGCCAAGGATGCGGTTCCCGCGCCCCGCTACGAGTAGTCGACTTGAGCCGCGTCCAAAAGTAAACAGAGAAGGAGCTCAATCTCAGATGGCAGAAGTACGCTACACCGCCGGTCGTCACTTCCTGCAGATTCCCGGCCCGTCCTCGGTGCCGGATCCAGTGCTGCAGGCAATCGGCCAGGCCACCATCGATCACCGCGGCCCTCAGTTCGCCGAGCTCGGCCTCAAAGTCCTCGACCAGGTCAAACAGGTCTTCAAGACCGATAGCCCGGTCATCATCTACCCCTCCTCGGGCACCGGCGCTTGGGAGGCCTCGCTGGTCAACACCCTCTCCCCCGGAGACAAGGTGCTGATGTTCGAGACCGGCCACTTCGCCACGCTGTGGAAGAGCATGGCGGAAAAGCTCGGGCTAGAGGTCGACTTCGTGCCCGGCGATTGGCGCCACGGAGCCGACCCCAAAGATGTGGAAGAGAAGCTGACGGCAGACAAGAACCACGAGATCAAAGCGGTCTGCGTGGTCCACAACGAGACCTCTACGGGCTGCGCCAGCCGCATTGGTGAGATCCGCGAGGCCATTGACCGCGTGGACCACCCGGCTCTCTTCATGGTGGATACCATCTCTTCGCTGGGCTCCATCAACTACCGCCACGACGAGTGGAAGGTGGACGTCACCGTCAGCTGTTCGCAAAAGGGACTGATGCTGCCCCCGGGCCTGGGCTTCAACGCGATCAGCGACAAAGCCCTCGAGGCCCACGAGACCGCCGGCTTTGCCCGCTCGTACTGGGATTGGGATTCGATCCTGGAGAACAACAAGAAGGGCTTCTGGCACTACACCCCGGCCACCAACCTGCTCTACGGGCTGAGCGTCGCCCTCGACATGCTGCTCGAAGAAGGCCTCGACAACGTCTTCGCACGCCACGACCGCTTTGGCGAAGCGACACGGAGCGCTGTGGAGGCCTGGGGACTCGAGGTCCTCTGCCAGGAACCCAAGGAGTACTCGGGCGTGCTGACCGCGGTGCTGATGCCCGAGGGCCACAGCGCGGACGCGCTGCGCAAGGTCATCCTGGAGAAGTACGACATGTCCCTGGGCACCGGCCTGGGCAAGGTCAAGGACAAGGTCTTTCGCATCGGGCACCTGGGCGGGCTCAATGACCTGACGCTGGCCGGCACCTTGGCCGGAGTCGAGATGGGTCTGGCCAACGCGGGCGTGCCCTACAAACAAGGTGGAGTCCTTTCCGCCATTGAATATCTGCAGAAGTAGAGATGGCGAGAGCGACGGCGGCACTATGCCGCCGTCGCCCAACGCGCCTCAGAAGAGGGGGTGATGCATTTAGAAGTACTAGAGGCGCGGTAGGACCGACGGTTCATCTTCCCGTGAAAGAAAGGGGATCTCTACGTGGAAGAACTGATTACTACTAATTCAACTCTAGCGATCTTAGGTTTTGTCGGGGTCATCGCCCTGCTCTTCCTGCTGATCACTGCCTTCAAGTGGCACGTATTCTTCGCTTTGCTCGTGCCCATCCTGCTTTTCGGAATGCTCCCGACAATCGACCGTGAACTGTTTATCGATGCCTTCAGTTCGGGCTTCGGGGGCACGGTCGAAGATATCGCCGTAGTCATCGTGCTCGGTTCTATCTTGGGAGAGGCGCTCAAAGAGACCGGGGGCGTGGAACGCATCACGCTTTCCATGATCGGTCTGGTGGGCCGTGCGCGCATGCCGCTGGCCCTTACCCTCTCCGGCTTCATCGTCGGTATCGCGATCTTCTCCGATGTAGGCTACGTCATCCTCAACCCCCTGGTTCACTCCGCGGCCATCAGCTCCGGCGTGAACATGGCGGTTATGGCGACCGGCCTGGTGACCTCCATGCAGCTGACCCACGCGATGGTTCCGCCTACCCCTGGCCCATTGGCTGCAGTGGCTCTGGTAGAAGCGGATGTGGGCTTGGTCATCCTCTGGGGTTCGGCGGCCACCTTCGTGGCTTCGCTGGCCGCGTATCTGTATGCCCGCGTGCTCGGCCCCCACATCGAGTCCGAGCCGGATCGTGAGTTCCTGGGCCAGTCCTTCGTGGAACAGGGCCGGGAGGACGAACTGCCTTCGACGCTGATGGCCTACCTGCCCATCATCGTTCCGCTGATCCTGATCGCCGGACAAAGCGTGGTCAGCTTCATGGTCGACCAGGGCACCATCAGTGGTGACAACATCCTCGTGGACATAGCGATCTTCATTGGCTGGCCAGTGGTCGCTCTGTCGATTGGTCTGGTCATCGCCTACATGAACGCCAAGGGCGAGCAGAAGCAGAAGCGGAAGAGCATCTGGGCAGAAGAGGGACTGCGCACCTCGGCCATGATCATCATCGTTACCGGCCTCGGTGGCTCTCTCAGCCGTATCCTTCGTACCACCCCGGCGGTGGACGAGATCGCTCAGTTTATCGCCGACGCCGGCGTGCCCAACATCTTCCTGCCTTTCGTCCTAGGTGTGATCGGCAACATGATCACCGGTTCGACGACCGTCGGCGTTATCACCGCCGCCTCTATCGCCGCCCCCATGATGGACACCCTGGGCCTCAGCCCGGAAGCCACCATGCTTGCGGGCGCTTCAGGTTCGGTGATCGTCAAGTACGTCAACTCCAGTTACTTCTGGGTGACGACCACCCTGTCCCGGATGCCCCTCCGTTCAGCTCTCATCATGTACGGCGGTGGTACCGGAATAGGTGGCGTTGTCGCAATGGCCATGATCTACTTATTCTGGGCCCTGGGCTTCATCTGAGTCGGGGGCGGCCATTGCCGTAGCACGGCGTGATGCCGTACGAGACGGCACCATACCTGTTCTTCCGAAAAGGGGGCGCTCGCCACGAGCGCCCCCTTTTTCATCCCTCTATCGCGCTCCCGCAGAACGGCTATCCGCCAATGAGGCCGAAAGAAAGACGGGCCCCTCGAGAAGAGGCCCGTCTATGGAGTGACAACTCGAGGCAGCGAACCGAGCGTGCGGCCTATTCCCCGCGATAAGACCGAGCCAGCAGCTGAACCGGATGAACCACCGTCGCTTCGGAGCCTCGCTCGCGTAGCCCGAAGCTCAGTTGCATGGTGCAGGTGGGGCAACTCGTGGCCACAAGCTCACTCTGGGTGGCTTCGACGTTGTCGATTTTGCGGTCCAGGATCTTGGTGGAGATATCGTGATGCATCACGCTAAAGCTGCCGGCGGAGCCGCAGCACCGATCGGCCTCGGCCATCTCGCGAAACTCGACGCCGGGGACCGCGCGCAGCACTGCGCGCGGCTGCTCGGTGACCTTCTGGGCCCGCGACAGGTGGCAGGGATCGTGATAGGTCACGGTGGCCTCGACCTGGTGCTCGCCGGGCTGGATTCCGGTGACTTCGACGAGAAAACGGCTGACATCGTAAACCGTGTCCGCCAGTTCCTTGGTGCGCGCGTGCTCAGGCGTACCCGCGTCGAACAGGTGCTGGTAGGTCTCGCCCAGCGTGGCCGAGCAGGAAGCGCAGTCGCTGACCACATAATCGGATCCGGCGTCGCTCAACGCGCGCAGGTTCTCGCGCGCAAGTTCTCGGGCGGTTTCCATGTCGCCGTAGGCCAAATGAGGCATCCCGCAACACTTGACGTCGTCGACGGTGACCACTTCGCAGCCGTTGCGGCTTAGTACCTCGACCGTGTCCTCGGCCACCTCGGGATAGAGCAGATTGGTGGCGCAGCCGAGGAAGTAGCTCACCCGGTACTTCTTCTCACCCTGCGCGGGCGTCACTTCGCGCAGGCGCTTTCGCCCCGGCCGGCCCGCGACGTCGGGCAAGAGGCGCGCCGCCGCTCTGGCCTTCTCGGGCAGATGCTCGATCAGGTGGGTCTTATCGAGCATCGCGGCGGCTCCACTCTTCTGGTAGAGCCGCATCAGCGACGAAGCCGAGGCGTGCAGTCCCGGCCGGGTGAGGAACCCCCGCAGAAGAGCCCGCTGCATCAGGGGCTGACCCAGTGCCTCGGCCAGGTACTCCCGGGCGGCGACAAAGATCTCGTCGCTGATTACCCCGGAAGGACAGTCGACCGCGCAGGTCTTGCAGAGCAGGCAGGTGTAGAGGCGGTCCGCCAATTCCTCGCTTGGCTCGAGCTCACCGGTCTGCAGCGCTTTGACCAGCGCCAGACGCCCCCGCGGCGAGGCGGATTCACCACGGAGCTCATGAAACACCGGGCAGCTCGTGCGGCATTTGCCGCAGCGCACGCACTTCTTGAGCTCCTGCGCGAAATCGAGTTGATAGGTGGCCTCCATTGGCTACTCCTCCGCCCAGATCTTGCCGGGGTTCATGATTCCCTTGGGGTCCAGACAATCTTTTATCCGCCGCATCACAGTGAGCGCCGCGCCATGCTCTTCCTCCATAAAGGCTGCTCGGACGAAGCCCACCCCATGCTCGCCGGTGGTGGCTCCGCCGATCTCCAAGGCCAGCCGGTGAATGTCCTCAGCCACGCGCTGGGCAGCCTCGACCTCCTCAGGTTTCAGCGGATCGATAATGGGTGCGGTGTGCATGTTGCCGTCGCCGATGTGGCCGTAGATGACCACCATTGTGTCGTGCTCGCGGCCGATCTCCTTGATGCGGCGCAGAGCCTCAGGCACTTTGGCCATGGGAAAGCAGACATCTTCGCCGGCGAAGATGCGCGCGGCGTTGGGCTTGGCCCGGGCGGAAGCGGCGCCGATGGCCTGCCGGCCCGTCCAGAGCTCTTTCATGCGCTTGGCATCCGTGGCCATCTCCACCGAGCCCGCCCGCCTCTTCGCGATCTCCTCGATCTGCCGGCCCTCGTCCTCGGTGGCGGCCTTGCTGCCGTTCACCTCAAAGAAGATGGCCGCCTCGACCTCGGGCAGCTTCAGTTGCGGCTTGAACAGGTTGACCGAGCGGATGGCTCCATCGTCCAAGATCTCAATGCCGGAAGGCAGTATGCCCGCTTTGAAGACCTCGAGCACCGATTGGGCCGCGTCTTCCAGGCGGTCGAAGTATGCGACAACGATGGCGCGCGAAGGCGGTTTGGGCCAGACTTTGAGGCGCACCTCGGTGATCACGCCAAGGGTGCCTTCCGAGGCCAGGAAGAGTCCGGTGAGGTTGAGCCCGGAAACGCTCTTTAGAGCCTTGGACTTGAGCCCCCCGGTGCGGATCACCTGGCCGTCGGGCATGACCACCTCGAGCCCCAGCACGTACTGGCCGGTGTTTCCGTACTTGACCGCCCGAAGGCCGCTCGCGTTGTTCGCGACCATGCCACCGATGGTGGCCCACTCGGAGCTGCCCGGGTCAGGAGGGAAATAGAGGCCGTAGGAGGAGATATGGTTGTTGAGTTCGGCATGAACCACCCCCGGGCGTACCACCACCTGCATGTTGACCTCGTCGACCTCGACGATGTCGTCCCAGGCGGAAAGATCCATGACTATACCGCCGCGGACGGCCACCGACCCCCCGGTTTGCCCCGAACCTGCCCCGCGCGGGGTGACCGCCACACCGTGCTGATCGGCGTAGCGCATGATGCGCGAGACCTCTTCGGTACTTGTGGGCATCACCACCACTTCGGGGGTGAAGTTGTTGATCTGGGACACGAAGGAACTGTCGTAGGTGTAGGTCTTGAGATCCACATCCTTGTGGAACACCCGCTCCGGCCCGAGGAGCTTCACCATGTCGGTCACGAGGGCAGCGGCCGTGACCGTAGCGGTACCTGCAGCCATGCTCACTCCTGTTGGGAGACAATAGACTGGTCATCGATGATTATCCGGCGATACCGCGGGACCAGGCTGATCACCGCGCTCGACGAGCTCAGAAACGCTCGCAAAACGCCGAATATCCGTGCTGGCAAATATACAGTCAGACCCCGAATAAGGCCAGAAGGAGCCTTTAAGGTGGTTCACGGCTCTTCTCTTCCGGGCCGGGCTCAGAAGCTTCCCTCGGCCAGCTCCTTCTGCAGGGCGTTGTCCAAGGAGGGGTCGGCCACCAGCTCTTTTAAGGCAGGTTCTCTGCTCGAGCTCTTTCAGACTCCGGAGCTCCTGGGTCTTCATGCCTCATTAGAGGCTTTCCAGCGGTAGTAGGTTTGCTCGGAGACTCCGATCTCCTGGCAGATCTTGCGAGGCCCGTGCTCTGGACTGATGGCGGCCTCCGCGCGCCCTCCACCGTCACCCGAGTCGCATCCGGAGGCAGACCGTCAGAATCCCGTGCCCTGCGTAGATGCTATAAGCAGTGGAGCGCCTACTCGAAAGCACCTGCCCTAAACTGCTCGATATAGCCTATTCCGAACTCGTCTAGGCCAAGAAGCGCAGCAGAAGCATAGTAAGCACCCATTAGGTCTCTGTCTAAAGGGTCAACCAAAAACGCATCCATACCTGCTGACATCAGCTGTACCAGGAATGTCCGGTTCAACAGCTTTCGGCTAGGTAAACCGAATGAGACGTTGCTCAAACCGGAAACCAAATGAGCGTCGGGATGGGCGCTCCTGATCGCATCGACTGCCCGCAATACTTCTCGACCTGCTGTTTCGCTTGTTGAAATCGGTTGAACCAGAGGGTCGAGAAAGATGTCATCCAGAGCAACACCAGCCTGACTTAGATCAGTGACAAGTCTACCCGCGATCTTCACTCGGTCATCTGCGCTGGCGGGTACACCCCCATCATCCATACAAAGCGCAATTACTTTTGCTCCGTATCTGGTTGCCAGGGGGATTATCTCCCGGAACCTTTCCGTTTCGGCCGAAACAGAGTTGATCATCGGGCTCTTCTCGCGGCTCGAAGCCAGGCCCAATTCTAGGACTTCCGGACTCGGGCTATCTATACAAAGAGGGACCGATGCCACTTCCTGAACAATCTTGACCAGCCATCGCATGGCCTCCGACTCCTGGCCAATCATGCTTCCGCAGTTGACGTCTATGTAATCCGCGCCTGCCTTTTCCTGTTCCTCCGCGAGCTCACGGATGAAAGAATCGTCGCGCGACTCGACTGCCATCCGGACAGCGTCTCTGCTGGTGTTTATCAATTCGCCGATCAACATTCTCGTGCGTTCCTCCTCTATTTCCTTCTCGGACGGTCACCCCCAATAGACATCGCACACCTCGGCAGTCGTTCCGACTCAGCGTGAACCAAAAACGTGGGGTCGGGCATCTGCAAGTAGTTTCAGTCGCGGGAAGTTGTTGCGAAAAAGTCTCCGGTCGACTGGGCCGGCTGAATGGTGGGGATGCTCTCGCTAACTGCCCGCGAGGACCCGATTGGCCTGGCTGACCGCGGCACTTGCGTCAGGAGCATAGAAGTCCGCTCCTATCCGCTCAGCAAACTCCTGAGTAACCGGAGCTCCGCCCACCCCAATCGCAATACTCCCCCTCAACCCTGCTGCCTCGATCGCCCGTATTGTTTCTTCCATGGCCGGCATCGTGGTGGTCAGTAGGGCGCTAAGGAGCACGATGTCGGGGTTTTGCTCTCTTATCGCATCGACGAATTTGCTTGGCGGCACATTTATGCCTAGGTCAACGACCTCATAGCCCCCGCCCTCCATTAACATGGCTACCAGATTTTTCCCAATGTCGTGCAGATCTCCCTTGACAGTACCGACAATTGCCTTCCCTTTGGTAACTGACTGCTGAGTAGCTAGAAGCGGCTTGATCAGATCCAGACTCGCGTACATGGCCCGCGCCGCGATCATCATCTCAGAAACAAAAATCTCGCCAGCTTGAAACTTCTCGCCGACCGTGTCCATCGCTGGTATAAGGCCTTCTTGAAGTATTTCTTGCGGCGGCGTTCCCTGGGCGAGAGCCGCTTCAGTCAATTCTTTCACCTTTGGGGCATTCCCTTTAGCAACTTGTTCTCTGATTTCCTCGTAAGACAAGTTACAGCCTCCCTCGCCGAATGACTTTAAGTCCCTCTGGGACATACACAATCCATAACTTGCGCCCTTTAGGACTCCACAGTGAGCGGATCCCAACAGGATCGGGGTAAAAGTGGGGCGCCCCACTCATAGGGGCGCCCCGTCAGACCAGGATCATCGGGACTGACTATTGGGCCAGGTCTAACTGCTCCATTACGTCGGAGTAGGTCTCCATTTCGCTGTTGAAGAACTCCTGGAATTCATCCGGCCCAAGCAACTCTGACCGGTATTGAAGCATGTTCTGCTCCTCTACGCTGGTGTAAAGCGGATCTTCAACGGCCTCTTCGATCACATCAAACATGGTGTCTACGTACTGTTGGTCAGTTCCCTCCTTGAAGGCGAACCCGCGCCAGCGTCCAAGAGTGACGTCAATGTCAAGCTCTAGAGCCGTCGGTACATCTTCCAGTACCGGGAGTCGCTCTTCGCTGAAGAGCACCAGGGGAGTGACTTCACCCGATTCGATTAGGGCTCTCATCGGTCCATACTCTTCGTACATCAAATCCGTGTGACCGCCGAGAACCGCAGCTTGTGCTTCAGCACTGGATTCAAAGGGCACTACTTCAAGTTCTGCTTCGGAACGGAGGTTCCACAGGCCCACCAGCACTTCGTCAAAGCCGGCTGCGCCGGTAACTCCGATAGACAAATCGCCAGGATTCTCCCGTGCGAATTCAATGAGCTGTTCGACAGACTCATATTCGCTGTCGGGACCCACGAAGAACAATCCCTGGTCATACTGAACGCGGGCAACGGGAAGGAACTGAGTGGCATCGATCCGGCCCATCGCGTGATTAATGACTTCTTCAGGACCTATGGCCATCATCGTGTAACCATCGGTGGGACGGTTGAAAAACTCGGTCGCGGCAGGTACTCCGCCGCCCCCGGTGACCGAAATGCCGACGATGGACTGGTCCGTTATCTTGGCCATAGGCATCCCGATGGCCCTGATGAAAAGATCGGTACCGCCACCGGGTCCGAATTGGTTGATCACTTCGACGGTCCGGGAAGGATAGTCCGACTCGGCGGCTTCTCCACCGGCAGCCTCGGTATCCTCCGTAGCGGTGTCCTCCGTAACGGTGTCGTCCGTCGTCGTTTCCACGGTCACATCGGTTTCGGTTTCTTCGGTGGTCGTTTCATCATCACCGCAGCCGAACAATGCAAAAGCAAAGACCGCTAGCAGCCCAACCAAAAGCAGTGATAGAACTTTCTTACTCAACGCTTCCTCCTGTTCAAGATTCCCACAAGCAACCCGATCCCTGGCACCTCGTTTGCAGCTTACCCCCTCGTGTTTGCACCACTGGTGATATCTGGATCCGCCTCAATCCGGAGCCCCCCCTACCAGGGCGACCCTCGATAAGCAGCGAGGCGGCTAGTATCCACCGTATTCATGGACGGCCTCCACCATTGCGACAATATTCTCGGGGGGGACCTCAGGGCGGATATTATGCACGGCGGCGACCACGTAGCCGCCCCCCTCGCCCAAGTCCTCAATACGTCGCCGGACCTCATCCTTCACCTGCTTCGGCCCCTGGAAGGGCAGCACGTCATGGGAGTCAATTCCCCCCCAAAAACTGAGGCGCCCTGCAGCGAGCTTCTTAAGCTCCTTTGTGTCCATCCCCTTGGCCGAAACCTGTACTGGATTCAGGATATCAACGCCTACATCAACTAGGTCTTCGATAAACGCGACCACTGAACCGCAGCTATGGTAAAGAATCTTGGCATCCGTCCCTGATTTGATTACCTCAAAGAGTTTTTCCTGTCGAGGCTTGAGCAGTTCCCGGTAGACGTCGGGTGACATCATAGGTCCAGTTTGCATGCCGAGATCATCAGCCACGTACACTACGTCTACCAGGTCACCAACCTCTTTAAGGATCGCCCGAGTGCGTCCCAAAAACACCTCTAAAACCCGGTCCATGATCGCTTCGATTAGGCGAGGATTGAGTAGCAAATCCATCATATACTCGGAGTATCCTCGCAAGAAATAGGACTGGGTGTGGATCTGCATCGCTAAGTTTGCGATAACTGCCTTGTCACTTCTGCGCAGCTCCAGAGCACGGTCTCTCGCGCTACCTAAAGCCCTTACTTCTTCTGGATCCGGCCAGCTCATTGCTTTGACGTCTTCGATAGATACGTCCGGGCCAAAGAGAGGCGAATCTACTATCTCGAAATTATCGACCCCCTCAGGCCTCTCCCAGGTCATCCCCCACTCGTCACGTATCCGTTCTCTCTCCTGGAGGGAGGTCTGCCTCGTCCAGGCGTCAGGATCGTTAATGATCAGCATACGGGCGTCTACCCCGAGAGCATCCTGTACCTCGGGATCGACTTCTGCCACCAGAGAACGACCGCGGGCGATTTTTACCTCGTCATTAGTCTTAATGCCCAGATGCTTCTTGAGCTTGTCGTATCCAACCTTGTGTATGCTCGTGACCATCGATCCACCGAAGTCCACGGGAACACGGTCGGGCTCACGATGTGATATGGCGGCAAGTACTCGTTCCCTGCTATTCATACGTTCCCACTCCTTACAACCGCCTAAAAACGGCTAACACGTCTTCCTGTAGGTACGATACTGATAATAGAATCCATATATCAAGGAAAGAGCACTCAGAAGTAGCAACCCTCCCGCGATTGGCCTGCTAATGATTTCTATCATATCGAAATTGTTCAAAATCATGGCTCGTCTGAGGTTGACTTCCGCTATAGGGCCTAGAACTAGACCGATAATGAGCGGAGCCAAGGGATAGTCGAGCTTTAGAAGTAGAAAACCTAAGGCCCCAAAGGCTGCCATCACGGCGAGGTCGAAGTAGTTGCTTCGCAAAGCAAAGACCCCTGTCGTGCAGAGAACGACTATGCTGGGACCGACATAGGCGTAGGGCAATCGTAGGATCTTCGCAAAGTATTTGGCTATGTGGATTCCCGCTACGATCATCAGAACGTTGGCAAGCAGCATCCCAATGAAGACGGAATACACAAGCTCCTTGTTCTGGACCAGTAGAAGCGGGCCCGGAACAATGCCGTGGATCGTGAGCCCCCCAATCATCACGGCAGTGGTCGCGCTCCCGGGAATGCCTAAGGCGAGCAGCGGCACCATCGCACCGCCGACCGCGGCATTATTCGCGGCTTCAGGCGCGGCAATTCCTTCTGGGGTCCCGGTACCAAACGCTTCCGGCTTCTTTGACCATCTAACCGCCTCACTGTAGCTAATGAACGCTGCCGTGGTCGCTCCGACTCCCGGAAGGGTTCCGATCAACGTGCCAATCACTGACGATCTCAGAAGGGTGATTCTCAACGCCCATACTTCTCGCAGCCTGGGAAGTTTGGTCGAAACCACCCCACCGCCCAACAAGTCTCCGTCAGACGTGCCTCCTACTCGGGCGAGAACTTCAGACAGTGCGAAAAGGCCTATCAGAGCTGGAATGAAGCTGATACCGGTCAGGAGGGAATCGTTGCCGAAGGTGAAGCGGCCAAAACCAGTCAGGGGATCAATACCAACGGTGGCCAGACCGAGACCCAGGAATCCAGCGATGAGCGCTTTCCAGATGGACTTGCTGCCAATAGAGGCAATAGCCGTAATTCCAAGAATCGCCAAAGCAAAGTACTCAGAGGGGCCGAAGGCAAGGGCGAAATCGGCGAGAGGAGGAGCCAGCAGAATCAACGCTATAGTACCGAATATCCCGCCGATGGCCGAGGAACCAAGCGCGAGGCCCAAAGCCATGCCTGCCTGCCCCTTCTTGGCCATCGGATATCCGTCCAAACTGGTGCATGAGGCTTCCGGACTCCCCGGGGTGTTGAACAAAATCGCGGAAATAGAGCCCCCGAATGTGGATCCCACGTATACGGCCCCCAGCATCACAAGCCCTTCAATTGGTTCGAAGACAAACGTGAAAGGAATGAGAAGAGCCACACCGACAACACCAGTGAGTCCGGGGGTAGCGCCAAACAGTATGCCCCATATAACTCCCAAAATTAGAAGAATAAAGTTAAAGGGGTTGCTTAGCATATATTCCGAGGCTGAGACGAAACCCTCAATCATGGACTAAGCCTCCACCTAATATATTTCTAAACACATGGCCACGCAATCCACTAGTAGAACCATAGGCTGAAGTCACGAAATATCCCTTCTCCCCGCGGGAGAGGCAAATTAAGAACCCGCGTGAACAACAGCATAAGCCCTGAGGTGAACAACAGTGGAAACAACACGGTCGCAATTTTATGTCGGACGCCGAGAAGTGCGGTTGCGAGAAGTAGGAAAATAAAAGTCGCCACGATAAAGCCCAGTAGCTGGAACGCGTACAGATAACTTAGGGTCAACGCTACCAGTATCACGTTCTTACCCATCAAAAAGCCGGTAACTCCTGGGGACTTAGGACTTCGGGTCCCGCCGGATCTAGTCCCGAGATAGAGGCGTAGTTGGCGAACTGACGAAACGAGGATCACAGCTGCCACTAAGCCGATCACAACCAAAATGATTTTCGGCCAAAAGTCACTATCCACATCCCCGTATCTCTCGAAGGGAGGGAAGGAATCGGCGACAAACCAAAGATATATCGCCGCCACCATGACCACGGCAGCGAAGATCGTATTGCCCACTGCCTTAAACAAGAATGTCCCCTCCTAAGTCCCGATCACTTGGCCTCGGCCTGTTGAGCCCACCGTCGCATCCAGTACTCGAGCATCGCTCGTCGGGAAACCCCTTTCACGCGGCTGCCCCTACCCCGAACGAGCTTCCGCCCACCCAAGAGTGTTAGCCCAGCAGGGCCCTCCGGAATGCGGTTCTCAATTTCCTTGGGGTTCTATAAGGAAATTTGTCGCAATGGACCTATCCACCTAAATTCCCAAAGGGCTCGCCGAGGTAACGGTAACGGTAACGGCAACGGCAACGGCAACGGCAACGGCAACGGCATTCCTAACATGCCTTTATGAAATTCGCAAGCAATATTGGCTCCACTGCGGGTAGAGCATACTGCCGAGATTATCTGTAGTTCGTGGAAGGAGAGTGCAGCCATCGTCCACGTATTTGCTTTTAGTCAACCTTGATTGTTTCTCCTAATAGGAATATGGCGATGAAGTTGGGGGGAGACCGGGCGGATTCTGGGGGGATTTAATGGTCAGACCAGTAGACACGCCCGTCTTCTCGGTGGTCGTACCCACGCTCGACGAGGCCCCCTGGATCGCTCGAACTCTGGCCCACGCCCGGCGAGAGTACTCGCGGGAGTTGCTCGAAATCATCGTCTCGGACGGCGGAAGCACCGACGGCACGGTGAGGGAAGTCCCGGCCGGCGTCCACCTGGTTACCGGCGCCCGCGGCCGCGCCGCCCAGATGAATTTGGGGGTGGCGCACGCCCGGGGGCGGATCCTACTCTTCTGCCACGCCGACACGTTGCTCCCCGAAGGCTGGGTGGAGGCAGTCCAGGCAGCCCTCACCAGGCCGGGCAGGGTCGGCGGCGGCTTCCAGCCCCGCTTCGAGCCGGCGCGAGGACTCACCCTGCGGCTTCTCAACTGGCCCCGACCCTTGACGTACCCGGCCCACTGGCTGCTCTTCTATGGAGACCAGGCACTCTTCTGCCGCCGGCCGGCCTTCGAAGAGATAGGCGGCTTCCCCGAACAGCCCATCATGGAAGACCTTGAGCTCGCGAGGCGGCTTTCTCGAGTCGGCAAATTGGTTCGCGTCCCGTTGCGGGTGATCACCTCCAGCCGGCGCTACCTCGACCACGGCCCGCTACGCTTACAACTCGCCGATATCGACTGGGTCACCCGTTATGCCTTCCTCAACGCCTCGGCCGAGGAGATCGCGTCCGCCTATCGCGGAACGGGCGAACCGTCCGCGCGATCGAGTCGGAGAAGAAGATAAGCAGCATCACCGCTGTTGCCGGCCACCCCGCCCATGACCCATTCTCGACCATACGGCCCATCAACTCACCGCCGCTCAGCCAATCCATCCTCAACCTACCTCCGCCCAAATAGGAGCGATCATTCGTTCGCTTTGACCTGTTCTGAGCTTAGCCGTAGCACCGGACAGAAAGACGCATGGAGGTATCTGCCGAGGCGGTCGAGGCCAACTGCGGGCGGCCAAGGCCGACTGCGGGGCCGTCGCGGCCATAGGAGGCCGGGTCCTCGGTGAGCAGCAGAGCGGCCTGGTTCGGACTACAGGCGACTCATGCGGCTGCGTAGAAGCAGCCAGTCGACTACGGCCAGCACGGCTCCGCCGCCGGCGAGAACGTACAGCAATCGGGGCTCGAAGAGGGCTCCACGGAACATCACCTCGCGGAGCAACTCGATGGCGTAGGTTGCGGGCAGCAACCAGGAGACCACGCGGACATACGGTGCCAGAGCGTCCAGAATCACCAGAAACCCGCTGAAGAAGACGCTCGTAAGCAAGAGCAGCATCGAGTATTGGACGGCCTGAGTCTCCGTGTTCGAGACCAGCGAGATCAGAAAGCCGGCGCTCAAGGAGGCGAACAGCAAGGCCGCCAGTACCAAGGTGTAGTTCAGCCAGCTGCCGAGGATAGGCGCCCCTAGGCCGTACACCACCGCCACTGTGAGCACGGCCCCGACGGCCCCTCCAAGGATCATGTACGCCACATACTTGCCGAACAGCATCTCGCTCGAGGTCATGGGCGAAACTCGGAAGAGCTCGACCGAGCCCTGCCGGCGGTCGCGCACGATCGAGAGTGCGGCGAAAGTGACCGCCATGTGCTGCAGCAGCAAAACGATTACCGACGGCACAAAATAGGTCGACAGAGTGAGAGATACCTCGGAAACGTTTCGCACCTCGGTCACAAAAGGCCGGACGATCACTTCGGGCTTTACCAGGCTGAGCTCGTCGATGCCCCGCTGCATCAGCTCCAACTCGTCGGCGAGTTCGCCGGCCCGCAGGGCTTCGGGGCGGGCAGCCAGTGAGCGCTCCAGGGAGAGGGCCAGCGCGTGGGCACTCTTCACTTCATCCTCCAGATCGCGCGAACGCTGCTGAGTGTCCTCCGCGATTCGCTCTTGCACCTCGCGGTTGACCTCGTCCACATAGGCTCTGCCCAGGCGGCCGACAAAACCGGTTTGCACGGGATTGATCTCGCGATGCATGAGGACGAAGGTCGGGTGTTCGTCCGCCCGGACCCGCTCGTAGGGATCATCGGGTACCTCAACCACCAGGTCGATTTCACCCTGCTCCAACCGGCTGAGGGCTGCGTCCATATCAGCGGTCACACCGCCGAACACCACCTGCGGACCCAGAGACTCCGCGAACTCGGAGACCTGGTCCCTGACGGGATTGTCCTGACTCACGACGAAGACCGTCTCCCGAGACCGGGCTTCGTCGCGATAACCCAGCCCAAAGAGCAAGAGGATGAGGAAGGGCCCCAGCACGAGCACGAGGAGAAGGCGCGGTTGGCGGACCACCTCGGTGACCTCTTTGCCCACGAAGGCTCCCGACCGGACAACGCTGCGCCAGGGGTTCATCATGATTCCCCACCCGACCGCTCGCCGTTTGACCGGTTCATGAGTTCCACAAAGACGTCGTCGAACGGCGGATTGTATTCCTCGGCCGAATCGATCTGCAGTCCGCTCGCCCTCCCCCACTCGAGCACCAGGGGAATCGCGGTGGCGGCGTCATCCACCACCATGTGCACGCCGGTCTCCCCCTCGCGTCTGACCCGGCCCGTCACAAAGTCCATGCCGCGCAGTTCCCGAAGCAGACGGGGTTCGACCGCCTCGACCAGGTTGATGACCACCATCTCTCCCCCAAAAGCCCGTCTTCGCAGGGCGTCCGGGGTATCCAACGCGACCAGACGGCCGTCCTCGGCCATCACGCCCACCAAGTCGCAGAAAACCGTCTCACCCACGTACTGCGTGGTAATAAACAGAGTGGTGCCCTCCGCTTGCAGTTCCCGGAAGCGATCCCAGAACTTGCGTCGCAGCACCGGATCGATCCCGGCAGTGGGTTCATCCAGGAACACCAACTCGGGCCTGTGGAGCAGGCTCGCAGCCAGGCTCAGGCGCCGCTGCATGCCCCCGGAGATGTTCTTGGCCTGTTTGGACCGGTGCTCCTCCAGTTCGACGAACTCGAGAAGCTCGTGGATTCGCCGGCTCCGGCGAAAGCCCATGCCGTACACCGAAGCCGAGAACTGCAGGTTCTCC
This sequence comes from Actinomycetes bacterium, assembly GCA_024637095.1. Taxonomy (GTDB): domain Bacteria; phylum Actinomycetota; class Thermoleophilia; order RBG-16-64-13; family RBG-16-64-13; genus Soudan-30. The sequence continues at coordinate 36,317 of JAGXFV010000013.1, forward strand.
CACACGGTCAGATCGGGGTAGAGCACGAAGTCCTGCGGCATATAGCCGATCTGCTCGCGCACCGCACGACCGAACTCGCCCGGCTCCGCTCCCAGCACGCTGACCGACCCAGAGGTGGCGCGGTAGACCCCGGTGAGCATGCGGATGGTGGTGGTCTTACCCGAGCCGCTTGGCCCGATGTAGCCAAAGATGGCGCCGCGAGGGATTTCGAAGCTGACGTCGTCGACCGCCGTTTCGCCGTCGAATCGTTTGGTCAGATGCTCGGCCCTTATTACCGGCCCATTCGCCTGCGCCGCCAATCGCTTCCCTTTCCTCCAACCACTCCCATCTCAGCAGCAGCTTCTATCCCCTGATCCGGGCGCTGTTGTAACCCGCGCCGCAAGCGCCCCATTCGGCGCTCCAAATGGGCGCCTTTGCGCTTTAGCCGGTACTCAACGAGATGTGTTCCCAAGAAGGATATGGGGAATGCGTTTCATTACGGAACTGCTCACCATTCCTCCTAATTGGATTGTCATAAGGCGTTTATGTTATGCTTTCGATCTGAGCAAGTCCGGTGGAGATAAGATATGGGACAGACTTGCAATATGCAGCGCTTTCCGCACAGCTCTGGCTGGCGTGATTCTCCATAGGGGGAATATATCCTCCAGAGCTTTTAATTTTGTGCGCCCTCCACTTCAGAACTCTACAGAACCGAGGATATGCCGCAGATAGAACTGGAACATGTGTATAAGGTTTTCGGACGCCACGCGGACGAGGCTCTGAAGCTCCTGCAGCAGGGGGTCGGGCGCGACGAGGTCCAGGAGAAGACCGGTGCCGTAGGCGCCGTCATCGACGCCTCGTTCGGAGTCGAGCAGGGCGAGATCTTCGTAGTGATGGGGCTTTCCGGCTCAGGCAAATCCACAGTGGTGCGGACCATTAATCGCCTATTCGAGCCCACCGCCGGCACCGTTCGCATCGACGGCGAGAACATCACCCAGATGGATCCCAAAGAGTTGCGTCGGGTGCGCGCCGAGAAGATCAGCATGGTCTTCCAGCACTTCGCCCTCTTTCCTCACCGGACTGTGCTCGAGAATGCGGCTTGGGGACTCGAGGTCCAGAAAGTCGAGAGCGATGAGCAGCGCAGGAGGGCCGAGGAATCCCTGGATCTCGTGGGGCTTGGCGGCTGGGGAGACTCCTATCCGGGACAGCTGTCAGGAGGGATGCAGCAACGAGTGGGGCTCGCGCGGGCTCTGGCCACCAATGCCGACATCCTGCTGATGGACGAGGCCTTTAGCGCCCTCGACCCCCTGATCCGGCGAGAGATGCAGGACCAGCTCGTCGACCTGCAAGAGAGCCTGCACAAGACCATCGTCTTCATCACGCACGACCTGAACGAGGCCATGCGGCTGGGCGATCGGATAGCCATGATGAAGGATGGACAGATCGTGCAGATCGGCACAGGCGAGCAAATCCTCAGCGATCCGGCCAACGATTACGTCGCCTCCTTCGTCAGTGACGTCGACCGGGCGCGCTTTCTCACCGCCGAAGCGGTGATGGAAGAGCCCATAGCCGTGGTGCTGAAACGTGAGGGGCCGGCCGCCGCCATGCGCGAGATGAGGCAGCGTCAGGTGTCGGGCCTTTTCATTCTGGGCCCCGGACGCAGGCTGATTGGCGCCACCCTGGACGACGAGGTGATCGAGGCCGTCCGCCGCGGTGATGTCTCCTTGGACAACATCACCCACACCGAGATTCCCGCGGTCGCGCCCGAGACGCCGCTGGCCGAGCTCTTCATGCCCTCGGCCAAGAGCATCCTGCCGCTACCCGTAGTCAAGGACGGCAGGCTCCTGGGCGTGATACCCCGGGTAACGCTGTTGGCCGCGGTCGCTCGAACAGGGACGGCGTCTCGGGATCTGAAGGAGATCCAGATCCCGTCGGAAAAACCGGGCGCCGAAGGCCGCGACCCGGACGGCGAGGGCTCCGACCCGGACGTCGAGGGCCCCGGTCAAGAAGACAACGGGGACGCGAGAGAAGCGGAGATACCTCATGCCTGAGCTCTACCGCATACCCTTGGGCGAATGGGTCGATCGTTTGGTTGACTGGCTAACGGCGAATCTGACCGGTTTCTTCGACATCGTCAGCGACGTGCTGGCCTGGTCAGTCAGTCATCTGGAGGATCTGCTCCTCCTTCCGCCCGCCCTCGTGTTGACGACGCTGCTGGCTCTCTTCGCCTGGTGGATCCGCGGACGCGGTTTTGCCGTATTCACTTTCCTGGCCTTCGCCCTGATCGAAAGTATGAACCTCTGGGAACGATCAATGTCGACGCTTTCCCTGGTTCTCGTGGCAAGCTCTATTGCCGTGGCCGTCGGCCTTCCTGTCGGTATCGCCGCGGCCCGCAACGAGACGGTCAGCACGACCGTGCGTCCGGTGCTGGACTTCATGCAGACCATGCCGGCATTCGTCTACCTGATCCCCGCAATCTTCTTCTTTGGCATCGGACAGGTCCCGGGAGTGGTCTCCACCCTGGTATTCTCGATGCCGCCGGCGGTTCGGTTGACCGAACTCGGCATCCGCCAGGTGGACGAAGAGGTGGTGGAGGCGGGTGAAGCCTTCGGTGCGACCCCCCGCCAGATTCTGACTAAGGTGCAGATCCCGCTGGCGCTCCCCACCATCATGGCCGGAGTGAATCAGGTCATCATGCTGGCCCTTTCCATGGTGGTCATCGCAGGCATCGTCGGCGCGGGCGGTCTCGGAGGAGCGGTCTTCATCGCGATTACCCGCTTGAATGTCGGACTTGGCTTCGAGGGCGGCTTGGCGGTAGTGATCCTGGCCATCTTCTTGGATCGAGTGACCTCGGCCCTCAGCGACCGGGCAACGCTCTACAAGCACACGTAATAGAACACTCGGCGTAACGCCCCGGCACAGGGGCGGCGCCAATTGATAGAGGCTTCTTCCGGCCCAAGGGGCCGGATGTTATGCAAACAAACAAGGAGGAACATGAGCGTGACAAGTATTCGAAAGATGATGGGCCGGCAGTGGCTGCCCTTCCTCATCCTCACCTTGCTTCTCAGCCTCTCACTGCTGGCTATCGGCTGCGGTGACGACGAGGACACGACCGATACCACCGAGGCGGCGGATAGCACCGAAGCCACCGACGCTGAGGCGACAGAAGCCACCGACGCTGAGGCGACAGAAACCACCGAAGCCGACGCGGAAGCCGCAGCCGGCGAAGGCGGAAGCATTCACATCGGCCTCATCCCCTGGGACGAGGACATCGCCGCCACCTATCTCTGGAAGAGCATCCTGGAGGATGAAGGCTACACGATCGAAATCACCCAGCTCGACGTGGCCCCGGTCTATTCCGGGATCGCCCAGGGCGACATGGATCTCTTCCTGGATGCTTGGCTACCCGCCACCCACGGGGACTACTGGGCAGAGTACGGCGATCAGCTCGAAGACCTGGGAGTCTGGTACGACAACGGCCTGCTGACCCTGGCGGTGCCCGAGTACGTCGACGCCCAGACGATTGCGGACCTCGAGGGCCAAGCCGACACCTTCGGCGGACAGATCATCGGGATCGAGCCCGGCTCCGGTCTGATGCGCGTAACTCGGGACGAAGCGATGCCCGGTTACGGCCTCGAGGATTACACCCTGGTCGAAGGCAGCACTCCGGCCATGCTGGCGGAACTCGAGAGGGCGACCAACAACGAGGAGCCCATCGTCGTTACCCTGTGGCACCCCCACTGGGCCTACGCCGCCTACCCCATCCGTGATCTTGAAGATCCGGAAGGCCTGATGGGCGAGGCCGAGGAGATGCACGCAGTCGCCCGGGAAGGTTTCTCAGAGGAGTTCCCGCAGGTGGCCGAGTGGCTGGCCAACTTCGAGATGGATGACGATCAACTCGGCACGCTCGAGGACCTGATCATCAATCAGTTCGATCAAGGCCAAGAAGACCAGGCCGTGGAGGAGTGGCTGTCCGATTCCGCGAATCAGGAGTTGGTGAACGGCTGGCTCGGCAATTAGACCAGAGCAGCTTGGATAAACGGGCCCCATAACGCCCGTCCAACAGCACCTCCAGCCCCCCGCGAAAGCGGGGGGCTTCTTGTTGGGCTATACTTTCGGAGCCTACTGTCTTTTAGCGCACTCTTGGGAGGTGTCTCGAATGCGCAGATCTCCTTGGCCTTGGATAGCTCTCTCGCTCACCGTCGCCATACTCGCGGGGCTGGCGGCGTTTACCTTCTGGCGCATCGAGACCTGGCCCAGTCGCACCGCGGATCAGGTGGCCGGAGCCTTCCAGGAGGTCTTCGACTTCGAGCCGCAGGTCACCGTCGACAACAAGGTCTTCATCCAGCAGTCCTCTCCCATCACCGAACTGGCCGTCCAGCAACGTAGAGTCCAGGTCGAGCGCGACTGGGAGAACCGCTGGCTGCTCTCCACCAAGCGGCTGCGTGCCGAGGCGGTCTTTCTCGCCAAGGCCGGCTTCGACCTGGAGAGGACGGTTGAGGTCAGCCTGGATCGCGAGGCGGGAACCCTCGACGTGGTCTTCCCCCAGCCGCAGATACTCTCGCTGGAGCAGGAGGATCTGCAGTTCCTCGATTGGGACAACGGCCTTTGGAACCGGCTGGGAGCCGAGGATACCGAAGCCGCCATCGCCGATTTGCGCGCACAGGCAGATGAGGAACTCGACGACCGCGGGCTTCTGGCAGAAACGCAGACAGAGGTGGACTCAAGACTGATTCCCGCTCTCGAGGAGCGGACCGGACTCTCCGTATCGGTCAGCTTCGCGGGCTGATCACCGCCTCTAGCTCGGCAAAGAGCTGGGCCGTGAGGCCTTTCGGCGTCTCCACGATTCTGGCGGCCAATCCCAAGGAATCCTCATCAGGCGGAAAGTGCGGATTGGGCACGGCGACCACGATCAGTCCCGCCCCAACGGCCGCCCTGATCCCGTTGGCCGAATCCTCGATGGCGGCCGAGGCAGCAGGGCTTACCCCCAAGCGCTCGCACGCCAGCAGGTAGACGTCGGGCGAAGGCTTCCCCTGCTCCACTTCGTCGGAAGAGACGTAGACGGTGAAGCGATCTGCCAAGCCGGCGGCCTCGAGCGCCGCCTGGATAACGCTCTTCGGGGATGACGAAGCCACCGCGAGAGGATAGAGCTCGGACAGCTCCCGCACCGCCGCCGCAGCCCCGGGCAGCAGCGGCAGCTTCTGCCGGTAGCGCTCCTGGAGCATCCGCACCACCCCGTCGATCACCTGCTCATTGGAAAGAGGCACGTCGAAGCGTCCGCGGATATGCTCCGCCCACTGCCGGGAATTGGCTCCCATCACCGCGCGCTGATCCTCTTCCACCCAGCGGCCACCATAGCCGGCAACGAAGTCGCGCCTCACCTCGTGCCATGTTCCCTCCGAGTCGAGGATGACGCCGTCCATATCGAAGACGAGGCCTTCAAAGCGATCAGGATGTCCCGACGGACCCGGGTCTCTCCCCTCGTCCGAGCGAGGGCGGCGCCTAGTGGTCATGGCCGCGCGCCTTCTCCCCCTCGGTGGCCTCGCGCACGTCGGTGGCCTCGCGGACGTCGGTGGCCTCGACGTCCAAATGGAGGGTCTTCATCGGCTCGCCTTTCGTAGACTGTTTGTTCATTGCCACTACCCGACGCGCTTCCCCGAGAACCGATCTCGAGGAGCGGCCCCGGGAGCGGAACACGCCGGCCGGACCGTCCCCCGCATCGTCTAGACAGGCGCCAAGCCGGGTAACAGGAGCGCAGCGGAGCCTCACATTCGCCGCGGCGCTCAATGCCGCGATTTGGTGGAAGAACCGCTGATCGTATGGGGGTAGCGACATGATCGGCACAATCGAACGTATCTTCCAGCAGATCTCCGCGACCATGCCCGAGGAGTCGTTCGCCATTCGCCTGTGGGACGGCAGCGAAAAACACTACGGTCAGGGAGCGCCCCGATTCACCCTGACATTCGAGGACGAGTCCGGTGTGCTCGATGTGGTCAGACGGGCGCAACTGGGATTCGGCGAGGCCTACATGCGCGGAGACCTCGACGTGGAAGGCGACTTTCAACTCCTTCTCAGGTTCGCCTTTGAAGAACCGGTGCGGCAGATGCATCTGGGAGCCCAAGACAAGCTCCGCCTGCTGGGCAGCCTGCTGCGCAACCGCAAGAACATCGCGGAGCGGGCCCGCAAGAACGTGGCCCACCACTACGACCTGGGCAACGACTTCTACGAGCTCTGGCTGGACCGCACCATGACCTACTCCTGCGCCTACTGGGACGAGGGCTGCGAAGAGATAGACCGCGCCCAGGAGGCCAAATACGAGCACATCTGCCGCAAGCTCGAGCTCGAGCCTGGGGAACGCCTGGTCGACATCGGCTGCGGGTGGGGAGGCATGCTCGAATATGCGGCCAAGCACCGCGGTATTTCCGGCGTCGGCTACACTCTATCCAAAGGGCAGCACGAGTTCGCCCAGGATCGCTTCAGGCGCGAGGGGCTGGACGACATGGTCGAGGTCCGCCTGCAGGACTACCGTGAAGCTCAGGGAAAGTTCGACAAGTTCGTATCCATAGGGATGTTCGAGCACGTGGGAAAGGAATGCTTCGACGCCTTCTTTGCCAAGACCAAAGAGCTCCTGGTCCCCGGTGGCACCGGAGTGCTTCACACCATCGGCCGCGACCGTGAGAACGAGCTCGATCCCTGGGTCAAGAAATACATATTCCCCGGAGGTTATCTGCCGTCCCTGGGACAACTTGCTTCGGGCCTGGGGAGCACCGAGCTGTGCATTACCGACGTCGAGAACCTGCGTCTGCACTATGCCCGCACGCTGGATGAATGGGCCAAACGCTTCGAAGAGCATCGAGAGCGGATCTGCCGGGAATTGGGGGAGCATTTTTACCGTATGTGGCGGCTCTATCTGCACGGATCGGCAGTGGCCTTCAAATGGGGGGAGATCCGACTCTTCCAGATCACCTTCACCAATGGTCTCCGCCAAGACCTGCCCATGACCCGGGCCCACCTCTATCACTAGGCGTGGCGACTCGGCCAAGGATGTGGACCCGATAGCGGTCCGCCGACACACCAGCGAGCAGGCGGGGAGGCTGACGGCCCTGCAGGATTTGCAGCGTGACCTGCTGCGAACCCGCAATCCGCAGGAGGCGGCGGAAGCGGTGGTGAATAGGCTCCGCGAGGCGGCCCCCGACCTGCGGGTCAGCGTCATTCTGCTGGACGCAGTTTCGCGAACCGCGGTGGTCCTGGCCTCATCGCCCCCGGGCAGCGGATCGCTTCCGTCCGGGGCAAGGATCCCTTATCGCGTATTCTCGCCTCCCTCCGCGCTCTATGAGGGCGACTCCCACTTCGTTGATGACCTGCGAGAGCAGCCGGAACTAAGCCTGGTCGGCAAGGGCCTTGTCCGTGACGGCATCCGCGCCTTCGCTTCTCTGCCGCTCTCGAGCGGCGACCAGCTGATCGGAATGCTCAACCTGGGACAGGGCTTTCCCGGCTCGCTGCCTTCGGACGTGCTGCAACTCGCTCAGGACTGCAGTCTCCCTCTGGCACTCGCGCTGCGCGAGGCGGGGAGCGCCGAACGGGCGGATGAAGCGGAAGGCCGGTATCAGAGCCTCTTCGAGGACGTACCCGTGGGCCTCTATCGGCTGGACAGGGACTGCCGTCTGGAAGCGGCCAACCTTGCCTTCGGCGCCATCCTAGGTTTCGACCTGCGGGCCGCATTGGGGACGCTCGACTTCGACGAGCTCTGGGTCGATCGCCTGGCTGCGGAACGAAACAGAGACCAGCTGCGCCGGGTAGGAGTCGTCCGCGAATTCGAAGGCCTCATGCGTCGTGCCGACGGCCGGGAGATCTGGGTCCAGACCGACGTGCGGGTCCGCCGGGATCCCGACGGCTCGCTCTGCGGTTACGAGGGTTCCCTGCAAGATGTCTCTCAGCGTCGCCAGGCCCAAGAGCAACTGGTCCACGAAGCCCTTCACGACGCGCTGACCGGCCTGCCCAACCGCGCCTTCTTCATGGCGCGACTCGAACACGCGGTCCGCTTCTCCCAGCGGCAAGAGGACTACGAATTCGCCGTCCTATTTCTGGACTTTGATCGCTTCAAGATAGTCAACGACAGCCTGGGCCACTCGCTGGGCGATCAGTTGCTGATCGAAGGCGGCCAGCGATTGGCCGGCTGCCTGCGAGAGGTGGATACGCTTGCTCGTTTTGGCGGTGATGAGTTCGTCATACTCCTGGACGGGATCAGTGGGATCCGCGACGCATCCCACATCGCCGAGCGCATCCATTACGCCCTCGCCGCCCCCTTTTCCCTCGGCGGGCATGAGGTCGTGGCCACGGCGAGCATCGGGATCGCCGTGGGAAGCAAGGGCAACGATCCCCCGCAGGACCTGTTGCGCGACGCGGACATCGCCATGTACCAGGCCAAGCAGCAGGGTCCGGGCAAACACGTCATCTTCAACGCCGAGATGCATCGTCAGGCTCTCGGCCTGCTGAACCTCGAGTCCGACCTGCGAAGGGCCGTGGAACGCAACGAGTTCGAGCTCGCCTATCAACCGATAGTCAGTCTGGCCGACGAGCAACTCCGCGGCTTCGAGGCGCTGGTTCGCTGGCGGCATCCGGAGAAGGGCGTGCTGCTCCCTGCAGATTTTCTGGGGACGGCAGAGGACACCGGACTGATCGTCGTGCTGGGCCGGCTCGTGCTGCAAGAGGCGTGCCATCAACTGCGTGAGTGGCAGCGGGACTACCCCGGCTGGAAGGAGCTCTCAGTCAGCGTCAACCTCTCCAGCAAGCAGTTCCATCACCCGGACCTGGTAGATGATGTCTCCCGTTGTCTGGCCGAGAATGATCTGGAGCCGGGCACCCTTCACCTCGAGATCACTGAGAAAGTGATCGTCGAAGATCCCGCCCGAGCCATAGACACCTTCGAGAGGCTGAAAGCGCTCGGGGTGCACATTCACATCGACGACTTCGGCACCGGCTATTCCTCGCTGAGCATGCTGAGCCACTTCCCCGTCGACATCTTGAAGACCGACCGCACCTTCATCGACCGCATGGGCTTCGACAAAAGTGATCTGGAGATCGTGCGAGCGGTTTTCAGCCTGGCGCGGAGTCTGGACATGGAGGTGATCGCCGAGGGCGTGGAGAACGGCGGCCAGCTGACCACCTTGCGGGAAATGGGCTGCCGCTTCGCTCAAGGATTCTTCTTCGCAAAACCGCTGCTTCCGGCGGGCGTCGCGCAGTTGCTGAGCCGGCCCTAGCCTGCGGCGGCATCCTCGGCAGCGCCACGCGACTCCCCTCCGATTCAGCCTCCCATGCTGGTGCCGTAGGTCCCGGTTTTCCCCAGAGTCGAAACTCGAGCGACGTTGCTCTCCCCTCTCTCCGGAGGTGTCTGGGCGCGAGCCTCTTCCTCCAGACCCAACACTCGTGGCTTGAGCTCACGCACCAAGCTGAGCACACGGCCCACCGCGACCCGGTCATTCTTCTCCATGGCGGTCTTAAGCGTCGGTGCCGATTCCAACACTCGCCCAAGCAGGCGGAGCCAGCGGGAGTGGATTTCCGGATCGGCGGGGCAGGAGCTGAAGCTCCACTCCCACTGAATGTGTTCCATCAAGCGGGTAGCCGCCACCGCGTTGACGAAGCCCCGCCGCGACCCGTCGGGCCATTCGCTGAGGCCGGCCTCTAGCCGGTCGACAGCGCTGATTAGTTCCAAGCACGCCTCAGCGATATCGGCGAGGCTCCGGTTCCGCTCCCGTCGATGCGCCAACTGCGAGCCGGCGTCGAACGACGATAGGCCGAGCGCCGCGGAACCAGCCGCCTCCGGGCCTTCGCTGAGTCGCCCGGGCCACGACCGCATCACCGATTTTGCTTCGTCTGCCAAAGGTTTCCTTTTGATCACAGAAAGACCCACCTCGAAACGGTGCGAGTTGACCGGTTTGATTCTCCCCACCTTCTCCCCTCAACATACGGAAGCTTTGTAACGGAAAAGTATCAGCCGGAGCGGACAGAAGCGCCACAAAGTCAGCCTCTGAGGATTACCGAATTGGGCCGTAGCGGTAGGGTTAGCGCATGGTCGACGCGTTCACTGGGCTGAGTCCCATCGTTCAAGCCTTCATCGCGGGATTGTTCACCTGGTCGGTGACGGCTCTCGGGGCCGGTCTAGTCTTCCTGTTCGGCTCGGTACGGCGAAAAGTCATGGACAGCATGTTGGGCTTCGCGGCCGGCGTCATGATCGCCGCGAGTTTCTGGTCGCTGCTCGCGCCGTCGATCGAACTGGCTGCGGATCAGGGCGTACCGGCCTGGCTACCTCCGCTCGTGGGCTTCATTCTTGGAGGGGCGACCCTCCTGGGCATCGACCGAGTGCTGCCCCACCTCCACCTCGGTTTCCCTCGAGCAGAGGCGGAGGGCATCCGCACGAACTGGGAGAGAAGCGTGCTCCTGGTCATGGCGATCACTCTCCACAACATCCCTGAAGGCCTAGCCATTGGAGTCGCTTTTGGCGCGGTGGCATCCGACCTTCCCACCGCCAGCCAAGCTGCAGCCGTGGCACTGGCCATCGGCATCGGTATTCAGAACTTTCCCGAAGGAGCCGCGGTATCGATGCCCCTGCGCCGCGAAGGGATGTCGCGGACTAAGAGCTTCCTATATGGGCAGTTCTCAGCGGTGGTTGAGCCGGTGGCAGCTGTGGCCGGGGCCGCAGCCGTGGTGTTCGCTCAGCCAATTTTGCCCTATGCCCTGGCCTTTGCCGCCGGGGCCATGATCTTCGTAGTCGTCGAAGAGCTCATTCCCGAGTCCCAGCGGGCCGGAGGCAGCGACCTGCCGACCGCCGGAGCCATTCTGGGCTTCGCGGTGATGATGGTGCTCGACGTGGGCCTCGGTTAGAAAAGCCATTCCTCTCGAAAAACGCAAGGAGCCGAGTATGGCCAAGGACCTTTCCGGAGAACTAAGAGGCTGCCGAACCCTCATCACAGGCGCCACCGGAGGCGTGGGACCCGCCGTCGCCCGGGTTCTGGCCGAGGCAGGCAGCCAACTCGTCTTGGTTTCCCGCAGCCACGACAAACTCGAGGACCTCGCCGCGTCGCTCGGCCTGCCCGAGACCGACTGCCTGATCCACGCCTGCGACCTCACCGACTCCAAGCAGGCAAAGGATCTGATGATTGCCATGCTCGGCTGCCCCGGGCCGTTGACCGGCATCGTGAACCTGATCGGCCGCTGGGAAGCGGGCAAAGTCACGACCCTCAACGACGAGGCCTGGCACGGGATGCTGGCCACCAACCTGCACGCCGTCTTCTACGTACTGCGCGAGGTGGTCCCCCACCTGGCCGACGGAGCTGCGATCATAAATGTGGGCGGAGAACTCCCCATCGAGGGCAAGGGCGGACAACTCGCCTACGCGGTGGCCAAGGGCGGCGTCCTCACGCTGACAAAGAGTCTCGCGCTCGAGCTAAAGCCGCGGAACATACGGGTGAACGCGATCCTCCCCAAGAACATCGACACCCCGGATAACCGGGCCCTGCTTCCCGATCACGAGACCACCCACTGGGTGCGACCCGAGGAGGTGGCGGAACTCATCCTCTTCCTGCTGTCGGAGCAGTCAGCTAAGGTGACCGGCGCCCTTTTGCCGATTTATGGGATGGAATAGTGGCGGACGCGCCGAGTGTGGATGGCCCCGGTGCAACAGGATGACGGCGGACTGGGCTGCTGTTACAATATGCGTTCGCGTGCGCGGCCACCTATGGGCGATTCCCTGGGCGGCAGCGGCAGTGCGGAGAAGTGGCCGAGTTGGCTGAAGGCGCTCGCCTGCTAAGCGAGTGTAGGAGTAAAAACTCCTACCGAGGGTTCGAATCCCTCCTTCTCCGCCAGGCGCCCGTAGCTCAGTTGGATAGAGCGTTGGTCTACGAAACCAAAGGTCGCAGGTTCGAATCCTGCCGGGCGCGTTAG
>JAGXFV010000014.1 GCA_024637095.1 Actinomycetes bacterium
CAGATCGCCTACCCGGGGGCTCGTCCAGGCTACACGGACTACCAACTTCTTCTGCTGTTCGATGGGCTGTCCCATCCCGTCCAGCGGTTGCAGCACGTAGCGGTGGACGGTGAACTGTATTTCGCCGCGCTCGACTGTGGAGGCGGCATCGACTATCCCGGCGGCGTCGGTGACAACGGTATAGGGGGTGCCTTCATAGGTATAGCTGTAAGGACCTGAGCCGGTTATTCCCGTGGATCCATCGATCCCCGTTGGGTTGAGCGCCAGGTCGTCGAAGTCCAGGGCTTTCAGTTCTTCTATCTGCTCCTGGCCCAAGAGGGTCGCCGCTTCTTGGGTTTCGCTCGTGAGCGCCGCGCTGACGGTCGAGATCATCATGCCGAGTGCCGGAATGAGCACGATCATAAGTAAAAGCGTGGCCACCATGACTTCGGCCAGCGTGAAACCGGCCTCTTGCTTTTGGGGGTACTCTTGGGACTGTTTTCGAGCCACGCCTTCTCCCCTGAATCCGGTTGCCGCGCTGTCGACGCGGATCACTTCTTGCTTTCAACGGCCTGTATCGACAGTCGAGCAGAGTCTCTTGAGCGATTGCGATGGGACAAACGAAGTCGGAAGAGCGCCGATACGGGTCTTCGACTCTGACGAAAAGCGCGCGGCGCGCAAGAGAGCTAGAGAAGAAGGGGTTACGACCAGAGAGGGCCGGTGAGGAGACACGGGAGATCGGAAGGAAGTTGCCCGCGTTGGCGTATGATTCGGAGCCAGTCGGTGATTGCCCCATTGATCGGCGGGTGTAGCCGGAGTTGGTCCAGATCTTTAACTCCAAACCAGGCCACTTCCAAGACCGCTGGGTCGGCCGAGGCGGGTGCCGTCGGCGTTTGCCCGCGCACAGGCAGGATCATCTGGATCAGGTGCCGGGTAGCACCGCGGTCTGGAGAGATGCTCTCGACGACCGCGAGGATTCGGCGATCCACCTCGACCTCGAGCGAACATTCTTCACGGAATTCCCGAACCAGCGCTTCCTGGAGACTCTCCCCACGGTCCACTCCGCCTCCCGGCAACAGCCAATAGGTGGTGTCTGCCTTTGCCTGCCGAACAAGGAGGGCGCGATCGTCGCGTACCAGGAGTCCGGAAACGCGGATGCCGGGCGTGTCACGGCGGTCGTGGGTAGTCGGTGAACCCTCGTTTTGCCCTGCCAACACGTTCCTCTTCCTCGTCGAGTTAGTCATCTGGCCATCCTACTAGATGACCACTCGTGCCCCTCACCTACAAACAAGGGCATTAAAGTAATCCGTTGAGATACCCATAAGCGGATCCTGCCGTCCAACTCACTCGGGCCATCGCGCACGCTGGGCCTAAGGCCGTATTTCTGGAGTCATTTGACCTACATAGTGTTGTTGCGGGTCAAACACGAGCACCCTGATCGAGACCGTCCCCTGGGGAGCCCTGCGTAGCCTGTCATTTTGAGGCCTCAGAACTGCCGGATTAGAAGAAGATTTGAAATTTCTGGCTAAGGATTTTCGCGGGGGGCATACTAGGGGCGTAAGTGCAAAGGGCAAACCGCTCGCAAGGGTGGGACGCAAAGTCACAGGGCCCCCGCGGCCGGCTGGACTGCCACTTAACCTGTATGGGTTCGTGGTTTGCCTGGTGCCCACGAGCCCTTTTCGTTGGGCGCCGGAATCTCCAAACAAGGAGGACAAGGAATGCTCAGCGCAATTAGCAAGCGGATGAAGGGTGAAGGCGGCTTCACGCTCATCGAACTCCTCGTGGTGATCATCATCATCGCGATCCTGGCGGCTATCGCCATCCCGACGTTCCTGGGGCAGCGGGACAAAGCTAACGACACTGCAGCGCGTTCACTGATCAGGAACGCCATGACGGCAGTTGAGTCGGCCTACGTCGAAGATCGTGACTTCGCGGAGGTTACTCTGCCCGAACTCGGAGACATCGAACCCTCTATCACCTGGATAGCAGGCGGGACCACTGCGCATACCGCTCCTGGTGGGACGGCTCTCGCAGAAGACAACACGGTAGCATTCTACGGCGGGGTTACGGGCACCCCCAGTGAAGAGTATCGTCTGGGCACGATTTCGAAGACTGAGACAGTTTTCGGGGTTTACGTTGACAAGTCTGGTACTAACGATCCTCCGACCCTCTTCACAGGAGGCGGTTGGTAGTCGACCGACACGCTCCTGACACTAAGCCTTCGGTCTGGGCCTTCCCGGACCGAAGGCTTCTTGGGAAGTAGGTGTGGCATTGATCGATATGGGGACACGCGGACAAAAGCGGTCGATCGTGCCCTTGGCCGGTCTACTGGCTGCGATTCTTGTCCTCACCGTCATATTCGCCCATAGAGCGGGCGCGAATGATTTCCACCCTCAGGTTCGTGAAGGACATGCTCTGTCAATTGAAGGCAAGCTCGAAGAGGCGAACCGAATGTACAGTGCCCGTCTGTCGACCGACAAGAATGACATTGCCGCCGTTCGCGGGATGGCAGTCAACTTGTTCCTCATGCGGAGGTACGATCAGGCGCTTCCTTTCCAGCAATTGGTCGTGAAGTTAGATGATCGTGATGCTCAAACGAGGGTTGAACTCGGTCTGAATTACCTGGTTCACCAGGACGAACCATTAGAGGCCACGTTCGTGCTGCGAGAAGCGGCCACCATCGACCCATCTCCCCGAAACCGGACGCTGCTGGCAAAGGCGCTAGTTGCTGCAGGTGATCCACCTGCAGCCGTCTATCAATTGCGCTCTGTGCTCGCCAGTGCCCCTGAGTACGACTACGCCCGACAAACGCTAGTTCAGCTTGAGCGTGAACCATGATTACAGAAAAGCCGGGGTCTGAGGAACTACGAAGCGTACGCTTGAGTCGTGCGGAAGATGGATTCACCTTAATAGAACTACTTCTCGTAGTCATAATCATTGCGATTCTCGCCTCCATGGCTATCCCCACCTACTTGTCGACGAGGCGAAACGCTCAGGACAGCGCCGCTATCACCCTCGTGCGCAACGCGCTTACTGCCGTTGAGGGAGCGAATATAGACTACGGCGACTATCGAATTCTCGACCCCGCGTCTCTTAGTTCGATCGAACCCTCAATAGTGTGGTCTCTTGGTTCAGGTCCTTTGGTTGATCCCTCAGTGCCTACGGTGACCGCGAACATTACTGCCACTGCTGACGACCGCGCGGTTGAGTTTTACCCGATCTCCGCAACGGCTTTCGATATTGCCAGTAAGAGCGAAAGCGGAAATCGGTTTGGGATTCGTGTGCAGACGGTGGGCGCTGCAGCCACTGACTACATCAAGGTTCGGGTGGTTGACGATGCAGGTGTGACTGGCTGGTAGTTTACCTCGGCACTCACGATGCTGGGCTGCCAAAGAGCAATTCGGTATGGGTAGCGGGAATAATCCTGTCTCGCATCAGCCTTCCCACTCCGGCAACTATTCTTGATCCTCGAGTCCAAGGCATTATCGAGGCCTCTATAGCTCGAATATGGAAACCGTCTGCGCTTTCTTGATATGCCACGAGAAGTACTCGCCCCTAGGCGCCCCTGGCTTCAGATAGCTTCACTCGCTCGCTGAATGAAGTGCCACATCGACGGTGCAGCGGGCCACCTCGCCGTTCTCCCGCCGTAACTGCCGTCACACGTCGCGGGCGCCGTACAACGCAGAAGTTGTCCTCGCCGACCCGCCGGATCTCGGCTTTTAGCTCCTCGTCACGTCGATTCCTTGCCGACAGGGCCGACTCTTTGGGCATAGTAGGTGCGCGGGGCGATCGGCAAGATATTGCAGATCGGCTCGATCCCAAAGCAGGCTTTGTGGCAGTCGATGTAGGCAATCATCTCCTTCATCTCGCGCTCGAGTTCTTTCACCCGTTCGCGCTCTTCGGAAGTAGTTCCGCGTCGGCGTTCTTCGTCGATCTCGGCTTGGCGCAGGACTTCCTGAGGTCTCTGGCGTCATGCCGAGCTTGGTTAGTGTGAGGATATGGCCGCCCACTGGGAGTCGCACTCGCCCTGGTGGTCGAAGACCGTTCTGACCGCCCGCTCCTTTACTTATTTAGGGTACCTCTCCGGCTTGTTCGTGGCCGCATCCTGTCTCACCAGTTGGAGGCTCCATCACACCCGGGGCGGTTCGCACCTTCGCGTGTGGTCGACGAGCCCCAGCCCGCAGCCCGGGGGGTGTTCCCCAACTTCATTATGGGAAGCCGAACCTTAGACCCTTTTGGGGAGGTTCGCGATGAATTCTGAACAAATACAAGTTTCCGGCCTGGACGGTGAGTCCAAGCTGTTGGACAGGGCTCGCCTGGACGGGCTCGGGGAGCGGCTGGAAGGTCGGATCCTTCTCCCGCGTGATCCCGAGTGGTCCGAGGCTGCCGGCATCTGGAACGGCATGGTCGCCAAGGTCCCCGCGGTCGTGATCCGGCCCAGCTCGGCGGCCGATGTGCTCGCGGTTGTAGATTTCGTCCGTGAAGAGAACTCCTGATGAGCGTCAAAGGCGGCGGGCACAACATCGCCGGGACTGCCATCGCCGAAGGGGGAATCACCCTGGATATGTCCCACATGGGGTCCGTCTCGGTGGATCTCGACAGACGGATAGCGAAGGTTGGGCCCGGCTGTCTGCTCGGAGACGTCGACGCCGCGACTCAGGAGCACGGGCTCGCCACTCCGCTGGGTTTCGTCTCGGAAACGGGAGTTGCCGGGCTCACCCTGGGGGGCGGCTGGGGCTATTTGACCCGTCGTTTCGGTTGGACGGTGGACAACCTCGAGGCAGTCGAGATCGTGACGGCCGACGGAGTGGTGCGTACGGCCAATCGTCAGGAGAACGCGGACCTGCATTGGGCGGTACGTGGCGGCGGTGGGAATTTCGGCGTCGTGACCCGTTTCGAGTTTCGGCTTCACGAAGTGGGACCGCTGGTGACCGGGGGCCTGATCGCCTGGAGTGCAGAGAAGGCGGATGAGGTTCTCGAGGTCTACCGAGACGTCACCTCTACCGCGCCCCGGGAGCTGACGGCCGCCCTAATAATGCGGCTCGCACCTCCGGCGCCGTTCATCCCGGAGGAGTGGCACGGCCGACCGATCATCGGCATGCTGATCTGTTACAGCGGCGACGACCCCGGAACCGCCCTTGCCCCTGTCCGCAGCCTCGATGATCCGATCGCGGATTTGGTCGACTTGAGACCGTACACGGTACAGCAGTCGCTTCTCGATGGCACAGAGCCCGACGGCCTGCACCGTTACTGGAAGACGGAGTTCCTGCCCGAGTTGTCCCCGGGCTTTCTCGACACGTTCAGTGATGCCGCACTCGAGGTGAAGTCGTCGCTATCCGATTCGGTCATCTTCCACCTCGGCGGGGCTCTCAACGAGCGCAGCAGCGACGACGGAGCCATCGGGAACCGGGATGCCCAGTTCATCGCCGGGTTCTCCGGTACCTGGCCGCCGGACGCGCCTGCCGAACCGCACATCGACTGGGTGCGAAGGTCGTGGGAGAGGATCCGACAGTACTCAACCGGGGGCAACTACGTCAACTTCCAGGTGGCCGATGACGACACCGATCGACTGCGGGCAAGTTACCGAGGCAACTTCCAGCGGCTTCAGGAAGTCAAAGCGAAGTACGATCCCGAGAACCTCTTCCGCATGAACCGGAACGTGAGTCCGGCTAGGTGACCCTGGGGGTAGGCTGGTCCGGCAGACTAGGACCAAGGTCGCATCGTGACTATTCGTCCTTGTGGCTACTCTCTGGCCATGATGTTCGAAGACCAAAGAGCCGGCGTGGGGTACGTGCTGACGTTTGACGGCGGCGGCTCCGAGGGCGGGCACACCCTCTTGGAGTTACTCACCGCTTTGCTGGTCCTGGCCGTACTCCTAGCGGTTACCATCCCTTCCTATCATGGGATGGCCCGACGGCAAGACGCACGTAGTGGTGCCTCGGTCGGTCGTGCGGCGCTCGCCCTGGTCCAACTCGATGCGCTCAGTAGGGGCGAACGGGCGGAACTGTCCCTGGGTGCGGACGGAGTAAAGGTCGAGACGGGCTCCAGGACGCGAGTCTTCCAGGGCCGGCTTCCCGGCACCGTTGAAGCGAATGTAGCCAGCTGGGTGAGTCCTTACTCCGTGACGGTTCGCGTGGTGCCGCCTTTTGGAGCGCCGTCTCAGGGCGGAACAGTGTGGCTGGGCGACTACGGGTTCGTTGTGCGGCCGGTGTCGGGGCTCACGGTAGGACGGCAGCGGTGAAACGCGGGCCTCAAAGACTCGAGGGCTTCACCCTGATCGAGGTGCTCGCGGCGATGCTGCTGCTGTCTCTCTTCCTGGGCTCGATCTCGACTGCCTTTCTCGCGGTTCACACCCGCCTTGGTGATCAACATCAACGTTTGGCCTCCGCTGCGGCCCAGCCCGGGGACGACGCTTGGACACAGCAGTGGAGTTGGGGCCCGCAGCTAAGAGAAGCCTCCTGGGATGCGGCCGGTTGGCTCTCGGGCGCCCTATGGAGAGGCACGATCAGCGGGACGGAGAGTACAGGTCAACCAGTGGTGATCGGCATCTGGAAGGAGGGACTGCTGCTTGAGGAGAGGGAATTGGGCGATCCGCGACTGCCGCTGCGAATCGTTCATCTCCCTTCGGATGCAGGTTCGACGGAAGAGCTCACATTCCGGGCGAGGGACTCATTGGGCTACTGGGGGCCGCCCTACCGGATCGTGGTGGGGACTCCAGACGCAGAAGAACGCGCCGCGTCGATGCCGCCTGTCTTCTCCGAGGCGATGACCCCCGCCGACGCTTTGGACGTTCCGGTTCTTGTCGCCAGAGCTCCTTTCCGAGGAAGAGCGACCTTCGAAGCCACTCAGTCATCGGGGATTGCACCGATTGAGGACCCGACCGGTTTCGGCGTTCTTCCTCCGGACGCGACCGGGGTGACGTTCCAAGGAAGAAGCCAAGGGTGGCTTTCGGATGGATGGCGGAGTTTTGATGTCTACTTCTAGTCGTGCTGCGATCCCTCCGGCGGCACGGCGGTTGCGGTTCGACCACGGCTTCACGCTGATCGAACTGCTGGTTTCGATGGTGCTCTCGCTGTTGCTCCTGCTGGCCGTGATGCCGGCCGGCTTGGCTTTCGTGGGACTGGAAACCGAAGACGCCGGGCGGAACATCTGGCTTCTCCAGGCGGAGGTGGCCTCCGAACGCCTGCGAATGGACCTCGGGGCCGCGACCACCGCCGGCGCCAACTCCGGCCCCAATGCACCCATGCTTCAGGCGGAAGACAAGCGGATCGTGTTCGTTTCCACCTCGCCTTTCGACAGGAGCGCGCAGGTGATCTGCTGGGAGCTGACGGGCGCGAGCTTGATGCGCCGCTCCGTTCCCTGGATCGGTCAAGTGCCCCCGGTGGTGGGTTTCAGCGACTCGAAGACCATGCTCGAGGAGGTGGGTGCCGGCTCGCGGTTCACTCCGACAGAAGCTATACACCTCGAGGGAGAGACGGCAGACTCTGCGCCCGCCATGGACGATATTCGGGCGATTGGCCTTTCACTGGTTCGGCACTCGGAGAGAGCAGCTGAAATGGCGTCGATCTCCTACGCGCCGATTGGAGTGGGTAGGTGAGAAGGGAGCAGGGATCCATCCTGCTGGCGGCGCTGTTTCTGTGCTTGGCGCTGGGTTCTCTGGTCGCCTACTTGGCTACCCACGCGCTGGTGGCCACGGAGGCCTTGGGTCTGGATCAAGCTGCGCGTGAGGCTGACGCGCGCCTCGAAGAGGCCCTGATTGCTCTCGTGAAAAGCAACCAGCACGAACTTGGGGTCACGGTGGAGCTTTCGGGCGGAGTGCGGGGAGTTCTGTTGGCTTCCGAGGGAGAACGCGGCCCGCGCGCCTACGTCGAGTTGCCCGAAGGACCGCCCTTCAAGTACCTGTCGGGGATCTTGGAGGAGGGCAGAGACGGACTCGATCTCCCGACGGGCGCGATCGTTGCCGACCGCGTCCAACTGAGTGACCCCCGTCCCTTCGTCCTACCCGATCCAGACTCGTCGATCCCGGTAGTGCGCACGGTGGAGGAACTGCCGTCCCTTCCCGGCACCTACGTCGCGCTGCCCTCGGAACGATGGGACTTCGACTCAGCGTCGTTCGCCGACTTGCGGGACAGCGTAGAGAACCCGGAGCGGCGGCCGGGCAGGCGTCTGCCCGGGCCGAATGTCGTCATCGGGCGGCCCATGTCCGACGTGTCTCTATCTACAGAGCTTCGATCGCGGGCGTCAGACTCGAGCGATCCCCTTCTGGCCGTCTCTCTCGACGGTACCATCGACGCCCGCAACCTCGGGGACCTTGACGCCGTCCTCGTGGCCGACGGCGGCGACGTGCTGCTCGACGGCACCACGCTCAAAGGGGCGGTCATCGCCTCCGGCATTGTGGACCTGGGCGACACCGGCGTGGTCTGGTGGGACGAGGAAACCTACTACTGGGCCAGGGATCGCAGCTTCCGGCGCATCCGGCTGGTCCCCGGATCGCTGCAGGCCGGCTTCCGCCAAATCTCGGCTTTGCCCTGATCGGGCTGCGGTATACTGACGAACATGCCAAAACGCAGTAATAGGCCGACCCACATGAGAAACTTGGTGGACCGCTGCAAGCCCACCGAGTGTCAACGCTGCGAGGTCATCTGCGAGTGGGTGGTGCACCCCGCCAGCTGTCTGAGAGAGGGTTGCCGCTACGCATATTCGTATGAGTTGGACGGCTCCACCTACTTCGGCTGTATCGCTAAGGTATTCTCGGTCGAAATCGACACCGATTCTTTCACCAGACAGCCGCGACGGGACGTCTACGGCGCCATCAAGGCCCAGCGGCCGCCTCGGCCCGAATGCGACATCCAACTCGAGCAGGCCTACCGGGCCAAGTACAGCTGGCAGGAGTGTGCCAACCCGACATTCCTTCAGCACCCCGACGATTATGCGCCCGCGGCCATCCGCCTGATGGTCAACGGTTCTCTCAACCGCCGCCGCTAGCCGTGGATCTACGGCTGGTCTTCCTGGGAACGGCGGGAGCCGTCCCGACCATCGAACGCGCCCCTAGCAGTGTGCTGCTTATCCGCGGGGGAGAACGTTTCCTCATCGATTGTGGGGAAGGGACCCAGCGGCAACTGATGCGCTCGGTGGGGATGTCCCGGATGGACAAGATCTTCATCACCCATCTGCACGGCGACCACTATCTGGGGCTGCCCGGGCTGCTCAAGACCCTCAGCCTCATGGGGCGCGAGGAACCCCTCGAGATCTACGGGCCGCAGGGTCTGGCCGACCTGTTTCGCGTGGCGCAAAGAATGTTCGGGCGCTTTGCCTTTCCCGTCGACCTCAAGGAAGTGGCCGTGGGCCCGGTGCATGAGGGTAACGGCTACCAAATCACTGCTGTGCCCACCGATCATGGCCTGCCCAGCGTGGGTTGGCTCCTGGCCGAGGCGGATCGGCCCGGCCGCTTTCACCCGGAGAAGGCGGTGGAACTTGGCGTGGCTCCGGGTCCGGCTTTCGGGCGCCTGCAGTCGGGACAAGAGGTCGAGAACGCCGAAGGTAGGGTCGTGCGGCCGGAAGAGGTTATGGACGAGCGCCGGCCCGGCCGGAAGATCTTGATCACTGGGGACACTCGGCCGAGCGAAGAGGTCGTCCAGGCCATCCGCGGCGGCTCGATCTTGGTGCACGACGCCACCTTCACCAGCGAGGAGAGCGACCGCGCCCTGGAGACTCGGCACTCCACCGCGCGAGAGGCCGCCCAGGTGGCGACTCAGGCCGGGGTGGAGCTTCTCGTGCTGACGCACATCAGTTCGCGCCACTCGATCCGCTCTTTGGTCTCCGAGGCGCGGAAGACCTTCCCCAACACGCTTCTGCCGGATGACTTCGATCATCTGGTGGTGCCCTATCCCGATAAAGGACGACCCCGGCTGATCCGGGGGGGAGAGGAGTTGCCGGAGGAGGCCGAGGGGTAGGCCAGGAGGTCGGCGCCCGCGTGCTCGCCTGACCGGGCCCATACCGCCGCATTGTGCCCCCCCGATTCCTACCCCATGGCACTCCCGAGGGCAGGCAGGCTATACTTGTCGCCCGGGCCCTCGTAGCTCAGCGGATAGAGCACTAGCCTCCGGAGCTAGGTGTCGCAGGTTCGATTCCTGCCGAGGGTACCATCAGCGCCGGCGAGGATCTTACTTCCCGCCGGCGATTCTTTCGTTGGAGGCGAAGTGAACGAGCGGGATTCAGGATCGGCCCGAGGCGAGCGGATGCGCATCGACAAGGAGGCCTTCGTTCTGCGCACTCTGCGCGAGAAGGCGGCGGGCGTCGATTTGCGGGATGCGGCCACCGCTCTTGGCGCCGGATACGACGCCGACACCGGCCGTCTGCTGGTTCACATCCTGAACGAGCGCTTCGCCCTGACTCCCGAACTCGAGGCCGTCCGCGTGCAGCCTGCCGATGAGACCCCCGAGCCACCGCCACGATCACCGCCGGCGCCACCGCAGGGGCAGCCGGAGGCCGCTCGCGAGCGACCCGCCGGCTATGAAGAGACCGTGGTGATCCTCAACTCGCTCTTGATGCCGGGTGGCAAACCTGGGGAGGGGTGGCAGGCCTTTCGCGAGATGGCCGCGGGGCACGCGCAGGACTTCCGCGTGGACGTCGAGCAACCGCTGGCCGAGGAAGCCGAGTTGCTGGTCGCGCGGGTTCCCGCGATCGCCAACCGGTTCGGCGGAGAGTTGGTCGAGGCGGTCGGGGGGAGTGATCTCGCGATCGTGTTCGCCGGCTACCCGGGCGTGCGTCTCTTGCTGCAGCTATACCTGGAAGACACGGAGTTTCCCACCGACGCCCGCGTGCTCTTTTCCGCCGGTTCTGACCACTTTCTACCGCCCGGATGCCTGGAGGAATTGGGGCATTGTCTGCGGAACGCTTGCTCGAGGAGGCGAAACCGTCCCGTTAACTCAGGATTAAAAATCCTGCAATTTGCGGGAATCGCTCAAGGCCCCCCCTTGTTTGTGAGAGGCGGCAGTCGCTAAGGTGGCGTAGCAGACCGAGCCGAAGA
>JAGXFV010000015.1 GCA_024637095.1 Actinomycetes bacterium
TCCAACCAGGGCATCCTGTCATCGGTCGAACTCGATGGTGCCCGGACGGTGCTTCGCGCCGCGGCGCTCACGTACGTGGCGGCTGCTCTAATGGCCATCCTCCAGCTGGTGCGGTTGGTGTTGCTAAGTCAGCGGCGCTAGCCGCCGGGCGGTCTGCCCGCCCCAGGAAGCGGTCCACGACGTCGAGCATGTGTGAGAGCCGGAAAGGCTTCGTGATATAGGCATCCATTCCCGCCTCTCGGCCGCGCTCCTCGTCCCCACGCATGGCCTTGGCCGTGAGGGCCAAGACCGGGATCGGCGCCGTGGCCACATCGGCCTTGAGGGTAGCGGTCGCCTCGTAGCCGTTCATGTCCGGCATCATCACGTCCATCAGCACCAGGTCGGGTAGACTCGACCGGACCAGATCAACGCCCTCGCGTCCGTTCCCAGCTCGTTCGACCTCGTGGCCCATGGCTTCCAGCGACATGCAGACGATGTTGAGAATGTCCGGGTCGTCATCGACCACTACGATACGGGCCATTTTGCGTGCCTCCTATGCGGTAGCGCCGACCGGCGCCGGCTCCTCGTGGCGGACGGCCGAGGGGATGGTGAAGACGAAGCTCGAACCTTCGCCGAGCTGCGATTGGACCGAGATGCTCCCCCCGTGCAGATGGATCAGATCTCGGGTGATGGCGAGGCCCAGTCCGGTGCCTCCCTGGTTGCGCGTGGGCGAGCTATCCACTTGGGTGAAGCGCTCGAAAATCGAGTCGACGTCGGTCTTGTCGATGCCGATCCCTGTGTCCACCACGCGTATCTGCACCATGCCCTTCCTGTCGGTGCGCGCCTCGACCGAGACCGACCCTCCCTCCGGCGTGAACTTGACGGCGTTACTCAACAGGTTGAGCAGGATCTGCACGAGCTTGGCCGAGTCCGCCCTCAGGGGAGTCAGGTCGGCGGGCAAGAAGGTGCCGATGCGGATGCGCTTCTCCTTGGCTTTGGGAGTGATCGTCGAAAGCACCGAGGTCAGGGAGTCCCGCAGGTCGACCGGCTCGAGGTTGAGCTCGAGCTTGCCCGCCTCGATCTTGGTCAGGTCGAGAATGTCGTTGATCATGTGCAGCAGGTTCTCGCCGTTGTTGAGCACATTGCGTAAGAAGGTCTTCTGCCTGTCCGTCATGTCCCCGGTCATGCCGGAGAGCAGCATGTCGCTGTACCCGATAATGGAGGTCAGCGGCGTGCGCAACTCGTGGCTCATCGTGGCAAGAAAGTCGCTCTTCAATTGATCCAGATGCATGAGCTCTTCGTTGGCATCCCGCAGCTCCTGCGTGAAAAGCACGTTTTTGATGGCGATAGACAGCTGCACGGTCAGGCTTCTGAGCAGAGTAACGTCGGTCTTCTTGAAACGATGCTGCGGCCGGGTGAAGAGGTAGAGCGTCCCCAGGCTCTCGTCGCCCAGCCGGAGCGGCGCGGCTAGGAAGTCGAAGAAGCCCTCGCGATCCAGCTGACGCAGGGTGTTCTCGAAGCGCCCCTCTGAGGCCTCTCCCACCACGTACTCCTCGATCTCCTCGAGGTTGGTGGGCAGGTCCGAGGCGAAGAGGTTCCGCGCCGCGACCTCGTCGATATTCTGCCGGGCGAGGACCCGCGGTTCGCCGGTCTCGGGCGCAAACACAGTGATCATGCCGGCATCGACGGCCATGAAGCTGGCGACCCGGGAAAGCGCCCGGGGCAGCAGCACCTGGAGATCCTGTATCGTTCCGAGCGCGCGCCCCACCTCATCCATGATGACCAGCCGGCGGTTGGTCAGCCGTATCCGCCGCAGTTCCTGCTCGAGGGAAGACTTTGCCTCCAGCAGATCGGCGCTCGATTGAAGCAGGGCGTTCGAGAGCATCCCTGTGAGCAGAGCGATTAGAAGGAAGGCGGTTATCCGCAGCAGCACTGCCTCCAGACCTTGCGCGGCAGAGATTCCCTCCGCTGCCAGGACGTCTCGCGGCTGCCAGCCGTTCGACTCGGCTATCGCCAGAGCCAGGTAAAGCGAGCCGCAAAGCGCCGCAATCAGGTAGCTGGCTCGGGCTCCGAGCAGCAAACCGGCAATGATTATCGGCCAGACGTAGAAGACGGCGACCGAACTCTCGACACCAGAAGTCACCGCCACCATCATGCTGATGAAGAGCGAATCCACCAGCACGAGTCCCCAGGAGACCCAGCGGCCCGCGCCCTTCCCGGCGAGGTAGAAGAAGGGGATGTTGGTGAGGAAGACCAGGATAACGGGAGTCCCCACCCACCACTCCACGTCCGAACCGTCCCCGGCCGTCAGGAACATGGCGGCGGCGAGCGAACCGGCGCCGCTCATGATGGAGCGGGCCAGCAGCAGGTCGTCGAGACGCCAGTAGGAGCGCCGTATGCGGTCGAAGGATCCCATCTCCAAGTGGTATTCGGCAGAGAAGGCGCCCTAGTGTAGGATTTTCACGCGAAAGGGCTTCCGACGACGGGAGGAGGAAGGCATGTCCACACCCCGCATCATGCTGGCTCCGACTCACCGCTCGACGCTGCCCTCGGTGGTCGCCGCGGCGGCGGCGGAGATCGTGGGACGTCAGCGGCGGCAGGTGCGTTATCACCACGTGGGCGTTTCCTCGCCCGCGTCGGCCTGGGACCGTTGGGAAGGCTCCTCTTTCCTTGACCCCTGTCTCTATGGGTTCGGCACGTTGCGTTCACTCTACGAACGAGCGACCCGGGGGGCCGACCTGTCGCTGCTGAGTGCGGATCGCGGCCTCTTCGACACCGACCCCGCGGCGGGCTGTTCGGCGGATGGCGACTGGACGCCCGCCGATGTCGCTCGTCGTCTCGACTGCCCGGTGGTCCTGCTGCTCGATTCCGGTGGCTGGGGGGAAGGGATAGCCGCGCTGGCGAATGCCTTCAACGAACGCGCGCGCGACTGGAATCTGGCCGGGCTGCTGCTGTGCGGGGTGGAGAATCGGGACTCTTTGGAGCGACTGCGGGGTTTGCTCGCCGGGACCGGAGTGCCTGTGGTGGGTGCGATCTACGCGGATGGCCGCCTGGACTGGAAGATGCCGGCGTCCGGCCCCGCAGGCCTACCCTTCCCCGAGGAGATGCTCGAGGCGGTTTTCTCCCAGATCGACATCACCGGGCTCGAGGATTTGGCGGGGCAGCGCGGTTTCCTGCCGCGCACGTCTCAGTCCACGCGGGCGCCGGTAAAGGGCCCCGTGGTATTGGTGGCAGGGGGCCGCGGCTTTACCCCCTGGAGCCGAGACTCGATCGAGCTGCTGGAGGAGGCCGGTGCCGAGGTGCGGCGCCTGGACCTGCTGGAAGACGACCGCCTTCCTGAAGACGCCGCGGGTCTCGTACTGGCGGGCCACCTCTGGCCGGAAGCCCTGCCCGAACTCTCCCAGAATTTCTCGCTGATGCGGGACATGCGGCTGCGAATCACCGAGGGGCTGCCGACCCTGGCCTTGGGGGGCGGCATGCTCTACCTGCTCCGCCGGCTACAGGCGCCCTCGGGGCGTGCCTTCGAACTGGCCGGTGTGCTCCCCTCTCAGGGGGAACTGCTGGGCGAATTGCGGCCTCCCGAGTACGTCGGCCTCGAGGCGCGGCGTGGCAACCTGCTTTTCGAGGAGGGGGAGCGGTTGACCGGATGGGTGACCGCAGACGCGGAGATCGCGGAATCGCCGGTGGCGCGGAATTTCGCGTTCAGCGTGGGCGAAGGGGGTCGGTCTCAGTTGGAGGGAGCGGTCGCCGCGCGGCTTCTCTGCGCCCGGGTGCTGGTGCACCTGGCTTCGGTGGAGGGAAGCGCCGGGCGCTTCGTGGAGGCCTGCCGCGCGGCGGGCGCCGGCATTGGTTAGGCGCGCCATTAGCCACAACCAGTGGCTGATGCTACGCGGAGGCGGCGTCTTCCTCGACCGGCTCCAGGAAGATCTTGTGCTCGATCAAGGCGACTTCGCGGATACGGGCGCGCAGCCGCATTTGGTCGCCAAATAGGTCGCGCAGAACGATATCGGGTCCGTCGTAGCCGATGCTGACCACGTTCTCCATCACCCGCTCGGAGTCCCCGTCTTTCATCAAATAGGCGTGCGCCTCACACATCATTGTCCTCCCATGGTTGTGATTCTGATCTGCCAGTCTTGCGGTCGCCATGGTGGCCGGTCGGGCCACTTGGTCAGCGAACGAATTCGCGGAGCTCATCCTGGAGGCGCCGCTTGGGGAGGGCGCCGATCAGCCGCTTGCGGACCGAGCCTCCTTGGAAAAGGATCATGGTGGGAATGGAAAAGACTTCGTAGCGGGCCGCCAGCCCGGGTTCTTCGTCGACGTCCACGCGGGCCACGCGCATGGAGCCGCGCAGCTCCGCCGCGAGTTCCTCGAGAATCGGGGAGAGGGTTCGGCAGGGGCCGCACCACTCGGCGTGGAAATCCACCAGCACAGGCTCCTGGGCACCCAGGACCTCGCGATCGAAGTCGTCTTCGCGAAGCTCGATGACGTCCGGCTTCATTCCAGGAACCTTTCGGAGCCTCCAGGTTGGTTTCCGCTGTCACTATACCACCGGGGGCAGTGGCCCAGGCTACCACCGGATGCGGAGGCCCAAGCCCTGCACCGGCACCCCTGGAGCCCGCGGCTCTTGGCCTGTCAGGCCTCTTCCTGTACGCTTCCTCTTCCCCATCAGACTAACCGCGCCGAGGAGGCACCGTGGGCACCGAGGAGCAGCAGACCAACCGTCCCGTCGCGGATCCCGTGATCAAGCAGTATCGGGAACAGATCTCCGACAACGACGTCAAGATCCTCGAGGCGCTCAACAAGCGGATAAAGCTGGTTCGGAAGCTGAAGAAGTACAAAGAGAGCCAGGGCCTCGGTTTCGTGGACCCACGCCAGGAAGACTGGGTGTTGACCTACCTGTCGCGCACCAATCAAGGACCGCTGTCCCCAGACGCGCTGCGGGAGATCTACGGCTCTATTCTGGAAGTGGTCAAGCGTGAAGTGGCTAGGCTGGAAGAGGAAGCCGCGGAGTAGCCACGGCTGGCCTGGGCTTGGGTGCAGGCGGCGCTGCCACGCGGAGTGAGGTGGGGGGGCGCTGATGGAGCGGCGCCGAGGGTGCGGCACTGATGGTGCGGCCCGACTTCGTTAGCTGGAAAAGTCCTCCGGAGAGATGTCCTCGAGGAAATCTCGGAACTCTTCGACCACGCTCTCCACGTCGTCCTCCTCCGGGTCGAACTCGATCCCGTTCTGCTCGATGAGATTGTCCGAAGCGTAGATGGGGGCGTCGGTTCTCACCGCGAGGGCGATGGCATCCGAGGGGCGGGAGTCGATCTCGAGCTCTTGATCGTTTTGAACCAAATGGAGCTGGGCGTAGAAGGTGTTCTCGCGAAGCTCGGTGACGAGCACCCTTTCCACCCGGCCGGCGAGGCCGTCGATGATTTGGGTGAGCAGGTCGTGGGTCATCGGCCGGGGCATTTCGTTGTCCTGGAGCTTCATCAGGATAGCCGCGGCCTCGGGGTGCCCGATCCAGATGGGCAGGTAGCGGTTGCCGTTCTCTACCTTGAGCAGGACGATAGGCTGCTTGTTGACGACGTCGAAGCTGACACCGTAGACGACCATTTTCTCGAAGCCTTCCATGGGTAGGGAGAGGTTACCCCATATATCAGGGCGAATCACACCGGCCGCAAGGGGCTGGGAGTTGGCTTGACATAGTCTGGGCGGCCGGTAAACTACTCATCCCGTCTCTAGGGCCTATAGCTCAGTTGGTCAGAGCGCACCCCTGATAAGGGTGAGGTCCGTGGTTCGAATCCACGTAGGCCCACTGGGAACCCCGGCAGCCGCACAAGGCGCCGGCTGCTTGGCTCGCGACGCGGGCCCTGGCGACGCCGCCACGGGTTGCAGGCGGAGACGGACTGGGCTAAGTTACCCGAAGACTTGGGGGATTAGCTCAGATGGGAGAGCGCCGCCTTTGCACGGCGGAGGTCGCCGGTTCGACTCCGGTATCCTCCACTCCAGCTTCTCACTCCGCCCCTACCTATCGCTTTCGCGGGCCGCCCGGCTGTCCCGAACCATTGGGCCCCAGCCTCGCTCCAGGGCCGACTGCCTGCCCCGGCCCTGACGGCTGCCCCGTCTGCGGACGAGCCGGACCGGATCCTTGTCCGGCTGCGATTGGTGCTGGCCGCCCTGCACGGGCTGCTGTCCGCGCGGCGTCGGCCGCTGCGCCGAGGGGGCTGGGCGCGAACCGCCATTTCCGGCGTGATCCGGGTGCCCCGGCTGCTGACGCGGGCCGGGTGGGGGCGGGACCCGCCTCCCTTTTAGGTCGCCCACCTGCGCTTGGAATCCGGCCGGATCCTGCGCCTTGCTCTCGGCATCCTCGTAACGCACGTCGCCCTGGCGCACCAGGTCGGCAAGGTGCTGGTCGAGGGTCCGCATCCCGTAGCGGGCGCCGGATTGGATGATGCTCGTCATCTGGTGGGTCTTGGCTTCGCGGATCAGATTGGCGATCGAGGTGAGGCAGACCATGATCTCATGTGCCGCCACCCGGCCCCCGCCTACCTTGGGCAGCAGCGTCTGGCAGATGACGCCCTGCAGCGTGATCGAGAGCTGCATGCGGATCTGCTCCTGCTGGTGCGGCGGAAAGACGTCGATCATGCGGTCGATGGTGGAGGGGGCCGAGGTGGTGTGGAGAGTGCCGAAGACCAGGTGGCCGGTCTCGGCGGCGGTTATCGCGGTGGCGATGGTTTCCAGATCGCGCATCTCGCCGACGAGGATGACGTCGGGATCCTGGCGGAGCACGCGGCGCAGGGCTTGATTGAAGCCCCTCGTGTCCGCTCCGACCTCGCGCTGGTTGACGATGCACATCTTGTCACTATGCAGGAACTCGATCGGATCCTCGATGGTCATGATGTGCGCCTTCTTGCTCTCATTGATGTGATCGATCATCGCTGCGAGCGTGGTCGACTTGCCCGAACCGGTAGGCCCGGTAACCAGTACGAGGCCGCGCGGACGCATCGCCAGATCGAGCACGACCTTGGGCAGACCGAGTTCGGCGGCGCGCGGAATGCTGATGGGAATCGTACGGAAGACTGCGCCGATCGAGCCTCGCTGGAAATAACAGTTCACCCGGAAGCGGGAGAGGCCGGGGATGGCGTAGGCGAAGTCCAGATCGTGCTCTTCCTCGAACTCCTTGCGTTGAGCGGAGTTCAGCAGGCCCATCATCATTTCCTGGGTGTCGTCCGGCCGGAGACTCTCCGCGCCTTCCACCCGTTCGAGGTCGCCGTCCACCCGGATGCAAGGGGGGCTTCCCACCTTGACGTGGAGGTCGGAGCCACCGAGTTCGATCATGCGGTGCAGTAGCTGGCCGACGCCCGGCTGATACATACTTCCTCCTTGGACTGCGCGGGCTGCGCGGACTGCCTGGGCGCGCGCCGCGTCCAAAGGCTAGCGATGACAGGGATGGTATCGGCAGTCGAAGGGGCGAGGTAAAGGTGGAGGTGGGCAGCTAGAGGGCGAGCACCGCTACGGCGGCTCCTGCGGTCAGGTACGGAGCCAGAGGGATCCTCGCCCCGTTTCGCAGCGGTCCGCGGTCATCAGTACCAGCTGCACGATCAAGCGAACGATCAGGGCGAGCGAGTGCCGCGCCGGGGGATCACGATGCTGTTTGGCACCTGTAGCCCCTCCACGTCCAGGACCGCGGCTCGCTCCCCCGAGGAAAGTTAAGCGGCCGATATGGGTAGAGGGCAGTTGTCAAGTAGTCGAAGGGAAAGGCCGATGAGAGGGTCATGATTCCCAACGGTGTCATTCAAGCGATCGGACTGGTCCTTCTGGCCTGGGGAGCGTTCGGCGCCTCGAACATAGCTATGGAGTTCGATCAGCCTTTCTTCGCGCTGGGCTACATACTGGCGGGGTTCGCTCTGCTGGTGGGTTCCATTCGCAGCCTGGTGCGATTGTTCTAAGGAATTCTCCTCCCAAATTCGCCCGGCCTGCTCTGCGCGAAGGGCAGGCTCACGGGCGGGGCGGCGGCTAGGGAGTTCCGAGATAAGCCGAGAGTATCTGTTCTCCCGCCAGCAGTGCGACAGCGCTTCCCCCGGCGAGAAACGGGCCAAAGGGAATGCGGTCCTTCCTCCCCCTGATCTTCGTGGCAATGAGCGCCAAGCCAATCAATGCGCTGGCGATCAGGGCGATGAAGAGGGCCACGGCCACATAGCGGCCGAGCAGGAACCCCATGAAGAGAGCCAGTTTCACGTCACCCATCCCCATGGCCCCGGGCCGGATGATGGCCGGGATCAGCAGGAAGGCGAAGGCCGCGAGTCCGGCGAGCGGGTACTCCCACCAGGGTCCCTGCCCGAAGGCGGCGTTGAAGGCGAGCGCGGCGGCCGCGGCCGGGAGCACGATCCGGTTGGGAATGACCATGCGGCGCAAATCGGTGACCGTCACCGAGGCCAGGACCGCAAGGGCCGCCGCCGAAAACAAGAGGGTGAGAGCCCCGGTCACGGGGGGACTACTCTCCCGCCAACGTGCCGAGCAGAACGGTGTAGATGCGGATCGCCGCCGGTCCCAGTATCACCACGAACAGCGAAGGAAAGATGCAGAAGATCAGGGGGAACAGGAGCTTGATGCCCATCTTCTGCGCCTGCTCCTCGTAGCGGGCCTTTTGCGCGTCGCGGATGGATTCGGACTGGATGCGGAGCACGTGACCCAGACTGACCCCAAGGCGCTGCGACTGGATCAAGGCCATCACGAAGGAGTCGAGATCCTTGATGTTGCAGCGGCGGGCCATCTCCTGCAGCGCCGCTTCTCGACTCTGACCCACCCTCATGTGGTGGAGGGTGATGAGAATCTCCTCCCGCAAAGGATCGCGCACCTTGTCCGCTATTCGGGCCATCGCTGCGTCGAGCCCCAAGCCGGCCTCGACCGAGACCGTCAGGAGATCGATGAAGTCGGGCAGCGACCGGGAGAGGCGGGCGCGGCGTTCCTTGCCCCAGGACCGCACCAACAGGTCGGGAAGATAGTAGCTGAGGCCGACGACGACGGCCGAGATCAGCATGAAGGCCGGAGTCGACACCAACCTGGTCCCCGCCAGCACGACGGCGGCCACGGCGCCGCCCGCCAATCCCACGAACTTAAGGGCGAGCAGAGCGTTGAGATCCAGGCCCCAGGGCCGGCCGGCCTGCTCGATCCGCGCCTCCAAGCGGCTTAACCGGCCCTGCGGAGTCATCATGCGGGCGAAGTGGGCCAACCGGGCGTTGATCGGCTGCATGATCCGGGTCGAAGCCGGTTGGGCGAGTTCCGCCTGGCGATAGGACTTGAGGTCGTAGGCCTCGAGGCGGCCGAGCGAGGCGGACACCCTCTCCGCCTGGCCGCCCCCGGCAAGCGCCCTCACGAAGAGCAGGACCGATCCGAGCGCCAGCACGAAAATAAGAGCGTATACGATCATTCTTGCATCCCTCCCTAGACTCCGAGACGGATGATCCGCCGCATCCAGACGACTCCCACCAGCATGCCCGCGACCGCCACGCCCACCATCGCGTAGCCCGCGAGGGTGGTCCACAACGGTTCCAGGTACTCACCGTTCATGAGGAAGATGAGCGCCCCCACCGCGAAGGGCAGGGCTATGAGGATGATGGCGCTCAGGCGGCCTTCGGCGGTCAGGGTCTTGACCAAGCGCCCCAGCTTGACCCGTTCGCGCAAGGTGTGGGCGATCTTTTCGTAGACCTCGGCCAGATTGCCGCCCACCTGGCGCTGGATGATGGTGACCATCACCACCCAGTCGAAGGCCTCGGACTGCATACGGTCGGCGAGCGTGCGGAGGGCCACCTCAGGGGTCACGCCCAGCCGCTGCTGGGCCAGCACTCGGCTGAACTCGGTGGCGGTGGGCTCGGGTCCCTCGCCCGCGACCACCAGCATAGCCTGCTCGAAGCTCTGCCCGGCGCGGAACGAACTCGCCATCATCAGTAGTGTGTCGGGCACTTGACCCTCGAAGGCGTCTCGGCGCTTTCGGGCTTTGTAGTCGAGGAACACCAGAGGCGCAAATCCGACGACCACCGAAAGCACGACCGCGATGAGGCCCGGTAACCTGAGCGACAGTACGAGCGCGATCATGATGACCAGCGCGGCGATGTGGAAGAGCACGAATTCAGAGGTGCGCACCTGCCATCCCGCGGCCTCGATCCGCTGCTGCAGAGGATCGTCGTAGCCGCGCAGGTTCAGGAGTTTCTGGGCGAGGGCTTCGCCCGGTCTGCGGCCGAGATCTTCGCCTGCAGCCCGGGGCCCCAACCGCCGGCGGTTCTCCAACACGTCGGAATACTCGGCAAGAACGTCGCGCTTGGGCATCAACGCCCCCAGCACCAGGTAGCCCACCATCAGAAGGAGCACGAAGAGCAGTATCGCCACCGTGTAGTCACTGCCGCCCCAGCCGATGAAAGCTGCAACCCAACCGTCCCCTTTCAAGGGCGGGACGTAGAGCGGGGTGGCTACCGCTTCCTCGACGGGCGGGGCCACCGGAGCGGCGGTGGGAGGAGGCGTGGGGTAGAAGAATCCGCGCTCCGCCTCGACAGTGGCACCGCCGCTGATCGTCTGCACGACCACACTACCGCTGCCCGTGGCTGCTGGATCGAGGTTGAACGTGACTCGGAATTGATTCTGGATCTCCCGGGCGAGGCTCGCATATAGACTGCCTAGGGCCTCCGGATTCGGCGCCTCCAGATAGCGGCCACCCGTGACCTCGGCTAGTTGCTGCAGCGGGCGGGCGTCGAATTCGGTGCCCATCAGGCCCACCGTGTAGATCTGCACGTTGCCAGCCCGGGCCAGGGCGAGGGTCTCCTCGAGGGTTCCGGTGCTGGCAGTGTCTCCGCCGTCGGAGAGGACCACCAGGTAATGGGAGTCGCCGCCCGCGCTGCCGCCCAGGGCGGAGAGGCTCTTGGCCACCGCGTCGTAGAGGGCTGTTTCCTTGCGGGCCTTCAGCGTGTCGATCGCGGCGAGCAGCGCTTGCGGATCGCTGGTCGGCTCGGCGAGCACTCGAAATTCCTCGTCGAAGGTGTAAAGTCCCACCATGTCCACCGGGCGCATCGACTGGACGAAGCGTCGTGCCGCATCCGCCGTCGCCGCCAGGGCCGCGCCCTTCATGCTGCCCGACTCGTCCAGAAGCAGCACGGTTGTGCTGGGGATGGGCTCGGTCTTGGTCGCCTCCGCCTTGGCGTTGGCGATCGGTTTTCCGTCCACCAAGACCTCGAGCGCGGCAGGATCGAAGTTTCCCCTGAGGGCGGCCTCTCCGCCAACCTGCACAATGGCCGAAGCCTCGGGAAACTGCTCGACATCGAGTTCGGTAATGGCCAGGTTGAGGTCCGCCGCCTGCGCCACTGCAGGCGTTAGTAGTGCGACCAGTAGAATCGCGATCAGCAGGCCCAGGGCCCTTGGTATTCTGGCGTTCTCGCGAGGTTGATCCATCTGGGCCTCCTACACGAAGGACGAGTCGAAGGTCTCGAAGGCGAACGCGTCCTCGCTCACCACTACGCCTCGCTCCTTGAGTCGAGGCAGGAAGCTGGGCCGGATTCCGGTGCTCTTCAGGCGCCCTTGGTGCTTGCCGTTCTCGTCGAGTCCCGCCTCGTAGTCGAAGACGAAGAGGTTCTGCAGGGTGACCACGTCACCCTCCATGGACTGCACTTCGGTGATGTGGGTGAGTCGCCGGCTACCGTCGTTGAGCCGGCTCTGGTGAACCACCAGGTCGATGGCCCGCGAGGCCTGCTCCCGGATGGCCCGCACCGGCAGATCGACCCCGGCCATGAGCACCATGGTTTCGACCCGGGAAAGAGCATCCCGCGGTGAGTTGGAGTGAACCGTGGAGAGCGAGCCGTCGTGTCCGGTGTTCATGGCCTGCAGCATGTCGAGCGCCTCGCCGCCGCGAATCTCACCCACGATAATGCGGTCGGGGCGCATGCGCAGGGCATTGCGCACCAGGTCCCGGATCGTGACCTCGCCGCGCCCCTCGATGTTGGGCGGGCGGTACTCCAGGCTGACGATGTGTTCGTGATCCAACTTCAACTCGGCCGCGTCTTCGATGGTGATGATGCGCTCGCCGAGCGGGATGAAGCTGGAAAGCACGTTCAACGTGGTCGTCTTGCCCGCGCCGGTTCCCCCGCTGACCAGGACGTTGAGCCGCCCCTCCACGCAGGCGGAGAGGAACTTGGCCGACTGCTCGGTCAACGTGTTCAGCCCGACAAGGTCCTCGGCGCGGAAGGGCTCGGCCGAGAACTTGCGGATGGTGAGCGCGGGCCCGCGGACGGAAAGCGGCGGCAGAACCACGTTTACCCGAGATCCGTCGGGCAGGCGGGCGTCCACGTAGGGTGAGGACTCGTCCACGCGGCGTCCCACTTGGCCGACGATCTTCTGGATAATCCGGCGCAGGTGGCCATCGTCGCGGAAACGCTTGTCCGTCTCCAGGATCTTGCCGTCGCGCTCGATGTAGACGTGCTTGTGGGTGTTGACCATGACCTCGGTCACGGTGGGGTCTTTGAGAAACTCCTCGATGGGCCCGTAGCCGATGATCTCCGCCACCAGGGCGTCGACCAGTTCGATGCGCTCGTTGCGCGGCAGGGGCACGCCTTCGGCGGCCAGCTTCTCTTCCACCGCCTGACGGACCCGCCGTTGCAGCTCCGGCCCCTGCAGATCCCCGCGGTAGAGCCGGGCCCCCAGGTCCGAGACCACCGCGCCGTGCACGGTGGTGATCAGTTCTTCGCGGCGGCCCGCAGCCAGTTCGCTGCGCTGGGAGCGGCCCTCGTCTGTGCCAAGCGTGTTGCTACCTGAGCCGTTGCCCGCATCGCCCATTCGATCAATGAGGCCCATCTGTCCTCA
>JAGXFV010000016.1 GCA_024637095.1 Actinomycetes bacterium
CGGGTGGCGGTAACGTGGGTGCCAGAGGTCGTCGCGTCCCGACCAGGACCCGGGTCCTTCGGTCAGCACCACCTCGAGGGCGCGCATCACCCGGCGCGGGTTGAGCGCATCCACGCGCGTGGCGGCGGCCGGGTCCAACGCCTCGAGTTCGGCGTGAAGTGCGCCCACGCCCTCCTCGCGCAACCGCGCTTCCAGTCGCGCGCGCAGTCTTGGCTCGTGTACGGAGGGGATGTCCAGCGGAGCCAGCGCGGCACGCAGATAAAGCCCGGTGCCGCCGGCGATCACCGCCCAGCCACGGGTGGCCAGATCCAGGTCGAGCGCGCGGCGCGCCGCTTCGGCGTAATCGGCCACCGTCCACTCCTGCTCGGGATCGCTGACCTCGACGAGTGCGTGCTCGGCACGGGCACGCTCTTTGATTGAGGCCTGGTTGGTGAGAACCGGGAACCGCCGATAGAGCTGCATGGAGTCGGCCGAAATCACCCGAACGGAGAGGCGCGCCGCCACCTCCACCGCAACCGCCGTCTTGCCGACACCCGTCGGGCCGAAGAGCGCGATTACGTAGCCTGCGGCGCCACCCGGGCGGCTCACCGGCTCACCGTCGACCGACCCACCCGGGCGGCTCACCCCGTCGACCGACCCGCCTTGACGACTCACGCAGCCCGGTCCGCCCGCGCAACACCCAGCAGCCGGCCCCGGAGCGTGGCCGAACTGGCCCCCTCGATCAACACGCGGGCGAAGGAGCCGATGGCGACGCCGGACGTCACGGAAAAGTTCACCGTCTTGAAGGTTCGCGTGCGTCCGGTGAATTCGCTCTCGCGGTTGCGGCTGGCGCCCTCGACCAGCACCACCTGCTCCCGGCCCACGTAGGCCTGATTGCGCTCCAGGGCGCTTCGCTGGACGGCTGCGACCAAACGGGTCATGCGGTCGTTCGCCACGTCGGCAGGCACCGCGTCCGCAAAAGCCGCGGCGCGGGTACCGTTTCTCGGCGAGTAAATGAAGGTGAAGGCAGAGTCGTAGCCCACTGCTTCCACCAGCTCCAGGGTGGCGGCGAAGTCGTTTTCGATCTCGCCCGGGAAGCCCACGATGACGTCCGTGGTCAGGGACAGATCGGGGACGGCCGCGCGCAGCCGCTCGACGAGGGCCAGGTAGTCCGCGCTGGTGTAGCCCCGCCGCATAGCCTCGAGGACCCGGTCACTGCCCGATTGCACTGGCAGATGCAGGTGCTCGCAGAGCGGCCCCAGTTGGGCGAGAGCTTCGATCAAGCGGGTTGAGACGTCCTTGGGGTGGGAGGTCATAAAGCGGATGCGCTCGATCGGGGTCTCGTCGCTCAACCGGCGGAGCAGCCCGGAAAATTCCTCCGTCCCCGTGAACTTGGGCTCGGCGCCGTAGGCGTTCACGTTTTGGCCCAGTAGAGTGACCTCGCGCACGCCCTGCTCCGTGAGACCGCGTACCTCGTCCAGGATCTCCTCGGCGGATCGTGATGCCTCCGGCCCGCGGACGTAAGGCACGATGCAGTAGGAACAGTAGTTGGTGCAGCCCGTCATGATCTGCACCCAGGCGAGCGGCCCCTGCCGGCGCGCCCGAGGAAGCTCGGCGCTGAATCGGGTGGTTTGCTCGGCGAAAGCCCCGGCGGAGCGTCCGGTCCGGAGGCGCTCCTCGATCAGGCCTGGGAGCTCGTGCAGGCTCTGCGGTCCGAGCAGGATGTCCACGTGGGGTTGCTCCTGCCGAAAGGACTCGCGGCGGCTCTGCGCCAAGCAGCCCGCGACCACTACCATGCGCCCCGGTTGCTCGCGCTTCAAGCGCCGCGCCTCACCCAGATGGCCGAGAAGACGCGTGTCGGCCTTCTCTCTGATCGAGCACGTGTTGTAGAGCAGCAGATCGGCGGCGCCGGGCCGCTCCACGGGCTGCATGCCCATACCCACCAGCATCCCGGCGATCCGCTCCGAGTCATGCTCGTTCATCTGGCACCCGAACGTGCGGATGTAGAAGGTCTCCGGAAGACAAACGCTCATCCTCGGCCTACTCGACCCTGGCGACTACCGGGGTCGCGATCATTTCGATCACTGAGGCCGCGATCACTTCGCGTAATCGACCGAGCGGCTCTCCCGAATCACCGTCACCTTGATCTGCCCGGGGTAGTCCAACTCCTTCTCGATCTCCTTCGCGATCTCGCGCGAAAGCAGGGCCGCCATCTCGTCGTTGACCTCCTCCGGCTTCACCATCACCCGGATCTCCCGGCCGGCCTGAATCGCGTAGGACTTCTCCACGCCTTCCTTGGCTTCGGCGATGCGCTCCAGATTCTCCAGGCGCTTGATGTAGCTCTCCAGGGTCTCGCGCCGGGCGCCCGGACGGGCCCCGGACACCGCGTCGGCGGCCCCCACCAGAACCGATTCGACTGTCTGTTGCTCGACATCGTTGTGATGCGCCTCGATGACGTGGGCCACCGCGTCCGTTTCCCCATAGCGCCGGGCCAGATTGGCCCCGATGACCGCGTGCGAGCCTTCAACCTCGTGGTCGACCGCCTTACCCAGATCGTGCAGTAACCCGGCCCGCTTGGCCAGCTTGGGGTTCGCCCCCAACTCGGTCGCCATTAGCGACGCGAGGTGCGCCACTTCGATGGCGTGCTGCAGCACGTTCTGCCCATAGCTCGTGCGAAACTTGAGCCTGCCGAGAAGCTTCACTATCTCGGGCGCCAGCCCGTGGATGCCGGTATCGAAAGTAGCCTGTTCACCGGCCTCCTGCATCTCTTGGTCGACCTCTTCCTTGGCTTTGGAGTAGGCCTCTTCGATCTTAGCTGGGTGGATCCGGCCGTCCGCCACCAGCTTTGTGAGAGTCAGTCGGGCGATCTCCCGCCGAACGGCGTCGAAGCCCGAGAGCACCACGGCCTCCGGGGTGTCGTCGATGATGAAGTCAATGCCGGTGAGCTGCTCGAGGGTCCGGATATTGCGGCCTTCGCGCCCGATGATGCGGCCCTTCATGTCGTCCGAAGCCAGCGGAACCACCGAGACCGTGTGGTCCACCACATGGTTGGCGGCTGTCCGCTGAATGGAAAGCGCCAAGATGTTGCGGGCGCGGCGATCGGCCTCGTTCCGAGCCTCCCCCTCGACGTTGCGCACCATCTTGGCCATGTCGTGCCTAACTTCTTCCTCGGCCTGCTTGAGGATGGTCTCGCGGGCCTCATCCCTCGTTAGGCGGGCGATCTCTTCGAGCCGCAGCTCCTGCTCCTTCTTCGCCTCCTCAGCTTCTTCCAGGACCCTGCGGTAGTGACCCTCGCGGTCGATGACCGACTGCTCTCGCTTCCCCAGCTCGCGAGCGGTTTCGTCGAGCGATTCCTCACGCTGTACCAGCCGCTTCTCGAGTTGCAGGACCTCTGTGCGACGTTCCTTCAGCTCCGCTTCGGTCTCCACCCGCATTTGGTGGAGTTGGTCCTTGACCTCGACCTGAGCTTCCTTCTTCGTCGCTTCAGCATTCCGGTTGGCTTCCTGGAGGATTTTCTCCGCTTCTTGTTCGGCGGAAGCAATTCTTGCTTCGCCTACGTACTTCCTCAGGAAATAACCGGCCGCCAAAGCGATGACCCCTACTAGCAGGGCCACCACGATCGACAAGCCGTTCATCCAGTCTCCAATTCAACAAATCGTTGCCCAATTCAAGCGCTTGCCTGGATCA
Source organism: Actinomycetes bacterium (assembly GCA_024637095.1). Classification (GTDB taxonomy): domain Bacteria; phylum Actinomycetota; class Thermoleophilia; order RBG-16-64-13; family RBG-16-64-13; genus Soudan-30. The sequence goes on from JAGXFV010000016.1 coordinate 3,667, forward strand.
AAACGAGCACGAAAAAGGCCGAGCCAAAAGCTCGGCCGATCACAGCCCGTGCACCACGTGCAATTTGAACAGAGGGTCCCGCTTAAAGCAGATGCGAGTGAGCTATCCGGCGTCGGAGCATTGGCTAAGGTCCGGTCCGGCTAGTTCCAACCCCCTTGACTATCCGAGTTTCATGCATGTGTGCAGGTATGTCACTGCTTTAAGCAGGAGCCGTGCGTTCGATCGACCGATCATAACAAGCCCGAAAAGTGTATATCTGCAGCATAGAAAGTGTCAAGGAGAACTATCGCCTTCTCCCGCGCCGAAGGGGTCTTCCGCGCTCTCGCCGCCGCCGTCCGCCTCGGCCGCGAATGCGCCGGCGAGAACCCGGGCAATAGCGGCCCAATCGTGACCCCGGCGGGCCAGAAATGCGCCGGCCCGCCGTCGAGCGCGGGTGGGATCGCGTTGATACTCCGGTCCGAAACGGCGGCGCACCTGCACCACCAAATGCGCATAACGCGCGTCCGCACCCTCGTCCAGGCACTCTACAAGAACCTCTTCCGTCAGCCCGGGGTCGACTCCCTTGCGATAGAGCTCCTCCCGCAGGCGGCGCGGTCCCCATCCCCCGGCCGACTTTTCCCGGATGAACGTCTGGGCAAAGCGCTGGTCGTCCAGGTAACCCAGCCGTTCGAGGTACTCAACCGCGGCCGTGATTACCGAAGGCACGTAGCCGTAGCGCTGCAGGCGGTGATCGACTTCCGCGCGGGAGCGTTCTCGAGGCTGCAGGAACCGGAGCGCCCGCGCCCGAGCTCCCCGCTTCCCGTCCTCCTCGACCAACCGGTCGATCTCTTCAGCCTCGAGCAAGTCGCCAACCTTCAAGCCTGACTCGAGAGCTACTTCTTGGTCGAGTCCAAAGGCAAACTCACCGTCAAGTTGAACGTTAATCCGCCCCCGACTACGCTTCTGCCCCTCGAGGGCAGTTACCCGACGCTTCAATTCGCGGGCCCTACTTCGCCGGGGTCTCCTCCTTCTCGGATTCGCTCGGCGCTTCCTCCTCAGATACTTCGGAGGTTTCGGCCTTGATCCATTGAGGAGCCATGGCTTCGATCACCTCACGCCGGACGGCTCCGAGCAGATCGGGGTTGTCGCGCAGGAACTGCTTCACATTCTCCCGCCCCTGTCCCAGACGCTGCTCGCCGTAGGAGAACCAGGCCCCGGACTTCTGAACCACGTTTTGGTCGGCGGCGATATCGAGGATCTCTCCCTCGGCCGAGATACCGGTACCGTAGGTTATGTCGAACTCAGCCTGCTTGAAGGGCGGGGCCACTTTGTTCTTGACCACGCGCACGCGCACCCGGTTGCCCACGGCCTCGGTCCCGTCCTTGAGGGTCTCGATCCGCCGGATGTCCAGGCGGACGGAGGCGTAGAACTTGAGCGCCCGGCCTCCAGGAGTGACCTCGGGATTGCCGAACATCACGCCCACCTTCTCACGCAACTGGTTGACGAAGATGGCCGTGGTGGCCGTCTTGTTGATCGTTCCCGCCAGCTTGCGCAGCGCCTGGCTCATCAGTCTGGCCTGAAGGCCGACGTGAGAGTCACCCATCTCCCCTTCGATTTCGGCTCTGGGGGTGAGCGCCGCCACCGAGTCGATCACTACGACGTCGAGCGCTCCGCTGCGGATAAGCAGCTCGGTGATCTCCAGGGCCTGCTCGCCGTGATCCGGTTGGGCCAGCAGGAGGTCGTCGACCATGACCCCTATCCTGCGTGCATACATGGGGTCCATCGCGTGCTCCGCGTCGATAAAGGCGGCACGGCCCCCGTTCTTCTGAGCTTCGGCGATTATGTGAAAAGCCAGAGTGGTCTTACCGCTCGACTCCGGGCCGAAAATCTCCACCACCCTTCCGCGAGGCACTCCCCCGACACCCAGCGCCAGGTCCAGACCGAGAGAGCCGGTCGGAATGGCGGGCACGCGTATGCCGGCGGATTCGTCCCCCATTCGCATGATCGAACCCTTGCCGTACTGCCGTTCGATCTGCAACACGGCCATGTCAAGTGCTTTGTCCTTCTCCACAGTGTTCCTCCTCGGCTACTCTGCCGGCTTCATTACTTTAGCTCGCGATGCTCCAGTACGGAGTACCTGGCCCCTTGCGGGTGCAGTCGACTCTCGTAGAGATTCACCGACTCTACCGGAAGCCTTACCGGCTCCCAATCAGACTTTGGTTCGACCGATCGCGGTTTGCGAAACCGGCCTATCGTCAGATGAGGTCGGTAGGGACGTTTCTCCCGACGCATCACCTGCGCTGACTCCAGCCCGGTCATCACCCTATCGAACAACCGCCTGAAGACCTCCCCATCGTCGCGGATCTCCAGGGCCATCACTCTCGCTCGGCCTTTCGAGGGCAAAGGCAGCAAACCGCTGACCAGACTCTCGCCCCCCAGTTCCGGGGGCACCTCCCGCACCACCGTCGCGGCCGCCTCCAGTTCGTCCGGACCCACGTGCCCGATAAAGGCCAGGGTCACGTGCAGTTGCTCAGGCTTCGCCAACCGCAATCCCTCCAGGCCCTCGAGACGCTCCTGCACCACTCGGACGAAGCGCACAACATCGAGAGGCAGCGGCACGCCCACAAAGAGGCGGCATTTCTTGGCTCCCCGGGGGCTGCTGTCTTCGTTCGCGGGCAAATCCCTCTTACTCCGTCAGCCCTGCCGACCTTCTCTGAGAGTCTTCCCTCCGCATCGGCTCTTCCGGCGCCGGCGGCGGACCCAGCGAGTCACGCGCCTTCAAGAAGTAATCCACGCCGCTCAACACGGTCAGGACCACCGCGAGCATCAACAGCCACCAACCTGAGGAGCGGCCCAAGAACTCCCCCGGCACCTCCAGAATCAAAGCCATAATGGCCAGCATCTGGCTGGCGGTCTTGATCTTGCCCCACTGACTCGCCGGGATGATCACGTTCTCCGCAGCCGCGACCATGCGCAGGCCCGATACGGCGAATTCCCTCGCTATGATCACCATAGCAATCCAAGCGGACAGCTTGTCGAGTTCGATCAGGGCCAGAAGTGCGGCCGTGACCAAGAGCTTGTCCGCGAGGGGATCGAGAAAGGCCCCCAGCACCGTGGTCTGCCGGCGCCGGCGGGCAAAGTAGCCGTCCAGGGAGTCGCTTGCCGCTGCCAGAGCGAAGACAACCGCGGCGAGGGCGGCGCCATTGTCGACCGCGCCCAAGAGTAGGGTCATGAATACGGGGATAAGCAGGATGCGAAAAACCGTGATCCAGTTGGGGAGGTTGAGATTCACCCTGCAACCGCCGACCGGCCGACCTCGGGACTCGTCCCGCCCGGAATCTCCAACAGTTCAGCCACGAGGTCCAGTCCCGCCGTTTCGCTGATACGCACCCTCACCACCGAGCCGGCGCGCAGCGAAATAGGTCCCGGTTCCGCCAAAGAGCTCTCTATGTAGGTGACGCCGTCGATATCTGGGGCCTGCCGGTAGGTCCGGCCCACGGCGGGTTGCGGCTCTCCATCCCCCGCGACGGACGGGTTCGAGCTCGCCGGGCCCTGGTCCACCAGCAGCTCACCGGTCCAGCCAACGATCTCCCGCGCTTTGGCTTCCGCACTATCGTTGAGGGCACCGCTCAAGCGGTTGAGCCTCTCCCTGATCAGGTCGTCGGACACACGGCCGGGCAGTTCCGCGGCCCTCGTCCCCTCCTCCGGGCTGTAAGCAAAGACGCCGGCATAGTCGAATGCCGCTTCCTCCACGAAATCGAGCATTGCCGCGAAGTCCTCGTCGGTCTCGCCCGGATAGCCCACGATAAAGGTGGAGCGGACCGCCACGTCGGGCATCAGCTCCCGCGCCCGCGCGAGCAGCTCCAGGTACCTCTCGCCATCGCCCCTGCGCCTCATCGACCGGAGAATGCGGCCGGAGGCGTGCTGGAAGGGGATGTCCAAATAGCGGCAGAGCTTGGGCTCCCCCGCGATCAGCTCGAGCAGAACGTCGTCGACATGCTCCGGCTGCAGGTACATCAACCGGATCCAGACGGTCCGCGGGTCCTCGGACAGCCGGCGAATCAGTCCCTGCAGAGTCCAGTCGGCCGCCTGCCAGACGGCGGTATCCTGCCCCACCAGCACGAGCTCGCGGGCACCACCGTCCAGTGCTGCCTCCGCCTGCTCGAGCACCTGTTCGAGGGGAAGCGTCCGGTAGGGCCCCTTGATGCCGGGAATGGCACAGAAGCTGCAGCGATGATCGCATCCGTCGGAGATCTTGATGAACGCGTGAGCGCCGCAAGAGGCCGGTGTCAAGTGGCTAGGCGACTCGGCCGTAAAAGGCCCCTCCCCAGCCAGATCGGCCACGAGGAGATCCAGTTCCATGAGCCCGTACCAGCCCGCTACCTCCGGCAAACCCTGCCGCAATTCCTCCCGATAGCGCTGGACCAAACAGCCCATCGCCACAATTCGCCGATCCGGATAGGCTTCGGTCAGCTCGACAAGAGCCCC
>JAGXFV010000002.1 GCA_024637095.1 Actinomycetes bacterium
AAGGCGATGAGCGTCTTGGCGGACGCGGCAAGCGGCCTCACCGTGGCGGCGATTCCCCTCCTGTACTTCACGATCGGCCTCGAGACCTGGCACCTGTTCGCGCTCGTCTTCCTGGGTGCGCTCCTCGACGGCCCCGGCACCTGGTGTCGTGCGCGATCTGCGATCCGGACGGCGCCCTCACTCATCGTGCCGAGGCACCGGCGCGACCTCCGAACTCGTCCGAGCCGTGCGCCGCTTGCGCCACGAGACATACATATATGCTCCGAACAACGCCAGCAACCCGATGGTCAGCGGCCATCCAAGGCGGGGCGCCAGCAGAATGAGCAGGACCGGGGCCATGTGTAGAAGATGTCCCGCACCGGAGTGCCCTATCGGTCCGTGACCGCCGGAAGTCTTGTCGGCTCCTGATCGGGTCGGCTCCCGTGTGGCAGCCTCCGAGGTCTCGTCTCCGTTCTCGATCATTCCCTCTTCCTCCTCTTCCGGCGGCTACAATCACGCACCAACCATAGGGATACCCCCTATGGGTACAGCGTCGCATCAATCGACAAGGAATGCAACCTCCCCAGCTACCAACCCAGGGCCCACCGCTTGCGCCTAAAGTCCATGTGTATGGCCCCCGCCGCCAGCTCGGGCGCCGGCTCCACCATGATGCGTGCCCCGACGATCGAGACCGTCTCGCCGCTGAAGAAGTCGGCCACCGGATTCGCCACCCGCCTCATGTCGTCGGCGGCACCACCCGGGACCTGCTCCGCCGACGGCACGGGCACTGGGATCGGGAACCCAGAGAGCACGTTCACGCCGTGAGCGAGGAACGCCATGCCCATCCCGAGCGCCTTCTCGTTGCCCGGCTCGGCGCCCACGTAGAACAGGGGAAGCGCCGAGAGCGACGTGCCCGCGGCTTCCGCGAGCCGAAGCCACAGGAACATCGTACGCGTGTTGTCCACGCAGGCGCCAACCGGGATGACGGGTGGCAATCCGGCACGCTCGAGGGCGGCGCGTAGGCGGGGGGCACACAGCTCGCGGGCCGCGTCGGCCGTAAGCCCGGCGTCCAGCAGGGCGTGGGCCGCGCACCCCGTGGTGGTGATGAGCACACCTCGACGGAGAAGCTCCTTGGCCAGCACCACGTTCGAACGCTCGAAGGGCACTTTGGGCGTATTGCACGAGACCAGGGTGGCCAGCCCGGTGATGTCGCCCCGACGGAGAAGGGCCAGCAGCTCGCCTGCTCCACCAAAGGCCTCGAGGATGGTCTCGTCGTCGAATCCGCCGCGGGCGGGTGCCGTCACGGAGGGAACGCACGTGACCGTTCCCACGCGGCGACGATGCGCGTCGCAGGCCAGCCCAAGGATCTTCCGGGCCGCTTGCGGCAGCGTTCCCGGCTCGGCGGGCATGTGCACGGCGCCCTCCAGCCGGTTCGAATCGTGCGTGGTCACCACGATCGTGCCCTTTTCCCGAGCCACCGGCATGATGGCCGGAAGAACGCACTGCAGATCCACCACCAGGGCGTCCAGAGCCCCGGTGGCCAGGGCGAACTCCTGCCCCAGGATACCCGTCACCGAGGGCACCCCGTGCCGCGCCAGCAGTTCCTGGCCTGAGCAGCAGATACCGTAGAAATCGAAACCGTCGGCACCTGCCGCTTCGGCCTCCGCGAGCATCTCCGGTTCTTCGGCGGCGGCCAGGAGCGCTTCCGCGGCCACGGGGAGATGTCCGTGCACTGCGAGCTTCACTCCGCTCCCGCGTGCCAGCATGCCGAACCCCACCTCGCCCGACGTCGGCGAGGGCCGGCCGTAGAGGATCTCCGAAGCGAAGCTGGCCGGCGCCACCGCTCCCCAGAAGAAGGCCACGGCGAGCCGCAGTTCCTGGAGGGCCGTGTTCCGCCAGTCGGAGTCCGTTCCAAGAGTCGTCCGATGCAGACTCTCGAACACCTCGGCCATGGTGGAAGTGGGGAGCACGTCGAGCTCCCGCCAAGTTTCCACGCGTTCCGGTGGAGCGCAGGCGTGCAGCAGGCGCATGGGTCCGGGCCGGGCCTTGGAAAGATCGTCGTACAAGACGAGGGCGACGTCGCGCGCCACGTCGAGATCGGATCTCTCCGCTCCGCCGGAGCTCAGCGGCACGTCCACCCGCTCCGCCAGCCAGCGTGCCCGGTCCATCCCGCGCAACGGCCCCGCTTCGCGCCCTTCCGTGATCGCGAGGATGGCCTCTAGCCGAGCGCGCGCGTGCGATCCGTGGGCGGCAGCTGCGGCGGCCACCATGCGGAGATGATTGCCCATCACCACCTGGGCCGGGCCCGCCCCGCAGATGCCCGGGTTGGAGTCGGTCACCCGGCAGGGACCCCACAAGCACCGGCGACAGCACGTGCCGTCGAGGCCCCAGGAGCAGAGTCGCTGCTGGGCGTCCGAGCGATCCAGGTAGCTGGGGAGGTTGCACGAGGCCATGTGCTCCGCCAGGGGCGGGAGGGCCGCCGAAGGGGTCAGACGCAGGACGTCGGCCCTGTCGGGCATCTCGGTGTTCAGCTTGGGGTAGCGATAGCGCACGGCTTCTCCTCAGATCGAATACTCGGGTGCACGGCGTTCCGGCACCAATCGGAAGTGCTCGAGTATCACCTCGCGCAGGTGGGTGAACTCGGCGGAGGTGCGGCCCCGCGGCCAGGCGAGGTCCACGTTCACGATGGCCCGGATAGCACCTGGACGTTCGCTCATGACCGCGACTCTGTCCCCCAAGTAGATGGCTTCCTCGATGTCGTGCGTCACGAGGACTACGGTCTTGCCCCCGGCTCGATGTAGTTCAAGGAGATCGGCCTGCAATCCCATCCGGGTGAGCGCGTCCACGGCGCCGAACGGCTCGTCCATGAGCAGGATGTCGGGGTCCACGGCCAGGGAGCGTGCGATGTTCACGCGCTGCCGCATTCCGCCCGAGAGCTCATGCGGTTTCTTGTCCTCGAACGCACTCAGGCCCATGCGCTCGAGCAGGGCCCGGGCTCGGGATCGTCTCTCCTCACGCGGGATCCCCGCTATCTCCAAGCCCAGCTCCACGTTCCCGATGGCAGAGCGCCAGGGCAGGAGCCCGTAGTCCTGAAATACGAGCAGCCGGCGCGGGTCGGGCCCTGTGACCGGTCGACCCTGCACCAGCACCCGTCCCCGGTCGGGCCGGTCGAACCCCGCGATCAGGTTGAGGAGCGTGCTCTTCCCACAGCCGGATGGACCGACCAGGCAGAAGAACTCACCCTCGTACACCTCGAGGGTGGTGGCGGCCAGCGCCTCCACGGACGTGTTCCCACGTCCGAACGTGCGGCCGGCGCCGTCGACGACGATGATCTCGTTTCCGAGGGCGGACCGACGCGCGGAGCCCTCTCTCACACGTTCCACGAGTACCTCTCCTTGAGCCACCGCAGAGCCAGGTCTGTGAGATATCCGAGCAGCCCGATGGCGAGGATGGTGGCCACCAGTTCGTCGTAGGCGAAGCGGTCCCGGGCGTCGAGTATCTGGTACCCGAGCCCCGAATCGACTCCAAGCATCTCGGCCGGCACGATCACCACCCAGCCCACGCCCAGGGCCAGACGCACACCCTGCAGGAGATCTGGCACGGTGGCCGGGAGTATCACCCTCCGCACGACCGCCCGGTCGCCCCCGCCGAAACCGCGCACCACCCGTTTCCAGATGGGGCTCACACGGCCCACGCCGTGCGCCGTCGAGAGCAGGACGGGCCACAGCGCCGCGAACGCCACCAGGAAGACGACGGGCCGGGACCCCACGCCGAACGCCACCAGAGCCACCGGCACCAACGCCAGCGGCGAGGTCATGCGCAGGAACTGGAAGACCACGCTGGTGGCCGCGTCGAGGGGTCGCGAGTAGCCCACGAGCACCCCCAAAGGCGCCCCGATGAGCACGGCGATCCCGAGTCCCAGCCCCAAGCGGCCGAGGGACGCCGACGACTGCTCGACGAGCACGCCGGAGGCCGTCATCCGGCCGAGAGCGCGCAGGCCCCGCACCGGTCCGAAGTCCGCCCCGAAGGCTTCGCCCAGCAGCCCCGCTCTCGTCGCCGCCTGCCACAAGGAGAGGAAGGCCACGACTCCGAGCAGTCTCAGACCGGCGTCGCCGAGACGAGGCCCCCACGACCCCCACTGCTGCCCCGCGATACCCCGCGCGGCGACGGGAGCGGCGCTCATACCTCGATCACCTCGTCCCGCTCGAAGTCCGGATAGGAGCCGTCGAACGCGACCAGACCCCCGCTTGCCGCCAGGGCCTTCTTCACCAGCTCGTAGTCCATGAGATCGTCGGCCACGTGCTCGGGGGACAGATCTTGGAGGAAGGACGTGTCCCCGTCGAGTACGGTCTGCTTCAGCTCCTGAACGATGCGCTTCGTGGCCGAGCGGAACTGGTAGGGCTCGAAGGCGATCCGCGACGCCCCCCAGTCGGGATGCCGGATGGCTCCCGTGCCCCCGGAGACGCCGTAGGTTTCCAGATCGTACTTGGTCATGGACCGGAGGATGATCTTCTCTTCGAACGGCAGGTAGCCGCCGCCCTCCTTCGAGAGTATTCGCGCCGCCTCCTCCTTGTTCTCCCCAGACCAGCGCTCGGCGCGGACCAAAGCGTTGACGGCCTTCTGACTCCACTCCCGCCGCTCGCGCACGTCGCTCTCGTGCAGTACCGCGACGCAGCACGGGTGGTTCTGCCACACGTCTCCGGTGAAGCGGATCACCCGGCCAGCGGCGAGCACCTCGCCCGCCGCGTTGAACGGTTCGGCCACGATGTAGCCGTCGATCGCGCCCGCACTCAAGGCCGTGGGCATATCCGGCGGAGCCATCACCAGCAGGTTGGTCTGATCGGCGGCCAGGGGAGCCTTCTGATTCTGGATGACCGGGCGGAGCCCATGAGAGCGCAGCACCATCTGCAGGATGACGTTGTGCATGGAGTACCAGTACGGTACGGCGATCTGTTTCCCCCCGAGGTCGGCCGTGCCGCGTATGGGTCCCTTATCGCTCACGGTCACGGCGGAGTTGTTCATGTGGTTCCAGGCGACCACCTTCACGGGGAAGTCGCGGGCGTACCGGAGGTAGATGGGGATGGGGATCAGCAGGTGGGTGAGGTTGAACGTGCCCGCCTGGAAGGCCTCCGCCAGTGCGGACCACCCCCGGATGAGGGTGGGCTGCTCCACCTCGAGGCCCTCATCCTCGAAGTACCCGTTCGCGTGCGCGATGAGGAGTGGGGTGGCGTCGGTGATGGGGATGTACCCGATCTTCACCGCGGGAAGTTGGACCCCGCCTCCCGCGGCCTCGGCCGTTTGCGCCGGCGACCCGCCGGTCGTTCCCGGCATCGCGGTGCCGGGCGTGTCGTCGGCCGCGCATCCCGCGACCCAGCCCAGGCCGCTGAGGCCCAGACCGGAGACTCCGGCCAGCTTGAGCAGTTGCCGTCGTGTGATCGCTTCCGCGCTCATTCCCTCAGCCCTCCGACTCCGTACGATGGTAGAAAGTTGAGTAAACTTATCCGAATAGTCAACTTTATGAGGAGCATACCATCGGCCGGGCCGAAGTCAAATGCTCTTTCTCGCGCGAAGATCCTGAGGGCTACTAGCCTGTACTCTCCGCCGACCGCGCGCGCGGCGCGGCATGGAGTTCATCTATAGCCTTAATCGCCTCAACGTGGCCACCTCCCGAGCTCGCGCTGCCTGCATTCTGGTGGCGAACCCGGCCCTCTTTGAGCCGGACTGCCGGACGCCGCGGCAGATCAAACTTGCGAATGCCCTCTGCCGCTACGTCGAGATGGCTGCCTACGTCGCCCCATAACGATCTACTACAGGACGAAGGCGGAACTAGTCGAGGACGTAGGGACCGTCTTGATCTCGTCGCACTTCCAGTAATTCGTCTGCTTGGACGGCTTCGTTTAAGGCGGCCTTTCCTATACCGAGTATTCCCGAACGAGTGGTACTGGGCCGGTAGAGCACGTCAGTCAAGACTCGCCCCCTCAGCACGATTTCAAGGCGCTTCGGTTTCGAGGGGAAGATCGGCTTGCTGGCCGCAGGTATACGAATCTGCCCGTTTTCTAGATCGTTGGCCGTGACCCTCTGGGTGCGGTGGCCTCCTCCCGCTACCCTAAGCGGCGATCCCTCATTGGTCGCTTCAGTTCTTCGTCGCTCCGGTCCCGCATTATCGCTTGATGTGGTGGCGGAATCCGGGCGCCTTTCTATCGCACCACGCGCGTTCCGAATTCCGTGGTTGCGCCGGCGACGCCCACCGTCTTCGTTGACTTCCAAATTTGCAAAGGGAGTGGGGAGCGCCGGATCGGGGTGTCCTTTCCGCGCCTGGGCCGACACACCCGACATGAAGTGAGCGAGCATGCTGCTTTCGGCTGTTACTGGTTCTTCTGTAGTTGCGTAGTGCACCCACAGGTCATTCAGATTGCCGAGAGTCTTCAAGAACCAGCCCCCTGAGTGTGGGCGTCTGGCCCCAAGAGGCGTGCGGTAGTACTGCCCCACCCGGTTTTGCAGCGCGCCGTCAGTCTTGCCGATGTACAGCACTACCTCGTCGGGCAGCCAAAAGGAGGCGATTCGAGCTGCGAGTTCCTCCGGGCTTGGCCGTCGTCCATCGAGGGTCAATTCCGGGCGCACGCTAAGGAGCTCGGCAATCCGCTCGGGTGCAATCGGACACTCCGGAAGGGCTCCCTCCAAGCTGCGGGGATCTTCAGCCAGGGCGACGACGTAAATGCCGCGTCCTTGGCTCCGCACAATTTCTCCCCAGTGGACGACTCCTTCAGGAGCCAGTCCAGCGGCGGACAGGAGGGTGTTCACGCTTGACGGCACCGCTCACCTCCACGCATCGGAGCACAGAGCTACGTTCAGTATAGAAGCGCCGGCGGATAGAAGCGTCACTGCTGCTCCTCGCGAAAGCGGGCGGTTGCCTGCAGCTCAGCGAGGGGATCGATCTGATCCGCGTAGGCAAGGGCCCACTTCACCCCGGGACAGCCCGAGCTGCCCCCCGCAGGGATAGCCTCCTCCAGTTCAACCAGAAAGCGCCGAATATCTTGGGCGAGTCGGCGGTTGGCGACCAGCCCCTCAAGCGCGGCTGCCATGCGCTCCTCTTCTTCCCGACGTCGACGGGCTGCTTCTCTACGCGCTTCCTCCTCTTCACGCCGCTGCCTCGCCTCCTCCGCTCGAAGTCTTGCATGTTCGCGCTCTGCGTCACGCTCCCGTATGGCTCGGGCAACTACCGGTAGATAGGAGATGAACTCATCCAGGCAGTCCTCCAGGCGCTGGCGCTTCCCGTCGTTCCAACTCTTGCGCATGCCGCTGTAGGGGACCTCTCGCAGGCAGAGGGACAGTGATCCGTTGGGAACGAATTTGGTTCGGGGGTAGGCCCAGCTGGGGGCGTCTTCTTCCGGTTCCTCCTTGATCATGGATTGTCGCTCTTCGAGACCGAAGGCGATCCAGTGGCCTTCGACGAGTACCCGAGTTACGCTTGGCTCGCTCCCGATTCTCTTGCCGTAGGACCACCCGGCGTCGGTGACGAGGGGTTTGGTCACCTCCACGCGGAAGCCCTGTTTCTCCAGGCCCCGAATGAGGGCGTGCAGGATGCGTAGGGCCCGGAAGAGCCGCGGAGGCGATACCCGGATGTCCAGACAGCGTTCGTACGGGCGCGATAGCAGCTGGTCTTTTCGCCCGACGCCCTTGAGCAGCTGGCACGACTGGGCAACGAGTGGATGGGGGTTCTGCAAAGAACGGGGAACCACGGTCTTGGCCGGCGGCTTGACAGCCTCAATTGTCGGCCTACGAGGAGCGCGAGTTGGAACCCGCGGTGGTCGGGTCACCGTCAGTCTCGTAGGGGTGCCGGGCGGAGCCTCTCCAAGAGGGGTGCGTGTAGGAGCCTTGCCAGCGCGGATCTTTGCCCAGTAGCCTAGGCCGGGCGTCGGGACAGCAAGACGCCGGCAGATCTTTCCGAGGGCCACGTCGGAGACGCCGTAGCGCTTGGCCACATCTCGCAGCGGTTCCCGCCACACTTCCTCATAGAGCTGTTCCCGATCGTACGTTACGTGCGCCTCCTTCACCAGCTGACCGCCCTTCCTCGGTTGCTTTCCCGGGGTTTCTACCCCGGCGGCGATCCTAGCTTTGTCAACGCTGACGTCTTAGGGTAAGAAAGCAGCTCTTGTTAAGTCGTGGTTAGCGGACGTGGCGCACGCGGACGCGAGATGGAATGTCGTCAGATCGCCGGCACATTAGGGACCACAGGGGTCGGCTGGCGGGCTGGCGGGCAGAGACTACCGGGACTGCGTCCTTTCCGCATCGCCCGTTCCAGCTCCTCGTCCACCAGATGGGTGTAGAGCATTGTGGTCGCGAGGTTGGCGTGTCCCAGGGCCTTCTGGGTCAGGCGAATGTTCCGAGTATCCCGAAACAGGTCGGTGGCAAAGGAGTGGCGAAGAGCGTGGGGGGTCACCCCCGAAGCGTCGGGAATGTCGGCTTTGGCGGCCTTCCGCTTCACCATCTCGCGG
>JAGXFV010000017.1 GCA_024637095.1 Actinomycetes bacterium
CGGGCGAGGTTCCCTTGGTGATGCCCTCGCGGGCCGCCGCGGCCACGAAATTGTCAGGAAAGAGTGAGTCAGGGCCCGAGATGACCACGTCGGCAAAGGGACTTACGTCCGCCTCCGTCACCGGCAGACGCATTGAGCGAATGACCATCTTGGCGAACTGCTGGCGGAGCAGGGGCTCCTCCGGACCAAATCTGCCGTCGCCGTACCCCTGCACGATGCCGCGCTGCTCCATGACCTCGATCTGCAGGCGGTAGGGATGGTTGAGGGGAATGTCCGAGAAGCTGACTGCCTGAGCGGCCGGCGGCGACAACAGACCGAAGAGAACCAGCAGCAACGCGGACAGCAGCCCCAGCGCTTCCCGGACCGGACGCCCGATGGCGATGCCTCGCCGCGGTGCGTTCCAAGAAGGCCTCACTCCCGGAAAGATTTTCGCCATTTCCAGATCTCCAATCAACCAGCCGTCGCCCGCTACAAAGGAAGGCCGAGGGTGTCGTCCTTTTCCGTCTGCCCCAGACGCTATGATACTCGTTGACGAGAAGACACGGCTAAGAGGCGGTTCTTGTGCCAATTCGGGCGATTACCTTCGACTTCTGGAACACTCTTTATCGCGACACCGAGAAGGGCCTCAGCCGCGTGACCGAATTGCGTATGGGGGTCTTACGCGAGGTGGCCGAGGGTTCAGGCGCCGCCGTCGCCGAGGACAAGCTGGCAAAGGCCTACCGTGCCGGTTTTGAGGAGTACCTGAGCGCGTGGTCGGAGCGGAGGCAGTTCGGCGCCCACGAGCACACCACGCACGTGCTGGCGGCGCTCGGGGTCGAGGTGGGCGATGGCCTCCTGGCCCGGACGGCCACACGCCTGGAGGAACTGGGCTCGCATGCCGAGCTGGCCCTGCTGCCCGGTGCCGCGGAGACCATTCCCGAGCTGAGCCGCAGAGGCATCAAGCTGGGCGTCATCTCCGATACCGGGGTGACCCCCGGCCGTGTACTCGCCGGCTTCCTGAAGCTCGACGGACTGCACGGGCACTTCTCCGCCTTCACCTTTTCGGACGCCACCGGTTACACCAAGCCCGACCCCCGCGCTTTTGAGCGGACGCTGGCGGAACTCGACACCCTGCCATCTGAGGCTCTTCATGTAGGCGACCTCTCGCGCACCGATGTCGCCGGGGCGCTCGAGGCGGGGATGGTGGCAGTGCGCATGGCCTACAAGCACGACGACGACGATCCCCCAGCGCCCCACGCCGTCATCCGCGATCACCGCGAATTGCTCCCCCTGCTGGCCGTCTTGGGGAACGGCGGCGGAAGGAGGCCGTCAGGCTAGCGCATCATCGCCGCGACCCCGGGGTAGAGGGCGGATGATGCCCATCAACCGGGAGACTCAGGTGAGCCCGAAAGATCAGCCGTTAGATACCTACCGCGCCAAACGCGACTTTGAGAAGACGGCCGAACCCTCGGGAGGCGGAGCCCAACCCCGGCCCGATCGGCCCCGCTACTTGGTCCAGAAGCATGACGCCACCCAGCTTCACTACGATCTGCGTCTCGAGGTGGACGGCGTGCTGAAGTCGTGGGCTGTGCCCAAGGGGCCGTCGCTCGACCCGGGCGAGAAAAGGCTCGCGGTAATGACCGAGGACCATCCCCTGGAGTACGGCACCTTCGAGGGCACCATCCCCGAAGGGGAGTACGGCGGCGGTACCGTCATGATGTGGGACCGGGGCTGGTGGGAAGTGGACCGCGAATGGAGCGAGGACGCCAAGACCTCGAAGAAGGTCCGGGAGACGCACGCCCAAGGTCCCGGCGTCGCCCTGGAAGCCGGCGAACTAAAGTTCAAGTTGCACGGCCAGAAGCTCAAGGGAAGCTGGGTGCTCGTCCAGATGAAGGGACGCGGAGCCAAGAACTGGCTACTGATCAAGCATCGCGATCAGGAAGCCCGCGACGACTCCAACATCACCGAGGAGCAGCCGGACTCCGTAACCTCGGGCCGAGATCTCGACGAGATCGAGTGGGACGCGGACTCGGATGAGGCCAAATGAGCGAGAACGCGCGCAGCACCGTGCTCGTAAGCGGAGCCACCGGGTTCATGGGAACGGCCGTCACTCGGGAACTCCTCAGCAGGGGCCATCGGGTGCGCGCCATGAGCCGCTCGGCTGACCATGCGCGCATCGAACTCGGAGAGTATCCGGAGGGACGGACCGCTCTGGACGAGGGCCGCCTCACCTTCGTCGAAGCCGATGTGACCCAGCCCCAGACTCTCGACGAAGCCGTGCGAGAGGTCGATGCGGTGGCGCAGACGGCGCAGTTCCCCGGAGCCCCGGTGGAGGATCCCGACAAAGGCCTCACCTATATGAACGTCGACCGCAACGGCACCATTAACCTGCTCCAGGCCATCGCCCGGGTGTACGAGGCGAGAACCGCCGGCCCCGGGATCACGCGCTTCACCCAGCGGGCTCCCCACTTTCTCTACCTGAGCGGGGTCACTGTCAGGGAGGGCGCGGCCAACATGTGGGACCGCGCCAAGTGGCAGGCGGAGGAGGCGATCAAAGGCAGCGGTTTGGACTGGAGCATCGTGCGCGCCAGTCCTGCCTACGGACCCGAGGACAAATCCTTCAACCGCCTCATCGGCTACTCCGACTACCAGCCTTTCGTGGCGATCTTCGGAGACGGCAACGAAAAGCTCACCCCGGGGTACGTGGGTGACGTGGGACGCATATTCGCCCGCTTGTTGGAGGAGAGAGACCGGGTGCGCGATCTGACCCTGCCCTTCGGCGGGCCGCAGGTGGTGACCATGAACGACCTGCTGCGCACGATGCTCGAGGTGATGGGGCGCAGACGCAGATTGCTTCACATCCCCAAGCCGGTCGGCAAGGCGCAGGCTTTCGTACTGCAGTTTCTCCCCGGACGGTTCCTGACTCCCGACGCCGTGGAATTCTCCGCCCAGGGCGGCGTCGCCGACCTCACCCGGCTACGGGAAACCTTCCCCGACTTCGAGCTGACACCGCTCCGCGAAGGGCTGGCCAGTTACCTGGGCTGATCCTTCCTGGGCTGATCCTTCCTTGGCTGATCCTTCGACTGATCCTTCCTGGGTTGATCCTTGGGCTGATCCTTCGGTGCGGGTCACGCTGCGAAAGTTCCCGACGCCCCTAGTGCCGATGTCCGTGAGTCCCTTGTCCGTGCCCGTGCGACCCGTCGCCAGGCTGCCCCTGCCCCTGCTTTGCCTGGTCCGAACCGGACCCCAGAGGAGGCTCTCAACAGCCGGGCTCTCCCGGATGCCCGCAGCACCCCGAACGCTTGGTGAATCGCCTAAGCTGATTGGCCGCGATGGTCCTCAGCTTCGTTGCCAAAGGCATGGGCCTGCGAAGATTCTCCCAGTACGCCTTGAGTTCTGCCATCTTCCCCTCCTAGCTCGCATCGGCCCGGTCGCGCTCCCCGGGGCTCTCGTCCGTCTTCTGTAAGACCTCCCCGAGGAAGGTCTCGATTTCTTCCGCGACTTCAGGGTAGCGGTTGTACAGAATCGAGGAGTGAGTGGCTTTCGGCTTGCTGATCAACCTGCCGAAGGGCGCGGCCTCCGCCAGACGATTCCCCTCCTCCTCACTCAACATCTGCGTGCCGCTGCCGGGTAGACCCCTACCCGCCCTGAGAACCAGCGTAGGCACCTGGAGCTTTTCGGCCCACGCTCGGGGGTCCAACGTGTGCAGGTCGTCAACATCGGCCCCAACCGCCTCCGGGGAAGTGCGGGAGCGCGTGATCCCCGGCGCCTCCTCCACTTCCATGCGGTAGAAGTACTCGATGAAGAAGTTCCACTCCTCAAAGATTCCCGAGGCCTTTATCGGCTGGATGTACTCCTCGAAGCTGCCCGCTTCGCGCCGGATCTCGTCGGGAGCCGACTCGAGCAGGTCGACGATTTCGCCCGGTACCGTTCCGCCCCCGTCGATCAGCACCAAAGCCGCGACCCGCTCAGGATGCTCGGCGGCCAAAGCCAAAGCGGCGAGCGCTCCCAAAGAGTGACCTACCAGCACGGGTTTCTCGAGCCCCAGACCGTCCATGACCCCGAGCGCATCTAGTGCATGCTGCCGGGCCCCGTGTTTCCCGGATCCGCCTCGGCTCCGTCCCCGCCCCCGCAGGTCGAAGGCGCTCACGCGGTGGCGAGGGCTCAAGGCGAAGCCCAAGCCGCCGAAGGCGTACGCGTTCGCGGTCAGCCCGGGGATGCACAGCAAAGCGGGTTCCCCGCCGGGCCAGTTGACAACATGAAGCTCGACGTCGTCCAGCCTCACGCTGGAGGTTTCCGGCAACAGGACGCCGGCATCAACGGCTTCCGTCACCGGATGCGGCTCCACCAGGTAACGTCCGCCCGAGGCCAACAGCGACCAGCTGCGCTGGTCGGTCAGCCAGGCCTCGGGCGTCTTGCGGTCGTTGATGGGCCCGGTGCGCACCACCGCACCCGCGCCCTCGGCGGGGTACTGCGTGAGCTTCTTGTAGAAGTAGAGGAAGATTTCGCGGGCGCTGGCGATGATGGGAATGGCCAGATACGCCCCCAAAATCCCTCCGACCGCCAGACCCACCACGATGCCCACGATGGCGACGAACCCCGGAAGGTTGACGGCGCCGCCCATGATCTTGGGCTGCAGGATGTTGCCTTCCACCCATTGCAGGAACATATAGACCCCGATCACGATGAGCGCAAAGACAAAGTTATTGATCTCGAGCCAGCTCGAACCCTGAAGCAGGGCCATGAGGATGATGACCGAGCCGGCGAAGAAGGCACCCACAGTGGGCACCAGATCCATCAGCCCGGCGATGATGCCCAGAACCAGCGCCGCCGGCACGCCCAACGCGAACATGCTGACCCCGACGAGAAGGCCGAAGGCAAGCATAAGCAGGAGATTCCCTCGAACGAAGGAGTACCAGACCCCCTTGAGCCGATGCTTCAGATCCTCCAGCTCCGGACGTTCGTGCTCGGGCACCAACTCGCCCACCACGCGGCTGAGGACGGGCATGTCGTTGATCAGATAGATGGTGAACACGAACACCAGCACCAGTGTGAACAGGAACCCGCCCACCGTGGTCGCCACCGAAGCCAAAGTGCCCGTGCTGACCTCGAGGAGCCCGCGTCCCGAGCCGAATACCTCGTCGGGCGCGGGGATCAACTCCTGCATGCGGGCCACAGTCAGCTGGTCTTGAATATCCCTGATGTATGGAGTGAGATCGTATCCGAAGACATTGGTGAAGTTGTCCAGAAAGGCGCGCAACCACTCAAAGCTTCCCCCCAGACTATCCGTAAAGCTAAAGCGGATCTCGCTGAACTGCGCGATGACTATCGGGATGAGAATTATGAGTATCAGGGCGAATAACCCAAGGGCAAGCAGCATTATGAGAAGGGCGCCCAAGAACCTGGGCAAACGGATCCGCCTTTGCAGATAGTTCACCGGAGGGGTCATCAGGAAGGCGAAAAATGCAGAAAGCAGGAGCGCCGTCATCACAGCTCTGGCCAGCCAGAAGATGATGACGATGGTCACCAGGAACAGCAAGATGATCAAGCGGCGGGTGAACACACTCCAACTAGTCAAACAAACGCCTCCCAGTCGATCGGCATCGTGCTGATGCCGGGATCGCAGCGTTGATACCCGAGTCGGCCATGGGATATCCGCGGCGTGCTTTCAAAGGTCATCCGAGTGACCGCCATTAACGCCGCATACCGCGCGCCAAGCGCCTCCGAGAGCAGGGAACGGTGTGCTAACCTGCCAAAGCGTGAGAGCCCAAGACGCGACCTCCCCCGACGGCACCGCGGAGCGCGGTCGCAACCGACGCTACGGCGACCCTCGCCCGCTCTTCTCCCGATTCTGGAACTCCGACAGTGCGGTCATGCTCACCATGGCCGCGCTCGTGGGAGTTGCGGCCGGCCTCGGCGCCGTGCTCTTCATCTACCTGATCGATTTTTTCCGGGGCCTCTTCACGATAACGGTGGCCGACCTCTTCTTCTTCTTGGGCTCGTATTACCCGATTCTGCTGCCTGTTTTCGGCGGGCTCCTCGTGGGACCGCTCATCTACTATCTGGCGCCGGAGGCAAAGGGTCACGGGGTCCCGGAAGTCATGTCGGCCATGGAAACCAAGGGAGGACGCATCCGTCCTCGGGTCATCCTGGTCAAAACCGTGGCCTCCGCGCTCACCATCGCCGTTGGGGGCTCGGTCGGCCGCGAAGGGCCCATCGTACAGATCGGCGCGGCGGTCGGGTCCACCGTGGGTCAGCGCTTTCGTCTGAATCAACAGCGCATCCTCACCCTGGTGGCGTCTGGGTCGGCGGCCGGCATCGCCGCGACCTTCAACGCCCCCATCGCCGGAGTCATGTTCGCCCTTGAGGTACTCCTCGGTGAGTACACGGTCCAAGCCTTCAGCGTGATGGTCTTCGCCGCCGTTTCCGCCAGTACGGTTAGCCGCATCTTCCTCGGAGAGAATCCGGCCTTCGTCGTCCCCGACTATTCGCTGGTCAGCTCTTGGGAGCTCATCCTCTACATATTGCTGGGCCTGGTGGCAGCGCTGGGAGCCGGTGTCTTCGTCCGCGTGCTCTACTTCTCCGAAGAGGTCTTCGACCGCTGGCGTTTTCCGCCTCAGCTAAAGCCCGCGGCCGGAGGCCTACTCCTCGGCCTGTTGGGGTTTTACGTGCCGCACGTCCTGGGGACCGGATTTCCCGCCATCGAAGACACCCTCAGCGGCGGACTGGGGCTCTCGCTCCTGCTGGTGCTGGTTCTTGCCAAAATCCTTGCCACCTCGCTGACCCTGGGATCCGGCTTTTCCGGTGGTGTATTTGCCCCGGCGCTTTTCATCGGGGCCGTGCTGGGGGGCGGCTACGGCAAGGTGGTGCACGACCTCTTCCCTGCCCTCACGGCGACCAGCGGCGCCTACGCAATGGTGGGCATGGCCGCCTTCTTCGCCGCAGCGGCTCGCGCGCCGATTACCGCGATAATAATCCTGTTCGAGATGACGCTCGATTACAGCATCATGCTCCCATTGATGCTCTCCACCGTGGTTGCGACCGTGGTGGCGGCCCACGCCGAGCCGGAGAGCATCTACACGCTCAAGTTGATCCAGCGCGGCATCTCCTTCACGGGACGTCCCGGAGGCCTCGGGCCCATGGGCGGCCTGCAGGTGGGACAGGTGATGACGCCTAAGTCGGCCACTCTCAGCACCCCTCTCTATACGCCGCTCTCCGAGCTGACGCGGGTGTTCCAGGAAACCGGGCATCACGGGCTGCCCGTCGTCGACGAGGAAGGAGACCTCGTCGGGATGGTCACTATCGGCGATCTGGAGCAGGCGCTGCTCACGGCCGACCCCGCCTCCACGGTAGCCGACATCTACACCTCCGACATCATGACCACCTTCCCCGACGAAAGCGTGGAGCGGGTGATAAAGCGGGCCGGCGGTCTGGACATTGGCCGGATCCCCGTGGTCCAAAGGGACAATCCCCGTAAGCTCGCGGGCATTTTGCGGCGCGGCGACATCATCCGTGCCTACGGGGAGGCCCTCTCTCGCCGCGACGCCCGCTACCAACGAATAGAACGCCGCCGCTTGGAGCACCTGAGCGGGTCGCGCCTGATCGAATTCGAGCTAAACCCGCATGACGGAGCAGTGGGGCTGACGCTCAAGGAACTCGCCCTGCCGCCCGAATCGCTGATCGTCTCCATCAACCGGCAGGGAACCAGCCTGATTCCTCGGGGCAACACCCGGCTCCTGGCCGGGGACCACCTGGTGGCTCTAGCTCCCGTCGACGGAGGAGCTAGACTGACACGCCGTCTTCGGCGAGGAGCCCCCGGACCGAAACCTCCGCCCCGACCTCTGCCGGAGGGCCGTAGATAGACTCGGGGATGTCGGCGACCTCACCGTCACGCAGATAATCGTCGAACCAGGTCGCCTCGGGATTTCGGGCAAACACCATGAAGCGGCCCTTCTGGTGTGGATCCGCAGCCCGGTGGTAACGGAAGAACATCAGCTCCTCGGTTCCGCCCACGATCTCTATCTTGCCCGAAGCATGCGACATGACCAGCCGTGCCCGCTGCGCCAGGCCGGAGCAGTGCAACCGTGCTTCCTCGAAGACCGACAGCGCCTCCTCGATGGGGACCACCAGGTGTTTGTTGCCTTTGGTCGGCCGAACCTGGAACACGTAGTAGGGAGTCGCGCCGATGTAGGAGAGCCGGTTGAAGAGCTCGCCTAGGACCTTCGGGTCGTCATTGACTCCCCGAAGAAGCGGAGTCTGATTTGCCACGATAACCCCGGCGCCCATCAGCCGATTGAGCGCTTCGACGGCCGGGGGGGTCAGCTCGCGGGGGTGATTGAAATGGACCATGACGTAGAGCCTGCGTTCGGGCAGGCTGTGCCGTCCCAGGGTGGCCACCAGTTCGGGATCGTCGAGAATACGGTACGGGTTGAAGGCGGCCATCTTCGTTCCCACCCTGATCACCTTGATGTGCTCAATCGCACGAAGCTCGCTCAAGATGTGGTCGAGCCGCTTGTTCGAGAGAAGAAGGGGATCACCACCGGTTACCAGCACGTTGGTGATCTGCGGATGGTTGCGCAGATACTCGAGCCCCGGCTCTACGTCGCGCGAAACCTCGGAATTCCCCTCGATGAAGAGCCGCTTGCGGAAGCAGAAACGGCAAAACCCGCCGCAGAAATCGTGGGCCAAGAGCACCGCCGTGTACTCATACTTGTGCTCCAGCCCCGGGGCGACCTTGTACGCGCTCTCGTCGGAGGCGTCCAGATCGCCCCAATCCTCCAGCTCCGCCGGATCGGGGATGATTATCCGGCGAATGGGATCGTCCGGATCATCCCAATCGATCAGGCCCAGATAGTAGGTGTTGGCCCGGAAAGCGAAACTCTCGGTGACCGCGGCCAAACGCCGGCGCTCTCCCTCGGGAACGGGGGTCACTGCATCGAGACGGGTGACGTACTTGACCTTGGCCACGTGAAACCCCTCCCTCCAATAGGTCGTCGAATCGTACGAAGAGGCGGTCTCGGAGATAGCCACAAAGTCGAGACGCACCGTTTGAAATCAGGCCCTAGGCTGATGTCCGGAGGCGAAATAGAAATCCCCCGAGACGGCGCAGTCTAGACGTGTCGGATGCGTAATCTCAAGTCATTGACAGTATTGTTACCTTGTTGTTTGTCCCATCGATGGAGCCGGGAGGCTCAATTCTCTTCTGCTGGAGAGTGACGGCCGCGCTCTTCCTCGGAACGTATTCGCTCGTAAAGGCTTTCGGCATCAGAGCGGCGGCAGAGCTCGCTTCCCTCGGTCATCGCCGCAGCCGAGCCCGAGGCGCAGCCGCGGCGAAAGGCCTCCTCGAGAGACGCGCCTCTGGCCAAAGCCAGCACCATGCCCCCCACGAAGCTGTCACCCGCGCCGACGGTGCTGGCCACGGAAACGGCCAGCCCGGGAACCGTGAGCCTTCCCTTGTCCCACGTGAGCAAAGCACCCTCGTGCTCCAACGTCAGGGCCACGACTTGGGCGTTTCCGGCCTGAACCAGCAGCCTACACGCGTCCTCGCGCTCCGAAGCCGCGGCCAACTGCCGGCTGGTGAGTTGCTCGAGTTCGCGGACGTTCGGTTTGACCAAATACACGCCTTCTTCCAGCGCCGCCTGCAAGGGATCGCCCGAGGTATCCAGGATCATTTGCGTACCGGTCCCCCGCAATCCGCGGGCCAGTTTTGCGTAAAACTCAACCGGTACGCTGCTCGGCAGGCTGCCGCTCGCGACCAAATAATCGAGGTCATCTGCCAGCCGGACTACCTGATCGAGCACCCGCCGCCATTCGCCGTCGTCCATGCTGGGTCCCGGGAGAACGAAGCGGTACTGCTCTCCGGTGCTCCTCTCGAAGATCGAGACGTTCTCCCGGGTGAGCCCTCCGATGCACACCCGCTGATCGGGGACGCCTTCCTCCTGCAGAAGGCTGTGCAGCAGCTGGCCGGTCTCTCCGCCGGATGGATAGATCGCCAGGGCCCGGCCGCCCAGCTTGCGGATGGCCCGGGCCACGTTGATCCCTCCGCCTCCCGGCTCGCGGCAGGCCGGGGTGCACCGGACCTTGGCGGTGGGCGTCACCTTATTGACCGTGGTGTGCAGGTCGATGGAGGGGTTCATCGTCAACGTGGCGATCCGTTCCATGGCTCCGCGTCCTCTGCGCTTTCTATCCTTCGATGTGACCCCGGCCGATCTCATGCCGGCTGAGCCACTCGACCGCCTTGACCAGGGAGGAATGGTCTTCCTTGCCGCCGTCCCAGGCCGCACAGGAGTTGGCGAGTTCCTGGACCAACGCCGTGGTCGGGAGTGCCATCTTCAGCTGCCGTGCTCCTTCGAGCGCCAGATTGAGGTCCTTTTGGTGGAGTTCCAGGCGGAAACCGGGCTGCCAGTTGCGCTCCAGCATGCGTTTGCCGTGCACCTCGAGGACGCGCGAGGAGGCAAAACCGCCGAGAAGGGCGTCTCTGACCCGCGCCGGATCGGCTCCCGCCTTGGAAGCAAAGACCAGAGCCTCTCCCACGGCCTCGATGGTAAGGGCCACGATGATCTGGTTCGCCACCTTACAGGTCTGGCCCGCCCCGTTCTCGCCGACGAGGGTCACATTCTTGCCCATGATCTCGAAGTACGGCTTCACCTTGGCGAAGGTCTCCTCGTCCCCCCCCACCATGATCGTCAGTGTCCCCTCGCGCGCCCCGACGTCGCCGCCGGAAACCGGGGCGTCCACATAGCGGCAGCCCTTCTGGTTGATCTTCTCGGCGAATTCCTTGGTCTGAATGGGCGAGATGGAGCTCATATCGACGACGATCTTGCCCTCCGACAGGCCCTCATCTACGCCGTCCTCGCCGAATAGCACCGCCTCCACATCCGGGGTGTCGGGAACCATCGTGAAGATGATGTCGGCGCTCTGAGCCACTTCGCGAGCGGTGTCGCATTTGGTCCCCCCGGCGTCGAGCAGTTCCTGCGGCACTCCCGACCGACTTTGCAGGTAGAGCTCGTTGCCCTCCTTGAGCAAATTCTGCGCCATGGGCATGCCCATGATCCCCAGTCCGATGAAGCCGAGCTTCGTCACGTCGCGCTCCTTCTTGTCGCTTTTGTCTCTGCTACGGTCCTGCCTGCTGTTACCTCGTATCAATCGAACTCGCGGATCTGGTCGATCTCGGGCCCCATGGCGATGTTGGTCTCGCGCTCGGTGAACACCTCGACCAGTGCGGGCAGCGACTGCTCGCGTGATTCCCGCCGAGCCTGCTCCAGAACGCCCGCCAGTTCCTCGGGGTCGGTGACCCGGTAGCCGAGGGAGCCCAGCGCGCGGGCCGCCGCCGCGTGATCGACTCCATATCCTCCGGAGCGGGTGGGATCTCCTTCCGGGGCATTCGCATTCTCGAAGCCCAGCGCCACCTCGTAGTTCATGCCGTACTTGATCTCACTCTGCCGGATAAGGCCAAGGTAGGCGTTGTTCAGCACCACTGTGACAAAGGGAATCCGGTGCTGGGCGGCTACCGCCAATTCCTCGATCAGAAACTGGGCCGAGAAGTCCCCGGCCACGGCGACCACCTCGCGCTCCGGTTCGGCCATCTTGGCGCCAATAGCCGCGGGAATCTCCCAGCCCAGGGGTCCCGCCTGCCCGCAAACCAGATACTGCCGCGGCCAATAGACCCGCTGGTACTGACCCGAGGCGATCTGGTAGAGGCCGATGGCGGTGACGTAACGGGTCTCGCGGTCGAAGACCGCAGCCAACTCCCGGAAGACGCGTTGCGGCTTGATCGGCGTCTCATTGAAGTCCGTCCGCCGGTCCCCCGCCTCTTTACGCTCCCGCACCTCGCGCGCCCACCCACCCCAGTCGGGGAGTTTGCCCGCCTGCTTCAGCTGCCTCGCCTCGCGAAGCATCCCTTCAAGCGCCGCCCGGGCGTCGGCCACGATGCCCAGGTCCGGAGAGAACACGCGGCCGATCTGCAGGGGGTCGATGTCCACGTGCACGAAGCGGCGACCGCTCCTGTAGACGTCGACGGTGCCCGTGTGGCGGCTCGCCCAACGATTGCCCACTCCCAACACGAAGTCGCTGCGCAAGAAGCTGTCGTTACCGTAGCGGTGCTGGGTCTGCAGGCCGACCATGCCTGCGTGCAGCGGGTGGTCATCGGGAATCGCGCCCCAACCCATTAGCGTTGGCACCACAGGCACCTGCAGCAGTTCGGCAAGCTCCAGCAGCGCGCTGGAAGCCTCGGCAAGGATCACACCGCCCCCGGCCACGATCAGCGGGCGCTCGGCTTCGGCCATCATCTCGAGGGCCCGGGCGAGGGCGGGCTGATGCGGAGTCGGTTGCCAGGTGCCCAGCGGAGCGTCCACCAGCGGGTCGTAGTCGATCTGTTCGAGCTGCACGTCGATGGGGAAGTCGAGCAGCACCGGGCCCGGACGGCCCGAGCGCATCAGGTGGAAGGCCTGGCGGAAGGCGCCGGGCACCTGGCCCCCTTCCATCACGATCGCGGCCCACTTGGAGACCGGGCGTGCGGTCGCGACCACATCGACGGCCTGAAAGTCCTCCTTGTGCAGCTTCGCCCGAGGCGCCTGTCCAGTAAGGCAGAGGATGGGAACGCTGTCCGCCTGCGCGGTGTAGAGGCCGGTGACCATGTTCGTCCCCGCGGGCCCGGAGGTGCCCACTGCCACGCCTATCTTGCCACTCGCGCGCGAGTAACCGTCGGCGGCGTGGGTGGCCGCCTCCTCGTGACGCATGAGTACGTGGCCGATACCGCTTTCCTTCAAGGCTTCGTAAAAGGGCAGGATGGCGGCGCCGGGGATCCCGAAAACCACCTCGACCCCCTCCTCGCGAAGCACGTGGATCGCCGCCTCCATCGCCGTCATTCTCGACATCGCGCACTCTCCTTCTCCGGTGGGCTCCGGAGTTCACGGCTTCCCTTTTCGACCAGGGTTTACGCAGAGGGCGGCGCGCTTCGCGGTTTCTCCCGGCCGTTCTCCGGCAAGATCCTGACTGAGTCGTGGCGGCCGGGATCGCCATGCCATGCGGCGACGGAAGGGAGTAACCATGGTGAGCGGAACGGTGCCGACGCGGCGACTGGGCCGAACCGGAGAAGAGGTCTCGGTAATCGGTCTCGGCGGCTTTCATCTGGGCATGGAAAAGCTGACCGAGTCCGAGGCGTCCGAACTCGTGCGGACCGCGATCGAACAGGGCGTCACCTTTCTGGACAACAGCTGGGGATATCATCGCGGGCGCAGCGAGGAGCGCATGGGCCGCGCTCTCGCCGGCGGCTGGCGGGAGCGGGCCTTCCTCATGACCAAGTTCGACGCGAGGGACAAGCGGGGGGCGCTCCGCCAACTGGACGAGAGCCTGCGCCGTCTGCAGACCGATCACCTCGACCTGTGGCAGATCCACGAAGTCGTCTATTACAACGATCCCGACCTGCTGAGCGCGCCGGGTGGAGCGCTCGAAGCCCTGGACGAGGCCCGGCAGGCGGGAAAGACCCGTTTTCTCGGCTTCACCGGTCACAAGGACCCCGAGCTTCACCTCGAGACCCTCGACCTCTTTGACTTCGACGCCATGCAGTTGCCGCTCAACGTCATGGATCACCACTTCCGGAGCTTCGAGCGTGAGGTCCTGCCCGTGCTCCTGGAGCGCGACCTCGGCGTTATTGGCATGAAGTCCTTCGGCGATCGGGTGATCCTCGAAAGTGGAGTGGTCGACGCCCGCGAGGCCCTCGACTACGTGCTGAACCTGCCGGTGTCGACCGTGGTCAAAGGCTGCGAGAGCCAGGAGGAACTGCAGTTTGCCATCGACAGGGCACGGAACTTCAAAGGCCTGAGCGAGCAACAGGTAAACGCCATCCTGGTGAAGACGGCCCCGGCCGAGATCTCCGGCGGCGGCCGCTACGAGCTCTACAAGACCAGCATGAAGCACGAAGACGATCCCGGGCGCGAAGTGCACGGCTTTCCGCCAATGAAACGGGTCCCGAGCTAGGGGGCGTGGTGTTCACCCGAGATCCGACGCCCGCCGAGTTGGCCCTGGCCGCCGCCGTTCTGGTTGCCGGCTTCGTATTGGCCTACTTCTTCGAGCGGGTGCTGCGCCGGAACATCCTCCGCCGACCCCTCG
The DNA here is from genome assembly GCA_024637095.1 of Actinomycetes bacterium. Classification (GTDB taxonomy): domain Bacteria; phylum Actinomycetota; class Thermoleophilia; order RBG-16-64-13; family RBG-16-64-13; genus Soudan-30. The sequence goes on from JAGXFV010000017.1 coordinate 14,089, forward strand.
GCAGTCGCTTCCGCGCTCCGCTATTGCTGTTGGGCGCCGTCCGGGGAATGGCGTATTTTTGGCTTCCGCTGCTGAGCCTGGACGGCGTCGCCCGCATTCTCCCTCTCACCCCGACCGCGCTCGACCTGGTGCGGGAGCTCACCGTGGTGCTGCTCATCCTGGCGATCACCCTGGTATTCGTCCGCGTGGTGGGTCTTCTCGTGGCTCGCTTCGCCGCCCGTTCGGACACTCAACTCCCCTCGATCTCGATTTTCACCACCATCACGCAGGTTTTGGTCCTGATCGTGGGAGCCTTGGTGGTGCTGCAGTTCCTAGGCATCGCCATCACACCGATGTTGACGGCCCTTGGCGTCGCCGGCCTGGCCGTCGCCCTCGCCCTTCAGGACACGCTCTCCAACCTCTTTGCCGGCTTCCACCTGATCGCTTCGCGCAAGATCCGCCCCGGCGACTTCATCCGGCTGGACACAGGCGAAGAGGGTTACGTTACCGACGTCACCTGGCGAAACACAACGGTACGCCAGATCCCCCGCAACTCGCTGATCATCCCCAACGCCCAACTGGCGGCCGCCCGCGTGATCAACTTCCACCTGCCCGCCCGCGAGACCGGCCTGGCCGTGGAGGTGGGGGTCAGCTACGACAGCGACCTGCGGCAGGTCGAGCGGGTGACGCTGGAGATTGCCCGGGAGTTGCGGGAGCTCTACCCCAAGCGAATGGCCGTTACCGATCCCTACCTCCGGTTCCAGGCCTTCAGCGACTTCAGCATCAATTTCAGCATCATGATCTTCGTGCGCGAATACCTCGATCAAATCTTCATTCGGCACGAATTCATCATCCGGCTGCACGAGCGGTATCGCCAGGAAGGGATAACCATCCCCTTCCCCATCCGGACGGTGGAGTTCAGTCCGCCCGGGGTTGGCCAGACGGCCTTGCTCCCCGAGCGCTTCCCTCCGGCTCCGTCGGGTTCCCCGCCGACCCCAGACCCGGAAGCGCCCTAGCTCCTCGCCGAGGCGAGGGCCTCCCGCAAGGCCGCCTCGACCAACGAGCGGGAAGGATAGCCCTGACTCCCCTCCGGGGAGGAGTAGCGTCTTCAGCCATGCTCCAATCCCGATGCGCCTGTCGCCTGAGGATCCACATCGCGGCCCGCGACGGTAACCGTGGGCGAGCCGCGAAACCCATGCTCCAGCGCGCGCAGTTGCGTGAGGATGGATACCGGTTCGGGCTCGGTTTCCAGTCCAACGGCCTGGATGGCAGCAGCCGCTTCCGCGAAGGCCGCCTGCCAGTTGTTTCAGCCCGGAGTGTAGAGCACCAGCACCCGCGGGGCCCCTGCGGCTCGAGTCTCAGGCATCCGGCCGTCCTCCTTCATCGCGTCCTCCCGGCCCCTGGACCCCGCAGGATGCGGGGATCGTAGCGAATGCCAATGCGGCTTCCGCCCTCCTTCCGCTCCACCTGAAGCACGTGATGAGCAGCGTAGCGCATGAGACGCTGGTGGCTCACGGCGATCACCTGGCGCTCCTCGCCCACTTCCTCGAGCAGCCGCGTCAGACGACGCACCATGGCATCGTCCAGGGCGGGTTCGACTTCGTCGAGGATCAAGGCGGGGAATGCCACCTCCAGGAAAGCGGCTAGCGCGAAGCAGAGCCCGAGGACCGCGAGTTGCCCCCCCGACAAGGCGTCGAGCGGGACCACGGGCTTCTGCGGAAAGCGCACCTGCACGCCGAATCCCGGGAGAACTCCCGGCCGGGGGGGAGGTGTAAGCGGCAGGGCCACCTCTCCGCCCGGCACCAGGGTCGTGAAGAAGTTGCGAAAGCGTTCCTCGATACGGCCGTGCAGCCTTTCAAGATTGCGAAGGCGCCGGCTCTCCAGCCGCTCGTGTATCCGAAGCGCCCCGCGCTCCCGGAGCTCCAGGGAATCAAGCTCCTGGCGCAGCTGGGACAACGACTCCTCACAAAGCCTGAGTCGCAAAGGAACCGAAGCGGACACCCCCTCCGCTTCGGTTTGACGACTCAGGTCTGATATCAGTCTCCGATCTTCCAGGAGTCGCTCGTTGGCGGAGGGAAAAGCCGACCGAGCGGGGGGAGCCAGGGCGGGCAACCCCAGCCCCTCGAGAAGCCGGCCCAGGAGCGGATCATTCGGACGAGGAGCAAGGTCAACGACAAGACGGGCGCGCGCCTCACTGAGTTCCCGGCCGCGAGTTTCGTCCTGCTCCAGCAAGACCCGTTCGGCGTCGAGTTCCCCGCAGCGAGCCTTCAGCCAGGCGAACTCGCGCCTGCGCTCCTCGAGTGCCAGGCGCGCCTCTTCCAGATCGCCGTCGCGCTGCCCCAGACCCGGTTGTACCGAGATACCGTCCTCCTCGTGTCCCGGAAAATCCGGCAGCAACGACACGACGAAGCGCGTGCGCTCATCCGGATGAAGCCAGAGCAGCCGGGACACGTCCCCCTGACGGATGACCGTCCTCAGGGGCGCTTCTATACCCCGCGCCGCGAGCCTTCCGAGAAACTGCTCACGCCCGCAGGGAAGGCCGTCCACCAAAAAGCGTTCGTGGCCGTCGCGGTCCACTTCCCGCGCAATCTCCAAGGAGCCGTTGCTTTCGCGTCCGCTCCCATCGTATTCGCCCAGCACCGCGGTCACTCGGAGGGGCCCCACGGCCCCGACTGCTGCGCCGTCGGGGGGACGATGAACGAGATCGGTCCAGTCGCGAGCCCGTAAAGATTCCAGATCCTCTTCGCCGAAGACCCAGCGCAACGCGTCCGTCAAATTGCTCTTGCCCGATCCGTTCCGGCCGACGATCGCCGAAACCCCGGGTGTCAACTCCACCGGCACACTTCCGGCGAAGCTCTTGAAATCCGCGAGCAGCAACCGCTCTATCGTCAACAACAGCCCGCCCCTCCTTCCGCCCCCGAAGAGGAGACGCCCAGTACCCGCTTCTCCTCAGCCTCGTGCGCGGCGGAACGTTCCAGCCAGTTGCCGCGGACCCGTCCAAAAAGGATCAGCCGCTTGGTCGCGGGCTCGAAGCGGTAATGGATCATTGAGGCGCCTTCGCCCGCCATGTCCACCCCAAAGACCACGTCTCCCACGTCTTTGGTTCGCCTCTGGTGGCTGACGACCACCACCTGCCGCGTCTGCGCTACTTCATGAAGCAGATCATTGAAGCGCCGCAGATTGCTCTCGTCAAGCGCGGGCTCCACCTCGTCAAGGACCAACAGTCGCGAGGGTGCCTCCAGGAAGAAGGCAAGGCCCAGTGAGAAGGCGACAAGCGCCCGCTGGCCCCCGGACAGTGCCTCGACCCGCTCCGGAGCGCAATCGGGAAAGGTGACGGCCAAGTCGACGGCGGCCGGCTCGCTGTTTGAAGGGAGTCGCAACCCAAGTTGGACATCGCCTCCGGGGACCAGCATCTGGAAGAAGCGGGAAAAGCGTGCCTGCACGCGTCCGTGGGCGGCCCCCAGGGCGTCGCGGGAAGCCGAGTCCCGCTCTGCCACCTGCGCTCGCACCTCTGCCAACCGGCTCTGGACCCCAGCGAGGCGCGCCTCGACAGCCGCCTTTTCCCCTTCGAGTCCGGCGCGCCTAGCCCGCATCTGGGCGTCGGCCTCCTCGGCACCCCGCCTTCGCCCGATCTCGATAACGAGGTCATCGATAGAAAAGCGGTCGCCGCTCGCCGCTTCCGCCGAACACACTCCGTCCAGCCCGAGCAGCTCGTAAAGCTCCGGCCGCCCAAGAGGGAGGGGGGCCTCGTCATCCCAGGCGGTCAGCACCCGCTCCAGAAGGCGCAGACGCAAGGCGCTTGATCCATTCCCGTCCCTCGGGGCGGCTTGAGCCGGCCGGAGTTCAGCCAACCTGCGGTCAAGCTCCTGCCCGTAGGCGGTCAGCCTTCCGGCCTCCAGCTGCAGCAGCGGGATTTTGTCGGACCTCTCGGGATCCTCGGCTCCGGCAGCCTCAGCCAAGATCTGTGCGCGGAGCTCGGGGTCGGCGAGCAGAACCCGCTCCAACTCACCTTGGCGGATGACCGAGACCAGCTCTCGACTGATTCCGTGCTCAGACAGAGCGGCTTGGACCCGCGTTTGCATTGCCGGCGCGCCATCGAGCTCATAAGTGGCGAGGCCCTCTCGGTCGAGGTGCCGCTTGACCGTGATCAGCCCCTCGGGCACCTCCCGGGATTCCTGGCCCGAGGGCTTGCAGCAGCAACCGTCTTCTTCGTCGGCGTCGGCGTCGCAGTCACAGGCGGATTCGTCCCCCAGCACCATGTAGGCCACAGCCTCTTGCGCCCGCGCTTCCAGTTCTTGACGGCACGCGGCTTCCTCGGCTTCCCGCTCCGCGAGACGGTGGGTGAAGAGTATGTGCTGCTCGGTTTCGCTGCGGACCTGTCCGGGCAGCCGGGCCGACGGCGGCCGAAAGAGCAATTCTCGCGGCTCGTTGACCCGAAGACTTCCCCCGTCGTCTTCACCGAGCGTCCAGAGCAGCGCTTCTACCAGGCTGCTCTTGCCGGTCCCGTTACCACCCACGACCACGGTGACCTGGGGTGAGAGCTCGACCAAATTCCAGTCGCGGAAACTTTTGAATCCTGAGAGCACCAGATAACGGATATAACTCAGTTCAGCGTCCTTCCCTGAAGCTTTGGGCAAGTTCGGGCGGCAGACCCGCAGCTAGCACTGCCCGAGCGGTGGTCTCGAAGTCGTAGGGCACGCGAATGAACTCGATGCGGGGTCCAGCCGGTGCCTCGGCCAATTCGATCAGGGCGTACATCGCCCGGGTGTCGCCGTCTTTGGGCCTGCCGGCCGACCCGACGTTGACGAAGTGTACTTTATCGAAACAACGATCCCAGGGAACGTGGGTGTGACCGAAGACCAGCAGGTCGGCCTGTTCTTCCCGGGCCAGTCGGCGATAGGTGCGCTCGTCACGGTCTGCCGCCAGATACTCATTGATCCGGCGGGGACTGCCGTGGACCAGGTGCAGTCGATGACCGGCGAGTTCCAGCTGATGCTCCCGAGGAAGATCCCGGAGCCACGCCTTGTTCTCATCGGTGACGGTGCGAACGGTGAAGTCGTAGCTGGCGTCGCCGATGCGGCGCGCCTCGGCGTCTGCGTAATAGCAACCACACTCGCCCCGCTCGAATCCCACGCCGTCGTCGTAATTACCGGCGAGGGAGGGGATTCCGCGGCTGCGCACCATTTCGATGACTCCGTTGGGGTCGGGACCGTACCCCACCAGATCTCCCAGCGAAAAGAGGAGGTCCACCTTACGAGCGGCAGCGTCCGCCAGAACAGCGGCGAGGGCGGCGCTGTTCCCGTGCACGTCAGAGAAGAAGGCAGCGCGAATTGGCGAGGCGGGCATCGCTCCCAAGAAACTCACTCCTTACTACCGGGCCGGCTGATAACGGTCGGGCAGCCCAGATCCTCTCCAGCCGCAGGATCCACAGGCGTCTGCGGCCTGCCCTCCCATCCCTTTCCCTCCCCAGCCTCGAGCGAGTCCCCGCGGACCGGGTCGAGGGCTGGGGCAGCACTCCAGCCGGGTTCTTCGCTGTACCAGCGCCGTTGCAGAACAAAGGCCACACTCACCAGGCTGATGAGCACGGGCACCTCGACCAGCGGTCCGATGACGGCGGCAAAGGCCTGGCCCGAGCCGATGCCAAAGACGGCGATGGCCACGGCGATGGCGAGCTCGAAGTTGTTGGAGGCGGCGGTGAAGGAGAGGGTGGCGCTCTTTGAGTAATCGGCGCCGATGCGCCGCGCCAAATAGAAACTGACGAAGAACATGATGACGAAGTAAAAGAGCAGCGGGATGGCGATGCGCACTACGTCGAAGGGCAGCTCGACGATGACGTCGCCTTTTAGCGAGAACATCACGAGGATGGTGAAGAGAAGCGCGATCAGCGTGAGCGGGCTGATGCGGGGGATGAACTCGGCGTGGTACCAGGTTTTGCCCTTAAGGTTGACGAGTACGATCCGGGTCAAGATCCCGCCGGCAAAGGGGATGCCCAGGTAGATGAGCACGCTCTTTGCGATCTCGCCGATGGTGATGTCCACCACCACGCTCTCAAGGCCCAACCAACCCGGGAGCACGGTGAGAAAGACGTAGGCGTAGACGCTGAAGAAGAGCACCTGAAACACCGAGTTAAAGGCCACCAGGCCGGCGGCGTACTCGGTGTCTCCCTTGGCGAGCTCGTTCCAGACGATCACCATGGCGATGCAGCGGGCCAGTCCGATGAGAATCAACCCTTGCATGTACTCGGGCATGTCGTTCAGGAGAAGGACGGCGAGCACGAACATGAGAATCGGGCCGATCACCCAATTCTGTACGAGCGAGAGCCCCAGGATGCGGTAGTTGCGAAAGACCTCGCCGAGCTCCTCGTAGCGCACCTTGGCAAGCGGGGGATACATCATGACGATGAGGCCAACGGCAATGGGGATGGAAGTGGTGCCCCAGGAGAGCTCAGTAATCGCCTCCCCCACCTCCGGGCGGAAGTAGCCGGTGGCGACGCCGATGGCCATAGCCAGGAAGATCCAGACCGTCAGGAAGCGGTCGAGAAATGAAAGACGGGTCATGCTTCTCCTTCTCGAAACCGGCTAAGTGACGAACCTGCCGATGCCGAGCGCGTTGAAGAGGTACCCCACCAAAAGGATCCCCGTGGCGACGATGCCGACCACGGTTGCGATCATGCGCGGCCGCAGCACCTTCCGCAGGATCACGAATTCGGGTAAGGAGAGGGCGATCACGGCCATCATAAAGGCGAGGGCCGTTCCCAGCGCGGCCCCCTTATCCAGGAGCGCCTCGACGATGGGAATGATGCCGGCCGCGTTGGTGTAGAGCGGAACCCCAAGAAGCACCGCCAGGGGCACGCTCCACCAGGCGCCATCACCCATGATCGAGGCCAGATAGTCCTCAGGCACGTATCCGTGGATAAAGGCGCCGATGGCGATGCCGGCCAGCAGGAAGGGCCAGACCCGCCCCACGATTTCCTTGACCGAGCGGGCGCCTTCCTCCAGCCGCTCCCCCCAGCTGAGCCCCTGCTCACCCGTCTCAGCGGCGCGCATATCGTAGACCCAGGACTCAACCCAGCCCTCGAGGTGCAGACGGCCGATCACCCAGCCGGCGAGAATGGCGATGGAGAGCCCGGTAACCAGGTAAAGTGCGGCCACCTGCCAGCCAAAGAGCCCGAAGAGCAGCACCAGCGCCACCTCGTTAACCATGGGCGCGGCGATGAGAAAAGAGAGGGTCACCCCCAGGGGAACGCCCGCGGTGAGAAAGCCGATAAAGAGGGGGACCGCGGAACAGGAACAAAATGGCGTCACGATACCCAGTCCGGCAGCCATGACGTTGCCCCCCGCCTCCCGCCGACCCGCGAGAAGCGCCCGGGTCCGCTCGGGGGTGAAGAAAGTGTTGATGATCCCCACGAAGAAGACCACCAGCATGAGTAGCATGAGCACTTTGGGAGCGTCGTAAGCAAAGAAAGCCACCGCCTCCCCGAGCGCGGTGCCGGCAGAGAGACCGAGCAGATCGAAGGACAGCCACTCAGCGAAGGGGGACAGTTGGCGGTAGAGCAAGAACCAGCCGGCCAAGGCCACCGCCAGCATGGGCAGATAGCGACCAAGGCCAGAGGAGCGGCGCGGGGCCGAATCGCCCGCGCCCGCCTCCGGCAGAGCCGCACTGGGGCCTGGCCGCGCGCCGCCCGAGCAGCAGGTGGACGCCGGGTCGACCGTGACCGCGGCCGAGGTCGGCGCCCCGACGGTATCCGGCGTCTCGGCGGACGCTTCCGCCGGCAGAGCCGCGCTCATTGGGGTGGTGGTCATGGCTAGGGCCGCCCCGCCTCTGTAGTGATCCAAGAGACGATTTGGCTCACTTCGGGCACTCGGCCGGTGGATTTGACCTCGTCCCCAATTACCAGCCCGGGCGTCATCATCACTCCGTGGGCGAGGATGGAATCGATGTCTTCCACCTTCTGCACGGTGGCTTCCACCCCGCTCTGCGATACCGCTCTAACAGCGGTCTCGTAGAGTTGGTTGCACTTTTTGCATCCCGTCCCGAGCACCTTGATCTCCACTACATCTCCTCCGTTAGGACCCGCTCTATTAAAGACCCACAACTACCATCGCATCGCCCGGCACCCGCACTCACGCTACGCGCGGGGCCAAGGGAGCGCTGCTCTCCAGGTCGGCGCGCAGCAATGCGAGCTCCTCCTCGCCAAACGCCTCCTGGACAGAAGCGACCACGGCCGACAGCTCCGGCGAAAGCTCAGCGGCGATGCGATAGTGCACCCACACTCCCTCGCGGCGATCCTGTAGGAGTCCCGCGTTCAGGAGGTAGCGCAAGTGACGCGAGGCCTTGGATTGGCCGATGGAAAGCGCGGCCTCGAAACGGCATACGCATAGCTCTCCGCCTGCCAGCAGGAGCGCCAGCATTTGTAGACGGGTTTCGTCGCCGAGGGCCTTATAGGCTTGACTCAGGGCGCGGCGATCGAGTTGGGGTCTAACGGGCATGACATCAATATAACCGCATAGGCGGATGTATGCAACCGGCCGACGATGTCTGCACCCGAGCCGAGCGCGCTCCCCCGGCGGGCGGCGGGCCCTCCAGGTCCTTAGGCGAGGGCCACCAATAACGCGAGCCACCCGGTCATGGTTACGGTGGCAAAGGCAGTGCTCAGGGCAATAGTGGTGCCCACGAGAGGCGCCTCGGCGGCGAGGTGTTCTCGGCTGACCACGTAGATCGAGATGGATGCGGGCGAAGTGAGAATCATCACCGCCACCTGCAGATCGAGGGAGTCAAGCGGCAACCCGAGTACGAAGTGGAGCACCACAAACCCCCATAGAGGAAGCAGCAGAAGCTTCCCGGCCAGGGATAGCGCCGTGACTCCGGCCGCTTTGCTCAGAATCTCGGGAGTGAAGGAGGCGCCGATGCCCAACAGAGCGGCGGGCAGGGCCATGTCCGCCAGCATACCGACCGCTTCGTTAAGGGGACCGGGCAACGCAACCTGGCGCCAGCTGACGAGGATGCCCACGAAGGCCGCGACCACAATCGGGTCGGTGAAGGCACGCGCCACCGCGCGGAGACTGGTGCGCTCGCCCGTGCCGGCCATGCGGAACAGAATCACGGTGGCGATCGAGATGGGCGCAATCAGGACGCCAAGGATCAGGCCGCCTTTGGCCAGAGCCAACTGACCCCAAGCGTTGAAGATGATCGGCAGCGCGACGAAGGCCATATTTCCCCGGATGGAGCTGATCACGGTGATCGAGCGCAGAGCCATGGACATACCGAACAGCGTGAGCACGAGGAACATGATGACGGCGAAGCTGGCCAGCACCCCGGCCAGCCCGGCAAGGGACAACCCGTTGACCACGCTGCTGAACTCCACGGCCGTGATCGCAGCGAAGATCGTCATGGGCAGAGCGAGGTAGTAAACGACGCGGACCAGGGCCGCGACCTCGCGTTCGGTGAGGAACTTGACCTGCCGGAGAACAAACCCCAGAAGGATGAGGCCGAAAACCGGCGTGACGATCTCTAGAACTTGCATCGGCGTATTGTAGCGACCGCGGTGGCGCGCAGGCCAGGAACCGGGGTCGGACGGCTTCGAGTCCCTCATTAAATGCGCGCCCCAGTTGGGGTAGAATAGCTCGATGCTTCTTCGCCGGACGAACAGCGTGGATGCCATGGACACGGAAGTAAACCCCCACTCCTCCAGCGAAACGGCCCCCATAGCCGACTCGCCACGGTGGCGGTGGGCGTTCCGGACGGTCCGCGGTACCATCGAGAATCACCTGTTGACCAGTTTCGTACTGGCCTACTTCGTGATCATCGGGATGGCGACCATCGCCACCCGCTCGTGGCTGTCATCCGATCAGTTCATCATCATCGGCATCGCGCTCGCCATTCTCCTTACCCGCTCGTTTTCGATCGTGCGCGACTGGGCGCCTTTCGGCTTGTTGCTTTTGGGCTACGAGTTCCTGCGCGGGCTCGCGCCCAGCCTGGGCATGGAGGTCAACATCTTTCCGATGATCCGGGCGGATCGTCTGATTTTCGGGGAACTGCCCACCGTGACCCTGCAGCGCATGTTCTACAACCTGGGCTCTCCCGATTGGCTGGACTACGGCGCCACCTTGCTCTACCTGTTGCACTTCGTGGTACCGCTGTTGTTCGCCTTCCTGCTGTATCTGAACCGCCGCGAGTACTTCCGTCCCTTTGCCGTGGCGCTGATCGTGCTGTCGTACCTTGCCTTCACCACGTACGTGCTCTACCCGGCCATGCCTCCCTGGATGGCGTCGCAGCACGGATACATACCGGCGATCAACAACATCTTCGAGCTCACCCTGTCCACCTTTGGCGAGGGGCCGGCAGTGCCCCGGGCAGTAGGTTTCGTGCGTTCGAATCCGGTCGCGGCGATGCCCTCCCTGCATGCGGCCTACCCCATGCTGGTCTTCCTCTTCGCGGTCCGCGTCTGGGGACGCAAGGCCGCGGCGTTCCTCATCTACCCGGCGTCCGTCTGGTTCGCCATCGTCTACCTCGGGCATCACTACGTCATCGACGCATTCGCCGGGATCGTCTACGCTCTCGGCGCTTTTCACGCAGTGGAGTGGATGGCGGCTCGGCGGGCGGCTCGGGAGGCGAGCTGCGTAGACGGCGTCGCCGAGCCCGAGACCATATAGGCAAGACCATATAGGCGAGTTTTCCTCCTGCCGCTCTCCGCGAGCAGGGTGGGCGAACTTTGGAGGAGGTCCCAATGGCCATAGACAACTGCGGCGACTGGGCCGCCGTCTACATTAGCGAGCTACAGAGGCTCGAGGTCACCGGCCAGTGCACCGTTTCCGACTCGGGGCACGAGGTCAGACTCGTCCCCACTACGGTCGACGATCCTCCGCCGCGCACGCTGATGCTCGAACTGGTGGTCGACTCAAGCAAGAGTGAAAATCGAGGCGAGACCGGCCGTCCCGTGCTCTACCGGCGCGACACCATCGAGAAGCCCACCAAGGGCGGCTCCCCGTACGAAGAGGTCCACATCGTAAATGTCGGCGTGATACTCAAGGTCGAGGAACTCGGCCGAGGGGACTTTCCTTCGGGAGCATGAGACGACCCCCAGGAGCCTGGGGACTCACCGCCCGAACGCGACAGTCTGGAGTCTCGGGGGTTATGTGCCCGAACGCGACTGCTTTGGGTCTATCGCCACAAACCTGGTGATCAGATAGCCGATCGGGCCCAGAAGGAGACCGAGAAGGCCGCCTATCGCCCTCGGAAAGCCGTGCTCCCCCGCGAACACCCAACTGACGTAGGCAAAGACCCCGTCGCCCAGCACCAGCAGCATCGCCGCGACGAGACGCGTCGATTCGTCGCCGACCAGAGTGAGCGCCACCCCGGACATCCAGAGGATAAAGGCCGCGTAGACGAGATTGCGGCGCACGGCGCCCTGCCGGTACTCCTGCATCTTCTCCTGAGCGCGTAGCCGCTCTTCTTTGCGGCGTTGCTTCTTCTCTACTTTTGCCACTAACGAGCCTCCATCTGCGTCGAGCCATCCCGACGCTCCGGTTGGATATGATCAGTCCTCAGTCTCGGCCTCGAGATCCCGCAGTTCGTTCTGCATGAGCTCGACCTGCTCCTCGAGTTCCTCGACCTCGATTATCTGATGCGGACGCGCCGAATGTGCGGGCAGGGCGGCCCGCAATTCGGTGAGTTGGCTCTTGCCGGCCTCGATCAGGTCCGCCAGCTGTCTCCTTCGTTCGGCGGATGCCGTCATGGTGATCTGCCCTCCAGTGCTCGCGCCAATTCGTCCACCTCGAATGCCGGCCACTCACGACCCGTCTCTCCCAGCCAATCCACCTCCGGGTCACCCGAAGCGAACCGCCCGATCTCAGCCACCTCGTGACCCTCGTCGCGAAACGCTCTGAGCAGCGAAGGCACGGCCTCGGGAGCGACGCACAGAAGCAGACTGCCCGAGCCTATCAGCCCGAGGGGATCCAGTTCGAGAATCGCGGCCAGTTTGCGCGTCAGACGATACACCGGCAGCGGCTCGGTGACCTCCACCCGGCGGCGGGTGGCGATACTCAACTCGCGGACTGCCGTGGCCAGGCCTCCTTCCGTAACGTCGTGCATGGCCCGCACCCCGCCATGCGCCAGGGCCAGCCGGGCCTCGGGGAGCACCGATAGGCGGTCGAGATAGCGCGACGCCTCGAGCAGTTCTCGGTCGCTCAATCCATGCTCGACGAGGAAACCGGAGAGCTCGCGGGCCAGGATGGCGGTTCCCTCGACGGCCACGCCCTTGCTCATCAGCAGGCGGTCACCCGGCCGCACCCGCTGCTTGAGCAGAAGTGCCTCGCGACAAACGGTGCCGGCCACGGTCCCGCAGATCACCGTTCGGGTGACCGCGTTCGTAATCTCGGTGTGGCCCCCCACGAGAGTCAGCCCGAGTTCGCCGCAGGCCTCCCCCAGATCCTCCAGGACTTCGAGCACCTCGGAGGGTGTGGACCCGCGGGGTGCGAGCACGGTCGCCAGGAACCACCGGGGGTCGGCTCCGCAGGTAATGAGGTCATTCGCGTTCACGGTGACGACGTAACGGCCGGGCTCCGCGGCCACGAAAGTGATGGGGTCGCTCTTAAGTGCGAGGAGTCCCGCGTCCGGTCGGGCGCCGACTTCGCCCTCTGGTCGGTTCGGAAGGCATGGCGCTCCCGGGTCCACCACGGCGACGTCTTCGCCCACCCCCGGCCCCAGGAGCAGCTCCACCGCACCCGCTCCGTCTGCAGGGATTCGGGAGAGAAACCCGGCCAGCAGATCCTCAGGGAACTTGCCTGCCGGAAGCTCCCGGCCCAACCGTAACACCTGTTCCAGTGCGCCGAGCTCCGGGATCCTGAAGTGCGGTTCGGGCCTCCCTTTCCAACCGGGCGTGCCGCCGCCACGCCTCTTCGCCGAGGCCCAAGTGTTCTCGACGAGGACCGTGATGGCGCCCGCGGCCATGCCCGCCTCCACGTCCAGCCAATGGTCTCCCACGAACAGCGCCCGCTCCGCGGGGACATCGAGTTCTCGCAACGCGTAGAGCACCGGATCCGGCGCCGGCTTGGGCGGAATGGGTACGTCTCGGGTAACCAGGACCTCGAAGTCCTTCGTGGTGATCGACTCGAAATTCTCCAGAGCACGGGCGACTGCCGCCCTCCCGTTTCTCGTCACCACTCCCAGCCTGAGACCGAGCTCCTTGATCCGCGCGAGCAGAGATTCGGCCCCCCGGTTGGGGCGGGATGAGGCGGCCGCCTGAAGTTCGAGTTCCTCCAGCAGTCGGTAAAGCTCCGCCTTGCGCACAGCGTCGGCCGAATCCTCGATCGCCTCGAGTATGGGCAGCTCCGCAGGCAGCCTCAAGCCGCGCTTGATGGCGGGGAAATCCAGTGCTCCCGGTTCGGTCAGAGTGCCGTCGAAATCGAAAATGACGGCCTCGACGCGGAAGCCCCGCCTCAGCATGCCTTCACCCGGACTTGCCCCCTCTGCACTCTGCTAATCTCGCTCGTAGCTGCGCACGACTGCCTCGACTGCCCTCTCCCCCACGCCAGTGCATGACAAGGCTAGTACCCCTCTCGGGGTTTGGCATCACCATGCCGGGGTAAGTCGGCAGCCTTAGATCATGAAGATCACGCAGACAGAACTCTCTTCGATGCCCCTCTTCGTTCTGGAAGGCGAGATGGACCACGGTTCCGGAGACATGGTCTATCCCCGGATCCGTCAAGCCCTCGACGAGCAGGCGCAGATCGTCCTGCTCGACCTGGAGCAGGTTCCCTACATCGACAGCGGCGGTCTCTCGATCCTGGTCAGGACGCTCCATCACCTGCAGCAGGAGGGGTGGGTGGGTCTGATCAAGCCACCAGAAGAGGTTCTCTGGGTGCTCGAATTATCGGGGCTACGCGGCCATCCCAAATTACGGGTCTTCCCGACCAAGGAAGCCGCCCAGGCGGCTCTGACCACCTAGCCCCAAACTCCAATCGGGTCACGACCTCGGCGTCTGATCAGCACGTCTGATAAGCACCGTTACCGGCTTTGCTTATACCCCTAGAGCCCAAAGCCGCCGACCGAGCGCCCCGAAAATTTCCTCATAGACGACGGGCGTAGTACTCTAGAGATGATTGTGAACAATTGCGCAATTAGTCGGGGAACGGGTCGATAAAGCAGGAGGTGAATGCCGCCAACCAATCCAGCAGCACGCACCCCCCAAATACTATTGGAGGTATCAGAGTGTCATTGAGAAGGAAGGGAGGTTTGCTCGTTGTCTTGATCGGGGCTTTGGTCCTGACCATGGCAGGAGCGGCCTTCGCAGTGGATTCCTTCGACGACGTGCCGGCGGGCCACCAGTTTCATTCAGAGATCACAGCGCTCGCAGACGCAGGCATCGTCGAAGGCTTCGAGGACGGGATGTTCCGTCCGGACGATTTGGTCAAACGCATGCAAATGGCAAAAATCCTCGTCTTGGCCACCGAGAAGCACACCGTGGCCACCGACAATGAGTCAAACCCCACCTTCCCGGACTGTCTTCCGGCAACGGGAAC
>JAGXFV010000018.1 GCA_024637095.1 Actinomycetes bacterium
CCGGTGCCGGAAGGTTAAGTGGAGGTGTTAGCTTTCGGGCGAAGCACTGAAATTAAGCCCCGGTAAACGGCGGCCGTAACTATAACGGTCCTAAGGTAGCGAAATTCCTTGTCGGGTAAGTTCCGACCTGCACGAATGGCGCAACGACTTGGGCGCTGTCTCAGCCAGAGACCCGGTGAAATTGTAGTATCGGTGAAGATGCCGATTACCCGCGACAGGACGGAAAGACCCCGTGAACCTTTACTGCAGTTTGATATTGGAGATCGGTGCACCTTGTCCAGGATAGGTGGGAGGCTGTGAAGCCCGGGCGCTAGCTCGGGTGGAGCCGTCCTTGGGATACCACCCTTGGTGTACTGGTCTTCTAACGGCAGACCGTTATCCGGCTGTCGGACAGTGTCTGACGGGCAGTTTGACTGGGGCGGTCGCCTCCTAAAATGTAACGGAGGCGCGCAAAGGTTCCCTCAGCACGGTCGGCAATCGTGCGCAGAGTGTAAAGGCATAAGGGAGCTTGACTGCGAGACCAACAAGTCGAGCAGGTGCGAAAGCAGGCCTTAGTGATCCGGCGGTAGCAAGTGGAAGCGCCGTCGCTCAACGGATAAAAGGTACTCCGGGGATAACAGGCTTATCCTCCCCAAGAGTCCACATCGACGGGAGGGTTTGGCACCTCGATGTCGGCTCATCGCATCCTGGGGCTGAAGTAGGTCCCAAGGGTTGGGCTGTTCGCCCATTAAAGCGGTACGCGAGCTGGGTTCAGAACGTCGTGAGACAGTTCGGTCCCTATCCGTCGTGGGCGCAGGAGATTTGAGGGGATTCGTCCCTAGTACGAGAGGACCGGGACGAACAGACCTCTGGTGTATCAGTTGTCGTGCCAACGGCACCGCTGGTTAGCTACGTCTGGTTCCGATAACCGCTGAAAGCATCTAAGCGGGAAGCGGACCCCAAGATAAGATCTCCCACCAGGTTAACTGGGTAAGACCCCTGGTAGACCACCAGGTTGATAGGCTGGATGTGTAAGGGCAGCAATGTCTTCAGCAGACCAGTACTAATCGGTCGAGGTCTTGACGACTAACATTCTTACAGTTTGTTGCTATGCAGATTTGAAGGTGAGGCGGAAACGTTCCGCAGGAAGCAATAAGGTTTTGAGCTTTCCGGTGGCCATAGCGAGGGGGAAACACCTCTTCCCATTCCGAACAGAGCAGTTAAGCTCCTCAGCGCCGATGGTACTGCATGGGCAACCGTGTGGGAGAGTAGGTCGCCGCCGGGATTTTTCTTTTGAGCCCGTCTTCTAGAAGACGGGCTCTTTTTTTGCCATGATCACGGAGTAAACGCAGACCGGCAAGGAGGCTCGGATGGCTCGGAAGCTCGAGTGGGGAGTGCGCGGCGTCTTCCTGCCGATGATCACGCCCTTCAAAGACGATCTCAGCATCGACTGGGAGGGCCTCGATACTCTGGTGGAATGGGCCATCGAAGAGGTCGGCGTCGACGGCCTGGTCCCCGTAGGCACCACCGGCGAATCTCCCACACTGGCTCACCAAGAGCACATCGAGGTCATCCGGCGGGTTGCGCAACGGACTTCTGGCCGAGTGCCTGTGATGCCGGGCTCGGGCTCCAACTCGACCAAAGAAGCGATCGAGCTGACCCTGGCGGCCAAGGGGGCGGGCGCGGATGCCAGCCTGCAAGTAACTCCCTACTACAACAAGCCCACCCAGGCGCAGCTCTACGAGCATTTCAAGGCAATCGGGCATGCCGCAGACCTACCTATTGTCCTCTACAACATTCCGGGCCGAACCGGTCGTAACATCGATCCAGCGACCACCATTCGCCTCTGGAAGGAAGTGCCTCAGGTGGTGGGCACCAAGGAGGCGAGCGGCGACCTGCAGCAGGCGATGGCGGTGCTGGCAGAGACCGACGATACCTTCACCATGTACTCCGGCGAGGACATCATGACGTTCGCCCTCCTCTGCCACGGAGGCGCCGGCGCCATCGCGGCGGTCGCGCACGTGGTGGGCAAGGAAATCTCCGAGATGTGCCGAGCGGTGTGGGATGGGGAGTTGGAGCGCGCCCGCGAACTTCACTTCCGGACCATGGCCGTGGTGCGGGCACTTTTCGTAGAACCCAATCCCATCCCCGTGAAGCAGGCGATTGCCTGGCTGGGTCTGCCCGCCGGACCGCTTCGTCCTCCGCTGGGGCCGCTCAGCCCGGAGGGGATGGAGGTACTGCGCCGTGAGATGAAAGCCGGCGGTTGGCTCTAAGGCACTGATGGCGCTCGGCCGCGGCCGGCCACTGGGCTGAGATCCCATCTGCGGGGACCGCAACGGCCGGCCCCCGAGTCAGGACAGAAAGCGGTGGAAGCGGTAGCGTAGCTGTTCTTCCGGTACCGCGCCTTCCAGCTTGTCCAGTATCCGCCCCTGGTCGATCACCGCGACCGTGGGCGTCGCGTTAACGCCATAGCGGGCGGCCGTGATTCGGTTTTCGTCAATATTCAGCTTGGCCACGCGCACGCGGTCAGAGACTTCCTTTGCCAGCTTTCTCATAACGGGTTCCAGGCGTTGGCAATACAGGCAGTACGGCGACCAGAACTCCATTAGCACCGGAACCGGTGACTTTTGCACGGTTTGCTCGAAGTTGGCATCGGTCACGGTCAGGGGCTCCGTCTGCCGCTGCGGCAGGTCGAGCGGCGCGTGACACTTCGCGCAGGTGGGCCGGGCCTGCTCCGCCCGCGCCAGGTCGACGCGGTTCTTTGTGCCGCACGAGGGACAGCGCACGACCACCTTTCCTGCTGGGTTCACCGGGAACTCCTTTTGTCTTTTCGGTCGGGGCGGGCTTCCGTTGCGCCTAACACTAGATACCCGAGAACCCGGCCGCCCATTACAACCGGTTCGCTGAGCCTACCTCGGACCAAGGACTCATTCGCTTCCTATTCGAGCTTGGTTAGCCTGAAAGCCGGTTTGCAGCGATTGCCAATGGATGCCCCATCCTCAAGCAATGCAATGAGCGGCCGATAGATGGGGTGGAGTTTCGTCGAAGAAGGGGTGACGGTGGATCTGATCGAGGCCTACATGGCGATGGTTGCCCTCCTGGCCGGGATGGTCGTGGGGAGCTTTCTTAATGTCGTCATCTACCGGTTGCCGGCCGGAGAGTCCCTCGTCGCTCCAGGATCTCACTGTCCCGAGTGCGGCCATCCCGTGCGCTGGTATCACAACGTGCCCGTG
The DNA here is from genome assembly GCA_024637095.1 of Actinomycetes bacterium. GTDB lineage: Bacteria > Actinomycetota > Thermoleophilia > RBG-16-64-13 > RBG-16-64-13 > Soudan-30. The sequence goes on from JAGXFV010000018.1 coordinate 3,213, forward strand.
ATGGGATGGCTCCTCCTGAGAGGCAGTTGCTACGACTGCGGAGCCAGAATTTCCATTCGCTATCCGTTCATAGAATCCCTGACCGGCGCCGGCTTCCTGGTCGCCTATTTGGTGTTCGGGGTCCAGCCCGAGCTGATTCTGGCCTGGGCTTTCCTCGCGGCGCTTATTGCGGTGGCCTTCATCGACCTCGATCACTTCATCATTCCCAACCGGATCGTTCTGCCGGGCGCAGTGATAGGGGTGATGGCCTCCCTGGCGCTGCATCCCGAAAGATGGTGGGAGTACCTCTTGGCCGGGCTCGGGGCGGCCGGCTTCTTGCTGATCATAGCGATGCTTTGGCCGGGAGGCATGGGCGCCGGCGATATCAAACTCGCTTTGATGATGGGCTTCGTGCTCGGCCGGGACGTGCTGGTCGCGATGTTCCTGTCCTTTCTAGTGGGGGGCCTGGTCGGCATTGCTCTCTTGACCCTAAAGCTCAAGGGCCGCAAGGACCGGATCCCCTTCGGGCCCTACTTGGCGCTGGGTGCGGCCACGGGGATTCTGGTCGGACGGCAACTGCTCGACTCATATCTTTCTTTGTACGGTTAATGGTCGTCTCGACGCAAATTGCTGGAGACCGGCCGTATCTGAAGGCTTGCGAGGGCGTTAATGCACGGCAGGAGGCGGGTGCAGAGTGAGAAGCATCATAGGGCAAATAGTGGGAGTAGTGTCGTTGCTCACGCGCAATCTGGGTGAGGTTGAATGATGGGCCTCTTTGGACGTCAGAACATGATTGGACTCGACATTGGCAAGTCGAGCATTGTGGGCGTGGAGGTGAGCGGTAGCTTGCCTTCCGCAGTGCTTAGCGCTTACCACGAGCGTCACATTCCCGAGGGCTTGGTCTTCGAGGGCGAGGTGATCGATTCGGCTGCTCTGGGCAAAGAGCTCAAGGCGTTTATGAAGGATTCCCCGCTGAAAGGCAAATCGGTGCATCTCGGCGTCGGCAACCAGAAAGTGATCGTGCGCACGATCGAGGTCCCCGAGATGGACGAAGAGGAGTTGCGCGGGGCCATCCAATTCCAGGCACAGGATTACATCCCCATCCCTGTCGACGAAGCGGTCTTGGACTTCCAGGTGGTCCGACGCTATGCGGACGAGGAGGGAGTGGGAATGCAGCAGGTATTGCTGGTGGCGGCTCAGCGGGACATGATCGACGGATTCATGGATGCGGCACGGGTGGCCGGACTCAAGGTAGACGGCATCGACGTCTCGGCCTTTGCGCTCATCCGGGCGCTGGCTCCGCAGGTGGCCTTCGTCGACCAGGGGTCGGAAGATCAGGGCGCCTACGCCATCGTGAACATCTCCTCTTCAGTGTCGAGCCTTGTGGTGGCGCTCGACGGAGTGCCCAAGTTCACGCGGATCATCGGCACGGCCTTCGATCAGTTCATCTCGGTCCTCACCGAGGGCCAGGCCATCCTCCCCGAGGACGCCTTGCTGCTGGCGGAGCGCATCGGGCTGCCCGGGCCGCAGGAACCGGAAAGCGAGACTTACAACCCCGCGGTCATCCAAGAGGTGCAGGAGGGCCTGGCGCGGATGGCGGAAGAACTGGGAGACGAAATCCGCCGCTCCCTGGACTACTACCAGAGCCAGGACTACTCCGCGTTCGTCGAGAAGGTCGCAATCACCGGCCGCGGCGCGATGATCCGCAATGTTGACTCATACCTCTCGGACTTCCTCAACATGTCCGTCGAGTTGGGAAACCCCCTCCTGAAGATTGCCAACAACGCGACCGGTGAGGCGGACGAAGAGCTCGCTGCCGTGGCGCCGCGACTCGCCGTCGCCGTTGGCCTAGCCCTAGACGAGGTGGAGTAGTGGTTCGCCGAATAAACCTAGTACCGCCGAGCGAGCGGCAGCGTAAGAAGACCGACCTTGGGCTCGTGGGTATCGTCGCGGGAAGCCTGCTGGTGCTGGGCGCCATTGGGCTGAGCTACTTCTACTTCACGGGAGTTGCCGGAGACAAGGAAGCGGAACTCGCCGACCTGCAGATGCAGCGACAGCAGATCGAGGCAGAGATCGCCCTGCTGGCTGAGTACGAAGCCTTGCAACTCGAAGTCGTGCGGACGGAGCAACTCGTTCAGCAGGTGTATGCTGGGCGGACGCTGGTCAGCGAGGTGTTTGGGGATATGAGCCTGGTGGTTCCCGATAACGTCTGGCTCGACAGCCTTGCCCTGCAGGCACCGGAAATACCGCTGACCGTCGCGGCCGCTCCCCAGGACACGGCGGCTGATCCGGCGGCTCCGCCGACGGCTCCCACCGCGCCTCCGGTAGCCTGGGCCCCCGGCACCGTCACGATCGCCGGAAAGACTTTCGATTACGACGATGTCGCTACCATGCTGGTCAGGCTGCAACAGATACCGTCTCTCAAGAACGTTAGCCTCGCTCAGGCAAACGCCGACGGCGAAGATGACGAAGGCCTCAAGACCTTTTCGATCACTGCAGAACTCGTGAACAAAACCCAGCCGGCGGACAATCCGCTGCCTCTGACCGCGGTGGAGGTGAGTAACTGATGACCCGCCGGAACACCTACATGCTGACCGGTATCGTGCTGCTCATCGTGGTCGTGCTCTATTGGTTCTTCGCGTTGAGCCCCCTGCGCGGGGAGATTTCTGAGACCGAGACTCAGATCGCCAGCGAGCAGCAGGCGCTGGACGCGGCGCGTGCCAAACTCGTGCAGATGGAACAAACCAGGGTCGAGGCGAAGCGCAACAACGCGCGTCTCATCGAATTGGCCAAGATGGTCCCGGTGGAAAACGAGGTCCCGAGCCTCATCCTGCAGATTCAGGATCTCGCCGCCGAGTCCGGCATCGAGTTCATGAGCATCTCGCCCTCACCGCCCGACGGCACCGTGGCGGACGTCGGCCAGGTGGCTCTGCTGCTGTCGTTCAAGGGTGACTTCTTCGACGTCAATGACTTTCTGTACCGGGCGGAGCAGATGGCGTCCGGACCGGGCCGGCTCCTGGCCGGAACCAGCGTTAATCTGACGGCGTCTGGTGAGCCCCGCGTGGGCTCCTCCCCGGAACTGCAGGTCGAAATCGCGTTGGATGCCTACCGTCGAGCCGCGCCGGTCGGCCTTCCCCCTGTGCTAATGACGCCTCCGCAGCCGATTCAAGCCAATAACGAGCAGCCGACGCCCGACGCTCCCGCCGATCTCGAGAGCGAACAAGCCTCTGCGGCGCAGGCGAACTGACGGGGATGGTAGATATGACGCAAATGAACAAGACTACGAAGCTCCTGCTGCTGTCCTTCCTCGCTCTGCTCGTTCTGGCGGCGCTGGGTTGCGGGGGTGGCGAAGAAGCGGTTACTGAGCCGACTCTGGTCGCCGAGGAAGCCGAACCGGTCGCTGCGCCTCCGGTACAACCGGTCTCCGTCAGCACGACCGTACCCTTGGTCGTCGATGCTCTCTCCACCTTCGAGAGCAAAGACCCGTTCGTGCCACAGTCGGTTACCAATCCGGGAGGGGGCGGCACCAACACCGGCGGTACCACCGTCACCACCAGCGACTCGACCGCGACGACCGCCCCGAGTTCTGTGAGTAACGCGCTCCATTCGCTCAAAGTGCTGAGCATCGACGCGGTCAACGACATCCCCGTGGTGACCTTCGAAGTGGACGACGTCATCTACGCGGACCGCGAGGAGGGCGACACGGTCGACACCTCCTGGGGACAGATCAAAGTGATCGAGATAGACGCCGAAGACCAGGTGGTCGTTTTCCTCCACGGTAGCGAGACTCGCAGCCTGGGTGTGGGTCAGGAGTACCTCAAGTAACCCTCGGCCGCAAACCTTGCATTGAACGGCGCCTACGGGCGCCGTTATGCTTTAGAGGTTCCGACCGCGGATTGTCGAAGAGCACGCCCGTAAGATGAGGGCGTCGTGAGGAGGAAGACTTGCGTCGACTGAAGCTGGCTACCGCCGGCGAGTCGCATGGTCCCCTGGAGATCGCCATTCTCTCGGGCATTCCTGCCGGCCTGCCGCTCCTCGAGGAGCAGGTGGACCGCGACCTGGGCCGCCGACAACGAGGCTACGGGCGGGGTGGACGGCAGCAAATAGAACAGGATCGGGTGCGCTTTCAGGCAGGCGTGCGGCGGGGTCGAACGACCGGCGCTCCCCTGGCGCTCCTCGTCGAGAACCGCGACCACGCCAACTGGTCGGCCACGATGGCGGCGGCGCCGTCGGCCGATCCCGATCCCCGTCCTGTGACCGTGCCCCGCCCTGGTCACGCCGACCTTTCCGGCATCGCCAAGTACGGCTTCGCCGACGCGCGGGACGTGCTGGAGCGCTCGAGTGCAAGGGAGACGGTGAGCCGCGTCGCCGCGGGGGCGGTCGCCAAGGCTCTGCTGGACCAATTGGGTACCAGAGTTGCCGGACGGGTGGTGGCCATCGGCGGAATAGCCGACGAGCAACCCGTGGATCTGCGGGATCCTCTCTCGGTCGACTGGGAGCAGGTGGAGGCCTCCGATTTCGGACTGGCCTCGCCGGCCCTGGAGGAACGGGTCCGTGCTCGGGTTGACGAGGCCCGAACCCTTGGAGTCAGCCTGGGCGGGATATTCGAGATCTGGGCCTGGGATCTGTGTCCGGGCTTGGGCGGCTACGCAACCATGCAGGAGCGCCTGGATGGGCGTCTCGGCGGCGGCCTTCTCGGTATCCCCGCCATCAAGGGGGTGGAGTTCGGTGCCGGCTTTGCCGTGGCCGCGGCTTCGGGGGACGAGGTTCACGACGCGCTCTACCCCGATGCGGCGGGGGGCGTCCAGCGCCGCACCAACAGGGCCGGCGGTCTGGAGGGGGGCATGACCAATGGCGCTCCCCTGGTGGTTCGGGCTGCGATGAAACCCATTCCCACCATGACCTCTCCGCTGCCATCGCTCGATGTGGAGACCCATGCATCCGCCTCCGCCCACCGTGAACGCAGCGACGTCGAGGCCGTGGCCGCCGCGCGGGTGGTGGGTGAGGCCATGGTAGCTCTCATCCTGGCGGACGCGTATCTGGAGAAGTTCGGGGGAGACCGGCTAGCGGATACGCTCGCGTCTCTGGAGCACTACCGGCGTCGCGTGGAGGAGCGGGGGTTATGGCCGAGGTCTTAGCCCTGACCGGCTTCATGGGCTCGGGAAAGTCGGCGGCGGGCCGACGGGCAGCAGAAAGGCTGGGGTGGGACTTCGTCGACCTCGACGAACTGGTGGAAGACCGCGCACGAATGCCCATCCCCGAGATCTTTGCCAACAGGGGCGAGACCGGGTTTCGGGAAGCGGAGGTCGAGGCGCTGACAGCCGTGTTCGCGGAGATCCCGGAGAGGCCCGCTCGTAACCTGGTCCTGGCGCTGGGTGGGGGTACCATCACGAACGAGGTGGCGCGCGATCTGCTGCGGGAGCAGGCCTTTGTTGTCTATCTGGCCACTCCGGTACAGGTCTGCTGGAATCGTACCCGCGCCTCGGACCATCGCCCGCTGGCCGGTGACCGGGCGTCCTTCGAGGAACTTGCAGACGACCGGGAATCCCTGTACGAGAGCAGCGCCGACATGGTGATGGACGCGGAGGATCTGCCCCTCGAGGAGATTGCGCGGCGGCTGGAGGAGCTCGGCCGCGCACTCGAAGGCTCGCCCTCTTGAGCTGGCGGCTGGAGCTGCGCGGGGCCTCACGCGACTCGGTGATCCGCGGGGGCCCCGGTGAATTCGGTGCCTTTGTCTCGGAGTTGTCCGAGTGGGGAGGGGAGGAGCGAGGCCGAGCTTACGTTATCACCGACGCAAACGTGGCCCGGGAGCGGGCGGACGAACTTGAGCGACTCTCGCGCTTCGGCCCTGCACGGCCACTGATCCTGCCTGCGGGCGAGCCCACCAAAGACCTGGAAACGTTGGGAGTCTGCTACTCCTGGCTGGCCGAGGGGGGCGCTCGGCGCGACGACGTCGTCATCGCCTTCGGCGGCGGAGTGATTGGCGACCTGGCCGGCTTCGCCACCGCCACCTACCTGCGGGGCCTGTCCCTGTGGCAGGTGCCGACCTCGCTGCTCGCTCAGGTAGATTCCAGCGTGGGGGGCAAGGTGGCGATTAACCTACCCGCCGGTAAGAACCTGGCCGGGGCCTTCTATCTGCCGGACGTGGTGGTGATCGATCCGGTGTTGCTCGACACTCTGCCGCGGGAGGAGTTCCGCAACGGTCTCGGCGAGGTGCTGAAGTACGGCCTTCTGGAGGGTGAGGCTCTGGTGACTCTGATCGAGGGATGCCTAGCGGGGGTGAACCAGCGCCTTCCAAAAGCCCTGGACGAGATCATCGAACGTTGTGTGCGCTACAAGGCCGCGGTCGTGCAGGAGGACGAGAGGGAGACAGGGTTGCGCGCCGTACTCAACCTGGGGCACACCATCGGCCACGCCCTCGAGAAGTATCTGGGCTATGGCAGGGTGGGACACGGCCAGGGAGTCGTCCTGGGATTGTTGGTCGCCCTGCGGGTGAGCGAGGAACTCCTCGGTCTGGATCGGGACGTGAGGCCGCGAATGCTGCGCTTGATAACCGCCCTGGGCATACCGACACAGGTCGAACTTCCCGACATCGACGGAGTGCTCGAGGCGACGGGTTGGGACAAGAAGCTCTCTGCTTCGGGCAGGGGTTACGTCGGGCTGCGGAGACTGGGCGAGCCGGTGCTGGGTCTCAACCCTCCGGACGATTTGCTGCTCGAGGCGTTGGAGATGATCCGCATATGACCCGCGAAGGAGAGCCGAGAGAAAGCACCGCGAGCGCTCCACTGCTCGTGGTGATCCACGGCGTCAACCTTAATCTTCTGGGCGAGCGCCCCAGCGTTCACTACGGCAGCTTCACCCTGGGCGAGCTCGAGGACCGGGTGCGCGAGGCGGCGGAAGCGCGGGGATATTCGGTGGTCTTCGCTCAGACCAACCACGAAGGCGAATTCGTCGAACTCATCCATCGTTTCCGTAAAAAGGCAGCGGCCTTTCTGGTCAATCCCGGAGCCTGGACCCACTACAGCTACGCCATCCGCGACGCGCTCGAGTTGGTAAAGGGACCCATCGCCGAGGTCCACCTTTCCCAGATCGAGGAGCGGGAGGAGTGGAGGCGGGTCTCCGTCATCGCAGAGATCGCGCGCGTCCGGGTGATGGGTAAGGGCCCGGAGGGGTATGTCGAAGCGGTGGACCGGTTGGCCGCTGTGGCGCGCGGAGACGCACGTCCAGGAGGAGATGGATGAACGCGCAGGATGAGCGGATGCCCGTGGAGGGCGACAACCACGCTCCCGAGGTGGAAGCCAGGAAGCTGAGGCGGGTCCGCCTGCGTTCTCGCCTGGCCGATGACGGTATCGCCGGCCTATTGGTTTTCGATCTGCATAACATTCGGTATCTCACCGGTTTTTCGGGGACGAACGCGGTGGTCGCCGTGCTTCCCGACGAGGTCGTGCTGCTCACGGACTTTCGCTATCGCCTGCAGGCGGCAGACCAAGCTCCGGATTCCCGCTATCTGGAGATCGAGCAGAAGGTCTCCGGTTTGCTGCCCGAGGTCCTGGTAGGCGTCGACGGGCCGATTGGGATTGAGGACAGCCTTTCCGTCGCGCGTTGGAACTCGCTGGAGGACTCCCTCGCAGAGATCGAGTATCGTTTTGCCGGAGGACACGTCGAGCAGCTGCGCCGGGTCAAGGGCTCCGAAGAGCTCGAACCCCTGCGCCGCGCGGGCCAACTCCTCGCCCAGACCATCGGCTCTTTGGCGGAGAGGCCCGTGGTGGGCCGGGCCGAGAGCGACGTGGCGCTCGCTCTGGAGGTGTACGCGCGTGAAAGGGGATCAGCGGCACCCCCTTTCGACTTCATCGTCGCCGGAGGGGCCCGAGGAGCGATGCCGCATGCGGAGGCTTCGGCCGCTCTGATCGAACCGGACGGTCTCCTCGTGGTGGATATCGGGACCGAGGTCGACGGCTACGCCTCGGACATGACTCGGACCTTCGCCACCGGGCGCATCAACGAGGAGAAGAAGCGGATCTTCGACGTGGTGCGCAAAGCTCAGGAGAAGGCTCGGCGCGCGGCGAGAGCTGGGATCACCTGTCGCGAGTTGGACGCAGTGGCCCGGGACGTCATTGCCGAGGCCGGATACGCGGCCTATTTTGGGCACGGCTTGGGTCATGGAGTGGGCCTCGAAGTCCATGAAGCCCCCCGGGTCAGCCGGTTGAGCGAGGACGTGCTCGAGGCGGGCATGGTCGTCACCATCGAACCGGGCATCTATCTCCCCGGTTTGGGCGGGGTGCGCATAGAGGATACGGTGCTCATCGAGGAAGACGGGATCGAGATTCTTACCCCCCTGGATCACGGTTGGGTTCGCCTCACCTAGGACATTCCGGGGGGCCTGCGCTTCAACCCAGACCTTTCCTGGTGTAGAATTCGGCGCTGCTGCCTCGGGAAGGACACCCTTGGGGCACTCCTAGGAGGTTACCTTTTGATCTCGACCAATCAGTTCAAGACCGGTATGACGATCCGCCACGAGGGCGACATCTTCCGCATCGTCGAGTTCCAACACGTCAAGCCGGGTAAGGGCCCCGCTTTCGTCCGCACCAAGCTGCGCAACATGGATAACGGTCGGGTGTTGGAGAAGACCTTCCGCCCCGAACAGAAATTCGAACAGGTGCACGTGGAGACCCGCACGATGCAGTATCTCTACGACGAACCTGACACCGTTGTCTTCATGGATCAAGAGACCTTCGAGCAGACCCATCTGCCCAGAGAGATGATCGAAGAGCGCTTCGACCTGATGAAGCTCAACATGGAGGTGGATATCGTCTACATGGACGGCACTCCGGTCGACGTCGAACTGCCGTTCTTCGTTGAACTCCAGGTAACCGACGCGGCTCCCGGAGTCAAAGGCGACACTGTCAGTGGAGGCAGCAAGGAAGCCGTCCTCGAAACCGGGGCGACCATTCAGGTGCCACTCTTCGTGGAGCCGGGCGACGTAATCCGGGTGGACACCCGCACCCGCGAATACAACACCAGGGTTTGAGCATGATAGGCGAATTCTCCCCGGACGGAGCCCGATGAGGGCGCGACGCATCGGGATAACCGATACCTCCCTGCGGGACGCACCTCAGTCGCTGTGGGCTACGCGGATGCGCATCGGCCACATCGTGCCGGTGCTGCGGACGATGGAGCGCGCGGGCTTTCACTCCATCGAATGCTGGGGAGGCGCCACATTCGACACCTGCCTGCGCTTTCTGGAGGAGAACCCCTGGGAGCGCCTGCGCACCATCAAACACCATCTACGCACCACACCCATTCAGATGCTCCTCCGCGGGCAGAACCTGGTGGGTTACCGGCACTACAGCGACGAGATCGTGCGTCTTTTCATCCAGCACGCCTCTGATTCGGGAATGGACATCTTCCGAGTGTTCGACGCGCTCAACGACACGCGTAACATCCGTACTTCCGCCGAGGCGATCAAAGAGCAGGGCAAGCATTTCCAGGCCGCCGTGGTTTACACCATCAGCCCGGTGCACACGCTGGATCACTACGTGGAGGTGGCTCACGAACTGGCCGAGATGGGCGCCGACAGCATCGCCATCAAAGACATGGCTGCGCTGCTGTCGCCCTATTTCGCAGAGCGCCTGGTCAAGCGTCTGAAGAGCGAGATCAACCTGCCGTTGCAGCTCCACTGTCACTACATCGGCGGGCTCGCGCCTATGACCTATCTCAAGGCGATCGAAGCCGGCGTGGACGTGGTGGATACGGCCACGGTGCCGCTCGCGTTCGGCGCCAGCCAGCCGGCGACCGAGATGATCGTCACCGCGCTGAAGGGGACTCCCTACGACACCGAACTCGATCTGGACACGCTGTTTCAGATGGCCGAGTACTTCGAAGCGGTGCGAGAAGAGGGCGGCTTCGAGCGGGGGGTGACCTCGCTGACCCACATGCGGGTCTACTCCCATCAGGTGCCCGGCGGAATGATCTCCAACCTGGAATCCCAGCTTCGCGAGCAGAAGGCGGAGGCCCGGCTGGATGAGGTGCTCGAGGAGATACCCCGAGTACGGGAAGAGGTGGGCTATCCGCCTCTTGTGACTCCGCTCAGTCAGATCGTAGGCACCCAGGCGGTGCTCAACGTGCTGACCGGCAAACGCTGGCAGGTGGTGCCCGACGAGATGAAGTCCTACCTGCGCGGACGATACGGCAAGGCCCCGGGACCGGTGAATCCCGATATCATGCGCCGCGTGCTCGGTGACGAGAAGCCCATCGAGGGAAGGCCCGCCGACCTGATCGAGGAGACCCTCGAGGAATTCTCGGAGCAGATCGGGGATCTGGCCCGAAGCGAAGAGGACGTCATCAGCTACGCGCTCTTCCCCAACGCGGCCCGCAGCTTCTTCGAGCGGCGCCACCACGGCGCCGAGGAGGACGTCTTCCTGACCGGCGAGCCGGAGGAGCCGGCCCCCGCGGCGGCGGCAGGTCTTGGGGTCGACCGCGTGCGGGACATCATTGCCGCGGTTGAGGCGGCCAATATCGAGGAAGTTACGCTGGAGGATGCCGGGGTGCGCATCACAGTCCGCAAGAGCGGAAGCTCACCCAGCGGGGAAGGCCCGTCGGTATCGCGGACCATCGAGCATGCCCCGCCTCCTCCCCCGGTGCCCGATCAAGCCCGGGCGGTGCTGCAGACGGCGGCCCTCCCCCCGGAAAGCCCCACGACTCCCACGCCGCCCCCCGAGGCCGACTCATCATCGGACTTCTACGAGGTGGTGGCGCCGATGGTGGGTACCTTCTACGCCTCGCCCTCGCCGGCCAGCCCGCCTTTCATTCAAGCGGGGCAGCACGTGTCCGTGGGGGAGCCCCTCTGCATTCTCGAAGCGATGAAGCTGATGAACGAGGTGACATCCGAGGTGGACGGGACGGTCAGGGGTGTGCTCGCCGAGGACGGGGCGCCCGTGGAATTCGGGCAGCCTCTGTTCGCCATCGAGCTGGACGAGTAACCGGACCGCCGTGTTTCGCCGAGTCCTCGTCGCGAACCGGGGAGAGATAGCGCTGCGGGTCATCCGGGCCTGCCACGAGATGAGGATAGAAGCGGTCGCCGTATACTCGACGGCGGACGTGGACAGCCTCCACGTCCGCGAGGCCGACGAAGCCGTCTGCATAGGGCCCCCGGACCCCCGGTCGAGCTACCTCCAGCAGTCCAATTTGATTGCGGCCGCTCTCACCCGCGGCTGCGAGGCGGTCCATCCCGGCTACGGCTTCCTCTCGGAGAACTCTGATTTCGCGCGCCTCTGCTCGGACCAGGAACTGGTCTTCATCGGGCCGTCCCCAGAAAGCATGGAAAGGTTGGGAGACAAGTCGCTCGCCAAACAGCTCTTTGCCGAGGCGGGACTTCCCACCATCCCCGGGAGCGAGGGTCCCCTGTCCGGCGCGGATGAGGCTCGGGCAGTGGCGGCGAAAGTGGGTTACCCCGTGCTGCTCAAAGCCGCTGCCGGCGGCGGCGGCCGGGGAATGCGCCAGGTGGACCTGCCGGACGAACTCGAGCGCAACTTCGCCGCCGCCTCGTCCGAGGCCCAAAGCGCCTTCGGCAATGGTGCCTTGTACCTGGAGAAGGTTATCGTCGAGCCTCACCACATCGAAGTTCAGGTGCTGGCCGACGGACACGGGGGCGTGCTCGTTCTGGGGGAGCGGGATTGCTCGATTCAGCGCCGCCATCAGAAACTCCTGGAGGAAACGCCGTCCCCGCTCCTGACCGCGGAGACCCGACAGGATCTCGAGCGCAAGGTGAGCCGCGCTGTAGCGCAAATCGGTTACCGGAACGCCGGGACGCTGGAGTTTCTCGCCGACCAAGGCGGCCACTTCTACTTCATGGAGATAAACACCCGAGTGCAGGTGGAGCATCCGGTGACCGAGATGGTGACCGGTTTCGACATCATCCGCGAGCAGATCGCACTGGCGGCTGGCCGCCCGCTGACGCAGACGGGCAGGATTCGCACTCAGGGCCACGCCATCGAGATGCGCATTTGCTCCGAGGATCCGGCCAAAGACTTTCGTCCCCAGGGGGGAACGGTCACGGCTCTTCGCCTGCCGGGAGGGCCGGGAGTCAGGGTGGACACGCACATCTACTCGGGCTACACGATCCCCACCTTCTACGATTCCCTGATCGCCAAGCTGATCGTCTGGGACGTCGATCGGCCCGCCGCGATCATGAGGGCCCTCCGCGCCCTGGGCGAACTCCGGGTCGAGGGAGTGCCCACGACGGCGCCGGCTCTGGCAGAGGTGCTGGCCCATCCCGATTTTCAGTCAGGCGACTTCTCCACCGGGTTCTTGGATGCCCACCGGAGTGAGCTGTCATCTCTGCGGGTACAGGAGGCCGGATGAATCAGGACGAAGTAGTCAACTACCGCATCGCCGCCTCCGTGCTGCAGGACATCGTCAAGGTGTCGCTGCGGGCGGACGACCGCTTTCGGGTGCTTTCCGGAGGAGGTCTCAAGCGGGCCCGCGGAGTCGAAGTGGAGGTGGAGGAGGGTAGCTGCCGTGTCCATCTTCCGCTTGAGGCACGCTTCGGCGAGGATCTGCTGGCCTTGGGCGCCGAGGTGCAGGAGCGCGTGGCGGACTCCTTGCGGCACATGACCGGGCTCGAGGTGGAGGCGGTCGACGTGGTCATCGCCGGGGTTTATCCCCGGGGTGAGGAGTAGTGGCTGAGCCGGGACGCCGCCGGGCGAGGCGGGATGCCGTGGTCGTTCTCTACCAGCAGGATCTGCTGGGGCTCTCGGCCGATGCCGCGCTCGAGCGGGCCGTGGCCGGGGGCAGTCAGATTTCCGCCTACACGCGCCGTCTGGTTCATGGGGTCGAGGAGCACCGGCAGGAGCTTGACGGGTGGGTGGACGCCAACCTCAAAGGCTGGAGCGTCGAGCGGCTGGGCGCAGTTGAGCGCAACATTCTCAGAGTCGGGGCTTTCGAGCTTCGCCACGTTGAGGAGTTGGGAGAAGCTGTCGCCATCAACGAGGCGGTCGAACTGGCCAAGCGTTTCGGCTCATTCGAGGCCGCCGGCCTGGTCAACGGGGTCTTGGGGGCCATGGCCGAGGGGGAGTGAGCGCGCACACCCTGGGTTGTCGGTTCTCATTCTAGCGGTCGCGTATACTGATATTTTATGTCAGGAAGCGAACTGAAAGGGCACGGGCAGGGCGAGACGCCCAAGAGGCCCCTGCTCGAAACTCTCGATCTTCCCGGTGATCTTGCCTCGCTCGAGGACGAGGATCTGCGCCGCCTGGCCTACGAACTCCGACAGGAGATCATCCGCACGATTTCCCGCACCGGGGGGCACCTGGGACCCAGTCTGGGCGTGGTGGAGCTCACGTTGGCGCTTCACTCGGAACTCTCCTCGCCGCGGGACCGCATCATCTGGGACGTGGGTCACCAGTGCTACGCCCACAAGCTGCTGACCGGGCGGCTGCACCACTTCTCGGGGATCCGCACCATGGAAGGCATTTCCGGCTTCCCACGCAGGTCCGAGAGCCCGCACGACATCTACGGCACCGGCCACAGCAGCACCTCGATCAGCGCCGGCACCGGCATTGCCGAGGCGCTGCGGCTCCTGGAGGCTCAGGGCAAGGGAGAGAACGCCAGCGTGGTCGCGGTGATCGGCGATGGCGCCCTAACCGGGGGAATGGCCTTCGAAGGGCTGAACTATGCGGGCGACGTCAAGACTCCGCTCGTGGTGGTGCTCAACGACAATGAGATGTCCATCAAGCGCAACGTGGGAGCCATGAGCTCTTACCTGTCCCGTCTGCGGACCACCCCCACGCTTTACCGCCTGCGCCGGGACATGGAGCGTCGGCTACAGCGTTTCCCTGGGATCGGCGAGGTAGTCGCCTCCATGGGAGAGCAGCTGAAGGAAGGGGTCAAAGCCGCCATCGTCCCCGGGATGCTCTTCGAGGAGTTGGGCTTCACCTACATCGGGGTGACCGACGGCCACGACGTGGCGGCTCTGCGCCGGGACATCCGGCACGCGCTTGCCCTCCGGGGGCCCGTGGTGGTCCATGTCAAGACGACCAAGGGAAAGGGCTATCTGCCGGCGGAGGAGCAGCCGGCCCGTTTCCACGGCATCTCGCCTTTCGACGTCAGCACCGGGCGCTCCCTGGGCGGCGGCGCCAAAGCCGTCTCCTATACTGAGGCCTTCGGCCGTGCGCTCGTTTCGCTCGCGCGGAAGGACGAGCGCATCGTGGGTATCACCGCCGCCATGGGCCCGGGTACCGGCCTGGACCTGCTGGAGGAGGCTTTCCCCAAGCGTTTCTATGATGTCGGCATCGCCGAGGCCCACGCCACGGTCATGGCGGCGGGTATGGCGGCCACCGGCCTCCGCCCCGTGGTGGCGCTCTACTCGACGTTCATGCAGCGCGCCTACGACCAACTGATCCACGATGTCTGCCTGCAGGATCTTCCGGTGGTATTCGCGCTCGATCGGGCCGGCTTGGTGGGGGACGATGGGCCCACGCACCACGGCGCCTTCGATCTCTCCTTCTTGCGCGTGGTGCCCAATCTAACCGTGCTCGTGCCGAAAGACGAATCCGAACTGCAGCGGCTGTTGGCGACGGCGCTGACCCTCGAAGGCCCGGTGGCTCTGCGCTATCCTCGTGGCCGGGGACGCGGAGTGCCCCTTCCCCAAGAGATCACCCCGCTTAGCGGTCCTTGGGCGGAGGTGCTCGCCGAGGGGACTGAGGTTCTGATCCTGGGAACAGGTACCGGCGTCGCTCTGGCTGAACTGGCCGCGGAGTTGCTGTCCAAAGAGGGGGTGGCGGCCACGGTGGTCAACGTGCGCAAGGTGGCTCCGCTTCCAGTCGAAGAACTGCGTACCCTCCTGGCGGATCACCCGGCCGTGGTCACCGTCGAAGAGAATGTCCTGGCCGGGGGCTTCGGCTCCTCAGTGCTGGAGATGGTAGCCGACGAGCGGCTGGATAACGTCGTCGCCCGCGTCGGCCTGCCAAACACCTTCGTGGGACACGGCCCCACTGGCGTGCTGCACGAGCAGGTGGGATTCACCGCGAGCGCCGTCCGCGACAAAGCTCTTCGGCTGCTGAGGGAGAGGCGGCGTCTCGGGGGACACGTGCGGGAGCGCTAGGTTCGCCTTGGCGTCCTCACGGCAACGCTTGGATCACCTGCTCGTGCAGCGCGGTCTAGTTGAGACGCGCAGCGCGGCCAAGGGGCTGATCATGGCGCGGCGGGTACTCGTGGATGGCGAGGTGGCGGATAAGGCCGGAGCCCAGGTCCTGCCGTCGGCGGGGCTGGAGATCAAGCAGGGTCCCCGTTTTGTCTCGCGGGCCGGGGAGAAGCTGGCGCGGGCCCTCGAGATCTTTGCAGTGGAACCCCGGGGACGGCTTTGCCTCGACGTCGGGGCCTCCACCGGAGGGTTCGTGGATTGTCTGCTTCAGGCAGGCGCCGGCGAGGTCGTCGCCGTCGACGTCGGTTACGGACAATTGGATTCCCGGCTGCGTGACGATCCGCGCGTCCACGTGCTGGAACGCACCAACGCCCGGTATCTGACCTCGGACGATCTGCCCTTCGCCCCCGAACTTATAACGGCGGACGTGTCCTTCATCTCGCTCAGGAAGCTGCTCCCGGCCATCATTCGTGTGGCGGCGCCCGGATTTCTCGCCCTTCTAATGCTTAAGCCTCAGTTCGAAGCGGGGCGCCAGCGTGTAGGAAAGGGAGGTATCGTGCGGGATCCGCAGGTTCACGAGGAGACTTTGCTCAGCTTCATCGCACATCTCAGAGGGGAGGGGCTTACCGTGCTGGGAGTCACCGACACCGGGCTTCCTGGAATGGGGGGTAACCGGGAGTTCTTCGTCTATGCCTCGGCCGCTGTTGCCGAGGGGCCCTCGCTTGCTACCCTTGAGCTCGACGTGAAACGGGCGGTATGGGGAGTTCCGCAGAGTGAGTAAAGAGATTAAGGGAGAACCGATCCGCACGGTCGCGGTGATCACCCATCAGGTGCCGGCGGTGGTCCACGACACGCTCGTTCAGGTGCTCGGCCTCCTTGAGGAACGCGACATCGAACTGTTGGTGCCCGCCGGGGAGCTGAAAAAGCACGGCGACCTGCTTGTCGGCGCGGCGCATTGCTGCCGTACCGAGCGTGAGGAACTGGGAGAGGCCGATCTCTGCCTGGTTCTGGGGGGCGACGGCACCGTGCTGCGCGCCCTGCGCTACACGCGCGGGCTCGGTGTGCCGGTGGCCGGGGTCAACCTGGGCCGGGTGGGTTTCTTCGCCACCGTGCCGCGCAACCGGGTGGCAGAGGACCTGAGCCGCCTGCTCGAGGGGGAGTACGTTTCGCACGACCTGCTGGGCCTCTCCAGCCGGCTCAACGGGCTGGAGATCCAGGCGGTCAACGACATCCTCATCGGGCACGGGCAAGAGACCGGCGTGGCCCGGCTGGCTTACGAGATCAACGGTGTGCCCATCTTCGATATCGCCTGCGACGGACTGCTGGTGAGCACCCCCGCCGGCTCCACCGCCTACAACCTCGCGGTGGGCGGTCCCATCCTGGGGGTTGCCATGCAGGCCTACATCCTCTCCTTCGTGGCCCCGCACTCGCTGGCCACGCGTTCCGTGGTCGCCGATGCCAACGATGTTCTCGTGGTGCACAACCGCTCCGAGTACCTGGAGGCTCAAGTGGTCATGGACGGGGCCCACGTGGGCTCGCTCGAACCGCTCGACCGTCTCGAGGTGACCACCACACCGGCGCTGGCCACGCTGGCGCTGCTTCCCGGCAGCAGTTTCTACTCTCAGTTCCGGGAGCGCTTCATCGAGACTCCTCCGGGTTAGACGTGCTGCGCAGCCTGATCATCCGCAACTTCGTGCTGATCGCCGACGCGGGGATCGAGTTGGGCCCGGGCCTCACCGCCTTGACCGGGGAGACGGGCGCCGGCAAGACGCTGTTGACTCAGGCTATGGAACTGCTTCTGGGAGAGCGCGCAAGCGACGACCTGATCGGCCCTGCGGGCGAGGAGGCCTTGATTCAGGCGATGTTCGAGGTGGACGAGGCCCAGTTCGCCATGTTTCCTCAGGAGACCGTGGAACTGGCGGGATTGGGGACCGGAGAGTTGATCGCCACTCGAAGGCTCGCCCGCGGCGGCCGCAACCGCTGCTTTCTCAACGATGTCGGCGTGACTCTGGCTTCGCTGGGCTCCACCCTGCGTCCGCTGCTGGCGTTCTCGGGGCAGCACGAGCATCGCCGTTTGCTCGAGCCCGCCTACCAACGGAGCGTGGTGGATTCCTTTGCCGGCAAGGAGGCCGCCGGATTGCTGACGGCCTATCGAACAGCCTGGGGGGAGGCCAGGGAGGCCCGCCGCCGGCTGGACGATGCAGCCGGGCTCGAGGAGGAAAGGCAGCGGGAGCGGGATCTCATGGAATTCCAGCTCCACGAACTGGAGGAAGCGCAGCTGTCCCTCGAGGAAGAGGAGGGTTTGCTTGCGGAGGAACGGCGGCTGTCCCGCGCCGAGGAGATCTTGAACATTCTGGCCGAGGCCGGTTCCCTGTTGCGCTCCGAGGGCGAGAGCGAGCGGGAGGGGGAGGACGCGGTTTCTTTGGTCGGCCGGGGCTTACGGCTGCTGGACGCGGTGGCTGACGTCGACGACGAACTCGCCCAGAGCCGGGATTCCTTGGGCGAAGCGGCTCACCTGCTCGAGGAAACCGCGCGCACCCTGCGTCTGTACGCGGAGGGGGTGGCGATCGACCCGGCAAGACTGACCGAAGTCGACCAGCGCCTGCGCACCTTCCTCGATCTTGGCCGCAAGTACGGAGGAAGCACGGCGGATGCAGTCGCCTACCTGGATTCAGCACGGGAGAGGCTCGAGCGGCTGGAGCACGACACCGAGGATCTGGGGGCCCTGGAGAGCCGGGGGCGGCTCGCGGCCGAAGAGGCCGTGAAATGGGCCGAGGAACTGCACCGGTGCCGCGCGGCCGCCGCCCGTGAACTGCAGGAGTCCGTCGAGAGGGAACTGGAGGCCCTCGAGATGGCCGACACCGCCTTCGTGGTTGCGGTCAGCAAGACCGGAGACTGGAGCGGGACGGACTGGGAGAGTCCGGAGTGGCGCCGTTTGGGCCCCGACGGGGGAGACGAGGTCGACTTCCAAATGGCGCCGAATCCCGGGTTACCGCTTCGCAGCCTGCGCAAGACCGCTTCGGGAGGCGAGCTTTCGCGCACCCTGCTCGCGATCAAGGCGGCGCTGATCGGTCTGGAGAGCTCAGAGACCTTGGTCTTCGACGAAGTCGATGCCGGTATTGGCGGCCGTACCGCGACCGCCGTGGGCGCCAAGCTGCGTGCGCTGAGCCGGGAGAACCAGCTGCTGGTGATCACCCATCTGGCGCAGGTGGCTGCCTTTGCCGATCAGCATATCCGCATAGAGAAGGGCCGACAGGGGCAGCAGGGAGTCACGGCCACCCAGTTGCTCTCGCTGGATGCGGCCGAAAGCCTCGGAGAACTTCGCCGCATGATGGGCGGCCGGTCGGGAGACGAGGCCGCCCTCGAGCACGCACGGCGGCTGAGAGACAGGGCCGCGGCCGGACTGATAGACTGATTCGGGCACCGTTCGAGCCGCTTCATGGCCATGATCGGGCCCTGCCAAACGGCCACGACGGAAGGGTAGATATGGCCAAACACCTGTTCATCACGGGCGGGGTGGTGAGCTCCCTCGGCAAGGGGATCACCGGGGCCTCGCTCGGGCGGCTCCTCAAGAGCCGGGGACTCCACGTAGTCATTCAGAAGTTCGACCCGTATCTCAACGTGGACCCGGGGACGATGAGCCCCTTTCAGCACGGTGAGGTGTTCGTCACCGACGACGGGGGCGAGACCGACCTGGATCTCGGGCACTACGAGCGCTTCGTGGACGAGAGCCTCACCCGCGAATCCAACGTCACCGCCGGCTCGATCTACTACAACGTGATCCGCAAGGAGCGGCGGGGCGACTATCTGGGCGGGACCGTGCAGGTGATCCCTCATGTCACCAACGAGATCAAGGAGCGCATCACCCGCGTCTCCCGCAATCCTGAGGTCGACGTGGTCATCACCGAGATCGGCGGCACCGTGGGCGACATCGAAAGCCTACCTTTCCTCGAGGCCATCCGTCAGTTCCGCAACGATATCGGCCGAGACAACGTGCTCTATGTCCACGTCACCCTGATTCCCTTTATCGGGGCGGCCGGAGAGCTCAAGACCAAGCCCACGCAGCACAGTGTGAACGAACTGCGCGAGATCGGTATTCAGCCCGACATCATCGTGTGCCGCTCGGATCGGCCGTTGAACCAGGAACTGCGTGACAAGATCGCCCTCTTTACCGACGTAGAGCCCCGCGCGGTTGTCTCCGCGGTGGACGAGTCCGACGTCTACTTCGTCCCCTTAGCCCTCCGCGACGAGGGCCTGGACCGGCTGGTCATCGAGCGGCTCAAGCTCGAGGCAGGCGAGCTGGACCTGTCGGAGTGGGACGCGCTGGTGGAGAAGATCGGGAGGAAGCAGGGCAGCGTGCGGATTGCCATCGTGGGCAAGTATGTGCAGCTTCCCGACGCCTATCTGAGCGTCGTCGAGGCCCTGAGGGCGGCCGGCATACACCATGGCAAGGACATCGAGATCGACTGGGTGGACGCAGAGAGTCTGCGTCCGGAGGAGATTCAGGAGCGCCTGGACCGGGTGGACGGCATTCTCGTGCCCGGCGGCTTTGGCATCCGGGGTATCGAGGGCAAGATTCTGGCCGTCAAGTACGCGCGCGAACACGACGTGCCCTTCCTGGGGATCTGTCTGGGCATGCAGGTGGCGGTCGTGGAGTACGCCCGCAACATCTGCGGCATGGTGGGGGCCAATTCCTCAGAGTTCGATCCGGACACTCCCTTCTCCGTCATCGATCTGCTGCCGGAGCAGAAAGACGTCGAGGATATGGGCGGCACCATGCGGCTGGGTGCATCTCCCACCAAGCTGGTGCAGGGAACCAAGGCGATGGCCTCCTACGGGGAGGAAGTGATCTACGAGCGTCACCGCCACCGTTTCGAGGTTAACAACGTTTTCCGCGGGAGGCTCACCGAAGCCGGGCTCATCGTCAGCGGGATGACGCCGGACGAACGGCTGGTCGAGATCATCGAGCTAGAAGAGCATCCCTGGTTCGTGGCGGCTCAGTTCCACCCCGAGTTCAAGAGTCGGCCCACACGGCCGCACCCACTGTTCCGTGACTTCGTGGGAGCCGCGATCGAGTGTGATTGCGGCTCCCACGCGGAACAGCTGCTCGAGGTGAGGGAGTAGCCGTGGGGCCGGCAGCCGGGGAAATGGAGGCGACTACCGAGGGTCTCGCCGAACTGTTCATGGAACTGGCCGCCATCCCCAGCCCGTCCCGCAAGGAGGGCGTGGTGGCTGCCCGGGTGCGGAGCTACCTCGAGGACCTTGGACTCGACGTTTACGAGGATAAGGCGGGCGAGGACTTCGGGGGCGAGGCCGGCAACCTCTGGTGCCGGGTGCCCGGGGTGGGCGCGACACCGCAGATCACACTGGGAGCTCACCTGGACACGGTGCTGCCCACCGATGCGATCCAGCCCGAAATGATTCACGGCTTGATCCGCAACGCGAAGCCCACCATCCTGGGCGCGGACAACAAGGTGGCGGTGGCCTGCCTGCTGCACGTCACCCGGTTGCTGCGGGAGCGTCAGACCGAACACGCCACTTTCGACCTCCTTTTCTCGGTGGGAGAGGAGATCGGTCTGCAGGGAGCGAAACACCTCGACCGCGACCGGCTCAAGAGTCCCATAGGACTGGTCTTCGACAGCTCGGGCACAGTGGGCGGCATAGTCACCCAGGCACCGAGCCAGCAGACGATGCAGGCCTTCTTTCGAGGCAAGGCGGCGCACGCAGGCCTGGTGCCGGAGGAGGGCCGCAGCGCCATTCAGGCGGCGGCACTGGCCATAGCCGACATGGAGTTGGGACGCCTGGACGAGCGGACCACGGCGAACGTGGGAGTGATCGAGGGGGGCATCGCCGGCAACATCGTCCCGGAGAAATGCCGCGTGCGTGCCGAGTGCCGGAGTCTCGATGACGAGAGATTGGCCGAGGTGGTCGCGCAGATGGTCACGGCCTTCCAGAGCGGGGCGGCGCGAACCGGCTGCGAAGTGGATATCGATCTGATCAGGGAGTATCAGGGATTCACGATCGGCTCCCGGGCCCCCGTGCTTCGCCTGGTTAGGGACGCCTTGAGTAAAATCGGAGTGGAATCTCACACCCACGGGAGCGGCGGCGGCTCGGACGCCAACGTACTCAACGAACTGGGTGTCCCGACGCTCAACCTGGACTGCGGCATGCAGAAGGTCCACACCTCGGAAGAGGAGGTCTCGGTCGACGACCTCCATCGGGTGGCCGCGGTCGTGCTGGAAGTCATCAAAGCGCTCCCCACCGATGCCTGAGGACGTTCGCTCAGGGCGGCCGGCGGGGGAGGAGTCGCCAAAACCGGTGGTCACCTCCACCGAGCGGGTATTCGAGGGTCGGCTGGTCAAGGTGAGGGTGGACCAGGTTCGCTTCCCCGACGGCTCCGAGGGCCGGCGCGAGGTGGTCGAGCATCCCGGAGCGGTGGTGGTGGCAGCGGTCGACGATAGCGGCCGGATCGTGCTCGCGCGGCAGTACCGGCATCCCGTGGGGGGAGACCTGCTCGAGCTACCTGCGGGCACGCTGGAGCCGGGGGAAGAGGCGGAGGCCACCGCGACCCGCGAACTGAAAGAGGAGACCGGCCTGACCGCGAAGCGTTGGGATTACCTTGGCTCATTCTTTTCCTCACCGGGGTTCCTTCGCGAAGAACTGCACGCCTATCTCGCCCGGGATCTGCAGCAGGCAGAGCAGGAACTCGAGGCCGACGAAGACATCCACCTGGAGTGGCGCGATCTTGGAGGACTGCTGGCCCGTCCCGACGAAATCCGTGACGCCAAGACCCTGGCCTGCCTCCTCCTGCTCGCGCATCGCATGGAGGCCGAGAGACTGGGATTGGGGCACGCCGCGGAGCGACAGGAGGGGAACTGATGCGGATCGGAATCCTTCGGGAGATCAAGAGGGACGAGTACCGGGTGGCCCTGACCCCTGCCGGCGCCCGCGAGTTGACCTCGCTGGGCCACGAGGTCTTCGTGGAGACCAGAGCCGGCATGGGCTCTTCGTTCTCGGATGCGGCCTACATCGCGGCCGGTGCGCAGATCGCTGTCGACGCCGACGAGGTCTTCCAACGGGCCACCCTGCTGCTCAAGGTTAAGGAGCCGCTCGAGCAGGAGTACCTCCGCCTGCGCGAGGGCCATATCCTTTTCACCTACCTCCACCTTGCTCCGAATCAGGCGCTCACACAGGGACTCGTGGATAGCGGGGCCACCTGCCTCGCCTACGAGACGGTGCAGTCGGAGAACGGCAATCTGCCTCTTCTCGCTCCCATGAGCGAGATAGCCGGACGACTGGCCCCCCAGGCCGGGGCCAACTTCCTAGAGAAGATGAACGGGGGCAAGGGTAAGCTGTTGGCCGGAGCGACCGGTGTGGCCGCGGCCCGGGTGCTGGTTCTGGGAGCGGGCATCTCCGGTACCAACGCGGCGCTCATTGCCGCGGGCATGAGAGCGCGGGTCGTGGTGCTCGACAAGAAGGTCGACCGGTTGGCTGAGGTCGAGAGGATCCCGGGCGTCGAGGCGCTGATGAGCAACCGGCTCACCATCGAGGAGCAGGTGCTGAGGGCCGACGTGGTCATCGGGGCGGTGCTGGTTGCCGGCGCCAAGGCACCCTTGCTGGTGGAAGAGGACCTGGTGCGCCAGATGCAGCCGGGATCGGTCATCGTCGACATCAGCATTGACCAGGGCGGCTCAGTTGCCACCTCGCGCATGACCACCCACAGCGATCCCACCTACATCGTGCACGAAGTGGTTCACTATGCGGTGGGCAACATGCCCGGCGCCGTGCCCATCACCTCGACCCTGGCTCTCACCAACGTCACGCTGCCTTACATCATCGAGATCGCGGAACGGGGGGTCACCGAGGCGGCGCGACTCGACCCGGTGCTCGCGCGCGGGGTGAACGTGATGGAGGGCAAGGTCACCAACGAACAGGTGGCCGGGGCGACGGGGCACCATTACTTCTCGCTCGAAGCGATCCTGCCCATCGAATATACCTGATGCGGGCGTGGCGCCGGGGTGCCTGAGGCCTCCTTAAAGGACTTCCTGACCCATCTGAGCCTGGAGCGGCGGCTGGCCCAGGCCACCGCCGCGGCCTATCGGCGCGACCTCTTGCAGTTGGAAGGCTTTCTTGGCGAACGCGGTCTGTCGCTGCTGGAGGCGAATTCTTCAGATCTGCGCGAGTTCCTGGCCACTCCCGGGTGGAGTGCCCGCACGCGGGCGCGAAAGACCTCGACCGTGCGCGCCTTCTACGGCTTCCACGTCGCCCAAGGAGTTCTGCCGGAAGACCCGGCGCACCGTCTGGCGGCTCCGCGCTCCGAGCAGAAACTGCCGCACGTCCTCTCGCAGGCGGAGGTCGAGCGCCTGCTCTCCCGTCCGGACGGCTCCGCCACCGGGCTGCGCGACCGGGCGATGCTCGAACTGCTCTACGGTTCAGGGCTGCGCGCCTCCGAGGCGCTCGCGCTGCGTCGTCAGGACGTCGACCTCGAGGTGGGTTACGTGCGCACCGTGGGCAAGGGCGATAAAGAGCGAGTGGTCCCGCTAGGCCGCCCGGGGGTTGCGGCGGTCAGCCGGTATCTCAGGGAGGGCCGGCCCCGCCTGGGCCCGCCCAACCGGGTCAAGGCCCGGGAGCTATTCCTGAATGCCCGGGGCAAACCGCTCTCCCGCCAAGGGCTTCATTTGGTGATCAAACGTCATGTTCAGGCGGCGGGCCTGCCGAGCAGCATCTCGGCCCACACGTTGAGGCACTCCTTCGCCACCCACCTGCTGGAAGGGGGCGCGGATCTACGGGCGGTGCAGGAAATGTTGGGGCATTCCGATCTCTCCACCACGCAGATTTACACGCACGTCACCACCACGCGGCTCAGGGGCATCTATCGCGAGGCTTTCCCCCGGGCGCGCCGGCCGGAGTCGGAGGTCGAGGCGGAGTGAGCCGCGGTCGTCGCTTCGTCATCATGGTGCTGGACGGCGTGGGCATCGGCGAACTTCCCGACGCCGCTGCGTACGGCGATGTCGGGAGCGATACGCTCGGCAACCTGGCACGCTTTCTCGACCTGCGGCTGCCCCACTTCGAGCGCCTCGGGCTGGGCAACATCGCTGCTTTGCCGGGGATTTCGCCGGTGAAGAACCCCCTGGCGCTCGCCGGCCGCCTGGCCGAGCTGTCCGCGGGCAAGGACACCACCGCCGGTCACTGGGAGCACATGGGGGTGGTGACGAAGTACCCACTCCCGACCTATCCCGAGGGTTTCCCCGCCGATCTCATTGCGGAGTACGTGCGGAGAATCGGGCGAAAAGTGATGGGAAACCGGCCTGCTTCGGGGACCGAGATAATCGCGGAGCTGGGTGAGGCTCACCTCGAGAACGGACGCCCGATCGTCTACACGTCCGCCGATAGCGTTTTCCAGATCGCAGCACACGTCGACGTCATTCCCCTGGAGGACCTCTACCGGTATTGCGAAATAGCGCGCGAGTTGCTCGCGGGCGAGCACGCCGTCGGCAGGGTGATAGCCCGCCCCTTCGAGGGTGTCCCCGGCGCTTTCCGGCGTACGTCCCAGCGGAAGGACTTCTCCCTCGAGCCGCCGGAGGACACCTACCTCGATCTCTTGGGCGCCAAGGGGATCCCGGTGACGGCCATTGGCAAGGTGGCGCAGATCTATGCCGGCCGGGGAATCACCAAATCGCTGCCGGCCGCCTCCAACGAGGAGAATCTGGAAACGCTCAGGCGCGTGCTGGCGGAGGAACCAGCCGGCCTGATCTTCACCAACCTGGTCGATTTCGACATGAAGTGGGGCCACCGTAACGACCCCGAGGGTTTCGCCGCCGGGTTGAAGCGGGTGGATGCGGAACTCCCCAGCCTTCTGGCGCTGCTGGGGTCCGACGACAGGCTGCTGCTCACGGCGGATCACGGGGTGGACCCCACCACGAGTTCTACGGACCATACGCGCGAGTACGTGCCTCTGCTTTACCTGCCGCGCCCGTCGCGGACGCCGGACGCCGTTTACGAAGGCACCTTCGCCGATACCGGCGCAACCATGTACGCCCACCTGACCGGAGAGGATCCGCCGGGGGCGGGTGTCTCCGTGGAGCGTCTATCACCCAAAGGAGGATGGCGCCCATATGCCGCCCGCCCGAGTGATGACCTGAGCGAGGCGGTCGCCCTCCTCGAGCGCGAACTGGGCCCGGCCCCTGAGTCTGCCGTGGTTCTGGGCTCGGGCCTGGATGGCTTGACGGACGGCCTGCAGAAGGGCGGAGAGATGGAGTACTCACGAGTGCCCGGCTGGCCGGTACCGCGGGTCGAGGGCCACGCCGCTGGCCTGGTTCGTGGGGGGCTCCAGGGACGCGACGCCCTGTGGGCGAGGGGGAGAGCTCACCGTTACGAGGGTTATTCGGGCGAGGATCTGAGGTTTCCCCTGCGCGTCCTTTCGGCCTGGGGAGTCCGCCGCGTATTGCTGTTGAATGCCTCCGGCGCGCTCCTTTCTGGAATCTCTCCCGGTTGGGTCGCCGAGGTGCGGCGGATCGTCGACCTCCAAGCCAGGCTGGAAAATCCGGCAGAAGGCGCGGTGGATGTGCAGCTCGGGCCGCTGTCGGTTCCGGGTTCCGCGGTCTCCGAGGGGCCTCTGCCGGATCCCGTGGCGGCGGCTGCGCCCAGCACGGCGGCTTCGCGCTCGCGAGATCCGGGCACGGTGGTCTACGCCGCGGTGGGGGGCCCGCAGTACGAGACCGCGGCGGAGGCGGCGGCGCTGAGTTCTTTGGGCGCCGACGTGGTGGGAATGTCGACGGCCGACGAGGTGCGCGCCGCGCGGGTACTCGGCCTTGACGTCGCGGTATTGACCGTGGTTACCAACCAGGCCGGGGCAGAGCCGCGCGCCGGCGAGGACGGGCATGCCGACGTCTTGGATGAGGTGGAGCGTCTGTTGCCCGCGGTTCGCGCCCGGATCATCCGGTGGCTCGACTCCGGCTGAGGAATGGGACCTCGCCGTTTTGGCCAAAGCCTCGCTGGTTAATAGGAGGCAGCCCTCACGGGGAAAAGGCCGAGCAATCTAATGCTTTTGCTACTAAAAAGCGATAACGCTAACGATATAATCCTGGGGAACAGGTGAGGAGGATCGTGCCGGATCGGGAAAAAGAGAATATTCCTACACTCGCAAATGAGTTCGAGGAAGAACGCACCGAAGCGGCGTGGGGTGTCTGGAAGATCGCCTTGCGTGTCGCCGTCCTGGCCGGCTTCTTCGTTGCCCTCTTCGCGGTGTACACGCTGCTCGAGGCCACTGGGGTCATCGGCCCAGAGGCGGTGGCCGATGATCAACCGCTCTTCACCGACGTTGGTGTCGACGATCCCCGCCGGGAGGCGGTCGAGTTCGTGGTGGACGAGGGACTGATGAGCGGGGTTAGCACCGACGTC
This sequence comes from Actinomycetes bacterium, assembly GCA_024637095.1. GTDB lineage: Bacteria > Actinomycetota > Thermoleophilia > RBG-16-64-13 > RBG-16-64-13 > Soudan-30. The sequence continues at coordinate 29,731 of JAGXFV010000018.1, forward strand.
TTCGCTCCCGACAACCCCGTCAGCCGCGCCGATTTTGCCAGGATAGTCGTGGAGACCATGGGTTGGGAGGTCGAGCCCGACCTGGACGCCGGCTTTTCCGACGTCGAAGGCAGAGCCTTCTTGGACGAAGCCGATTACATAGCGACCGTGGTCGAGCGCGGGGTGATGCAGGGGAGCGGCGAACTGGGCGAGTTCAGGCCCGGAGAGGAGACTCAACTCGCGCACGCCATCGTTGTCTTTGTGCGCGCGGCGCGCGCCGAACTGCCTCAGCCTCAACCGGAGGTCCCTGATGACATTGGAGCCTTGGCTCATTCCGAGGCGATGAAGGACGCCCTGGCCGTGGTCCAAGCGAATGGGCTGCTTCAGGGGAGCAGGGTTGATCTCCTCGCGGAGGACCTCACCCGCCCGGTGACTCGCGGCGAACTCGCCGTGCTGACCGGCAACGTGAGGCTCCAGATAACCGAGTAGACGGACACGGCAGCCCGGCGGGACGGGTCCGTTCCAAGGCTGTCGTATACTTGGCCGATGTCCGGAGCCGGTGACACCAAAGCCGAAGTTGTCGTCACGAGCCACCAGAACGTGGACTTCGACGCATTCGCCGCCGCGGTGGCGGCGACCAAGCTGTACCCGGATGCCACCATCGTCTTCGCCGGTTCGCTCAACCCCAATGTGCGCGAGTTCGTCTCGCTGCAGGGTGACCGGCTTCCGTTGATCCCTCTGCGCTCGTTGGACCGCTCGCAGGTGCGCCGCCTGATCATAGTGGACACCGCGGAGTGCGACCGGCTGGGAGAGCTGGGAGAACTCTGCCGCGACTCCAGCATCGAGGTCACGGTCTTTGATCATCATCAGTCGGGAATACCGAAGAAGCCGGCCTTTGTCAGGGGGGACAACTGGGTGATCACGGGCGACGGCGCGCAGGCGACTTCGATGGTTCACCTGCTGCTCGAGCGCGGCGTGGAGATCTCGCCCCACGAGGCAACCATCTTCGCTCTCGGCATACACGAGGACACCGGCTCGCTCACCTATCCACGTACTACCGTCCGCGACGCGGAGATGCTGGCGGTTTGCCTGCGGTTGGGCGCCTCCCAGCCCCTGGTCGAGCACTATCTCCACAGCCCCCTGACGGCGGAGCAGAGAGAGCTCTTCCTGCGGTTGGTGGACTCGGTCGAAACCCATCATCCTGCCGGACAGGAGGTCCATACCGCGGTCCTCGACGAGACGGTTTACGTCGATGGGTTGAGCGTGATAGCCCACAAACTGATGGATCTACTAAACAGCGAGGTGTTGATCCAGGCGGTTGCCATGGAGGGCCGGGTTTTCGTTACCGCTCGTTCAAAAGCCCCAGTGGTGGATGTGGGCGCCGCCATGGAGGCGGTAGGCGGCGGGGGCCACGCCCAGGCGGGCTCGGCGGTGGTCAAAGGGGCAGATCCCCGAGAGGTGGCACTCCGCGTGATTGCGGCCCTCGACGTACAGGGAGGGATGCCCACCGCCAGAGAGATCATGAGCACCCCGGTGCGCTTCGTGGATGCGGAGACCACCGTGGCCGAAGCCCTCATGGCTGCTCAGCGCTTCGGGCACTCCGGGATCAGCGTCCGGGAGGGCGAACACGTCGCCGGCATCGTCGCCCGCCGCGATCTGGACAAGGCCGTGCGTCACGGTTTGGGGCACGCACCGGTCAAGGGGGTGATGACCAGGGACGTGGTGCTGGCTCCCGCCTCGGCCACGGTGGAAGAGTTGCGCCGCATCATGGTGGAGACGGGAGTCGGGCGGCTGCCGGTGGTGGCCGACGATATCTACGAGCAACTGCGGGAGGGCGGCGCTCCCCTCGTCGACCAGGTTTGGGGGATCGCCACCCGGACGGACGTGCTCGCCGCCTATCAGCCGCCTTCCAGCGGAGAGGAGCCGACGGCCCGGCAGATGCCGGCACCCCAATCCCTCGCGGAACTGCCCTTCCTGGGTTCGATCTTCCGGGCGGCTTCGGCCCTGGCCGGGGATTATCGCGGCGTCTTCCTGGTCGGGGGCTTCGTGCGTGACCTGCTGCTTGGGCGGCCCAACGCCGACGTAGATATCGCCGTCGAGGGGGACGGCATCGAATTCGCGCGTCGCCTGGCCGAGGTGCTCGGCGGACGCGTGCGGGCCCATAAGAAATTCAGGACCGCCGTGGTGCTCCTCACCCCGGAGGAGTTGGGCGGAGCCCCGCCCTGGTTGGCCCCCACCGACGAGCCCTTCCACATCGACGTGGCCACGACCCGCACCGAGTTCTACGATTACCCGGCGGCGCTGCCCCAGGTGGAGCACGCCTCCATCCGGCAGGATCTCTTTCGCCGAGATTTCACCATCAACGCCATGGCGGTTTCGCTCCGCGGGGAGGACTTCGGCACGGTCTACGACTTCTTCGGGGGGCTGCGCGACCTGGACCGCAAGGTGATCCGGGTACTGCACAATCTGAGCTTCATCGAGGACCCGACGCGCATCTTCCGCGCCGTGAGATACGAGAACCGCTACCGCTTCCGCATGGATGAGCAGACCCTGTCTCTGGCACGCGCCTGCGTGGAGATGCACCTGGTTGGCGACCTCTCCAGCGCCCGCCTGCGCGACGAATTGATAGCGATCTTGGGAGAGCGCGACCTCGACTGGTCCCTGGAGCGTCTGTTCGATCTGGGGGTGGCCCGGGAGGTGCATCCCCGCCTGGCCACCGGCGAGCGCACGCTCGCGCTGACCCACGAGGCAGATCGCCTCACCGGCCAACTGGAGCTTCGCCGCGAGATCGAACGCTGGCGCATTCGTCTCTCTGCTCTGGCCCGAAACATGTCTCACGAGGAACTCTACGTCTGGCTGGAGAAGCTCAAGCTGAGGCAGGCCGATGCCCAGGTCGTGCGCACCACCGTGGTGGCGGGACCGCGAGTGCTGGAGCAGCTCGAGGACTCCGATCTGGGAGAGTGGGGAACCTATCAGCTGTTAAGCCGCCTGCCCTTGGAATCGGTGGTGTTCACCCTAGCCCGCGCCGAAGCTCCGGGCGGGCTGGAACCGCCCCCGCTGGTGCGCAAGCGCCTCTGGGAGTACCTCGAGGTACTGCGCCATCGCTCGCTGACGGTGACCGGCAAGGAGTTGCTCGATCTGGGCCTGGCCGAGGGGCCCCAAGTGGGAGAGTTGTTGGAAGAGCTGCGCCGTCTGCGGGTCACGGGACAGATCAGCAAGGCCCAGGAGGAAAACGCCGCGGCGAAGCGGCTGGTCGAGGAGCGACGCTCTCGGCCTGAGCAACAGCAACCGGCAGACTAAGAGAGCCGAAAGGAAGCCTCAGCCCTTGACCACCATACTCGAGTTCGCCCTGCTGATCCCGGTGCTGCTGGTATCGATGATGGCCCACGAGGTCGCGCACGGTTTCGTGGCCTACCGTCTCGGCGACCCCACGGCCAAAGAGCATGGAAGGCTCACGCTCAACCCCATCCGCCACTTGGACCCCTTGGGGACACTGATGTTCGTGATCACCTACCTTTCCGGGCGGTTCATCTTCGGTTGGGCCAAGCCGGTTCCGGTGAACCCTCACTACTTCCGCAACCACCAGAAGGGGATGATGGCAGTGAGTATCGCCGGGCCCTTCACCAACTTCATGATCGCCGTGGGCATCGCCTTGCTCCTCAACTTCGTGGTGCCGGAGTCCACGTTCTTGGACTCTTTTGCGCTGAGGGACGGCACCATCGACTTCCAGTTCGCCGCCTTCTTCGCGGGGGTCCTCTGGTTGGCGTATCAGGTCAATATCGTGCTGGGATTGTTCAACCTGGTGCCCATCCCCCCACTCGATGGCTCGCGCGTCTTCGGCGGCCTCTTGCCCCCCGATCTCTACTACCGCTGGGCCGGACTCGACCGCTACGGCATCCTGTTCATCCTGATCCTGTTCTTCCTGGTGCCCGGCTTCTTCTTCGGCCTTTTGAGCGGGGCCTTCGAGTTCGTCAGCGGCATCTTGTTGCCGCGGTACTTCTAGCGCCTTGCCCCGGGGTGCAGGCGAACGCCCGCGATCACTTCAAGTCCGGGTCGGTTATCAGTAATATGAACGGGATGAACCGACTGGAACTCGACCTCGACGTCTATCAGGGTCCTTTCGACCTACTCTTCACGCTCATCCTCAAAGAAGAGGTCGACATCTGCGAAGTCCCGCTGGTCGACGTGATTCTCGCCTACGTGGAGCACATCATCCAGCGCGAGGAGGTGGACTGGGAGTCGTTGACCGAGTTCCTGGTTCTTTTCGCCGCTTTGCTGGAACTGAAGTCGCGCGCCCTGCTGCCCGCCTTTCACCCGGCCGAGGGGGAGCTCGATCCGGAATTGGCCCGCGAGGTGCTGGTTGAGCGGTTGCTCGCCTACCGCAAGTTCAAGGCCGCCTCGGCAGCGCTCGAGACCAGGCTGGACGGCGAGTACGGCCACCTTTTCCGCCCGGAGAGCAGAGAGGGCGCCCGCGCCCGGGTCCCCGCAGCCCGCCTGGCAGGCTCGAAGAAGCCCGAGGTCCTGCGTGACCGGTTGGAGGCTCTGCTGAGGGCGCGCTCGGGGCCGGACACCAGCCACTTGGCGCGGATCAAGGTCGACCTGCCCCGTCAGGTCGCCCTCCTCCGCAGGCTGCTCAGAGAGCGTTCCCGGCTGTCCTTCAACGAGACCTTCGCCGGGCAAGAGCCGCTGGCCCAGGCCATGGGCATCCTGGCCATCATCGACCTGCTGCAAAGGGGAGAGGTGGACGTCGAGCAGGCGGACTGCTTTTCCGACATCACCGTGTTGGCCAGGGAGGCGCGGCAGATTGCCTGAGTCCCCCGAACAATCCGGAGTGGACCGCGAAGCCGGCATCAAGCGCGACGTGGAGGCGCTGCTGTTCGCCTCCGGGCGTCCGCTGTCCGTGAAGGCTCTGCTGCAGGCGTTGCCCGCGCAGGGCGCGACCGCGGAAGGGGTCGAGCAGGTGCTCGCGGAACTGGCCGCGGAGTTTCCGGTCGACGGAGCACGGGGTTTCGAACTCACCCGGGTGGCCGAAGGTTGGGCCTTCCGGACGAACCGCGCCGCGGCCGACGCCCTCTCCCTGCTCTTCAGTCTGTCCGACGAGCAGCGCCTCTCTGCCGCGGCCCTCGAGACCCTGGCGATCGTGGCCTATCTGCAGCCGGTTACCCGCCCGCAGATCGCCGAGATCCGCGGAGTATCGGCCGATTCGGCCGTGCAAACCCTCACCGAACGCGACCTGCTGCGCGAGGTGGGCCGGGCCGAAGGGGCAGGAGCCGCCATCCTCTACACCACCACGGAACGCTTCCAGCTGATGTTCGGCTTGGACGGCCTCAGGGAACTGCCTCCGCTGGAGGGATTCGCGCCCGGCGAAACCGAACGGGAGGAGCTCCTCCGGCGCCTCACACTGACAATGACGGACTGAGGCGTGTGGGCGAGCAGCGGTTGCAGAAGTTCCTGGCCTCGGCCGGCGTCGCCTCTCGCCGGGCTTCCGAGGAGCTCATTCGCAAGGGCCGCGTGACCGTGAACGGCGTCACAGCCGAGTTGGGGAGCAAGGTCGACCCGGATCGCGACCAGGTGCGGGTGGATGGGCGCCTGCTCGAGGCGGAGGCCAAGGAGTACTGGCTGCTCAACAAACCTCCCGGCTTGGTTACCACGGCTCGCGACCCGCAACACCGCGGGACGGTACTGGACCTGGTGCCGGCCGTCGGAAGGGTATTCCCGGTGGGGCGGTTGGACCTGGACACCTCGGGCGTCCTTCTGCTGACCAACGATGGAGACCTCGCGAATCGCCTGCTCCATCCTCGCTACGGCGTGGACAAGCTATACGAGGTCGAGGTGGAGGGAACGCTCAGTGAGGCCGCGATAGAGCGGTTGGAACAAGGAGTAACCTTGGAGGACGGCAAGACCGCTCCGGCAGAGGTCAACGTCGAGAAGGCCACTCCGAAAGGCAGTAGGATTTCCATGAAGATCCACGAAGGGCGAAAACGACAGGTGAAACGGATGCTCGCCGCGGTGGGACATCCCGTCCTCGGTCTGCATCGCCGCCGCTTCGGGCCACTCGACGACGCCGGCCTCCAGATCGGCCGGTCCCGGCGGCTGAACGCTGTCGAAATCGAGGCGCTGCGCCGCTACGCGGAGGACGAATGATGTCGCCGCAGGAGGCCGGGCAAGTGAGGGCCGTCCGCGGAGCGACCACGGTGGACGAGGATTTGTCTGCCCAGGTGAATGAGCGCACCTCCGAACTCGTCCGCGAGATCCTCGCACGAAACCGTATCGCTCCAGAGGACCTGGTCTCCATCGTCTTCACGGCGACCCCAGATCTGGTGAGCGACTTTCCCGCAGTGGCGGCCCGGGGGATCGGCCTATCGGACGTCCCCTTGCTCTGCTGCCAGGAGATCCCGGTGAAAGGTGCGATCGAGCGCTGCGTTCGGATGCTCATCCATTTCTACACCCCGTTGGCCCGCGCCGAGATCAGGCACGTCTATCTCCGCGGAGCCCGACAGCTTAGGCTGGACCTGCCCGAGTAGGATGTACCAAGACTAGAAACTGGAAACGGACCGGAGTTATGAGAAAGAATCTGGCACTGGAACAGCTGAACCCTTACAAGGGTGCCCCGCCCCTGGAGCAGATTCGGGAGCACTACGGGCTGGACCGGGTGGTGAAGCTGGCCTCGAACGAGTGCCCTGAGCAGCCCTTCCCCGAGGTGATAGAGGCGATCGAAGCGGCTGCGAGCGGGCTCAACCGCTACCCGGACGGTGGCTGGCGCGATCTGCGCGAGGCCCTGGGCGAGCACTGGAGTGTCGATCCTGCCAGCGTGGTTCTCGGAAACGGTTCCTGCGACCTGCTGCTCGCACTGGCCCGAGCCACGCTGATGCCCGGAACTGAGTTCGTGTTTCCCTGGCCTTCGTTCGTGATCTATCGCACCATGGCCGAGGGTGCGCTCGCGGTCCAGGTGCCGGTTCCCCTGGTCGACTTCAAGCACGACCTGAGGGCGATGGAGGCGGCGGTCAACGACAACACCCACCTGGTGGTCATCTGCAACCCGAACAACCCGACCGGCACCTACCTTCAGGCCAAAGAGGTGCGGCGTTTTATCGAGGCCATGCCTGCGGATCTGACAGTGGCTTTGGACGAGGCTTACATCGAGTACGTCGAGACCGAGGATGAGGACACAACTCAGTGGATATACGAGTTCCCCAACCTGGTCATCTTCCGGACCTTCTCCAAGGTGTATGGCCTCGCGGGACTGAGGGTGGGCTATGCACTGGCGGATGAGCCCTTGGTCACCGCGCTCAACAAGATGCGGCAGCCCTTCAACCTGAACACGCTCGCGCAGGTGGCGGCGGCCGAAGCTTTGAGGCACAAGGAGCGGTTGCAGGAGCGCACGCACCGGGTGTGGCGGGAACGCGATAGGATCGAGGACGAGCTGGGGGGCATGGGGCTCCAACCGGTTCCGACCGAAGCCAACTTCATTGTGTTTCACGCGGATGGGCTGACCGTCCCCCCGGAAGAGGCGGCACAGGCTTTGATGGAGCGCGGCGTCTTGATTCGCTCGGGATATGCGCTGGGCATGCCGGGATACCTGCGGGTTACCGTGGGCACAGCGGAGGAGAACCGCCTATTCCTGGATACCATTGGTCAGTTCCTGCCCGCGCCCATAGACGCAGGCGCAGCGTCGGAGGGTGAAGGTCTCGAGGAGGACGCTCCTACTATGAAAGACGAAGCCCAGCGCCTGCAAGGAGTCTGAGATGTCCTTCGCCGAGGGAGGAAGCATAGAGATGATGATCGTCATGCGAGAAGGCTCAGACGAAGCCGAGATCGAGCAGATTCTCGAGCGTCTGGCCGAGGCGGGGGCCACCGGTCATGTCTCCAGCGGAGACGTGGTCACGGTGATCGGCGTTATCGGGGACCGGGAAGTCATCGCCGGTCTGCCTCTGGAAGCCTACGCCGGCGTCGACAAAGTGCTCCCCATCCTCAAGCCGTACAAGCTGGTGAGCCGAGAGTTCAAGGAGCGGGATTCCGTCATTCAAGTAGGCGAAACCCGGATCGGCGGCGGCCATGTGGGCCTTATCGCCGGCCCCTGCTCGGTGGAGAGCCGGGAACAGCTTCTCAGCTCCGCGCGTTACGTCAAGGCGGCCGGAGCGACCATGCTCCGCGGCGGGGCATTCAAACCGAGAACCTCCCCCTATGCCTTCCAGGGGCTGGGTGTGGATGCACTCAAGATCCTTTCCGAGGCTCGCGATGAGACCGGGCTGCCCATCGTCACTGAACTGATGGACCCTCGTCACCTGGAAGACGTGCGCGAATTCGCCGACGTCATTCAGATTGGCGCGCGCAACATGCAGAATTTCCAGCTGCTTTCGGCGGTAGGCACCGTCGACCGCCCCATCCTCCTCAAACGCGGGTTGGCCGCCACCATAGACGAGTTGCTGATGGCCGCCGAGTACGTGGCCAAGGGCGGGAATCAGGACATTGTTCTCTGCGAGCGCGGCATCCGCACTTTCGAGACCGCCACCCGCAATACCCTGGATATCGGGGCGGTCCCGGTGCTCAAGCAGCGCTCGCACCTTCCAGTCGTGGTCGATCCCAGCCATGCGACCGGCCGAGTCGACCTGATCGAGCCGCTATCCCTGGCCGCCATAGCCGCGGGTGCCGACGGCCTGTTGATAGAGACGCACCCCACCCCGGAAACGGCGCTCTGTGACGGTGGGCAGTCGCTCAACCCGGGCGATTTCGAGAAGACGGCGGCCCGCATCAAAGACATGATCGAGTGGACCGGGCGGAGGCTGGGCTGAACGGCGCCAACCAGGTGCGGCGGCTCGCGGTCATCGGCGTAGGCCTGATGGGGGGCAGCTTCGCGCTCGCCGCCAAACGGGCCGGAGTGGAGAGCGTCGTTGGTTTCGATCTGGAGCCCGAGGCCCTGAACGCCGCATGCGAACTCGGGGTGATCGACGAAGCCGCCGTCTCCCCGGTGGAGGCCGCCGCGGGAGCCGACGTCGTTCTTCTCGGCACGCCGGTGCGGGCGATCCCCGAACTGGCGGAGCTGGTGTCCACTGCCGATCCGGCTCCTCACGTGGTCACCGACATAGGCAGCACCAAGACCTCGATCATCGCCGGACTGAGCTATCGCGCCGCCGAACGTTTCGTCGGGGGTCATCCGATGTGTGGAGCCGAGACGAACGGGGTCCGCTTCGCCCGTGCCGATCTGTACGAGGGAGCGAGTTACTTCCTTACACCCTCCGCGCGCGTGCGGCCCATGGTCTACGAGAGCCTGCATGGACTGGTGGCTGCTATCGGCGCTCGTCCCGTGCGGATCGAACCCGAGGCCCACGATCAGATCATGGCCCGGGTGAGTCACGTGCCGCACGTGCTGGCCAACGTGCTGATGAACCAGGTGGGCTCCTACAGTGCGGGCGGCCGACGGGCGCTTCACTCGGTTGGTCCCAGCTTCAAGGACCTTACCCGGGTGGCCGGAGCAAACCCGCGAATGTGGCGAGACATCTTCCTGGAGAACCGGGAAGCCCTGATCAGTTCGCTGGAAGCGGTCGGGGAAGAACTGGATGAGTTCTGCCGGCTACTCCGTCAGGAAGACCTGGAGGGCGTGGTCGAGAACATCGGCGAGGCCCGGTCCTACCGGCGGCAGCTCCTAGAACTCGAAGATTTGGAGCCGGAAAACCTCTTCCGGGTGGTGGCGCGCATCCCGGATCAGCCCGGCGTGCTCGGCGAGGTAACCGGAGCTTTGGCGGAAGCCTCCATCAACGTGGAGGACCTTACCCTGCACCACTTCAACCGGGAAACCGGGGGGGACCTGGTGCTCTACGTGTCGGGTGACCGCGCGGCGAGCTCTGCGGCCGCGCTCCTCTCCGACCGCGGCTATCCCACCTTCGTCAGCTCGCCCCGGGCGAACAGAGAGTAGCGCGCGTGCTACCCGGCACCGGCTCCCCGGAGCAGAAGGCGGGCTCCGCTGAATCTGGCTCGGCCAAACGGCCCGTGACCTTCCGGACCGCGCACGGCGGCCTTCACGGCGAAGTCCGGGTCCCCGGTGACAAGTCGCTTTCACATCGGGCGCTCCTTCTGGGGGCGGTGGCCACCGGGCCCGTCCCGATCAGCGGCTTCCTGCGCGCGGCGGACACCTTGTCCACCTTGGCGGCCATCCGTTCCCTGGGAGTGACAGTCGAGGACGGCGGCGGTGAGGAGCTGCTCGTACGGGGCCGGGGTTGGGAAGGCCTATCGGAGCCCGAGGACGTGATCGATGTGGGGAACGCGGGCACCCTCATTCGCCTGCTGCCCGGGATCCTCGCCGGGATAGACCGCTTCGCGGTGCTCACCGGAGACGCCAGCATTCGCCGGCGGCCCATGGAACGCATCGTGCGACCACTTGCCGCGATGGGCGCTGCCGTCAGCGGCCGCGAGGGCGGACGCTACGCCCCTCTGGCCCTACGGGGAGGCAACCTGCGGGGCATCGAGCACCGCATGGAGGTGTCCTCCGCCCAAGTGAAGTCTTGCCTGCTGTTCGCCGGCCTGCGGGCCGAGGGAGGCACCACCGTCATCGATCCCGGCGCCTCGCGGGATCACACCGAGCGGTTGCTCGAGTTCGCCGGAATTTCGGTAAAGCGCAGCCCGCAGGGCGCCCCGGGAGAAACCTGGGTCCGGGTTGAGCCTGTGGATTCGTTTCGCCTCCCGGCCGTGCGCATCCCTGCCGACACCAGTTCGGCGGCCTTCCTCGCGGTGGCAGCGCTGGTGGTTCCCGGCTCGGAGGTCAGCCTGGTTCAGGTGGGGCTCAATCCGACAAGGACGGGATTGTTCCGGGTACTTCGGCGGATGGGCGCCCGCCTGGAGATCGCGCCGGACGCCGGCGAAAGCTCGCGAGCGAGCGGCCCGGAACCCATGGGGACAGTTCGTGCTCACAGCAGCGAACTGCGGGCTACCGACGTCGGTCCGGAGGAAGTTCCCGGCATGATAGACGAGCTCCCCATCTGGGCTGTGGCGGCCGCCAAGGCTGTGGGCACCTCTCGGTTGCGGGGGGCGGCCGAGTTGCGGGTCAAGGAGAGTGACCGGATAAGCGGCATGGCCGAACTCCTGCGCGGCATTGGCGTTGAGGTCTTCGAGTACCAAGACGGCCTGGATATAGTCGGCCGGCCTCAGGGCTGGCCGGGGGGCACCGTGGAAGCCCGCGTCGACCATCGTCTGGCTATGGCGGGCGCCGTCGCCGGACTCGCCTCCAGCGGACAGGTGACCGTGGACGACATGCGTTCCGCGGCGGTGTCCTTCCCGGGTTTCATTGCTACGATAGAGTCTCTGCAGGCCGGTTGAGGCAAAGGCCGAGCAACCCATCAGCAAAGAATGAAGGAAATCAACAGTTGATCATAGCCATCGACGGCCCGGCAGCTTCGGGTAAGAGCACGATCGCGCAGCGGGTCGCCGGGCGGCTAGGCCTAACCTACCTGGACACGGGCGCCATGTACCGCGCCGTCACTCTTCTCGCCTACGAGCAGGGCGTTTCGTTCGAGGACGACGACGCCTTGGGCAGCATGGCCCTGGAGCTGAAACTCCGTTTCGAGGAAGATTCCGCGGGCCCACCGCGGGTGTTCGTCGCAGACCGGGACGTCACCGAGGGGATCCGGGGCCAGCTGGTCACACAGAAGGTCAGCCTGGTGTCCGCGCACCCCAAGGTGCGCCACGCACTGACCCTTAGGCAACGGGAGTTGGCCGCCGAGGGCGACATGGTCCTCGAGGGAAGAGACACCGGCACCGTGGTCTGTCCAACTGCCGGGCTGAAAGTCTACCTGAGCGCCTCGGTCGAGGAGCGCGCCCGTCGCCGCAAGAACCAGCTGGAAGAGCAGGGAGTCTGCATCTCCCTGAAGACCCTGGAGCGGGATTTGCTGCTGCGCGACAGCTACGATTCGGGTCGCGCGCTGGCTCCCTTGCGTAAGGCCAAGGAGGCACTCGACTTGGACACGACCACCATGTCCGTCGATGAGGTGGTCGCGGCGATCGTGTCCGAAGCAGAACGGCGGGGGCAGGAGGATCAGGAACGATGTTGAGGGGGCCCCTCGATACGGGCCTCTACCGCTTTCTTCATCTCTGGCTGCCGATTTCGTTCCGCATCTTGTACCGGATGAAGATCACCGGATTGCAGAACATTCCGCGCGAAGGCGGCGTGCTGCTGGCCTGCAACCACGTCTCCAACAGCGACCCCATCTTCGCCGCTCTCGGCGCCCCGCGGCAGGTCCATTTCATGGCAAAATCCGAGCTCTGGAAGTTCGCTCCACTTGGCTGGATCATGGATGGTGTAGGCTCCTTCCCGGTGCGGCGGGGCCAGGCGGACAGGCAGGCGGTGACGCGTGCGCTGGACGTCCTCAAAGCAGGGGCCGTCCTGGGGGTTTTCCCGGAAGGGCATCGGCAACCCGCGGGCCAACTCGGCGACCCCCAACCCGGGGTCAGCATGTTCGCCACCCGCAGCGGCGTGGTGACCATTCCCGTTGCGGTGGTGGGCACCGACCGAGTGTGGAAGGGCTGGAGACCCGGGTTTCCCCAGGTAGGCGTCCACTACGGCCCGCCGGTCGACACCGCGGTACAGGCGGAGACGAAAGTCGAGCGGCACCGGATCGTGGCCGACAGGTTGATGGCCGCGATCGCCCGTTTACTCGAGCGAGACCGGCTGCGCCAACGGCCGGGGAGGTCACGGTAATGGCACGATCACCGCTGGAGATCCGCATCTCCGATTCCGCCGGCTACTGCTGGGGGGTGCAGCGCGCGCTGGAAACGGCGCAACAGGCCGCCGACGTCGCGCAGGGGCCCATCCACACCCTGGGGCCGCTGATCCACAATCCGGCGGTCATCGCCGGCCTGGCCGAGCAGGGAATCGAGGTCATCGAGGATGCTTCCGAGAAGCAGGTCGGTACCGTGATCATCCGCTCGCACGGCGTGGCTAAAGAGGCCTTGGAGGCGCTGGCCTCCCGGGCAGTCAACATCGTCGATGCCACGTGCACCTTCGTCAAAGCCGCCCAGGAGAAGGCCGCCCGTCTGCGCGAGCAGGGCTACCTGGTAGTGGTCTTGGGCGAGCCGGATCATCCGGAGGTGCTGGGGATCCGTTCTTATGCCGGCCCCGACTCCCTGGTGGTCCAGGGTCCCGAAGACCTGCCCACGGAGTTGCCCGGCCGGCGAATCGGCGTCGTGGTGCAGACCACTCAGTCCCAGGAGAGCCTCGCCGCGCTGACCAGCGCACTTTCTCCGCGGGTGCGCGAACTGCTGGTTCACAACACCATCTGCAGCGCAACCGAGAGACGGCAGCGGGCGGCGCGTTCGATGGCCGCCGAAGTCGATCTGGTCGTGGTGGTCGGCGGAAAGAACTCGGCCAATACCACTCGACTGGCGGAGCTCTGTCGCGAGGTTCAATCCCGCACCCATCATGTCGAGTCCCCGGACGAAATTCGCCCGGAATGGATGGAAGGCGTGCGTTCGGTGGGCGTGACGGCGGGCGCCTCCACTCCCTCGGGGCAGATAGAACGCGTCACCGCCCGGCTGCGGGAGTTGGCCACATGAGTGCGGCCGTGCTCCCTCGCGTCGCCATCGTGGGTTATCCCAACGTGGGCAAGTCCACTCTATTCAACCGACTAACCGAGAGCCGCGAAGCGGTGGTATCGCCGGAGGCAGGGGTGACCCGCGACCGCAAGGAAGGCCTCGCCGAATGGATCGGCCGGGACTTCCTGATGGTCGACACCGGCGGAATCGACCTCAAATCCCAAGATTCCTTCGGAGAGCAGGTGAGGGCGCAGGCTCGTTTTGCCATCGCCGAAGCCTCGGTCGTGGTCTTCCTCGTCGACGGCAAAACCGGGGTGGGCCCCGCCGAACACGAGATCGGGGACATCCTCCGCCGCAGCGGCATACCCGTGATTCTGGCGGTTAACAAGAGCGACACCAAGTTGGCAGGAGACCGGGTGCACGAGTTCTGGGAGCTCGGACTGGGGGAGCCCTATCCGGTATCCGCGGAGCACGGCATGGGCACCGGCGACCTGCTGGATGCGGTGGTCGCCCGCCTCCCTGACCCGGAAGAAATGGGCGAGGCAGACGAACCGGTGAGGATCGCCATCGTGGGGCGCCCGAACGTGGGTAAGAGTTCGCTGGTCAACCGTCTGCTCGGCAACGAGCGGGTGATCGTCTCACCCATCCCCGGAACGACCAGAGACGCAATCGATACTCCGGTCACCTATGAAGGCCAGGAGCTGCTCCTGGTCGATACCGCGGGGCTGCGCCGCAAGGGCAAGCGGGTGTCGACCGATGTCGAGTTTTACAGTTCGGTACGGACCATTAGAGCGCTGGAGCGCGCCGACGTGGCGCTGATACTGGTAGACGCCCGCGAAGGGTTGGTGGATCTCGACCTGCAGGTGGCCTACGAGGCGCAACGGGCCAGGTGCGCGACTGCCATCCTCTTCAACAAGTGGGACGAGAGCGAACTCGACCTCGAGTACGCCACCACCCGCCTCTACGCCAAGGTGCAGATGCGCCCGCCTTGGCTGACCATTTCCGCCCTGACCGGCCGCAACGTGCACCGCGTGCTGCCACTGGCACTCGACCTCTACGCACGCTACAGCCACCGCCTCCCCACCGGCGAGCTCAACCGTTGGCTGGAAACTCTGAAAGAGGTGCACTCACCTCCGCAGAAGGGGGGCAAGTCGCTCAAGTTCTTCTACATGAGTCAGTACGAGGACTCGCCGCCACGCTTCAACGTGCGCATCAACACTCGTGCCCTGATCAACCGCAGCTACGGCTTCTTCTTCGAGAACCGCCTGCGCGAGGCCTACGGTCTCTGGGGCATTCCGCTGATCATCGACTTCGAGGGCAAGGAAGAGCGCTACTCGTGAGCGAATCGCTCCTCGGCTTGGGTCTGGTGCTCCTCGCCTACCTGGCCGGGTCCGTCTCGCCCGGCGTGATCTTGGGGCGGGCCTTTAGGGGCATCGATCTCCGGGAGCACGGCAGTGGCAACCCGGGAACGACCAACGCTTTTCGCGTGCTGGGAACCCGGCTCGGTCTCCTGGTCTTTGCTGTCGATCTGCTCAAAGGATTTCTCCTGGTGCTTTTGGCACGGTACTTGGCGGGGCCCTGGGTGACCGTGCTTGTGGCCATGGCGGCGATACTGGGGCATAACTGGTCCCTCTTCCTGCGAGGACGCGGAGGGAAGGGAGTGGCTACGGGCGCGGGCGTCGTCCTCGCCATGATGCCGCTGACTCTGGCCCTGCTGCTCGCCGTTTTCTTTGCAGTCTTCGCCGTAACCCGCTACGTTTCCCTGGCTTCCATCAGCGCCACCGCCCTCTTTCCCGTGCTGGCCGTGGCCTTCGGTCAGCCCGACGCCTACGTTGCTTTCTCGGTGGCGGGCGCGGCCCTGGTGATAGCCGCGCACCATGCCAACATTCGCAGGCTGCTCCGGGGAGAGGAGCGAAGGGCGGTTCTGCCCCGGAGGGGCCGCCGGGGCAAGACGCACCCGCGGGGGAATAGGCATCCTGGGCGTCCACGCCGCTCCGCCCCCGGAATGGCTGCGGACAAGCCCCTGAACGGCTCCGGAGGCGAAGGCCGATGAAGGACTGGGAATTCAGCCGCGAAAGGCCACCGAGGACCGCCGTGGTGGGTGCCGGCAGCTGGGGGACGGCGATGGCCGCGCATCTTTCCGCACTCGGAGTACCCACGACTCTTTTGGCACGCCGAAAGGAGCAGGCGGAGGCGGTGCGATCCACGCGGCATAATCCCGGTTATCTGCGGGATCTGGCCTTGCCCCAGGAGCTCGAGGTGGCGGTCATTGGAGAGTATGACTTCTCTCGAGCTGAGCTGATGGTGCTGGCGGTTCCCAGCAAGGCCTTCACCGCCACCGTCGAGGCCTTGGCCGAGCACATAGAACCCAACACCGGCGTTCTCAGCCTGACCAAAGGGGTAGAGCCGGATACCGGTCGCCGGCTGAGCGAAGTTCTGCACAAGGTCTGGGCCGCCAAGGATCCGCACATCGCTGTGCTCTCCGGACCAAATCACGCCGAGGAGGTCTCCCAAGGGCAGCCGACCGCCACGGTGATCGCCTCTGAGGACGAGGACTACGCCGCAGCCCTCCAGGAAATCCTGTCCAGCGAGAGCTTCCGGCCCTACCGTACGAGGGACGTGGTCGGGGTGGAACTTGCCGGGGCGGTCAAGAACGTGATCGCCCTTGCCACGGGGATGGCCGACGGACTTGGTTTCGGCGACAACGCCCGCGCAGCCCTGATCACCCGCGGCCTGTCCGAGATGAGCCGTCTGGGCGAGGCTCTGGGCGCGAACCCCTTAACCTTCGCCGGTCTTGCGGGGATGGGGGATCTCATCGCCACCTGCACCTCGAGGCACAGCCGGAACCGGCGGGCGGGAGAGCTGATGGCCCAGGGGCACTCTCCGCTCACCATTGAGAGCGAAATGGGTATGGTGGCGGAAGGACTGACCGCGGCTCCCGCAGTTCTGGCTCTCGCCAGACGTTTGGGAGTGGAGATGCCGATCACCGACAACGTGGTTTCCGTGCTTCGCGGGGAGAAGGAAATGCAGGAGAGCGTGCGCGATCTCATGGGCCGGCCCTCTCGTCCCGAGCGGCACTAGGCTGGTATACTCGTTGCCGCGTCGGGACGTGGCGTAGCCTGGTAGCGCATCCGGCTGGGGGCCGGAAGGTCGCCGGTTCAAATCCGGCCGTCCCGACCTAGTCACCCCGCTCGCGCGGGGTTTCTGTCTTCTCCTCTTCGCAGATTGCCACTTCGTTGGGTGTATCATTGCACCGAGCATGGGCATTTCCCCGCGGTGCCGCTGTGGTTCCCTGCGGTACCGCCGTTGTCCGGCGATCCCGGCTCGCTGAGGAGGAGTTTGCATTGAAGGCTGTGGTAATGGCGGGGGGCCACGGTACCAGGCTGCGCCCTCTCACCTCCAACCTGCCCAAGCCCATGATGCCGGTGGCCAACATTCCCACGGCCCACCATATCCTCGACCTGCTGGCGATCCACGGGATCAACGACGTGGTGATGACCGTGGCCTTCCTCCCGCAGATGATCCGCAACTACTTCGGTGACGGCTCCGACTTTGAGATGAACGTGGAGTACAGCGTGGAGGACAACCCGCTGGGTACGGCCGGTTCGGTCAAGGCAGCCCAAGACCACCTGGACGAGACCTTCATCGTGATCAGCGGCGATGCGTTGACGGATATCGATCTGACAGCGGTTATCCGCTTCCACCGCGAACGCGGGGCCCTGGCGACTTTCGCTCTGGTTCGCGTCGAGAACCCGCTGGAGTTCGGGGTCATCATCATGGATGAACAGGGGCGTATCGAACGCTTCCTGGAAAAGCCGGGTTGGGGTCAGGTCTTCTCGGACACGGTTAACACCGGCATCTACGTACTCGAGCCGGAAGTGCTCGACGAGATCCCGCCCGGCGTTTCCTACGATTTCAGCCACGAACTCTTTCCTGCCCTGCATGAGCGCGGCGCGCCCCTCTACGGCAGCATGTGCGAGGGGTACTGGCAGGACATCGGCACCATCGAGCAATACCAGCACGCCAACCGGGATGCGCTGGACGGCCGCGTCCGTGTAAATATTCCCGGAGTGCGACTGCGGGGCAACGTCTGGGTGGGTCAGGGCGTCAACCTTGACAGTCTCGAGAACGTGGTGGGACCTGCGGTGATCGGCAACTATGCGAAGATCGACCCTTCGGCGGTCATTGGCCCGCACACGGTGCTGGGAAACAACGTGATTCTTCGCCCGGGGGCCCAAATATCGGACTCCGTGGTGGGCGAGAGTTGCTACCTGGGGGAGGGGTCCCGCGTGCGCGGCGCCGTGCTGGGCAATTCGGTGGACCTCCGCACGAACGTAGTGATCTCCGAGGGGGCGGTCATCGGCGATCAGTGTTCGATCGAGGACAATGCCTTGATCGGCAACAACATCAAGATCTACCCTTTCAAGACCGTGGAGGCCGGCGCCTCGGTCAAGTCGAGCATCATCTCCGAGGTCAGGGGGATGACGACGCTCTTCGGTCAGCGCGGAGTGCGAGGCCTTATCAACGTCGACATCACTCCGGAGCGGGCGATGCGACTCGCCATGTCCTACGGAACCCTGCTGCGCAAGGATGCAATGGTCACCGCCACTCGAGATTCGCATCCCGCCAGCCGGATGCTCAAACGGGCGATGATCGCGGGTCTGACTTCCACCGGAGTATCCGTCCGTGACCTGCAGGTCGCACCGCTGGCCGTAAACCGCTTCGATCTCAAGAACGCCTCCTCTCAGGGCGGGATTCACATCCGCATCAGCCCGCACCACCCCGAGGAAGTGGAGATCATCCTCTCCGAGCCCCCGGGTCTGCCGCTCTCGGAGCAATCCCGGCGAACCATCGAGAACTACTTCCACCGCGAGGATTTTCGCCGAGCCTACTACGACGAGATGGGGCAGATCACCTATCCCGCGCACACGCTCGAGATGTACACCGAAGCGCTGGTCGAGAGCGTGAACGCTCCTTCCATCCGTGCGCGCAATTTGCGCGTAGTGGTCGATTACTCCTACTCCCCGGGTTCAAAGTTGCTGGGGGCCATCCTCGACCGCTTGGGCGTAGAGACCATTGGCGTTAACGCCTTCTCGGGGATCAGCGGCGCTTTTCGTCTGGCGAAACATCTTCCCGAGGCCGAGGCGAAGGTCAAGCGCCTGGTCGATTCGATGGAAGCTGATCTCGGCCTGATCTTGGATCCGGGGGGCGAGCAGGTCTTCATTCTAGACGACGCCGGCCACACCTTGAGCCCGAACGAACTGCTCCTCCTACTGCTGGGTCATGTCTGCGTGCAGCGGGGGAAGGGGTCGGTGGTTCTTCCGCTGCATGCCACCGGCCGCGCCGAGGAGGTGGCCGAGCGCTGCGGCGCCACGGTTAGTCGTACCCGTAGCTCGGACCGGAGTGTGATGGAAGAGGCGAGCGCACCCCAGGTCATCTTCGCGGCCACGGCCAATGGCGGTCTGATCTTTCCCTCCTTCCTGCCTACCATGGATGCCTTTTTGACAGCGGCGATGGTGGTGGAGATGGTCGCGGGGGGCTTGTATCCGCTTTCTCAGCTGGCGGCCGAAGTCCCCGTCGTCCACCTCGATCACGACGTGGTGTGCTGCCCCTGGCAGGCCAAAGGGGCGGCCATGAGGATGATGGTCGAGGAACTGCGCAACGAAGCGGTCTCCCTGGTGGACGGGATAAAGGTATGGGTGAACCAGGACGAATGGGTACAGATCCTGCCCGACGCCGACGAACCGCTCTTCCACGTATACGCTGAAGGCAGGGACGACGAGCGGGCCGAAGGACTATTGCGGGACTACACAAGTCGCCTGGACGAGGTGATCGGCAAGGCCCGTACGGCAGTAGTCAGGTAGATAAGCAGGCAAGCCTTTCGGTTGACTGCTATCCTTCGCTTTTCGTAAGCACCTTTCCTGGAAGAAGCGTGACTGTAGGGCGCCATCATTACCTGATCCTGACCGCGTTAGCCTTCCTACTTGGGCTGGGCGCGATGGTGGCTTTCCAGGCCAATGTGGCCGCGGAGGAGGCCGCCGGGGACCAGGGTGAGCGCCATGATCAGTTGGTACGGATCGTGGAGCGACTCGAGGACAAAAAGCACTATCTCGAAGAGAGCCTGGCTACCCTACGGATCGAGGTTTCCCGCCGAGAGCAGCAGGCGGCCTCGGGACGCGGGCTTTCCCGCACCTACGGTCAGGAACTCGAACAGATGCGCATGGCGGCCGGTCTCGTGACCCTCGAGGGGCCGGGAATCGAGGTTACCCTCGCGGACAACCCGCAACCGCCCGAGCTGGGCGAGGACCCCAACAACTATATAATCCATGACTACGACGTCCGCATCCTGGTGAACGCCCTTTGGTCGGGCGGGGCTGAGGCCATCAGCGTAAACGGGCAGCGCATCGTGCAGGGCACTGCCGTGCGCTGCGTAGGCACTACCATCCTGGTCAACAACACCCGGATAGGTTCCCCGTTCACCATCCTCGCGATCGGCGAGCCTGTCCGGCTGAAAAACGTGCTCTCTCTGGACGAAGACGCCCGGTTGCTGCTCGAGCAATACTCCAAGCTGTTTGGATTGCAGGCCGCTGTCAATACTCGCGACGAGATTCTGGTGGCCGCGTACGCGGGCAGCCTGACCCCACGCGTGCTGCAGCCGCTCACCGACGAAGCCGTGACCATCGCCGGGCCCGGCAAGGAGGCCCCGTGATCTACATGCCCCTGCTAGGTCTGCTGCTGGGAGTGGCCATCGGTTACGTGGTCAACTATGAGGTCCCGCCGGAATACGCGCGCTATCTCTCCATAGCCGTGCTGGCCGCGCTCGACTCGACTCTCGGCGGAGTCCGTGCCCTGCTCGAGCGGACCTTCAACGATCGCCTGTTCATAACCGGTTTCCTCTCCAACACGATTCTCGCGGCGCTCATCACCTATCTCGGAGACCGCATGGGTCTCAGCCTTTACCTCGCGGCGGTTATCGCGTTCGGCGTGCGCATCTTCCAGAATCTGGCGATTGTGCGCAGGTTGATCCTGCGATGAGCGCCCGCAGCAAAACGGCCTGGGGGCTATTCCTGACCTTCGCTGTCCTGGGTTTCATGCTCGTGACGCAGGCGCGCGTCCAGGATAATCGCAACCGGCAACTAGATCTGCAGAGCGTGGAAGAGCTCACCACCCTTGTGGGGACTCTGAGCCAGGAGAACGACCGTCTGCAGGAAGAGGTCACCGAACTCCGGCTGCTTGCCGTCGAGGACCGCTTCACCCAGCAAGACCGGGCCGATAGCCTGGTGGAGCAGGAACGGACTTTGGCCGGCTTGCGCCTCCTGAACGGGGTAATCGTGTCATCCGGACCCGGCGTGCGGCTCGAACTGCGCGATCCGCTGCGGGAACTGCACGCCTACGAACTCGGGCAGGTGGTCAATGAACTCAAGTCCGCCGGAGCTGAGGCGATAATAGTCAATGGGAGGCGTCTCTCGGTGAGGTCGGCCTTCGGCAACTTCGGAGAGCAGGTTACCTTTGACGGGATAGTGCTGGCCGCCCCCTACGAGGTCGAAGCCCTGGGCGAACCCGATACTCTGGCTTCATCGATGGTCATGGCGGGTGGCGTCATTCCCACCTTAGAAGGCAGACCGGGGGTCTCAGTCGAAATCGCCAAGATGGAGGACCTGCAGGCAACCAGGCTGGAGGATCTGCCTAAGTACGTTCTGGCCGCTCCCTCCAGGGAAGACGGGGACGGGGCCGGATAGCCCTACCCACGGCTCGCCTGGCTCTTCCCAGACCTCAACGCGGAGGTTCGAGATCCGGCGCACGGTCGTCATAGTCCTACTGAGCCTTGTTTTGGTCGCGGGCGGATTCGCCTTGGCCGCCGACTCCTATCATCATCAGGGACGCGCCTACCGTGGCGTAGAACTGCAAGGGAGAGCGCTGGGGGGATTGACTGAAGAACAGGTGGCCCAGGAGCTGACCACGTTGGCCGCCGGTCTCCTCGCGGCACCTGTTGAAGTGCGGCACGAAGGCACCCTGGTGGAGCTGGTTCCTGACCAAGCCGGCATCGCCTTGGACAAGAAGGCCACGCTCGCAGCGGTCATGGAGGTCGGGCACGAGGCGGGATGGCTCGAGCGCGGCCGGCAGCGGTTGGCCGCATCCGTTGGGAGCGTTGCGATCGAGCCCGTATTCGTCGTCGACGAGCAAGGCTTCCAATTCGAGGTGGATCAGCTCGCGCTGGCCTTCGAAGAGCTTCCGAAGAATGCCCGCCTGCTCCTCACCGAGAAGGGTCCTCGAGCCGTAGCGGCGGAGGAAGGCCTCTCGCTCCGGCGTGACCTGCTGCAGCAAGCAGTGCTGGCGGCTCTGCGCACGAGTTCCGCAGAGGTCGAGGCCCCGCTGGAATCCGTCCCCCCGAAGGTGGGCACCGACGCGGCCCGCCGGGCGCTGGAAACGGCCAAGGTCGCCTTCAGCCGACCGCTAGTCCTGCGATACCAGGACCTCAACTTTGAGCTATCCGTCGAACAACTGACAAGAATGGCCGCCGTTCCGGAAACCGAGAGGGCCACTGCGTTGAGTTTCGACACAGACACCTCACGGGAGTTGTTGGAGAAGCTCTTGGCCCCGATTCGGCACCCCGCCGTCGACGCCCGGCTGAAGCCGGTCCTGGGGGAGAAAAATCTGGAAGTGATCCCGAGTAAGAGCGGGGTGGAGATCGACTGGGATTCGCTCTTCCGGGACCTCGCTCGCCTGGCCGGGGATCCGAACGCGGCCTACGTCCCGGTGCCGACCCTCCGAGCCGAGCCCAAGGTCACCACCACGGACGCGCTGGCTCTGGGAATGCGGAGGGAGGTCTCCTCCTTCACCACCTACTTCAAGGCCGGTGATACCGCCCGCGGCAACAACATCCGACAGGTAGCGAAGCTGCTGGACGGGACCATCGTGCATCCGGGAGAGACCTTCTCTTTCAACGGCACGGTTGGTCCGCGCACCAAGGCAGCCGGTTTCGACGAGGCGCCGGTCATAGTGGGTGGCGTCTTAACGCCGGGGGTCGGAGGCGGGATCTGCCAAGTCTCGACCACCCTCTTCAATGCCGTCTTCTTCGCGGGGCTGCCCGTGGACGAGCGAAAGCCGCACTCCTTCTACATCGACCACTATCCGCTTGGCCGAGATGCCACGGTTTCGTACGGCACGGTGGACTTCAAATTCCGCAACGACTCCGACCGGCCCCTGCTGATCAGCGCGCAGGCGGGGGAGAATTCGGTAGAGATCACCCTGGCGGCCTCCAGTTGGGAGCGCACGGTGGAATACGAGGCCCAGTCCCCGGACCGATTGCGGGAACCCCGCACCACGTCTTCCAACCCCCGCCGGCTGCGTGACCCCAGCCTCGCACGGGGAGAGCAGGCGCTGGAGCAGGGAGTACCCGGACGCGAGGTGACAGTGACCCGCGTGGTCAAGGATCTGGAGGGTGAGGTTCTGCTCCGCGATGAATTCCCCAGCGTCTACGCGCCCAAGGATTACGTGCTGCGGATCGGCTAGTTCTGCGCGGTTTGAGCGATAACCTGCTTGCAGATCACCTTGAGGGTCTCGAACACGCCCTGTCCGGTGAGCGCACACGCTTCCATGCCCGGCGATTTCGTGTGGTTGAGTAACTCGTCCAGGTCTTCGACCGAGAACACCTCGGACAGGTCGCGCTTGTTGTACTGGATCATCATGGCCAGCTTCGAGAGATCCTCGCCCTGCTCCTGGAGGTTCTCCCAGAGGTTTAGGTAGCTCTCGACATTCTCGTCCAGACGGGTGATCTGGCTGTCGGCCACGAAGACCATGCCGTCGACGCCCTGCAGCACCAGTTTGCGGGATGCGTTGTAATAGGACTGACCCGGCACGGTGTAGAGGTGGAAGCGGGTCTTCATGCCCTTGACGGTGCCCAGGGACAGGGGGAGGAAGTCGAAGTAGAGGGTCCGTTCCTCCTCGGTGGCGATGGAAACCAGCTTACCCCGGGCGCTGGGGTTCACCTTCTTGTGGATGTATTGGATGTTGGTGGTCTTGCCGCAAAGACCGCAGCCGTAATAGACGATCTTGTAGTTGATCTCCCTGGCCGCGAAATTGATTAAGGGCAACTGGTCACTCCACGTCGGCGAACAGATCGTCGATGGCCTCGCCCACAAGGAGCGAGTAGTCGTCGTCGATCGTCAGTGCGTCCTGTTGCTCGTCATCGGCGGAGTCGAGGATGGGCTTGAGGACCTCGACCGCTCGGTTCGTGTACAACCGCACTTTGCCCACCTGGGTCTCGCGGCCGAAGGTGATCACCAAGAGAACCTGGTCGGTTACCTGGGAAACGTGCAGGTTGGACTCACGCCCTTCGTGGAACAAGAGAGTGAACTCGCGCTCCTCGAGAACCGCTGCGAGCTGCTGCGTCGCGGCAAAAGAGCTGGCCGCAAGCGAAGCAAGAGAGAGGGTGTCAGGGTGATGCTCGGACTCAGAGGCGGTGATCGGCTGTCCGCTGGTGGAAACCAGGGCAATGAAGCGCGATCCGGAAACGTCCCTAAGCTTCTCCAGGATCTCGTCGACCACCTGCATCTGCCGGTCACTGATGACCAGTCCCTTTCGCCGCGCCAACGATCCTCCTCGAGCCGAAGATGAGGCTTGATTCGATCGGAGTATAGCAGGGCGGTTTAGTCTTTTCTATGCGGTGGGACGTTGGTAGAATGCGGCCGCGGCAGGGTCGGCGAGGGTGAAAAAGAGGGCGTTGACAGGCGATCTCAGCGATTTTGGGTTGGGAGAAATCCTTCAGGTGCTGGCTCTTGGCCGGCGCAGCGGCCACCTATTGTTGGAGGGCGACCGTACCCGGGGCCGTTTGGTGATCGCGCAGGGCGAGTTGGTTCATGCCGAGGCGGATGGGGGGGACCCGGGGGAGCCGGCCTTCTTCGTTCTCATGGAGAATGGGGCCGGGGCTTTCTGTTTCCTTTCTGCAGAGCAGGAGGAGGTGACGGTCTCAGAGGTCACCATTCAACGCAAGCTGGACAGCTTGCTGGTTCAGGCCACTATGCAGTACGGACAGTAGCGGGCGCACGGCCCCTGTTGTAAGATGCCTGAGGATCAGTGGTAAGAAAGGAGCGGCGGGTGAATCCCAAGAACCTGAAGTACCACAAGGAGCACGACTGGGCACGTATCGAGGGTGAGACTGCGGTATTCGGTGTCACCGACTATGCTCAGGAGCAGCTCGGGGACATCGTCTATGTGGAGCTTCCCGAGGAAGGTACCGAGGTGACGGCGGGGAGTTCCTTCGCCGAGATAGAGTCGGTCAAGGCGGTTTCCGATGTCATTGCCCCGCTTAGCGGGACCATCGTGGAGATCAATGAGGAAGTGGTCGACGCGCCGGAGACCATAAATGAGAGCCCCTACGAAAACGGTTGGCTGGTGAAGGTCAAGGTCAGCGAGCCGGGCGAAGCGGACGATCTGATGAGCTCTGACGAATACGAGGGGATGCTCGCCCAAGAAGAGGAGTAGACCGGCGAGCCATCGAGCGGATTGGCGACGAGGAGCGGGCCGTAGCCTGCTCCTCGCGTCTTTTTATAGGTTATCGAGCTGAACCTCGACCTCGACTTTAAGGTTTGGACAAGAGGAGCTATACTAGAGCCATGGACGCGCAAGGCCACACAGACTTCGACCTTCTGGTAAACATTCAGTCCTACGGCGACGAAGAGTTGAAGCAGCTCTCCGAATCCCTCGAGAAAGACGAGAGGGAGATCTCGAAGCGGCGAAGGCTTATCCATGGGCAGCTCGACATTCTGCGCGCGGAGATGGTGCGCCGGCTTCGGGACAAGCACCGTTCGGGCGAGCCGCTTTTTGGGGAAGGCGACGTCGATCGCTTGAGTTCGATCCTCAGCTCTCCGAAACGCGATCCTGCGGACGGCTCGTCGGAGTAGACACGGGATGAGGCGGCGACGCCAGGCCAGGGGAGGAATGTCGTGGGGGACCTGATAGAACGGATGATCAGGGCCATCCATCAGCTCTTTGAGGAATTTGGGGTACACGTCCGGGAGGATCGGGTCCTCCGCTATGTGGCCGGCGAGCTCGACAAGGGCCGTCGGTTCGATGAGATTCTCGCCGATCCCTATGTGGTGAACAATACCGACGAGCAGGGCCGCAACCGCCTCCTCGAAAAGCCGGAGACCCTGCGCGCGGTGGAAGAGCAGCTGCTCTCGATGCGGCGCCGTCCTTAGGCTCTTCGGACACTATTCAGGAGGCCGGATGCGCAACTGTCCCAAGTGTGGCTTCGTCAACAACGACGAGGCGAACTTCTGCCAGCAGTGCGGAAGCCGCCTGGTAGAGAAGGACCTCTCCGAGACCACGATCACGTACGCTCCCGGCCTCGACGAGGAAGCAGACGAATCCACGGCGGCCGAAGCGGTTCACGCCTCACCCGTTCTGGTGATTCGCTCAGGCGGCGGCAGAGAGGGGGAGAAGGCCGTACTCGATACCGAGTTGTTGACCATCGGCCGCGATCCCGAGAATCACCTGTTCCTGGACGACGTGACGGTGTCACGGCACCACGCGAGAGTGATCCGCGACGCAGTGGGTTACGTGATCGAGGACCTCAACAGCCTAAATGGCACCTACGTCAACCGCAAGCGGTTAGAGAGACACCACCTGAGCGACGGTGATGAGTTGCAGATAGGCAAGTTCAAGCTCGGATTCCTCGAACCGGTGGAGTAGGGGGTGCCCCGCGACTCTGACTCCGGCTCCATTGGGTCTTCGGTGGGCAAGGACCGGAAGGTTCCGGCTGATGACCACTACACGATCGGTCGCCTGGTTGGCCTCCTTCAGGAGGAATTCCCGGATCTCAGCATCAGCAAGGTTCGCTATCTGGAAGACCGCCGGCTGATCCAGCCCGAGCGCACCGAGGGTGGATACCGTCGCTACGGCGGCTCTGACTTGCGCCGGCTACGGACCATCCTGCGCCTGCAAAGGGACGAGTACCTACCCCTCGAGGTGATCAAAGCGCGGCTGGAGCGGGGAACCGCAGCCACCACGTCGCGTCCACTGGGACCGACCCAGGATTCACGCGAACTCGGCGTCCTGCGGCAGCCCGCCGAGAGCTTCTCCTGGCATGAGGTCAAAGAGGCGACTGGCGCTGACGACGTCTTCCTTGCACAACTCGCCGATTTCAAATTGATCGCTGCCTCGCCTCGGACGTTGGGGGGCGGTCTCCCCGAAACGGACGTCGAGGTCATCCGCATCTGCCAGATTCTGGCGCGTTTTGGGGTGGAGCCTCGGAACCTCCGTCTGCTCAAATCGTCTGCGGAGCGCGAAGCCGCCTTGCTCGAGCAGGCAGTCACGACCGCATTGCGCTCGCACCACGAGGAGCGCCGCGCGCAAGGTGAGAGGAATCTGCAGGAGCTCGCCGTCTTGGTCTCTCGCCTGGTCGAACTTCTTCTGTACAAGGAACTGCGGAGGTTGATCGAGTAGCGCCCGCCCCGCCTGCTCGCCGAACACTCGCAAATCCACGATCAATCAATTCAGCGCCCCAAGGTTTGAGGCGCCGGGAGCATCAACCAGGAGGCACGGATGGACGCCGCGGACGCCTTGGACTTAAAAAAGTACATTCGGGACATCCCCGACTTTCCCAAAGAAGGGATTCTCTTCCGGGACATCATGCCCCTGCTGCAGGACCCGGTGGCTCTGCGCTACACGGTCGACCGGTTGATCGAGTTCGGCACCGCGAAGAAGGTCGACGTGGTTTTGGGGGCAGAGGCGCGAGGTTTCATCCTGGGGGCGGCCCTGGCCTACGGACTGGGGGCGGGATTCGTGCCCGCGCGTAAGCCGGGGAAACTCCCGTGGAACGTGGCCCGGGCGGAGTACGAGCTGGAATACGGCACCGACGTGCTGGAGATGCACACGGATGCCATAAGGCCCGGGCAGCGGGTAATAATCCATGACGACCTGCTGGCCACCGGGGGCACCGCCAAGGCAAAGGTGGAGTTGGTGGAGCAGGCCGGGGGGACCGTGGTGGGGCTCGTTTTCGTCGTCGAGTTGGAATTTCTCAAAGGGCGAGACCGGCTTCACGGCTACGACGTGCTCAGTCTGATCCGCTACTAGAAACTAGACGAGTCCAACAAAGCCGAAAGCCGCCCTTTCGGACGGCTTTCGGGTACTGATCTGGCGAATGCTACCGGAGGCGCCGCCGGCGGCGTCTGACGAGTAGCTCGGCGACTAGCGGCTCACGCCACCTCCGGTCCTGTCGCATCGCCAACTGGGCAAATTGTCTATCTGGACCACCTCCTTTCTGACGTTGAAGTGATTGTACACGCTCCTTCGGATTTGTGAAAGCCCTCGGAGAATCTTGTCCGCCCTGGGTGGGTTACGGACTCTTTGGAGTGCGGGCGATCACGCGAATTCTTTGGCACCCGGGCGCGCTCACGCGAATACCGGACCGAGCGCAAGTAGCCTGTTTCGGGTACTCGGCGGGGCCAGGGAGGGGATGCTTGGAATCTTGCCGGGGAGTTCGGCCGTCATACTCCGCCGGCGGGGGGACAGGCGATGTCCCTGCCGCCCAAAGGACGGCAACCCACTCACAATCGTTCTACTTGACATAACATCTATTATGATGCACAGGGAGCGAGGACCAAGAGAGGGGGACCCATGGCTCGGAGCAGGCAAGTCGGCACCCGGCTCTCGGACGAGCCGACGATTCAACCGGTGGTGGGTGCCTGCCCCGCGTGGAACAGAAGGTCACGTACATCGATGGGCCGCCCAGGGTCGATCACAACGATCTCCTCGTCCCAAGGCCCGGTCAGGAGCCGTTCTAGCAGTTTCGTTGAGCCGGCCACGGTTTCATAATCGAGCTCCAGACGCTGCGCCATGGCGCGCATGCGTTCCTGCCATGCCGGCGTTTCGTAGGCCTTCGTGTCTATTAGGGTCAGCCGCTCATAGCCTTTTAGGTATGCTTCCCGCAGGCGCCGCGCACGTTCTGGTCCGTATTGCGCATCCCAGGACTCGTAGCTGTCCAGCATAAAGTTATCGTGGGTCAACCACCCCTTCGTCAAATAGAAGGCGTGCGCGTCGCGGACAACTTCTTCTCGGGAGCTGCCCTGATTTAGGAACAGGTGCACGCAGTCGTCCACCCGGGGAAACACCAACCGGCAGAATCGTGAAGACAGCCCCGCGAGTGAGTATCCACAGAAACCGTAGGCCAGCAGGATATCTTTGGGAGTCTGCACTGCGACGAGGTCCCTCCGTCGCGCCGCCGCTCCTCTGCCGGGATGGATACCCCCGAGGGTAACTGTGGGCAATCTCCTGTCGACGGCCTCATCGATCTGGGTCGATGAGGCCCTGCAGACGCCCTCGAAGGTTCTC
Source organism: Actinomycetes bacterium (assembly GCA_024637095.1). Lineage (GTDB taxonomy): Bacteria > Actinomycetota > Thermoleophilia > RBG-16-64-13 > RBG-16-64-13 > Soudan-30. The sequence goes on from JAGXFV010000018.1 coordinate 58,564, forward strand.
CGGAACGTCGTGCAGCCCGCTTTCTATCCAGACCACCTGCGGTGGCGAAGCCGCCGGTGGCTGCTCGAGATTGCGAGCATCCAGATTCGCCAGGACGTGACGGAGTTCGTCTTCGAAGATCTCGCAGGCCACGACCAGGGTGGGCGTCCGCGGCTCGAGATGTGCTGTTGGGACCATATTTCTATTCTAGCCCACAGCCGTCGGCGGCCTCGGGTCCCCGGCCGACGCGGTGGTCTTGCTCGCGGGGTCTATGACGCGCCGCCGCTGTCGTCAAGCCAAGGAATCTAGAAAGTTGCGGTGGCCGGCGACGTAGCGATGGTTGTGGTGGTCGTCGGCGGCACCTGGGTAGTGGTCGTCGGCGGAGCAAGCGAGGTTGTCGTGGATGGGGACTCCGTGGTGGTGGTCGGAGCGAGCGTGGTCGTGGTCGTCGGCGCGTCGGAGAGAGCTCTGTAGCGAGTCATCACCATGGCCACGTGAGCCCTCCTGGCAGATAGGTAGGGCTGAAACACGCCCCCGGTGTAGCCGCGCATCAGACCCAACTCCCTCGCCAGCGCGGCGTCCGCCAGCCCGTATTCGGGTACGTCTACGAAAGGCGGATTACCCGCCACCACAGGGACCGGAGCATACCCTTTGAGATTCCGAGCCATTCGGGCGACTATCTGGGCCAACTGCAGGCGCGTGATGCTCTCCCCGGGACGATAGACCGGCTGTCCTGCGGCATCTTCGCTGCCCTGAACCAGCCCGTAGGCCACCGCTTCCTGCACGTAATCGTAAGGGTAGGCCGAGATCGCCCCAGAGGTATCGCGTACTGTGGACACATCCGCGAAGTTCACCACGGCGGGTTCCACCACGGCGGTATGCAGACCGGCCGTCCTGACCGACACTTTAGCGAACTGCGCCCGGGTCATCGGATCGAACGGCCCGAACCAGTCGGCGTTGTAGCCCGCCAGGATCCCGGCGTCGACCAACCGTAGTATTGCCCGTCCGGCCTCGTCACCCTCAGAGACGTCGAAGAAGCGCCGGTTTCCTTTCAGCACCCCGGCGACCGTGGTCAACTCGTAGCCCCGTGCACGCAGGCCGGTAATGATGGCCGGAAGCGCCTCGGCCGTGTGCGGGGCCGACAGGTGCATCAGTACTATCGAGCCGTTGCGCGCGTACCGGAGCACATGATCGCGTATGCGGGCCGCGGAGTATCCTCGCCAGTCGTTCGTGTCGACGTCCCAGAGAATCTGGTAGAGAAAACCCTTCTCCCCAGCGACCTGTGCGACTGTGGCACTGGTCGCGCCGTAAGGCGGACGGAAGAAAGGCACGGTACGCGCCCCCGTCGCCGACCTGTATGCGGCCGTACCGCCCCCGATCTCCCTACGCGCAAGGCTGGCGCCGACCGGGACAAGGTTCATATGGCTTCGGGTGTGGTCCCCTACCTCGAAGCCACCGCGCAGCAAGGCAGAGGTGATCCGCGGATACACGTTGACGTAGGACCCCACCACGAAAATCGTAGCCGGCGTATCGTAGCGCCGGAGCACATCGAGGATGGCCAGCGTCCGCTGCTCGTATAGGTTGTCGTCGAAAGTCAGGGCAATGCGCGGGCGATCCACAGGACCGCGCGTTACTACCGGGGCCGAAGCCGCATCTGCCTGGGGTTGCAAATCAAAGAGGCTGTAGAGAAACAGTAGGATCATTATGGCGGTCAGGCCGCGAGCGATCCGAGCAAGCACCATTTCCCTCCCCCACTCTGAGCCGCCGTATAGTGCATTGACCAGCGCCCGTGAAGTCGGGCTACGCTCTTACCCTACCGCTTAATCTCCGAAAGCGCGACGAAGCTGTAACCTTCAGCCTTGAGGTCGGTTATGAGCCGGGACAGGATCTCAGCGGTCTGCCGACTACCTACGTGCATCAGCACTATGGCGCCCGGTTGCAGCTTGTCCAGCACCGTCTGCCGAATTTGAGAGGGAGTGCGCTCCGGCTTCCAGTCGAGAGTGTCGATCGTCCAGTAGACGCTCACGTAGCCCTGATTGGCCAGCTCCTGGAGCACGCGGGCGTTGCGGGCACCGAATGGCGGCCTAAACAAGGGGCGCGGATCAGCGGCTCCCAGGGAGGCGAGCAATTCTTCTGTGCGCCTCAACTGATCGCGGATGGCCGAGGAGTCCAACTCGGTGAAATCGGGGTGCGAGTAAGAATGGCTGCCAATGGGATGACCCGCATCGATGATCGAGCGGGTGGCCTCGGGGAAGTCCTCGACGAACTCCCCGGTGAGAAAGAAGGTCGCCGGTACCCCCGTGGACTTCAAGGTAGCCAGAATCTGGAACAGAGGGGCGGGGTCGTAGGCGGCGTCGAAAGTGAGTGCCACCACCGGCGATTCCGTGGGAACGGTGACATACTCCCGCGGTTCCCCGGCGACCAGGTCACGGCTGGGAACCGTAGTCGGGGCGGCGGTCGTAGGCGGCTCGGTTGTGTCGGGGGGAGCGGTCGTGGTGGTCGCCTGAACGGAGGTGCTGGTGTCTTCCGCAACCTGCTCGCCCGCGGTGGTCCCGGGTTCGGCGACCCGTCCTCCCTCGGTATCACCGGACGACCTGTCGAGCAGGCCACCGCAACCCGAGAGCAGAATGACCAACACGATCGACAACAGGGTCAAAAGGAGACCCGGCAGTCGATTCGCTGTCAGTCGGTGGAGCATTGGCCAAGAGTAGCACCGGTCGATGAAGGGGGCGTAACCGACAGGTTACGCCGGGGTGCGGCTCGCTCTAGAAGATCTTTTTCGTGAGGATGGCTTTCAGGCGGTCGAGGGCGCGGGTCTGCTCTCGGGATACAGTCCGTTGGGACATCCCCAACTCGTCTGCGGCCTCTTGCTGGGTCAACCCTTTGAAGAAGAGGAGATAGAGCAATTTCTTGTGAGCCTCCGAGAGTGCTCCCAGAGCGTCGTAGAGCAAAATCCGGTCCTCGATGGGTAGATTGAAGTTCTCCGGGCGTAGCGCTTTGATCGCGCCCCGGTCCAGCCCATTGGGCACCTCCGCGCCATTATCCTCAAGGGAATGGACGTCTATGGAACCGTAGAAGCGGATCAGCTCCAGAATCCCCTCTTCCTGAACATTGACGGCGTCCGCCAACTCCGACATCGTGGGCGAGCGTCCCTGGTCGCGCAGAAAATCGCCCTGCACCTGTTGGATACGGTCGTACAGGGACTTCGCCCAGCGAGGCTGCCTGACCAACATGTTGTCTCGGAGGTAGTGCCTTACCTCGCCCTCGACCAGAGGGAAGGCATAAGTGGAAAAGGCGGTTCCCCGCGTGCCGTCGAACCGCTGCGCCGCCTTCAGCAGACCCATTCGGGCGACCTGGAACAGATCTTCGTAGGGTTCCTCGGAGCGGGCGAAGCGTTTGAGGACGTAGTGGCAGATCCGTTCGTTCCGGCACAGGAGAACTTCCAGGCACTGCATCCAACCGTGATCCTGATATGCACGGGCCAGCTGCTCGTTGGTGAGGTTCTCGAGGGCTGTCGTGTCCGTCGGATCGATGGCGACTTCGAGACGGGTCCGCCTTGGCTTGAGCACCGCCCGCTTCGCAAGAACCCCCTCAACCGGCGGCAGAGCACGCACGACCGTGTTTGGCAGTGTCGACAACTGGGCTCTACTCAACGAGCTGGAAGAGGTTGAAGATAGGCAGGTACATCGCAACCACGATCAGGCCCACCAGGCCGCCAATAAGGATCATCATGATCGGTTCTATGATCGAGGTGAGCGACTTGACCGAGGAATCCACCTCATCCTCGTAGAAGTCGGCGATCTTGTGCAGCATCGTGTCCAATGCGCCGGTTTCCTCACCGATGGCGATCATCTGGGTCACCATCGGGGGAAACACCTTGACTCGTTCCAGCGGGCGCGCGATCGACTCCCCGCCCTTGACGTTCTCCTTGACCTCTTCCATGGCGTGTTCGACCACCCGGTTGCCCGAGGTTTTGCCCGTAATGTCAATCGCCTGCAGGATGGGGACACCTGAGGAGACCAGAGTGGCAAGCGTGCGGCTAAACCGCGCAACCACGATCTTCTGAATGATGGGACCAAGCTTCATGGGAAGCTTCAGCTTGATGCGGTCCCACACATTGGTGCCTCTGTCGGAATTCTTGAGCTTCTTCAAGCCATAAGTGGCCAGGAAGAGCGCGGGGAAGATCACGAACCAGAATGATCGGGTGAAGTTGCTGGCTCCCACCATTATCCGGGTGAGCAGCGGGAGTTGACCGCCCAGGTCATTGTACATCTCGGCGAAGATCGGGATCACGAAGAGGATCAGGCCGAGCATGACCATCACGGCAAAGACGCCGATAAGGATCGGGTAAGTCATGGCGGACTTGATCGAGCGGCGCAGGCTGTCATCCTTCTCCAGCTGAGTCGCCAGACGCTCCAGCGTTTGATCGAGCACCCCACCGATCTCGCCGGCACGCACCATGCTGACGTACAGGCGATCGAAGGCGACCGGATGGCGCTCGACCGAATCCGAGAGGGGCATGCCCGCCTCGACGTCCTGTCGGACGGCGGCGATGACCTTACGGAAGCGCTTGTTCTCGGTTTGCTCCTCGAGGATATAGAGCGCCCGCAGCAACGCTAGTCCGGCATTGATCATAGTGGCGAACTGGCGCGAGAACACAACCTTGTCGCGCAGCTTGATCTTCGTCATGTTCTCGAGGAGCTCGTTGATGTCCGGGAGCCCCTTCTTCTCGTCGATAGAGAGAACGGTCAACCCTCGGCGGCGAAGCTCAGCGGAAACCGCCGCTTTGGAGACCCCTTCTATCTGGCCAATGCTCTGTCCGCCCCTCACAGGCCTGGCGGTATAAGTAAAGGTGCTCACTCTTCCCTCCTGTTGGCTAAGCGGCGCCGGACATCAAGAGCCGGCCTAGATCTTCGGGATTAGAGCTTCGCTGGTCCGCCATCTCCCGACTGATCAGATTGCGGCGAACCAGATCCGCCAGTGCGTAATCCATGGTCTGCATGCCGTACTTGGTCCCGGTTTGCATCACGGTGTAGATCTGATGAGTCTTGCCTTCGCGGATCAGGTTCCGCACAGCGGGAGTGGGCATCAGGATCTCGCAGGCGACGATCCGCCCCCGTCCATCCCGGCGCGGGAGCAGCTGCTGGGTGACGATGCCCTGAATGGTCGACGCGATCTGCACACGGATCTGCTCCTGCTGATGCGGCGGGAAGACGTCGATCATGCGGTCGATCGTCTGCGGCGCATCCTGGGTGTGCAGGGTGGCAAACACCAGGTGGCCCGTCTCGGCGGCGGTGAGGGCGGTCTGGATGGTCTCGAGATCTCTCAGCTCGCCGATGAGGATCACGTCGGGATCCTGCCTGAGCACCGACTTGAGTGCTCGGGCGAAGGACTGAGTGTCCGCCCCGACTTCGCGCTGATTGATCACGCAGCCCTTGTGGGCGTGAAGGAACTCGATGGGGTCCTCGATGGTCATGATGTGTTCGTGCCGCGCCTCATTGACCTCATCGATGATCGCGGCCAGCGTCGTGGATTTGCCGGAGCCGGTGGGCCCGGTGACAAGGACGAAGCCCCGAGGCTTGGAACAAAATCCCCGCAACGCCTTGGGCAGTCCGAGTTCGTCGAGGCTCTTGATGTCCACCGGGATCAGCCGGAACGCTGCGCCCAAACTGTTGCGCTGGAAGAAAGCGTTGACGCGAAAACGCGCCTTGCCGGGAATGGAGTAGGAGAAATCGATCTCCCATTCGGTCTCGAGCCGCTGCCGCTGCTCCTGCGTCAGAATGCTGTAGATGAGTTCGCGTGTGCGATTCGCGCTCATCGGTTCCGCGCTCAAAGCCTGCAGCCTGCCGTTGCTGCGAATCATCGGCGGCAGACCCACGGTTATGTGCAGGTCGGACGCTCCTCGTTCGAGGACCTCCAGCAAGATCTCGGCGATGTCCACTAAGCAACCTCCTCGGAGGGTCGTTCCGTCGCTGTCAACGAGCAAGAGCCGACAGAGTCACGATCTAGACGATTACTCGCCCGATCTCCTCGATGCTCGTCCTGCCCTGCAGCACCTTGTCGATTCCGTCCTCTCGAAGGGTCTTCATTCCCTCCGCCTGAGCAACTCTGCTGATCTCATCGGCGCTTTTGCGCTCGACCGTTAGTCTTTCGATTGCCTCGGTTACAACCATCACCTCGTAGATCCCCAGCCGGCCTTTGTAGCCGGTTCCGTTGCATCGGGGGCAGCCCACGCCCTTGTAAAGGGTGACTTCCTCCCAGCTCTCTACGGCTTCCATGGGGAAGTCGCTGCGACGCAGCATCTCTTGCGTGGGCTTGAAGGGTTCTTTGCAGGAGTCACACAACTTGCGGGCCAGGCGCTGGGCGAGCACGCAATCCACGGCTGAGGCGGTGAGGAAGGGCTCCACCCCCATCTCAGTCAGGCGAGAGAGGGCCCCGGCGGCGTCGTTGGTGTGCAGCGTGGAAAGCACCAGATGCCCCGTGAGCGCCGATTCGATCGCGATCTGACCCGTCTCGAAGTCCCGGATCTCGCCGATCATGACGATGTCGGGGTCGCAGCGCAAGATCGACTTGAGCGCCCGGGAGAAGGTCATGCCCGCCTTGACATTGGTCTGCACCTGATTGATGCCGGTCAGTCGGTACTCAACCGGATCCTCTACCGTGATGATGTTCTTCTCGGATGAATTCAGGATGTTGAGGGTGGCGTAGAGAGTGGTCGACTTTCCGGAGCCGGTCGGTCCGGTGACCAGGATGGCGCCGTACGGCTTGGTGAACGACTTACGGAAACGAGCGAGCGACTTCTCGGCGAAACCCAGATCTTCCAGGCGAAGCATCACGTTGGACCTGTCGAGCAGGCGGAGCACGATCTTCTCGCCGTAGACGGTAGGCAGGCTGGCCACACGCAGGTCGATCGGCTTCGCCCCTACCATCAGCCCGATACGGCCGTCCTGCGGCACGCGGCGCTCAGCGATGTCAAGATCGGCCATGATCTTCAGGCGTGAGAGCACTCCCTGCTGCATCCGGCGAGGCACCGACATGATCTCGTGCAGGACGCCGTCGTTGCGGAAGCGGACCACCATCTCCTTGGATTGAGGTTCGAAGTGAACGTCGGAGGCGCCGTCGTCCGCTGCTTGAGCGAGAATACTGTTGACGAGCTTGACGATCGGGGCCTCGTCGATAGTCTCGCGGATGTCCCGCACCTGATCGTCGGACAGTTCTCCGTCCTCGATTTGGTCCTCGAGGTTCTCCGCCACCTTCTCCCGGAGCCGGCTGACTTTGCTGATCTGTTCAAAGATGTCCTCTTCGGTGGCGATGGCCGGCTCGATGTCGTAGCCGGTGAGCATGCGCAGGTCGTCCACCGCAAAGATGTTGGCCGGGTCCACCATGGCTACGAGGAGCGTGTTCTCATTGGCGTAGCGGACCGGGATCGCCGCATAACGGCGGGCGTCCCGCTCGCTGATCAGACCGGAGACCGAGGGATCCACCTGCATCTCGCTGAGATCGGCGAAGGGGACGTTCAAGCGGACGGCGAGGGCTCGGGTGAGATCGAGCTGGGTCAGGTGGCCGTTGGCAACCAGGATCTCCCCCACGCGCAGGTGGCTCGTCTCCTGTTCATCGAGGGCCCGCTGAAGCTGTTCCTCGGTGACGAGTTCCAGGTCGAGCAGAATCTCGCCAAGTCTCTTCTTGCCCGGCCGGCGTTGCTGCATATCTTCTGTTTGCAGCTGCATCAGTCGCGCATCCACCGGCGCATCACCTCCACCGGCGCCGAGGTGCCGGTCCAGAGCTCGAATGCGAGCGCCGCCTGGCGCACAAGCATTTCACTGCCATCAATGGTAATCGCTCCCCTCTTTCTTGCCTCGTGGAGGAGCGGCGTAGGGCCGGATCCGTAAACCAGGTCCATGACCACATGCTCCTCGGTCAATTCATCGGCGCGAAGCGGGTATGTCTTGACCCCGTCTTTGAGCCCGATCGAGGTGGCGTTGACGACGAGTTTCGCCTGCCTGAGCGCTTCGCTCAGCTCCCCGGCGGTGACCGTTTGGCACCGGCCCTCCCCCCAGCCGACTGCGGTGGAGCAGAGATCCTCGGCTCTTTGGGCGGTGCGATTGTAGAGCAGGACTCGGCCTGCTCCGGCCGCAAGAAGCCCGGCCAAAACCGCTCGACCGGCGCCGCCGGCCCCCAGCACCAGGCAGGTCTCGCCCTCGGGCCGGCGCCACCCCGCCTCCAACGCCTGCAGGAATCCGTCGACGTCGGTGTTGTGGCCCCGTAGGTGCGCGTCCTGGTACACGAGGGTGTTGACCGCACCGACTGTGGCGGCCAGAGGGGCGACCTCGTCGAGGAGGGGCAGCACCGCCTCCTTATGGGGGACGGTGACGTTGGCCCCGCGAAAGCCGACCGCCTTGAGGCCTTGCACCGCCGCTTCCAGGTCATCGGGCGGCACGTCGAAGGCCAGGTAGACCAAGGCGAGGCCACGTTCCCGGAAGGCGGCGTTTTGGATCTGCGGAGAGAGCGAGTGCGACACCGGATGGCCCAGCAGGGCAACCAGGCCGGTCTTTGCGCTGATATCTGTCGAGTTGCTCACGTCACACACCGTACCTCTTGTTCGCTCCCGGGGGCGTTAGCCCTTGGTTGGGGCTTGAGGCGGTAACGCGACGCTAGGGAGCGTTCTCCTTGGCCTGCAGAAACTCGTCGTACGAAGCAGTGAAGAAGTGATGCCCCGCTTCGTCCTGCAGGACGTAGTAGAGGTAGTCGACCTCTTCCGGCTGCAATGCCGCCTCGAGTGCGGCCAGCCCCGGGCTTGCGATGGGGCCCGGTGGGAGACCCATCTCTACACGGGTGTTATACGGAGAATCGACTGCCAGGTCACTCTGGGTCAGAGAGCCGGTCCACTTCTTGAGGGCGTAGCGGACCGTGGCGTCGATGCCGAGCGTCATCCCCTCTTCGAGGCGATTGTAGATGACCGCGGAGACCTTGGCCCGTTCCTCCGGAATCCGGGCCTCCTTTTCGATCAACGAGGCGATGATCACCACCTGATAAGGACTGACCCCCAGTTCCGAGGAGCTCTCCCAGGGAAGCTCGGCCGTCTTCTGGGAAAAGGTCTTCAACTGCTCGGCGATCAAGGTCTCGGCGTTGCCTTCGTCGGGCAAGAGGTAGGTCTCGGGGAAGAGCAGCCCTTCCAGGCTCTCGGGTTCGATGGCGGTGCCCGCGAGGGCGGGCAACTCAAAGGCATCGGGCGAGTTGGCGAGCTCCACGTAGTTGTCAGCGTCGACGAGTTCCGCTTCCCGCAATCTGTCCGCGGCCTGGTCTATGCAGAGACCCTCGGGGAGCGTGACGCGGGCCAGGTCTACCGCGGTGCCCCCTTCGCGAAGAGCCGCAATGATCTCGTCCGCGTCCTCCCCCACTCGGAACTCGTACGTTCCCGGTTTGATCTCGCCGGCCGCGCCCTGCATCCGCAGGCGCGCGACGAAGGTCCAGCTGGAATCGATGATGCCTTCGCGCTCGAGTAGTTCGGCCACATCGCCGGCAGTGAGGCCCTCGAGCACCTGCACGGTGCGCACCTCACCCGTCCCCTCGCCGGTCTCACCGCTTGGGGGGTTGAACCCCTGGTAGACCTTGTAGCCGAAGATGCCTACCACGGTGATCAGCACCAGGAAACCGGTAATGGCGAACCAGCGGTGAAACCCGCGCAGCGACCCTTTAGATGGTCGAGGAGTTTTCACGGCCGCCCCTCTCGGCCCAACGAGTCGCGGGAGACCCTCGCGGACACGGAGTCCAGGTAGTTCTGCAAGAGGTGGCAAGCGGCCACGGAGTCAACCTCCCCCCGGGAACCACGGTCGCGGCGCGCCAGTTTGGTTGTGAAACGCTCGTCCCATGTGTGAACGCGAATAGGCGAAGCGTTGGCCAGAGCGGCGGCGAAGGCCTCGGCCTGAGCTAATTGGTCGTTGGTGCCGCCGGAGAGCGGATGCGGCAAACCGACCACTATGGCCTCGGCCCCCTCTCTCTCCGCCACCTCGATCACCGCCTCGACCAGCCGCTCGGGATCCCTCTCCCGAAGGATCTCCACCGGCCGGCAGATGATCCCCAAAGGATCTGATACCGCGAGCCCGGTGCGGCTCGTCCCGTGATCAACGGCCAGGATCCTGCCCATCAGCCGGCGAGCCGGTCCTCGATGGAGCGCCGCAAGGATTGCAGGCCCTCCTCCAGGCGAGCAGGGTCTCCCCCGCCCCCGCGGCCGAGTGTGGGACTACCGCCGCCACCACCGCCGATATGCGCACCCAATTCCTTGACCAGGTCTCCGGCGTTGACCGCGCTCACGTCCTTGGTCCGGCTGGCCACGACCAGAGACTTGCCGTCGCTCTCGGCGGCAAGGACGACTACCGACGGAGCGAGGCGGTCGCGCACCTGGTCGACCAGGGCGATTAGCTGATCCACGTCCCGCGCCGGCACTCGGGCGACCGCAACGCTTACACCGTCGTGGTTCTCAGCCGACTCCAGCACGTCCTCGACGACGTTGACGGATTCTCCGCTGAGGAGCTCCCCGACTTCGCCCTCGAGTTCTTTGATGCGGTCTTTCAGCCTCTGTATGGAGTTGAGCACCTGGTGGTCATCTCGGGTCCCCAGGGAGGAAGCCGCTTGGTCCACCAAGCGGTCGCGGTCGCGGTAATACTCGATCGCCTTGCGGCCGGTCACCGCTTCGATGCGGCGGACGTTGGCCCCCACGCTGCCCTCGGAGAGGATCTTGAAGGCTCCGATCTCCCCGGTTTGGTGGACGTGAGTGCCGCCGCAGAGCTCGCGGCTGAAGTCATTGACTTCCACCACGCGGACGAAGTCGCCGTACTTCTCTCCAAAGAGAGCGACGGCTCCCAGATCGCGCGCGTGTTCGAAACTGGTCACGAAGGCGCGCACCGGATGATTCTCGATGATCTTACGGTTGACGATCTCCTCCACCTCGCCCAGGCGCTCAGGGCCCAACGGCTCTGCGAAACTGAAGTCGAAGCGGAACTTCTCCGGGCGCACCGCCGAGCCCGCCTGGGTGGCGTCCTTGCCCAGAACCGTGCGCAGCGCATAGTGCAGCAGGTGGGTGCCGGTATGATTGGCGGCGACCGAGTGCCGATGGGCCGGGGAGACGATCGCCCTCACGCGGGTGCCGGCCTGAAGTTCGCCGTCGGTCACGCGCGCCACGATCACCTGAACCGAGCCGTGTAGCTGCACGTCCTCGACTTCGCCGCGGCCGGTGTCCGATTCCAGGTAACCGACATCGGCGATCTGCCCGCCCCCGGTCGAGTAGAAGGGGCTCTCGCGAAGCGTAAGGAGAATCTGTTTCTCGTCCAGCGGCTCGAGGCGTTCGAGCACGGTGAACATGTCTTCCCTCTCGTAACCCATGAACTCCGTGGGCCGCCCTCCCTCCCGGGCGAAACGGATGATTGCTTCCTGCGCCTCGTCCTCTCCCTGCCGAGAAGCGCGGGCCCGGCGGCGCTGCTCTGCCATCTGGGCCTCAAATGCGGCGTTGTCCAATTCCAGCCCCCGCTCGGCCACGATCTCGCGGGTGACATCGATGGGGAAGCCGTAAGTGTCGTGCAGCACGAAGGCGGCGCGCCCGGGAAAGACTTTCTCTCCCTTTGCGAGCGCCCGCTCGACCTCGTCGCCCAGGAGCACCAGCCCCTGGTCCAGCGTGCGGTTGAAACGTTCCTCTTCGGCGCCCACAACACGCAGGATGGTTTCCCGGCGTTCCCTCAATTCGGGGTACGCGTCGGCCAGCAACTCGATGGTCCGTTCGGCAAAACGGGCCAGGTAAGGCGGCTCCATTCCGATTCCCCGGCCGAACCGCGCCGCCCGGCGGATCACCCGGCGCAGCACGTAACCCCGGCCTTCATTGCTGGGGAGTACGCCGTCTGCCACCAGGAGGGACATCGCCCGGGAGTGGTCGGCCAGCACGCGCAGGGCCACGTCCAGCCGCTCGTCCTCGCCGAAGCTGACGCCCGCCACCTCTTCGCCCAACTGCAGCAGAGGGTAGAAGACGTCGGTCTCGAACACCGAAGGCACATCCTGTGTTAGCGCTGCGATGCGTTCGAGGCCCATCCCCGTGTCGATGTTCTTGCTGGGCAGGGGCGTAAGCCGACCCTCTTCGTCCATGTTGTACTGCATGAAGACCAGATTCCAGTACTCCACATAGCGGTCGCACTCGCAGCCGGGGAGGCAATTCTCGTCCCCGCACCCGTAATCGGGTCCCCGGTCGTAGTAGAGCTCGGAGCAGGGCCCACAAGGGCCGGTGGGGCCCGGAGGCCCCCAGAAATTCTCGCTGCGGGGGAGTTCCACCATACGGACGCGCGGGATTCCGACCCCCACCCACGCCGCGATCGCCTCTTCGTCCTTCTCCACCTGTTCGTCGCCTTCGAACACCGAGATCCAGATGCGCTCTGGATCGAAGCCGAGCACCTCAGTCGAGAATTCGTAAGCGAAGCGAACGGCGCCTTCCTTGAAGTAGTCGCCCACAGAGAAGTTGCCGAGCATTTCAAAGAAAGTGCAGTGCCGCGCGGTGAGACCGACGCGGTCGATATCCGTGGTGCGGAAGCACTTCTGCACGCTGGTCAGCCGCCGGCGCGGAGGTTCCTCCATCCCCAAAAAGTAGGGCTTGAACTGCTGCATGCCGGCGGTGGTCAGCATCACCGAGGGGTCTTTATAGGGCACCAGCGACGAGCTGGAGACAAGCAGGTGCTCGCGCTTCACAAAGAATTCGAGAAACAGGCGTCTAAGTTCGGACGTCTTCACGCGATTAACCAACCTCTCGGATGTGCCGTGGACGACGGGCTGGAGAAACCCGCCCGGTTACCGCCTTCGCCGCGTGGGGCCTAATCCTCTTCGCTGTCCTCGATCTCGCGAAGCTCCCGCTCGTTCAGCATGAACTGACGCAGGAGCTCGATCGACTTGCGGATCAGGCGGGAGACGTGCATCTGAGAGATGCCCACGCGGGCGGCGATCTGGGTCTGGGTCATGCCCTCGAAGAAGCGCAGGTGCAGGATCAGCCGCTCTCTCTCGTCGAGCTTCTCCATTGCAGGAGCCAAGAAGCGCCGCTGCTCCACCAGTTCGTACTGAGTCTCTTCCTTGCCCAGGTAGTCGAGCAACTCCATGGAGTCGTCTTCGTCTGATGATCCGCTCGAGTAGATGGACAGGGAACTGTAGGCGCGGCCGCTCTCGAGAGCCTCTAGCACCTCTTCCTCGGTCACCCCGGCATGCTCCGCCAGTTCTTGAATGGTCGGGGAGCGGCTGAGCTCAACGGTGAGCTGCTCGATGACCTTGTTCAAACGGATGTTGAGGTCCTGCAACGCCCGCGGGACCTTGACCGCCCAGCCCTTGTCCCGGAAGTAGCGCTTGATCTCGCCGAGGACGGTGGGTGTGGCGTAGGTGGAGAGTTCCACTCCGCGAGTGATGTCGAAACGGTCGATCGCTTTGATCAGACCGATCGAGCCCACCTGAACCAGGTCCTCGACCGCCTGGCCCCGGGAAGCGAAGCGGCGGGCGAGACTGCGAACCAGAGGAAGGTACCGGGTAATGAGCTCCTCACGAGCCGCCAGATCTGCTTCCTCATGGACGCGGCGCAGGAGTTCCTTCTCGGGGATCTCGTCTAGTCTTTCCAGCGCGGGGACCGGCCGCCCCGTGCTCGGAATGCTGCTATCGGCCATAGATCTACCGCACCGACTTTCTCATCGTTATGGAGAAGGAGCCTTCTCCACCTTCGGTGACCTCGTAGCCATCGATCAGGGAGCGCAACAGGAAGCACACGTCTATGCAGCGAGCCTTGGCCTCCGGGAGCACGTGTCCGGCCATCAGCGTTTGCCTGAGGTCGGGATCCTTGAGACCCTCGAGCACTATCGCCACCTGATCGGGCTCGAGCAATACCGTCATCAACAATTCCTCTCCTGAACCGTTCTGATCACTGCTCAGGATGCTATCCACGGCGAGCTGCAGGTCGTCCAGCGAATCGTAAGACAGGTTGCGCCGTAGACCGATGCCGCCCAGAAGCATATGCAGAATCGGGACAAACGCGTCGTCCCGAGGAATGCTGAGTGTGACCCTGTCCGCGGTCTGTGTCATCGGCCGGAGAAAACCTCCCTTAGCGCTCGTCTAGCTGCTCTTCGATTTCGGCCTGCTTCTCGCGCGCGGCCTGCTTGCCCGCATCGTAGGCCTCGGAGCCGCGGGCGCGCAGTTCCTCCCAATAACGGTGGGCTTCGGCCGGTACCTCTGACAAGGAGTCGGGTAGGCTCCGCCCGGTTTCTTTGGACATCCGGTAGGCGAGGGCAACTGCCGAACCGACAGCAGTCGCGGTGGCGGTGCCCAGGCCCCAGGCTATCTTGCTCACGGCTAAGCCTCCTTCCGGCGACCCTTGAGGAACGTGCTCACGCTCTCGCTGACCCCGGCCGACAGGGCGCCAACCTTCTTGATAGGAGTGCTTACCGCGGAGCCGACGGCAGCCGTGGTGTGCTCAATGGTCCCCGTTAGACCCACAATGTTGCCCGTGATCTCCTCGATCTTGCCGAGCTCGGAGTTGACCTCATCGACGGTGGTCTGCAAGCGGGTGAGGATCGGCACCGTTTCGTCGCTCACGTCATGGATGGTCGTGGTCAGCTGAGCGAAAACCGTGGCGAGCCGGTAAAAGGCCCAGCCCAAGCCAATTCCCGCCAGCAAGAAGAAGATTCCAACAGCAATATCCATGAAGTCGCCCGCTGTCACACCGACTCCTCTCCTAGGTCATTCACGTGTCACACCGCCATCGTCGTACCAGCGCACGAAACAACGTGAAAGGGCGCCCGTGCGCCCAGCCACCTCAATATACCATAGGGGTTACCCGCCGAATCCTAAGCGCGAAGCGGGCTTTCGAGGGGGCAGGACGGCCCCACCCTAGTCCGTCCCGATGATGGTGCCCGCCGCGACAACCCGGTTCTGGGAATAGAGCACGGCTACCTGACCGGGGGCAACCCCGCGGACGGGCCGGGACAAACTCAGGATCAGCCGGTCTTCCGGCCCGGTCTCCACCTCGGCCCTCGTCGAGCCGCCGGAAGAACGCAGTTGCACCTCAGCCTGCGCCGGCAGGCTCTTCCGATGAAGGACCACCTCCCCCACCACCACTCGGTGAACGTCGGCGGCTTCGCCCGGTCCCACCACCACCGTCTGCTGCTCCGGACGCAACGCAACCACGTACTGGGGCTGTGAAGCGGAAATGCCCAGACCCCGCCGCTGCCCAATGGTGAAGCCGTAGAGACCCTCGTGGCTTCCCAGTCGGCGCCCTTCGCGGTCCACGATTGGACCAGGAGCCTCGGGTAGCCGTTCGCGAAGGAACCGGCGATAGTCGTCGTCGGGAACGAAGCAGATTTCCTGGCTCTCCGGGCGATCGTGCACAGTGAGGCCCCTTTCCCTGGCGAGTTCACGCACGGCCGGCTTGGTCAGCTCACCCAGGGGGAAGAGCATCCTTCGGAGAAGTCCAGGATCCACCAGGGCGAGCACGTAGGATTGATCCTTGTCCGGGTCCTGGCCCCGAGCGAGGCTTCCCTCCGGCTGCAGCATGCGGGCGTAGTGGCCGGTCGCGCCCCACTCGGCGCCCAGACGGTCCGCCAATTCGAGCAACTCCCCGAAGCGGACCGCGGCGTTGCAGCGCGCGCAGGGATTGGGCGTCCGGGCTTGGCCATATTCGGCCACGAAGTACTCCACGACCTCGGCGTAGAACTTCTGGCTGAGATCGACAACGAAGTGCGCCAATCCCAGTTGATGGGCCAGGTCGCGGGCGTCTCTGACCGCCTCGGGCGAACAGCAGGCGTTGTCCAGACCGCAGGCGGGGTCACTCCAGAGGCGAAAGGTGACGCCGATGGGGTGCAGCCCGTCTTCCAGCAGACGGACTGCGGCCACCGCGCTGTCCACGCCTCCGCTCATGCCCACCACGACTCCTCGGGGGTCCCGGGCGCCACCCTGGGGCGTGAGGGGTACGTCCCGGGAGATCAGGGACTGTAGGGCCTGATGCAGGGCGTCGACACCGGCTTCCACGCAGCTGCGTCTCTCGGGGGGGAGTTCGAGGTCGGCGAGCAGGGAGGCCCAGCCCACCCGGGCCGCGTCCAGCACGGTGCGGCCCCGGATTCTGCGAACAACCTCACTCGCTCCGGCGATCGCTGCCGGGCAACCGTACGCCCTGAAACCGGCGTCGGTGGCCACACCGTTTCTCACCTGCAGGTCGATGCGGACAAGGTCGCCGCAGCGACGACTGCCCGCCTCTCCGGTGACGTCAGGGGCGCTCAGCCCGCCCGCCCCTGCGGGATTGGCGAAGTTCTCGAGCAGAAGTTGACTGTAATAGGGGGATCGATAGGCGGACATCAGAAGCATCAATTCTACGGCATTCGCCCGGCGCGCAACGAAACGGGGCCGGCGTCGCCGCCGGCCCCGAGGGAGTTCGCCATCCGTTCGGCCGGGTCAGCTGATGTTGGCCACGCTCTGGAAGAGGGTGCCCTGGTCCACGTAGCCGGAGATCACCTTGTTGATGAGACCTTCATCGTTGATGAACATGAGCTGGGGCGGGTAGTCCACCCGGAGCTTGCGGCCCAGGTTGCCATAGGACTCAGGGTCCTTGAAGTCGTAACTGAGAAAGCGGATCTCCGGATAGTCGGTCGCCACCGCATCGACGGACTCGCGGACCCGCATGTCGTCTTCGCCGCCACTGACATAGAACAGGATCACCATCGGTTGGCCCTGCTCGGCCGCTTCCTGCACCTCGAGTGGCGTCTCTTCATTTAGTTCCAGATAGGAGCCGGCCAGTTCCTCATGGGGGATCACCTCGGCGGCCGGTTCCGTGGGAACCGCTGCTGCGGCCAGAGTGGTTGTAGTCTCCTGAGCCTCGGCCCCACCACCGCAACCCGAAGCCGCGACGGCTCCTGTGAGGAGGGTGAGGAGGATGAGCGCGAGGAAGAGGAGTCGGAATGTTCCGAGACGCCCGCGGTCAACGGATGCAGCCATAGTGTGCCTCCACAAAAAAATGCTCCACCTTGCCGTGTCTGACATGTTCCTGAACCTGCTTTAGCAGGTGGGTGGCGCCTCGCCGGAGGGCATTGCCGCCCGGAAAAATTCGCCTCCCGTTCAGAATGTGTTGGCTCAAGAAGTAGCCAGCTCACGTACAAGGTCGAGCGCAGATATTCTACCCCACGCCACCCAGTCCGACAAACCCGGCCGGCCCTCCCGAACGCTCCCATTCCTGCCCAACAATCCCTCTATCGGCCAATGAACCGAAGAAGTGTAGTGGTTCCAACGAAGACGCCGGCAGAAGGTTCCGAAAACCTACTTCGAGGTGCGGATGTGAAGCTCGCGCAACTGCTCGTCCGCGACGGCCGAAGGAGCGCCGCTCATGGGATCCGAACCACTCTGGGTCTTGGGGAAGGCGATCACTTCGCGGATAGAGCTCTCTCCGGCCATGAGGGCCACCATGCGGTCGAGCCCTAGAGCCATGCCTCCGTGCGGGGGCATGCCGTATTCCATCGCTTCGACCAGGAAGCCGAACTTGGCCTGAATCTCCTCTTCGTCCAGGCCCAGTACGTGGAAGACGGCCTCCTGCAGATCCGGAGTCGAAATCCTGATAGAGCCGCTTCCCAGCTCGACTCCGTTCAGCACCAGATCATAGGCGTAGGTGCCCAGGGAAAACGGGTGCTCCTCGAGTTCCTCCAGTCGCTCCAGCCGCGGTTGAGTGAAGGGATGGTGAACCGCCTTGGCCCGTCCTTCCCGTTCGTCCTGCTCGAACATGGGAGGATCGACAATCCAGAGGAACTCCCAGCCGTGTCGCTCGACGCCGAGGCGCGAAGCCAGCGAGAGGCGAAGCGCGCCAAGACTCGGCTCGACCACACTCAGACGGTCGGCCACGAAGAGAAGCAGGTCGCTCGGTTGCGCCTCCAGCCGCTCCAGCAGCGCCGACATCTGCTCTTCGGTGAAGAACTTGGCGATGGGCGAACGCACGCCTTCGGCCTCCACCCAGACGGGGGCCAGGCCCTTGGCGCCAAAGACCGCCGCCTCGCCCGCCAGATCGTCCACGTCCTTGCGGGAGAAGCCCGAGGCTCCGGGCACCCGGATACCGCGCACGGCACCGCCGCCGCCGACGGCCTGCGAGAAGACCTTGAAGTCGACCTCCCCAACCAGATCGGACACGTCCACGATCTCCAGGCCAAAACGGACGTCGGGTTTGTCACTGCCGTAACGCAGCATGGCCTCGGCGTAGGTCATGCGCGGGAAAGGCCGATCGAGCTTCACCCCGAGCGCTTCGCGCCAGACGTGGGCCATCATCCCTTCGACCAGATCCTGGACCTCGGGCTCGCCCACGAAGGCCATTTCCAGATCGATCTGCGTGTGCTCCAGTTGCCGGTCGGCCCTCAGGTCCTCGTCGCGAAAAGCGCGGGCCATCTGGTAGTAACGCTCGAAGCCCGCGGTCATCAGCAGCTGCTTGAAGAGCTGCGGGGACTGAGGCAGGGCGTAAAACTCACCCGGCTGTAGGCGGCTGGGGACCAGGAAGTCCCGCGCTCCTTCGGGCGTGCTCTTGGTGAGAATGGGGGTCTCGATCTCCAGGAAGCCGCCGGCCTCCAGGTACCGACGGGCACTCTGCACCGCTCGGTCCCGCAAAATGAGGTTGCGCTGCATGCGTTCTCGGCGTAGATCGATATAGCGGTAGCGAAGCCTCAGGGTCTCGTCGACGTCAACCCTCTCCTCGGGGAAGAAAGGAGGCGTCTCGGAGCGCGCGAGCACTTGGACGCCGGAAACAGACACCTCGACAGCGCCGGTGGCGAGATTTGGGTTTACCTGATCCTCCGCCCGCGGCACCACCTTGCCCGCAACCGAGACAACGAACTCACCCCGCAGCTTCTCCGCGGCATCGTGGGCCTGGGCATCAACTTGAGGATCGAACACCAGCTGGAGCAGACCGCTGCGGTCTCGAAGGTCGATGAAGATGAGGCCGCCGTGGTCGCGACGGCGGTGAACCCAGCCGGCGACGAGCACGTTTTGGTCCACCGATCCCGGCCCGATCTCGCCACACCAGTGAGTCCTATAGGTCATCGTCGCCCCTTCGCTTAAGTCCGCTATTCACTGCGCCGGTCCGTCCGGGAAGCCCCCCGAGTTTGCGGGCTTGGCGGGCTCCGCCGGACCAGACCCTATCTTGGCCTTCGCCTGCTCCCAAAGCAGGCGCTCTTCCGCTCCCGTGCTCATGTCGCGCACCGTCACCGAGCCTTCTGCGAGTTCCTGCTCGCCGAGGATGGCGGCGTAGCGGGCTCTCGTGCCCGCCGCCTGCTTCATCTGCCCTTTGACGCTCCTTCCCACGTAGTCCAACTCCACCTTGGCCCCGGTGGTGCGGAGCTCGTGGGCCAACCGGAAGGCTTCAGGCCGGGATGCGTCGTCCACCGCCACGACGTAGGCGGCCGGCCGGGGAGATTCGGGGACCGCGACACCGGAGCGCTCGAGGGCGAGCAGAATGCGCTCCACCCCTGTGCCGAATCCGACCCCGGGGACGTCAGTCCCGCCGATGGACTCGACCAGGTTGTCGTAGCGGCCTCCCCCTCCCACGCCGGACTGGGCCCCGAGCACCTGGGACTGAAATTCGAAAGTGGTCCGGGTGTAGTAGTCCATGCCCCGCACCAGGGTGTGGTCCTCAAGGTAGTCGATCCCCTGCAGGGTCAGGTAGCCCTTCACCGTGTCATGGTGCTCCTTGCAGGCGGGACACAGCGAGTCGGGCAGCCGGGGAGCCGCGGTCAATACCTGGCGGCAGCCCTCGACCTTGCAGTCGAAGGTGCGCAGGGGATTCAGCGCCGTGCGCTCGCGGCAATCCGCGCAGAGCTCGGAGCCGCGTTCCCGTAGGAACCCGCGTAGGCTTTCGAGGTACCCCGGCCGGCATTCTCGGCAGCCCATGGAATTGAGCCGAAGTTCTACCTGGCTCAGGCCGATCTCCCGATACAGGGTGGCCAGCACGCCGATGGCCTCCGCGTCCAGGGCCGGCGAGTCCGAACCGAAGGCCTCGATGCCGAACTGATAGTGCTGCCGGTAGCGGCCGGACTGCGGGCTTTCATAGCGAAACATGGGCCAGTGGTACCAGAACTTGACCGGCTGCGGCTTGGTTTTGAAGCCGTGCTCCACGTAGGCGCGGGCGGCGGGAGCCGTGCCCTCAGGGCGTAGGGTCATGCTGCGGCCGCCCAGGTCCTGGAAGGTGTACATCTCCTTGCGAACGATGTCGGTGGACTCCCCCACTCCGCGGGTGAAGAGCCGGGTTTCCTCGAACATCGGCGTGTCAAGACGGCCGTAACCGTATCTCTGGAAAACATCCGCCGCTTTGCTGGCGAGCCATCGCCGACGCGGCTGGTCGTCGGGAAGGATGTCGTAGGTGCCCTTGGGCGCGGTCATTTTTTTCGCCACGGCTACATCCCCTTGAGGAAGGGATTGGCCTGGATCTCCGCCCCCAGCGTGGTCGGCTGCATGTGACCGGGATAGACCACGGTCTCAGGGGGAAAGAGCTCGCTCAGCCGGCGAACCGAAGCGAGAAGTGTGGCGTGGTCTCCCCCGGGAAAATCCGTGCGCCCGATTGAGCGATAGAAGAGCAGATCCCCACAGAAGAGGGCGTCGCCGGCGGCAAATGTCAGGTCACCGGGGCCGTGCCCGGGCGTGGCTACAGAGGTGAAAATGAGCTCTCCCACCGGCACCTGCTGCCCGTCTTCCAACAGTTGCTCGGGTACATGGCCAGGTATGCCTTCAAAACCAGGAAAGAGGAGGAATCGGTCGGGATCCTCTATCATCTCTTTGACGTAAGGCGAACAGCCGACGCGTGCCCCGGTGCGTTCGGCCAGGTGCGCAGTGCCCGCCATGTGATCGAAGTGGCCATGGGTGAGCAGGATCTGCACCAGGTCCAGTTCCCGCTCCTCGAGGGCGTGCACCAGCCGCTCCGGTTCGCCTCCGGGGTCGAGGATGCAGGCCGAGCCGTGGCCATCGTCTACCAGGTAGCAGTTGGCCTGCAGCGGGCCAACCGGAATGCAGAGGACCTCCATAGCCGCCTCTTTGGGTAGTGTGACCGAGCCCGAGGATTGTAACAGAGGCGGGAGGGCCCGCGGTTAGGCGGTGCCGCTCGGTCGGGCGCGTCTCAGTGGGGCGTCACCCGGTACGCGTCGAAGACCGTGTCGATCCGCCTGAGCTTCTGCAGGAGCATATCTAGGTGGCGGAAGTCCGGCACTTCAAAGACGAAACGGTCCTTGACCACGTTGTCCTCGGTGGTCTGGATGCGCGCTCCGATTATGCTGACTCCGTTCTCGCTGAGCGTGCGCGAGATGTCCTCGAGCAGCCGGTCGCGGTCGTGGGCCTCCACCTGGATCTCCACCCGGAACGGCGTTATCGAGCCCTTGTCCCAGCTGACGTTGATGAAGCGGGCGGGGTCCCGCGAGAGAGAGCGCACGTTCGGGCAGTCACGCCGGTGGACGGCGACGCCCCGTCCGAGCGAGATGTATCCGACCACGTCATCCCCCGGGACCGGGCGGCAGCAGGACGGGACGCGCACAGCTACGTCTTCGACCCCGTCGACGCGGATACCGAGCGAAGACGAGGTGGACTCCGAGGCTCGGCGGGCCTTCTTGCTCTTCTCGGTCTCCTGGGTTTCCGGTTCCTCGCGGGGCTCGGTTTTGATTTTGGGCTGCAGGCGGGTGAGAACCTGCTGCGGAGTGGTCTTGCCCGAGCCCACGCCGACGAAGAACTCCTCCCGCTTGTGGAAGTTCATCTCGCGCATCACTTCAGCGAGGGCATCCGAGCCCATCAGGCGCTGGGCGGGCAGTCCCTGCTTGCGGAAGAAGTTGAGCAGAGCCTCTTTGCCCATGTGCTCGAAGTCCTCCCGGCGCTCGCGCTTGAACCATTGCCGGATCTTCTGGCGGGCGGAGGAACTGCGGACGAAATTGAGCCAGTCGCGGGAGGGCCCGGTGGCGGTCTTCGAGGTGAGAACCTCAACGATGTCCCCGGACTGCAGGCGGTACGTGAGAGGAACGATCCTCCCGTTGACCTTGCCCCCCACGCACTTGTGCCCGACCTCGGTGTGGATGGCATAGGCAAAATCGACCGGAGTCGCCCCGATGGGCAGGCTCTTGACTTCTCCCTTGGGCGTGAAAACGTAGACTTCCTCCTGAAAGAGGTCGATGCGCAAGGACTCCATAAACTCCGAGGGGTCCCGGGTCTCCGACTGCCACTCGAGCATTTGGCGCAGCCACTGGAGCTTGTCGGACGCATTGGCCCCGACGCCGTCGCCGAACTTGTCCTTGTAGAGCCAGTGAGCGGCGATGCCGTACTCGGCGGTTTCGTGCATCTCACGCGTGCGAATCTGGATCTCGAGCGGCTTGCCCTGCGGGCCGATCACCGTGGTGTGCAGGGATTGGTACATGTTGAACTTGGGCATGGCGATGTAATCTTTGAACCGCCCGGGGAGTGGTTTCCAGAGCGAGTGAATGATGCCCAAGGCGCCGTAGGTGTCCTTGATCGAATCGACCAGCACGCGCAGCGCAGTCAGGTCGTAGATCTCGTTGAATTCCTTGCCCTTGCGGGTCATCTTGTCGTAGATCGAGTAGAAGTGCTTGGCGCGCCCCTGGATCTCCGCCTCGATCTTGACCTTGGCGAGTTCCTCTATTAGGTAGGTGCGCGCCTCGTCGATGTACTCCTCGCGGTCGGCGCGCCGCTGGGACACCATCTGCTGGATCTCCGCGTACTTGCGGGGATGGAGCGTGGCGAAGGCCAGGTCCTCGAGCTCCCAGCGGATGGACTCGATCCCCAGGCGATGCGCCAACGGTGCGTAGATCTCGAGGGTTTCCTTGGCCTTTTGGATCTGCTTTTCTTTGCCCAGGTAGCGCAGGGTGCGCATGTTGTGCAGCCTGTCCGCCAGTTTGATCAGAATGACCCGGATGTCCTTGGCCATCGCGATGATCATCTTGCGGTAGTTCTCGGCCTGCTCCTCCTCCACCGTGGAGAAAGCCATCTGCGTCAGCTTGGTCACCCCGTCGACCAGGAGGGCGACTTCTTGCCCGAACTCGTCGCGGATCTCTTCCGTGGTGATCTCGGTGTCTTCCACCAGGTCGTGCAGCAGCGCGGCGGCGATCGTGGCTGAGTCAAGGCGCAGATCGGCGCAGATGGTGGCCGTCCCCAGCGGATGCAGAACATACTCCTCGCCGCTGGCCCGGTACTGATGGTGATGGCCCGAGACTGCCCGGTCGTACGCTCGGCGGATCAGATCCCTCTCGAAGGAGGGGTTGTAGCGGGCGATCTGGCGAAAGAGATCGTCCAGCAAGTGCTCGTGCTGCCTGCCGCTGATCCCCGCCTCGACCGCACGGCCGCCGTTACCCTCGGCCTCGGGCTCGACCTTCGATTGAGATCTGGTGTCTAGTGGGTCCGGCAAAGTCGAAGTGCCTCCTCCAGCCTGCCGATAGCGGCGGCGTATGCGGCTACTTCCTCTACCGATATTGTAGCCTCTTGGGCCCCGGAGCCACTATGTCCGGCCGTCCTCAGGATGTCGGCCGCTCTGCCCACCTCTTCCGCGGAGCCGAGCACCCCGTAGCGCTCGTGCACGGCTTCGATCGTCCGCTCCCAGGCTTCGGCGTCCCGCAATCCCCCTTCGTAGGCACGATAGAGCTCTACCATCCAGGGCCGGGGATGCTCGAGCAGCTTGAGCGCCCGTTCGGTGAACCTGCGCTCCTCGTCGCCGTAAAGGAGGTGCACCTGCAGCCCTTTGCGGCGCAACTCCCGTAACAGCACGGTTTGTCCCGCCCGGTAGGGGGGATCCAGCACGAACACGTGCCGCTTTTCGAGCAGCAGTGAGGCGCGTCTTTCGGCCGCGGTCCAGTCGACGAAGAGCAGTGCGTCGGAGCGAAGTTCGCCCAGGCGCGTGCGCCAGCAGGAGCGGCTAACGCAGTCCACTCCCGAAACTCCGAGTTCGGCCAGCGGCAAACGGCTGGTAAGCACGGGCAATCGGTGAGACACGGTCATCCCCACCACGGACGCCGGTTCGCCGCTGGAGAGAACCTGCGCGATGTAGGACATGTAGCCGCCGGAGCCGCGCAGGTCGTTGCCTTCCAAGGGATAGGCCCGGTCGGCGGAGCCGAACGGGTCCGCACAGCTCTCGCAGGGCGCGGCCGCGGTCAGATCGTCGCGGAAGGGGCAGGCGGGCGTGCAGCCCAGCGACTCCTCTCCGAGCACTTTGGGGCGGTAGAGACTATGCAGGCGAACCTCCGGGCGGGTGTAACCCTGCCACTCCGCCACCTCGAGAAAGAGGCCGGCGTGGCAAACCGGATCCTTCTGAATCTCGGGCAACACGTGACCGAAGCGGAAACCGATGCCCTTCGCCCCCACGCCGTCGACCTCCAAGGTGCAGCGGAGGTGCTCGCCTGTGCGTGTGAGGGCCGGGTCGGACAGGGTCCCGGCCAGAGCGAGCAACCTGACCGGAGGGTTGCCCTGACCGAAAGGAGCCAGCCGCTCAAGAGCCTCGGCCACTTCTAACGTCAACTCCCTGCCCCGCACGACGGCGTCCGGCGCGAACGACTTCAGCAGGTCTTCCTCGGTCACGTGCTCCTCGACTCGGGCGAGGAAAGCCTCACGAAACGCGGGTATGTCCGCACGTTCAAGAGTCAAACCCGCGGCTTGGGGGTGACCGCCGTACTGCTGAAGCAGCGCGTCACAGGCTCGCAGGCCGGCTACTAGGTCGAAGGCGGGGATGCTACGCCCCGAGCCGCGGGCCGTATCGCCGGTCACCGACAGCAGGATGGTGGGCCGGTGGAAGCGCTCCACCAGGCGGGAGGCCACGATTCCCACCACACCTTCGTGCCATCCCTCGCCCGCCAGAACCAGAGCGCGCGGCAACTCGGGCAGAGCCTCCACTTCCTGCAGCGCCTCCTGGAAGATGCGGCGCTCGACCTCTTGACGCTGCCGGTTCATCTCGTCCAACTCTGCGGCCAGCCGCTCGGCTTCGGCGTCATCGTCGGTGAGAAGCAGGCGCAGGGGCTTTTCGGCGTCGCTGATGCGGCCGGCCGCGTTCAGTCGCGGTCCCAGGCGAAAGCCTAGGGTCTCCGCCGACAGGCGGCCCGCGCTGCCCGACACCTGCACCAGGCGGGTGAGGCCGACTTTGTGTGTCATCCCGAGCCGCACCAGGCCTTCACGCACGTAGTAGCGGTTCTCCCCCACCAGGGGAACCAAGTCGGCCACGGTCCCCAGCGCGACCAGGTCGAGGTGCTCCTCGAGTTCGGGGGGGAGCCTATCGGGCGCCGCCCGGTCCCGGTGAACGTAGAGGCCATGCAGCAACTTGAGGGCGATACCAACGCCGGCGAGATGTCCGTCGGGGTATTCGCCAACCGAGGGATGAATGACCGGGCCCGGCGGCATCTCCAGACCCGGACGGTGATGATCGGTCACTATCACGCTGAGGCCGAGATCGCCGGCCAGCTTGACCTCCTCCGGGTAGGCAACCCCGCAATCGACCGTGATGAGTAGCGCTTCGCCGCCGCCGGCTATCTTTTCGACCGATTGCCGGGACAGGCCGTAGCCCTCGCGGAAGCGGCTGGGCAGGAAGCCCTCGGCCTGAAGACCGAAGGAGGCGAGTCCCCGGATCAATAGAGCAGTCGCAGTGATGCCGTCGGCGTCGTAGTCTCCGTGCACGACCACCCGGCGCCCTTTCGTCAGAGCCTCCTCGAGCAGTTCGACCGCCTGCCCCATATCGGCGAAAGCGAAGGGATCGGGAACCTGGTTGTCCACTTCGAGAAAGCGTCGAGCCTTCTCAGGATCGGTGATTCCTCTCCTCGCGAGCACGATGCCGACCAGCAGCGGCAGGTCGAGTTCTGCGGCTACCCTCTGCGCGGCTTCCGTGGAATAAGCCGCCGCGCGCCAAATATACGAATCCATAGGCGAGAGTATACCGGGGAGGCCGGACAGAGACGCGCGGCGATCACACCCGCGGACGACCCGAGCAGGGCCCCGCGCGGGCTACAGCCTCCCCGAGCGGATGATGGCCCACATCAACCACACCCCGAAAAACGCCGCCGCCGCCAAACCGGGCAGCCCCCAAACGGACAGGCCGAGCAACTGAGGCCCGCCCTCGACGAACACGCCGATCATCGCGCTGCCCACTCCCATGGAGATGGCAATCATCGCCACCACCACCCGGTTGGTCATGACGTCGATGCGATTGATGAAACCGTCCAAGCCCTCGTGCACGAACCTAACGGCCAGTTCCCCATCCTTCATCTCCTCGAAGATCGAGTGGAGCTGGAAGGGGTAGTCGCGAATGACGTCCATGTATGCAGCCGCCGATCTGGCAGTGCGCGAACGCACCTCTCCAGGCCAGAACCGGTGCTGGAGCAGCCGCCGGGCGTAAGGTCGCGCGACTTCGAAGACGTTGAACTCCTCGTACACCCCGCTGACAGCGCCTTCGAGCAACAGCAGGGTCTTGTCCAACATCAGGAAGCGGGTGGGGAGCTCCACGTGCATCGAGTAGATGATGTCGAAGATCTCGCGCAGGAGAACGCGCGGGTCGATCTCCGCCAAGGAAACCCCAAAGTAGCGGTTGAACCCTTCTTCCAGAGCCTGCGTCATCTCGTCGTCTCGGGAGTTGTGCCATACCACGCCCAGCCGGCGCAGACGCCGCTTCACCGCGGAGATGTCCTCGTCCATTATCGCCAGGAACAGGCGCGTGCCCTCCTCCAGGTCCTCGCGCGAGAGGTGCCCGACTATGCCGAAGTCCAGTAGCGCTATCGAGCCGTCCGCCCGATAGAGAATGTTGGAGGGGTGCGGATCGGCATGGAAGAAGCCGTCCTCCAGAATCTGCTTGAACCAAGCGCGTGCCAGTACGTCCGCGAGAGCCCGCTTGTCTCCCAGAGTGAGGCCGCGCAGGTCCAAACGCTTCAGCGTGGTCCCCTCGACGTACTCCATGGTCAGCACGCGGTTTCTCGTGTAGCGCCAGTAGACCCTGGGCACCAGCACATCCTCGACGCCGGCGAAGTTGGCCCGGACGCGCTCGATGTTTCGCGCCTCGAGCAGATAATCGAGCTCGCGGGTGATGGAATTCGCGAACTCGTCCACGACTTTCCCCGGATGGACGAACAGCCGGTCGGCGAGATGGTCCTGCATGAACTCGGCCACCTGATACATCAACTCGATATCCCGCTCTATCTGCCGAGCGGCCTCGGGTCGCTGCACCTTGACCACGACCGCGTATCCTCCGGGAAGGATGGCGCGGTGCACTTGGCCAATGGAGGCGGCCGCCACCGGTTCTGGGTCGAAGGAGACGAACAGGCGTTCCAGGCTGAGATCAAGCTCCGTTTCGATGACCTCTCGGGCCTGTTCAGCGGAAAAGCCCGGAACCTCGTCCTGGAGTTTGATCAACTCCTCGATCACGTCCGCGGGCACCAAGTCCGGGCGTGTGCTCAGCAATTGGCCCAGCTTGACGAAGGTGGGTCCCAGCTCCTCGAGCATCTCCCGGATGTGCCGTCCGCGCTGGCCCGGTTCCGGCCGCACGTGGTGGCGGCGGATGCGGAGGACCTCCAACAGGTTGTGGCGTTCGAAGAAGTAGCCGAAGCCGTGACGCACGGCGACCTCGGAGATCTGCCGAACCCGGTCTAGGTTTCGCGCTCGGGTGAGAAGTGTGGTGTGATGGCGGGTCGGCATTGTCGGGGCTCAGCCCCCAGTCGTCGACTACTCGGTGGAGGTATCGGTGTCCTGGGTCTGCTCCAGGAGCCCGAGGCGGTGCTCGAGCTGCCTAAGCCGAAAGTCCAAGTCCTCGATTTCGCGCCGGGTGGCCAGACCGAGTTCCTTGTAAGTGCCCTGTAGAGAGCCCTCCAGCCGTTGGGCCGTCCCGCGCGCCTGCTTCCGGCTGCGGTCTCCCAGGTCCTCCACCATCTCGCGGCCCTCTTCCGCCGTGAGCTGGCCCCGTTGGACAAACTCGTCGACCACGGCCTGCACGCGGTCCGCCGTCAGTGCTGCCGCCCCCACACCCAGCATGAGCGTGCGGTTGATGACATCACGGATGCCCCCGCCGGCGGCTTCGGATTTACCTTGCGGAGTCTTGCCCTCGGCCTCGTACTCGTCTTTGCGCTCGGTCACGGAGACCTCCCCTCGCTCGCGTGCTAACCGAACAAGTCTTCCCGGCCCGGGACGGATGAAAACCGCAAGCTACGGAACCGCGCGGCAACTAGGGGCTCATCCCTCGGCTATGCCTGCTCTGCCAGCGCCCGTTTTCTGTATCGGGGCTCGCGTTCCTTCCAGATGACCAGCAGCGGCGAAGCCACGAAGATCGAGGAGTAGGTTCCGGCGGCGATGCCAACAAAGAGCGCGAAAGCGAAGTCCTGCAGAGTCGCTCCGCCGAATAGCAGAATGGCGCCCACGGGAAGCAGGGTCGAGAGGCTGGTGTTGATCGAACGGATCAGGGTCTGCCGGATCGAACGATCCACCATTCGGGCGTAGCTCTCCTTACGCATCAAGGGCGTGTTCTCCCGAATGCGGTCGAAGACGATGATGGTGTCGTTGATCGAGTAACCCAGCACGGTAAGCACCGCGGCCATGGTAGCCGTGGTCACCAAGCGCCCGGTGACCGCGTAGAGACCCAGGGTGAGCCCGACGTCGTGTACCAGGGCGGCGATGGCCGGCAGCGCGTACTTGAATTCGAACCGCCAGGTTATGTAGAGAATGATCGCGATGATGGCCGCCAGCACGGCTATAAACGCCTTGTCTGCGGTCTCGTTGCCGAAGCTGGGTCCCACCCGCTCTATACCAGTGGCGCCCCGCTGCGCCCCGAACTCTCCCAGACCGCTAAGGGCGCCATCGAACTCCTCGTCGGTGACCTCCTCGGCGGTGACGACGAAGGAACCGTCACCCACCGCCTGGACGCGGGGAGATCCGACCCCCGCAGTCTCGAAGGCTTCGCGGACGATCGCGGTGTTGGGTTCGCCCTGATCCAGGATGACCTCGAGCCGGGCGCCACCGTCGAACTCGATGCCGAGATCGAGCCCCACCACGAACACCGCAACAAAGGCGAATAGGGTTATGACGCCCAGCAGGGCAACCAGCCAGTATCGGTATTTCATCAGGGGATAGATGGTCATACGGGCCGCTCCTGAGTTCGCGCGGGCAGTCCGAGCAAGGTGTGGTTACGGAAAGGCCGCCAACCGCTGAGCAACGCGAGGAACGACCGGGTGACGACGATGGCCGTCAGCATCGAGAGGACCACGCCGATACCGAGCGTCAGGGCGAAGCCCCGGACTCCGCCGGTCGCGGCCCAGAACAGAATGCCGGCGGTGATCAGCGTGGTGACGTTGGCATCCAGGATGGTTCTGATCGCCTTGCGGAAGCCTACGTCGACGGCGGTGCGCACCGTCTTACCCGCCGCGACCTCCTCCCGGATTCGCGCGAAGATTATGATGTTGGCGTCCACCGCCATGCCCAGGGTAAGGATCGCTCCGGCGATGCCGGGGAGTGTGAGGGTGGCGCCGATGGCGTTGAGCGCTCCCCAGAAGAGTATGCCGAAGATGATGAGGGCAATGTCGGCGACGACCCCCAAGAGCCGGTAGTAGAGCAGCATGAAGACGAGCACAGCTGCAAAGCCGAGGGCTCCGGCGTACAGCGCCTGGTCGAGCGAAGCCTTGCCCAGAGTGGCCCCCACGCTGCGTTGGTCGATGACCTCGAGTTCCACGGGTAAGGCACCGGTCTGGAGAACCAGGGCCAAATTCTCCGCCTCTTGGAGAGTGAAGTTGCCGGTGATCTCGGCCCGGCCGCCGTCGATTCTTTCCTGAACCCGCGGCGCCGACTGCACGATGCCGTCCAGTACGATGGCGAACAACTGATCCTGACCGGTGACCTGGGCCTGCTGGGCGAGGTCACCGGTGATCTGGCCGAAAAGGGCGGCGCCCTCGGAGGTGAAGGCCATGTCGACTTTGGGTTGGTTATTTTGGTCGATGCCCACGTCGGCACTCTCCAGGGCCGTCCCGGTCAACGGAGGCGCCCCCTCGACCAGGTACCAGCGGTCGGCGGCGAACCCGCTTTCCGCGGCCGGCCACAGCACCAGCGACTGTTCGGCGGGCAGGGAATTCTCATCCTCGACGCCGGCAGCGTCGAGTGCTTCCTGCTCAGTGGCGTAGGATTCGCCGAACTGCTCGACCTTATAGAACTCGAGCACGGCGGTCTTGCCCACCAGTGCTAGGGCTTCTTCCGGATTGTCGATCCCCGGCAGCTGAACGCTGATCTTCCATTCGCCCTGCCGCTGAATCTCGGGCTCGGCCACACCCAGGCGGTCGACCCGCTCCTGAATGATGTTGAGCGCCTGCGCCATGCTCTCTTCGGTGCGCGGAGCTTTGGCGGTGTCCTGCGCCTCGAGAATCACGGCAAGACCACCCTGCAGGTCGAGACCCAGCCGGGTGCTCTCCCCGGGGGGGTAGATGAAGTAGACCGCCGCCGCCAGCAGGGCGACGAGCAGCACGAGCACGATGACGTTCCGCACAGTTTTCGACAAGGAGGTACCTTCCTGGAAAACGTTACTCGTGGTCGTAGGCCCTATATCGGCTGAGGGCCGGAAAGCGCACCGGGGAAGGATAGGTCAACCCACGAGCGGTGTCAACGAAGAAAAAGGGGTGGTCCGCGCTCAACAAGCGCGGGCCACCCTGTTACCGCAATTACTCTAGACGCGGGTGGTGCCGGAGGTATCTTCGGGTTCGAGATCAGGTTCGAGATCAGGTTCGAGATCAGGTTCGACGTCAGCATACTCCTCCGACTCGATCTCCTCGAAGTCCGCGGCCTCGTCTTCAATCAGCACCGGTTCGTCATCGAGAGGCGTGGGATTGACGATCTCTGCAACCGCACGCTTGGTCATTTTCAACTCGACGCCCTTGGCGACCTCGACCAACATGAACTGCTCGTCAACCCCGCGGATGACGCCGTTGATCCCGCCGACGGTCATGACCTCGTCGCCGGGCCGCAGGGAACTCACCATCTCTTCATGGCCCCGTCGTTGCTTCTGCTGGGGCCGGATAGCGAGGAAGTAAAATACCGCGATGAAGCCGACGACGTAAATCGCAAGCAGAGGAAAGGACACGGCCTCTCTCCTTCGGTTTGGATTGTTCCCTATAGTTCCATGGGAGCGCCTGCCCCCGTTGGCGGCATATTACCACCCCGCGCTTACAGAACGGCGATACTCCCCGAAGCGCCGCTCACGAATGGCCTCGCGGGCGCCATCAACCAGGCGGAAGAGGTGCCTGAGATTGTGTTCGGTGAGTAATTGGGCGCCCAACATCTCCTTCTGGCTGACGAAGTGGCGGATGGCCCCCCGCGAGAAGGACCGGCAGGCGGTGCAGTCGCAGTCATCCTCCAGCGGGTCCGGGTCGGCTTTGAAGCGCGCGTTGCGCAGGTTGAGTCTGCCCTCCTTGGTGAAGGCGGTGCCCATCCGCGCCACCCGGGTGGGAAGCACGCAATCGAAGAGGTCGACTCCGAGCGCGATCATGTCCATGATGCCTATCGGATCGCCGATGCCCATGAAGTAGCGGATGCGTTCCCAGGGAAGCAGGTCCACCGTAGACTTGGTGGATTGCAGCATCGACTCGCGATCCTCGCCCACAGAGAGGCCACCCACGGCGTAGCCGGGAAAGTCGATTTCGAGAAGCGCCTCGGCGCTCCGTCGCCTCAGGTCGGCGAAGGTGCCGCCCTGGACGATCCCCAAGAGCATTTGCGGGCCGCCGGCGCCCTGCCCCCCCGCGCCCAGGTGGGCCTCGCGGCAGCGGCGGGCCCAATCGGTGGTTCTTAGCACCGCGCGCTCCACCAGGGAACGGTCCCGGGTGGCCGGCGGGCACTCATCGAAGCACATGATGAAATCCGCCCCCAGCGCCTGTTGCTCGGCGATCGCCCGCTCGGGCGTGAAGAGGTGCCGCGAGCCGTCGTAGACCGAGCGAAAAGCCACCCCTTCGTCCTGGACGTCGGCCGTGTCCAGCAGGCTGAACACCTGGAAGCCGCCGCTGTCGGTGAGGATCGGTCCCTCCCAGCCCATGAAGCGGTGCAGGCCGCCCAGATCGCGCACCACAGCGCTGCCCGGGCGGAGCGCCAGGTGATAGGTATTGGCCAGGATGATCTGCGCGCCCAGGCGCTCAAGGTCGGTGGGCAGCATCCCCTTTACCGTGCCTTTGGTGCCCACCGGCATGAAGCACGGGGTGGTCACCGCGCCGTGCGGCGTTTCGAGACGGCCCACCCGGGCCCGTCCGTCGGTGGCTTCCAGAGAAAAGGGAAAGGCGGGAAGACCGCCGTTGTTGCTCATGTCACCAGCATGGCGTCGCCGAAGCTGAAGAAACGGTAGTGCCCGGCCACGGCCTCGGCGTAGGCCCGGCGGGTGGAGTCCACGCCGGCAAAGGCCATGACCAGCGCCAGGAGCGAGGTCCGCGGCAGATGGAAGTTCGTGAGCAGGGCGCCGACCGCGCGGAACCTGTACCCCGGGGTTATGTAGAGGCTGGTCCAGCCGCGGGGATCGGCGGGAGCAGGCTCTCCCGGGGAAGCGGCGCGGAAGAGGGTCTCCAGCACCCTCACCGAGGTGGTGCCCACCGCCACCAGCCGGCGATTCTCACGGCGGGCGAGGTTCAGTGTCCGCAGGGCCTCTTCGGGGACCGAGTACCACTCCTGATGGATGGGGTGGGCTTCAACCTCCTCCACCTGTATGGGACGAAAGGTGTCGAGTCCGACATGAAGCGTGACCGAGGCGGTTTCGACACCTCCGGCTTGTAGGTCGGACAGCAGTTCGGGAGTGAAGTGCAGGCCCGCGGTGGGCGCCGCGGCCGAACCCGGATCACGCGCATAGACCGTTTGGTAGAGCTCGGGGTCGCCTGGGTCCTCGGTTATGTATGGCGGAAGCGGCGTCTTGCCCTGTCGTTCGAGAATCTCGGGGATGGATAGCAATCCCGCGGCGGCGACCACCCAGCGTCCCTCTCCCAGATACCGATCCAGAAGGACCACCTCGTCCAGGTCGGCGCCCACGGCCAACTCCAGGCCGGCGCGCAGGCGTGACGAGGGCCGGGCAAGTGCCTCCCATCGCAGACCGGAGGGTGCATTGCCCACCTGCCCGGTGAACGGTGACAGGAAGAGGAGCTCCACCCTGCCCCCCGTGGGCTTGCGCGCGATGAGTCTTGCCGGAAGCACCCGGGAATCGTTGAGCACCAGGACGTCCCCCTCGCGGAGCATTTGGGGAAGTTGACGGAATTGGCGGTGCCCGATCCGGTCGGCCTTGCGGTCGAGGTGAAGCAGGCGGCAGGCGTCCCGCGGCTCCGTGGGATGCTGCGCGATGAGTTCCGGCGGTATCTCGAGATCGAGTTCTTCGATCCGCACGTCAGCGGCGAAAGATCAGGTTGAGCAGGACGGTCAGGGTGAGACTAACCAGGATCGAAAGGCCCAGGGGCACGTAGATGGTGGTCCGGCCCCCCCGCCAAACGATGTCCCCGGGCAGCCGTTCGAGGCCAAAGCGCCCCAGGAGGAGGAAGAGGGCTCCGACCAGGAGCAGCACCGCGCCGGCCACGAGTAAGAGGCGCCCCACAGTCTCGAAGCTCATCGTCTCAACCGGATTTCTGTCGGTAGCGCTCCCACTCGGAGAGCACGCAGCCGCAGTACTTCTGGCGGTAGAGTCCGGTCTGTTTCGCGGTCTCGCGCGAGGCCCGGTAGCGCGGGCGCAGATCCTCATAGAGGAAGGCAACACCGAAGGCCTGGGCGGCCTTCTGTCCCTCTTCGGCGATGGCGGTGTGGTCCTGCCAGGGACTGATGGCTAGGCTCGTGGTGAAGGAGTCGCAACCGGCGGCGGCGGCTTCGCGCGCCGCCCTATCCATCCGGGCGCCGATGCAGCGCCGGCACCGGTCGGCCTCCTGGGGCCGCACCTCGGTGAACCAACGGGCCGGGTCGTAGGTCGCGTCCAGCCGCAGCTCGAAGTCGGCGTTATCGGCCAATTCCTCCGCCCCCGTCAGCCGCCGCTGGTGTTCCATGAAGGGGTGAATATTGGGATTGTAAAAGAAACCGGTCACGTCGTGCCCGGCCTCGCGCCAGTGCGCCACCGTCTCGGTGGCGCAGGGCCCGCAACAGATGTGAATCAGAGTACGCATTGCCCGGGGAATTGTCTCAGATATGAGCGGGTTCCACCGCCGGTGGGATTAGAACAGCTGCCCGGCATCGGTCGGGGGCTTGACCCCGCAGTGCTCGTATCCCAGGCGCGTGAGCACCCGGCCGCGAGGGGTTCTCTTGAGAAAGCCCCGCTGCAGCAGGTAGGGCTCGTAGACGTCCTCGATGGTGTCGGGCTCCTCGCCAATGGCCACCGCCAGAGTCGAAAGCCCGACCGGTCCCCCATCGAACTTCTCCAGGATAAGCGTCAGAATCTCCCGGTCCACCCGGTCGAGTCCCTCGTCGTCGACCTCGAAGAGACGCAACGCCTCCCGGGCGACCTCCGCGGAGATCTCGCCTTCGTGCCGCACCTGCGCATAGTCGCGCACCCGTTTCAGCAGGCGATTCGCGATCCGCGGGGTACCCCGGGCGCGCAGAGCGATCTCGGCAGCGGCCCCCTCGTCGATGCCCACCTCGAGGATCCGGGCGGCGCGGTGCACGATCGCCCCCAGTTCTTCCGTCGAGTAATAGTCCAGCCGGTGACTGAAAACGAAGCGGTCGCGCAGCGGGGTGGTGATCAGTCCCGAACGGGTGGTGGCGCCAATAAGAGTGAAATGGGGAAGGTCCAGGCGAATGCTGCGCGCGCTGGGGCCCTGCCCGATGATGATGTCGATCTCGAAGTCCTCCATCGCGGGATAGAGGATCTCTTCGATGGCCCGGTTCAGTCGGTGGATCTCGTCAATGAAGAGGACATCGCCATCACCGAGATTGGTGAGAATGGCCGCCATGTCCGCCTTCTTTTCGAGAGCGGGCCCCGACGTGGTGTGGATCTCGACCTCCATCTCGACTGCGATGATGTTGGCCAGCGTGGTCTTGCCCAATCCGGGGGGACCCGCGAGCAGCACGTGATCAAGCGCATCGCCGCGGGATTTGGCCGCCTCGATGAAGATCGAAAGTTGTTCTTTGAGTAAGGGCTGGCCGCGAAATGTGAGCAGAGAACGCGGCCGCAGTGAGCGCTCGATCTCCTGATCGTCGCCCGATTCCTCAGGGTCGGCCAGGCGGTCGGCCTCGAATTCCCCTGCGGCCGGCAGGTCTTCTGCGGAGTCAGCCTGATCTGCCAACTCCGCGCACTGCTCGTCCTCGGGATAGCTCAAATCGGCCACTCCTTAGCCCCGCCTCTTCGAAAGGGCCTGACGCACCATTTCGTTGACCGAGCCTGCGGGGTCTTGCCCGGCGAGCAGTCCCTCCGCTTCCGCCGGAGTCAGGCCGAGTTCCTCGAGAGCGGCCCGCGCGGTGGCGAGATTGCCGGTAGAGTCGGCCAACTCCTCCGCGGTGACGCCGGCGGCCACGGCCGCCACCTCTCCGACCTTCTCACGCAGTTCGAGAATCACCCGTTCCGCGGTCTTCTTGCCGATCCCGGGAATCGACTGAAACAGGGCGACGTCGCCAGAAGCGATCGCGCGGCGGAGTTCCGCCGGTCGCCGCGAAAGCGTGGTGAGGGCCAGTCGAGGGCCGATCTTGCTCACACCGATCAGCAGGCGAAAGAGGTTCCGCTCCTCCTCGCTGGTAAAGCCGTAGAGCTGCAGGTCGTCCTCGCGTACGTGCAAGTAGGTGAGCAGGGCGGCGTCTTCGCCCACAGGACCGGCTTGGCGCAGGCTGTAGGACGACATCTCCAGGCGCAGTCCAATGCCGCCCACCTCGACCACCGCCGATTCCTGTCCCTTTGCCACCAGGGTTCCGCGGATGCGATCGATCACGCGTTGCCCTTTTCCCGGCTGCGTTGTGCGGCGTTCAGCATCGCCATGCTGTTGGCCAGGCAGATGGCGACGGCCAGAGCGTCGGCGGCGTCATCGGGCCGCGGAACCTCCCGCAGCCCCAGGAGAGTCGTCACCATGCGCTGCACCTGTTGTTTCTCCGCCTTACCGTAGCCGACCACCGCCTGTTTCACCTGCTGCGGCGTGTACTCGTAGAGCCCACAGCCGGCTTGGGAGCAGGCCAGTAGGCAGACTCCGCGGGCGTGGCCCACGGCCAGAGCGGTGCGCACGTTAACGTTGAAGAAAAGCGACTCCACCGCCGCCACCGTGGGCTGATAGCGGGCGAGCAACGCCGAGAGCTCATCGAAGAGCAGCGCGAGCCGTTCATGAAGGTCAAGACCCGCGGGAGTGCGAACGACGCCGTAGCTGAGCGCGGCCAAGCGGTTGCCCGTCTTCTCGACGATACCGTAACCGGTGAGAGCGGTGCCCGGATCGATACCCAGGATCACCCGGCCGTGCCCTTGGGGCCGACCGTTTCCGCGGCCCGCTGTTTCTTGTGTCGTCATCCGCTACTCGGCGAGCGCCTCCATCACTTCGTCGGGAATGTCGTAGTTGGCGTAGACGTCCTGGACGTCGTCCTGCTCCTCCAGGTTCTCGAGCAGCCGCAGCGTCTTCTTGGCGTCGCTTTCTCCGAGCGCCACCGTGGTCGAGGGGATCATCGTCAGTTCAGCTCCTTCAATGTCGATCCCGGCCTCGGCAAGCGCTTGACGCACGCCCATGAAATCGGTGGGCTCGGTCCTGATTTCGTAGACAGAGTTTTCCACCAACACGTCCTCGGCTCCGGCCTCGATGGCCGCCAGCATCACCTCGTCTTCGTCGAACTCCTCAGTACCGACGAAGATCACTCCTTTGCGTTCGAATATCCAGCCCACCGAACCGTCGGTGCCGAGTTTGCCGCCCGACTTGTCGAAGATGTGGCGCACGTCGGCGGCGGTGCGGTTCCGGTTGTCTGTGAGCGCAGTAACGTAAACCGCGACGCCACTGGGCCCATAGCCCTCGTAGGTGAGGTGCATGAAGGTCTCGCCTTCGGAGCCTTCACCAGTGCCTTTCTTGACCGCCCGCTCGATGTTGTCGTTGGGCATGTTGGCGTCTTTGGCCTTTTGCACGGCCTGCGCCAACGCGGCGTTCATCTCGGGGTCGCCGCCCCCCTCGCGCGCAGCCACGGTGATGGCTCGCGAGAGCTTGCCGAAGAGGTTGCCGCGCTTGGCATCCACCGCCGCTTTCTTGTGCTTGATACTGGCCCATTTGGAATGGCCTGACATCGCTACCTCCGCTACCTACGCCACCTCTGTCTCCACCGTATTCGAACGGGGCGCCTCGGCGACCAACTCGAGAAAGTACCGGTGGATCCGATTGTCGTCCGTCAGTTCGGGATGAAAGGCCACGCCCATGAGATTTCCTTGGCGCACGCCGACGATCCGGTCCTCGTACGTCGCTATGGTTTCGACACCCGGCCCGGTCTGTTCCACCCAGGGCGAACGAATGAACACGCCTGGAAACGTCACCGCCGGCCTGCCGGGTAACCGCAGTTGCACCGGCCCCTCGAAGCTGTGCAGCTGTCGCCCAAAGGCATTCCGCCTCACGGTGATGTCCATGGCCCCCAACAGCGGTTGCGACCCCTCCGCCGTGCGGCGCGAAAGCATGATAAGGCCGGCACAGCTACCAAGCACCGGATGGTCGACGGCAAAGCGGCGAA
Source organism: Actinomycetes bacterium (assembly GCA_024637095.1). Taxonomy (GTDB): domain Bacteria; phylum Actinomycetota; class Thermoleophilia; order RBG-16-64-13; family RBG-16-64-13; genus Soudan-30. The sequence continues at coordinate 96,157 of JAGXFV010000018.1, forward strand.
GCGGCTCGGTCAGCCCGTTGCTTTTCATTAGCTTCCCCATGGTCGTGCTCTCGCCGCCCGGGATAACCAGGGCATCCAGTCCCTGTAGCTGAGCGGCAAGCCTGACCTCGCGCACCTCTGCGCCCAGACCGCTCAACATCCGGCCGTGCTCACGGAAGGCGCCCTGCAGTGCAAGGACGCCGACTGTCGGGCTCGTTACTACCATCCCCGGTTCTGAATGAGGTTCTCCGCGCCTAGGGTGCCGATTTCGAGGCCAACCATGGCCGACTTCAAGCCGCGTGAGACTCTCGCGAGGATCTCGGGATCTTCGAAGTGAGTCACGGCCTCTACCATGGCCTTCGCCCGCCCCGATGGATCCTCGCTCTTGAAGATACCGGAGCCCACGAAGACGCCTTCGGCGCCCAGTTGCATCATCAGCGCAGCGTCCGCGGGCGTAGCAAGGCCGCCCGCGGAGAAATTCACCACCGGCAACTTGCCGTTCTCGGCCACCCATCTGACCAATTCGTAAGGGGCCTGCAGCTCCTTGGCCGCGCGGAAGAGCTCCGACTCCTCGAGGCCGCCCAGCCAACGGACCTGTCCCATGATGGTCCGCATGTGCCGGACCGCCTCGACCACGTTGCCCGTACCCGCTTCGCCCTTGGTACGGATCATGGCCGCGCCTTCGCCCACCCGGCGCAGCGCCTCACCCAGGTTGAGCGCCCCACAGACAAAGGGCACATCGAAAGCCCACTTGTCGATGTGGTTGGCGTCGTCCGCCGGCGTCAGCACCTCGCTTTCGTCTATGTAGTCCACCTCGAGCGCCTGAAGCACCTGCGCCTCGACGAAGTGTCCGATACGCGCCTTGGCCATGACCGGGATGCTCACGGTCTCCTGGATCTCCATGATCTTCTCCGGATCGGCCATGCGGGCAACGCCGCCATCCGCGCGGATGTCGGCCGGCACCCGTTCGAGGGCCATCACCGCCACGGCTCCCGCATCTTCGGCTACCTTCGCCTGCTCCGCGTTGGTGACGTCCATGATGACGCCGCCTTTGAGCATCTCGGCAAGGCCGGTTTTAACCTTCAAAGTGCCGATTTCCTTCATATTGTCCTCCGTGGAAAAGTAAGTGCCGATAGAGTTTAGCTTAGCCCCCGGACGGCGCCAAATCCGAAGCCCTCCCCTAGGCGGCCGCTCCTACTTGAGCCAACCGGACTCGTCGATCCTACCTCTGATCGCCTGCAAACCCGAGTCGTACCGCTCGCGGTCCCGCGAGTAGAGGGCGGCGGCGAGGGCCGTCACCAGGCTGAGCGGTCCCACCAGGGAGTGCGCGAAGAAGGTAGAGTCGATGTCGGCGTAGAGGGTGAGATCGGCCTTGCCCGCGAGTTCGGACAGGCTGTTGTCGGTGATGGCCACCGTATTAGCCCCCACCGAGCTGGCGTTCCTGACGGCCGAGAGAGTCACCGGGTGTGCGCGGCGGAAGCCGACAGCGATCAGCAGGTCATCGGGTAGCAGGCGGGTGATGCGTGCGACGTGGGCCTCGGATGCCTCCGACATGGCCAGCGTGGTCTTGCCCAGCAGTTCGAACAGATACACAGCCTGGGCCGCGACCACCTCGGCCTCGTGCGGCCCCACCACCACCACCTGCTCGGCCTTTTCCAGCATGTCCACGGCTTCGTTGAAGACGGCCAGAGCATTCTTCGCCAGGGTCTCCTCGAGGCTGAGGATGTCGGTGCGCAGTGCCCGCGTGAGGAAGTCTTCTTCGACCACGAAGAGCAACTGGTCGTCGTGCACAACCGGCCGCGAGGCGGCGCCCAGACGATGCTCGTCGCGCGCCGCCCTCTGCAGATCGGGATAGCCGGAAAATCCCAAGGACTGAGCGAAACGAACCACCGTGGAGCTGGAGGTGTTGCCCATTCGAGCCAACTCTTCCGCACTCAGATAGCCCGTTTCCTCCAAGTGATCGACGATGTAACGGGCTATGGCCTTCTGCGAGCGGGAAAAGGTGTCGAAACCCTCGCGCAACAGTTCGCTCAACCGTCTCGGTCGATTCGGCTCTCGCTGGTTGTCCTCTTTGCCGGTGAATTGCATCTATCTAATGATACAACCCACGTTGCACGACTCCTTCCCGCGGGACTATCCCGCGGCTAAGCCTATCCGGCAAACCGTCGTGGGGCTATCCCTGGTGCGTGCCCGCGCCGCCGTAACGGGTGTCGCCCGGCCGCATGGCCCGGGCGAGCTTCAGATGGACTCGGGCCTGCTCGTGCTGCCCCTGCCGTTGCAGAGACTTGGCCAAACAGTAGTGGGCGTAATCGTTGGTGGGCGCGGCCTCGATAACCGCGCGGAACTCGCCCTCGGCTTCGGTCCAGCGCCCCACGGCGAAGTACGCCCGGCCGAGAGCCTCGCGTATGCTGTTCTTTGCCGGGGAAAGCGCCCGTGCCTTCTCCAGCCGAGTCGCGGCCTGAGCGGGGTTACCGGACTCCAGGAGCTCCAGGCCGGTCTGAAAGTGCCGGTAGAGGTCGCCGGCCTCGGGCGGCTGCTCGTCGAGGGTCTCGGCGGCGGCGAGAACGCCGCCGCCTGGCCTAGGGCGGTCGCGCCCCGCCTTGCCCGGCGACTCACTGCGCCGCCGAAGCAGGGGCAGGAGAGCGAGAAGCGCTCCCACTCCCCAGACAAACAGCAGGAGCCGTTGCAGAGGCTTGATCTTCGCCGGGACTCTCTTGCTGAGATTAGTGCTGCCGGGAATGGTGCTACTCCCCTTCCCTGCGCTTGTTCGTCTCCTCGACGATCTTCTCCACCATGTGCGAGGGGACATCGGCGTAGTGATCGAACTCCATGGTATAGGAACCCCGACCGCCCGTCATAGACCGAAGCTGGGGCGCGTAGGTCAGCATCTCGGACAGCGGAACCTGCGCGCGGATCACCTGCATCTCCCCCATGGTCTCGCTGCCCGAGGGACGACCTCTGCGGCTCGAGAGGTCTCCCATGATGTCGCCCATGTTCTCCTCGGGCACCACCGCTTCCACATTCATGATGGGCTCGAGCAGTACGGGTCCTGACTTCTCCATGGCCTTCTGGAAGGCGAGGCTCCCGGCGATCTTGAACGCCATCTCCGAGGAATCCACCGCGTGGTACGAGCCGTCGTAGAGCTTCACCTTGATGTCGACCACCGGATAGCCGGCGACGGTGCCCCGCTCCATGGCTTCTACAATGCCCTTCTCCACTGCGGGGATGAAACCTCGGGGAATGGCCCCCCCTACGATGGCGTCGTCGAACTCGAAGCCGGACCCGCTGGGGAGGGGCGAGAGCTCGATCCAGGCGTCGCCGAACTGCCCGCGGCCGCCGGTCTGTTTCTTGTGCCGACCCTGGGCCGTTGCCGCCTTGCGGACTGTCTCACGGTAGGGAACCTGGGGCGGCTGCAGATCCACCTCCACGCCGAAGCGGCGTTTCATCTTGTCCAGCATCACCTCGACATGGACCTGAGTGGTGCCCGATATGATCATCTCTTTGGTCTCCGGGTCGATCCGCATCTGCATGGCGGGATCCTCCTCGGACAACCTTCGCAGGGCGTTCGAGACCTTCTCCTCTTCGCCCTTGTTCTTGGGTTCGATGGCGAAGGAGATCGCCGGAGGCGGGAACTCGTAGTGCTTGAACTTGACCGGTCGCGAGGCGTCGGCCAGAGTGTCTCCCGTGCTGACGTCCTTCAGCTTGGCAAGCGCCACGATGTCTCCCGGGCCCGCGTCATCCACCGGGCTCGTTTCCTTGCCCTGCACGGCAAGGATATTGCCGGTCCGCTCCTTGTCGTTCGTGCGGGTGTTGACCAGATGGCTGTCGCTCGAGATCTTGCCCGAGAAGATGCGGGCCAGGTTGATGCGGCCGGCAAACTGATCGGAGATCGTCTTAAAGACGTACAGGGCGACCGGTTGGGCATCGTCCGGCAGCACCTCGACCTCGCCGTCGTCGCCGGTCGGCACCATCCTCCCGCCGAAGCGGGCCGGTGAAGGCAGGGCGAACTCGATGAAATCGAGAAGCTCATCGGTGCCGATGTTCTTGGTGGAAGACATGGCCACGATCGGAAAGAGCCGGCCTTCCTCCACCGCCTGTTTCATGGCCTTGAGCAGCTCCTCCTGGGTGATTGCCTCTCCCTCGAGGTATTTTTCGATCAGCTCATCGTCCGCCTCGGCCACCACGTCGATCAGCGCGTCGCGCGCGCTCTCCGCCTCTGCCTGCAGCTCGGCGGGAATGTCCTGTTCCTTGCTCCGGCCCGAACTATCCTCGTAGATGTGGGCTTTCATCTGCAGCAGGTCGACCACGCCCCGAAACTCGTGCTCCTTGCCCACCGGGATCTGCACGGGCACGGCGCCGGAGCCGAATCGGTCCTGCAGGGACGCGACGTTCTCCTCGAAACTGGCCCGCTCGCGATCCATCATGTTGACCACGATCATGCGGGCAACGCCCAGTTCCTCGGCCCGCCGCCAGAGCCGCTCGGTCTGGACCTCCACCTTGTTCTGCGAGTTGATTACGAACAGGGCGCCTTCGACGACCGAGAGAGTCGCCATCGACTCGTTGATGAAGGAGGCCTCGCCGGGAGTATCCAGCAGGTTGAACTTGCGCTTGTCCCAGTCGACGTGAGCCAGCCCGGTGGCGATGGTCATCTGCCGCTTGACTTCGTCCTCGTCATAGTCGGTGGTGGCAGTCCCGTCGGTCACGCTTCCCAAACGGTTCTTGGCTCCGCTCGTGAAGAGCACCGCCTCGACTAGCGACGTCTTTCCCGAGCCGCGGTGACCGAGCGCGGCAACATTCCGAATCTTCGCTGGATCCCAAACCGTCATGCGTCCTCCTCGAATGGAACGTATCGCGGCGGCCGCCTACGCGGCGGCCGCCTTCGGCCAAAACAAAAGGACGCCGCCCCTTACGGGACAGCGTCCTTCAAGCACCTATGTGCGCAGATACAATGCCGGTGTACTTGGAGATCACGCCTGCTCTCACCTCATATAGTGGTGGCTGCGCAGAGAATACCCTCCTCGTCGGGCGCAGTCTACCGGACCGCGACCCGCAATAGAAGATAGAAGCTTCTCACCCGGCCGGCCGCTCGGGCTATTCCCCGACCTTGAGCCGGTACCGCCTCCCCTTTGCCAACCAGAAGAGACCGGAAAGGCCCGCGGGCAGGATCTCCATGTTCCCTTCTTTGGCTTCCACTCTGATGATCTCGTAATCGCGGTAGAACACCTTCACCTGATCGGTGATCTCTTGTAGAGCCGTGCTCCGCAGGGCTTCGTCATGGGCCTGAATCGATTCTTTGAGGCTGAGAATCGCGGTTCCTTCTTGCACGATCAGCTGCATGAGACCTCCATCAGTCTTGCGCGGGCTACCAGTACTCGGATCCCTGTATCAACCGGACGCTGGGACCAGAGCAGCGGGGACAGCCGTAGGCATCCCGGCGGTCGATGAAATCGACCTCGCCGCCGCACAGCTTGCAGGTGAACTGGTCGACCACCATGTCCGCACCGGTTAAGTCGACTTCGACATACTCGTTGCAGGAGGGGCAGAGGGCCGGCATAAAGCGGCGGCTGGGGTTGTGGACTCCTACGCCCCAACGGGCCGGCCGGGATTGGTATTCGCAGGAGTTGCACTGAAATGTGGTCCACTCACCCATGAGCTTCCGTCCCAACGATCGGCATCGACAAACTGCATGCTCTATCGGAGAGGACGGCCTCGGGCTTAAGCCGGAGGCCGCGGGCGAGAGGCGGATTATCGGCGGGCCTCCCGGGTGCTCCGCGCAAGAGGAGTAGCGGAAGAAGCGCGAGAAGGAAGGAAGGAAGGAAGGAAGTGCCGCCGGTATCGGCGGCACGACGGCTACGCCTTTACTCCTCGACCTCTACGATCTGCCGGCCACGATAGCTTCCACAGGTCGGGCAGACTCGGTGAGGGAGCCGAGGTCCGTGGCACTGCGGGCAGGTGCCCACCGTGGCGCCTTCGATGCGGTGCGTCGCGCGGCGCTTGTCACGCCGGGACTTGGATGTCTTCTTCTTGGGAACGGCCACGTGGACCCCTTAAATCGAAAAACGTTGTCTGCGTCGATGGGTTCGCGGGGTCACCCGCGCACCGTGATGTTTTACCCTAAACTACGGGGACTTTCAAGCCAACAGCCGCAGAGCCCCCGCCGAGCGGTCGCCGATCACTCTTCCCCCCCGGGCACATCCTCTCCGTCGGCCTCGCTCACCCCCAACTCCTCGCCCCCGCCAAGCCCCAGCTCCCTCAGCTTCTCCCAGCGCGGATCGAGCTGCTCGATGTGGCAGTGGCACTCCTCGAGATTAAGGTCCTTGCCGCACTGCGGACAGATACCCAGGCAGTCCTCGCGGCAGAGGAGTTTCTCGGGCAGAGCGAGGATAACGGCCTCCCTCGTCAGGCCCACGAGATCCACCATCAAATCGTCGACGAAGGGCGAGATGTCGTCTTCATCCCACTTTTCGGGATTGCTGGGAACGAATTCCTGCTGCCTTGCCTCCACCTGCTGCTCGAGTTCCCGCAGACAGCGGTAACACGCGCCGAAAACGGAGGCTTCCATCACCACAGTCACCAGGTAACCCCCGGACAGCCGTTCGATAACGACGTCGGCGCCCTCGCCTTGAGGGACCACCTGATAACGCTGACCCCCAAGAAAGATGGGATAGGGCTCGATGGCGACGACGCGTTCCGTGCGCTCGCCGGATTTCAGGGGCAGTTCGCGAAGGTCGAGCGAAGGGGATGTTGTGCGTGCCATGACGATCTCCGTTCTACCGTCCGTCACGGCGGAACTATGTGCCGGGACTATTCGTCCCGGCCCTGCAGGCGCTCCCGCCCTCTCTGGACGGCGGACAGGAACTTGTCCAGGTTCGTTTCTAGGGTCCCCAGCACCTCGTCCGCATAATCTTCGGCTCCCAGGCGGATCTCCCGCTCGCGGTTCTCCGCGTCGCGCAGGATCTCCTCGGCCCGCCGATGCGCCTGCCTGACCACTTCCTGCTCCCCGGTCAGGCGCTCGGACTCCTCTTTGGCCTCGGCGACGATGCGCTCCGACTCCTCCCGGGCCTCCTGGAGCATCTCCTGTCTCTCCTTGACGATCCAACGGGCCTGCTTGATCTCCTCGGGTATGGTGGTCCGCATCTGATCGAGCAGTTCGTATATCTCATCGCGATCGATCATGACCTTGTCGGTCATGGGGAGCGTGCTGGCGTTGTGCACCAGATCGTCCAGCTTGTCGATTAGTACTAGAACGTCCATTGCCTACGCCTCCACGCGGGGATAGATGTCTGCGAACCTCTCAGCCACATGCCCGGGAACGAGGTCGTCCACGCATCCTCCAAACCGGGCGATCTCTTTTACCCCGCTCGAGCTGAGAAAGCTATAGGCCGGAGAGGCCATCATATAAACCGTCTCCAGTGACGGGTCGAGCTTCTTGTTGAGTTGCGCCATCTGAAATTCGTACTCAAAGTCGGTAACAGCTCTCAGTCCCTTTACCATGGCGTCGGCTCCAAGCTCTTGCGCCAGTTTGACCACCAGGCCCTCCAGTATCACCACGAATACGTTCGGCAGGGCCGCGGTGGATTCCTCCAGGAACTCCACGCGCTCTTCAATGGAAAACAGCGTGTTCTTGCGGAAGGCATCGCGGATGACCGCAACGTATACCGCCTCGAACTTCTTCGCGCAACGGCTGATAATGTCCAGATGGCCCACCGTGACGGGGTCATAAGTACCGGGACATATGGCCGTCCTCACTCCGCCTCGCCTTCCGTTTTCGCCATGGTGACTAACGTATCCCCGTACTTCCGCTCGAAAACGATCTCGAGGGGAAGGTCCGGGCTTACTCCTGCCGGGCCTTCAACGACCACTAGGCCGTTTTTGGAAAGAAGCCGGGGCAGGACGGACGTCAACGGAACGGTGACGTCCGCGAGCATTCTATAGGGAGGGTCGAGGAAGAGCAAATCGTAGGCATCCCGCCTCCCGAGCAGCTTGAGAGCGGCTCGGTAGTCCAAGCGCAGAACCTCGGACCGCTCCGCGAAGCCCAAATGCTCGACGTTTCGGGCAAGCACCCGCGCGACCCGCGCGTCGGATTCGACAAAGGTACAGCTGCGGGCGCCTCGCGAGAGCGCCTCGAGACCCAGCGCACCCGAACCCGCGAAAAGATCGAGTACCCGCGTTCCCTGAAGCGGACCCGCGCTGAGTAGCGCGGCAAAGATCGCCTCGCGCACCCGGTCTCCGGTGGGGCGGACCTCGCCCTGACGCGGCACCTCGATCCGGTGTCCCCGGCGGCTGCCGGCGATGATGCGCAGCCTACCGCTGCCTTGGCCCGCGGGCATCCCCTACACTCGGTCCAGCCAGCCGGTGATGGCGCCGAAGCGGGCTTCCGCGGCATCGCGCAGCATGCTGTGCTCTGGCCGTTCGAGGTTGCGGTCCTCTGCCAGCAGAGCAAGGGCCCAGCGCCGGGCCCTGTACAGCAGCTTACCGTCGGTCAGTAGTCGGGCGATGCGCAGATCGCCCATCCCGGATTGGCGGCTGCCGAAAAGTTGACCCTCTCCCCGAAGGCGCAGGTCCGCTTCGGCAAGAGCGAATCCGTCCGAGGTCTTGGCGAAGAGCCTTAGGCGCTTCTGGGCGTCCTCGTCTCCCCCACCGGGTAGCAGCAGGCAGTAGGACTCGGCGGTACCCCGACCCACACGCCCCCGCAACTGATGCAGTTGCGAAAGCCCGAAGCGGTGGGCTCCCTGAATCACCATGACCGACGCGTTGGCCACGTCGACGCCGACCTCGATCACGCTGGTGCTGACCAGGGCCTGCAGCCCGCCCTCTTGGAAATCGTTCATCACCCGTTGTTTCTCCGCCGAGGCCAGCTTCCCGTGCAACAGGCCCAGCCGATAACCGGCGAGCGGCCCGGCGCTGAGCTCGGCGAACACCGACCGGGCCGAGGCCACGCATAGGGAGTCGCTCTCCTCGATCAGGGGACAGACGACGTAGACCTGCCGGCCGGAGTCCAGTTCCCCGCGCACGAATTCCCACATGCCCGCGGTGCGTTCGTCGGGCACCACCCAGGTCTTCACCGGCGTCCGGCCCGGGGGCAACTCGTCGATCACGCTGACGTCGAGGTCCCCGTAGACGGTCAGGCTGAGCGTGCGCGGTATCGGCGTCGCCGTCATGTGCAGCACGTGCGGGGCGGCCCCATGCGCGCCGGCCCCGGCCAAGGCCTCCCTCTGACTCACCCCGAAGCGATGCTGCTCGTCCACCACGGCAACCAGAAGGTCACGGAAGCGCACGGCCTCCTGGATCAGCGCGTGCGTACCCACCAGCACCTGGATCTCTCCCGCCGCCACCCCGGCGAGGAGCGCCCTCCGTTCGGCGGCGGAACAGCTTCCGGTAAGCAAGGCCAGGCGCACTCCCAGGTCGGCGAGCTGAGGTCCTAGGCGGGCTGCGTGTTGCTCAGCGAGGACTTCCGTGGGAGCCATGAGCGCGGCTTGTCCCCCGGCCTCCACGGCCCGAAGAAGCGCATAGGTCGCCACCAGCGTCTTGCCCGAGCCGACGTCGCCCTGAAGCAGGCGGCGCATGGGGACCGCCTTTGTCAGATCGCCGTCGATCTCGTCGAGGGATCGCCGTTGGGCCGCGGTGGGGACGAAGGCCAGTTGCTCGAAGAGCCGCCGTGACTGTTGGGCGGCGGGCGGCAGCGGCCGCGCTCGGGTGGAGGTCTCCTCGCGCCTTCGACGCAGGAGCAGGGCGACCTGAAGCAGTAGGAGCTCCTCGAAGGCGAGGCGGTTACGGGCAGCGCGGCCTTCGGCGGCGGTCCCCGGGAAGTGCACCGTTGCCACCGCCTCTGCAGCAAACGGCATCCCTTCGGCGGCAAGGATGCGGGCGGGCACCGGGTCGATCAGGTGGGCCGCGTAAGGCAGGGCCCGATGCAACAGGCTGCGGATCAGCCGGACGCTCAGTTCGCCTGTCGCCGGGTACACCGGCACCGGTCCCAGGGTGTGGATGCCGTCCCACTTCTCCTCCTCGCCGGAGAGGATTTCGTGACTCTTGATGCGGAACGAGCAGTCGGCACCGCGGCGCACCAGGCTACCCCGCAAGAGCACCTCCGGTCGGTGGGAAAAGGGTTCTTCCAGATACTGCTGGTTGTACCAAATCGCGCGGATGCTCCCGGTTCCGTCGCCGATGATCGCCTCCAGAACCTTCAGCCCCGGTCGGCGGGTGCGCCTAACCGAGACCGACAGGACCCGGCCCCGCACGCTGACCGGCTGTCCCTCCCGCAGGCTGCCTATGTCGACCAGGTCGGCCGCCACCTCATAGCGAAAAGGCACGTGGAAGAGCAGGTCGCCGATGCTTTCCAGTCCCAGGGCGGAGAGACGCTCCGCGGTTCTCCGCCCCACGCCGGTCAGGTCCGTGACCGGCCGCTCCAATTCACCGGGACGCCGGTCGGTCGAGGAGGTGATGGGCAGGACGGCACTTCCCGGAGTCAGGGGTTCTTTGGAGCCGAGAGGGAAGTAGGACTCGGCTCCTTGCCCCGGGATCATTCCTGAATGAAGAAGAGGCCGATGGCCCCCGGACCGACGTAGGTTCCGATGACCGAGCCCAGATGGCCTCTAACCCGAACATCGAGGGTGCGGTCGGTTTCGCGCAGGACCTCCAACATGGCCTCCGCCTTGCCGGGTGCGGCGGCGTGGGCCATCGCCAAGAAGACCGGTTTGTCGGGTGTGGTGCGCTCGAGAAAGTAACCTTGGACGGCAGAAAGCGCTTTGCGCTCTCCCCTGACTTTCTTGTAGAGATCTACCTCGCCCTGCCTCATGGTAAGGAGCGGTTTGACGCTGAGAAGGCTGCCCGCAATCCGGCTTGCTCGTCCGATCCGGCCGCCCTTTTGCAGGTATTCCAGCGTATCGACCATGAAGAGAAAGCCCACCCGCTCGGAGTAGCCCTGAATGTAATCGAGGAAGATCTCTTCCTCCACGCCCTCGTCCAACATGAGCAGAAGCCGATCGGCCAGAAGGGCGAGGCCCACGCTGGCACTGCCCGAATCGATTGGAACCACTCCCGGCACCTCTTCAGCGGCAGTGTTCGCGCTCCCCACAGTCCCGCTGAGGCCCGCGCTGATGTGAATCGAGTAGACCCGCTCGAAATCCTTGCGCGCCTCCCGATAGACCTGGAGGAATTGCCCCACCGATGGCTGTGAGGTGGTTGGCAGCTTGGAGGTCTCTTGCAGCCGAGGGTAGAACTGCTCGGGGTGAATCTCCTCCCAGTCCCTCAGGCTCTCGTCGCCGAAGTGCACCAGCAGCGGGACCACCCGGATATTGGGGTCCGCGCGAAGCTCCGGGGAGAGATCGGAGGTGGAATCGAGCACCAGCATGGTGTTGGTTCGGGTCAACTCCACGTTCACTCGACCGCCATTAGTAGGGGATAGTGGGGTTGATCACCCTTGTGCACCTCGATCTCGAGATCGGGGTAGCGCTCGGCAAGCCCTTTCAGCACCGCGGCCGGCCGCTCACCGAGTTCGGACTCGCCCAGAAGGACGGTCAGCACCTCAGCAGGTTGCTCTAGCAGCCGCTCCACCAGCGCAGTCACCGCGTCCTCGAACTCCCCTTCGGCCACTATCAGCTCGCCATCGAGCAGGCCCAGGAACTGTCCCTCGCGGATCTGGAGGCCGTTCAGTTGGGAGTCCCGCACCGCCCGAGTCACCTCCGCGGTGCGCAGTCCATCGAGAGCGTCCTCCATCGCCTCCACGTTGATTTCCGCGGGCGACTCAGGATCATAAGCGACCATGGCCATGATCCCTGCCTGTATGGATTTGGTGCGCACCACGTGAACTTCCCGGTCTGCCATCTGCCGGGCCTGCTCCGCCGCCAGGATGACGTTGCTGTTGTTCGGCAGGATCAGCACGGCGTCCGCGGTGGCGGCCTCCAACGCCGAAGCCAATTCTTCCGCCGACGGATTCATGGTCTGACCCCCTTCAACCAGCAGATGGGCGCCCATGCTCTGGAAGAGCCGTTTGTTGCCCTCGCCGGCGACCACGGCCACCACCTGCGTGGCGGGCTTCGGGGCCTTCCTCGAGTTAAGCGGGGCGATCCGGGCGGCTGCGTGCTCGTGTGCGCTCAGGCGGGCCTCGCGCTCCGCCGTCTGCACCAGCATGTTGTCGATCTCCACCTCGCGAAGGCTGCCTTTGGCCGTGGCCAGACTAAGTACCGCCCCGGGGTCGTTCGTATGGATGTGGACCTTGACCTGTCCGCGGTCACCCACGACGAGAAGGCTGTCCCCCAGGTTCTCCAGGGAGCCCTCCAGAGGTCTGGGCTCCACTCCTTCGCCGAGGAGCAGGAAGCTGGTGCAGTAGGCGAACTCACCCACGTTCTCTTCGCGCATGCCACCTCGGCCGGACTCGGGCTTTCCCGCCAAGATGTCCAAGTCGATGCCGGCCGTGAGCTCGGGTCCTTCTGCTCCGCCCACCATTCCTTCAAGTAACACCAGCAAGCCGAAGCCGCCCGCGTCCACAACGCCCGCATCGGCCAGTACCGAGAGCAGCGTGGGAGTGCGGTGCACGCTATCCCAGCCCGCCCGCAGGACCGCGGTGATCAACTGACGGTGGTCTTCGCCCTGATGATCGTCGGCGGCTTCGCTCATCTCGCGCAGAACCGTGAGCATGGTTCCTTCGACGGGCTTGCGGATCGCTCGGTAGGCCGCCTTGTTCGCGGCGGAGAAGGCCCCGACGATCGCCCGATCATTGAAAGCGTCCGCGTCAGCGAGAGCGTCCATGGCGCCGCGGACCATCTGGGAGAGGATCACCCCGCTGTTCCCACGGGCGCCCATCAAGGCTGCGCGTGACACCGAGGCGGCGACTCTGTCCGCGGGGGAATCGTCGGGCAGGCTGCGCAGGTCCTCCAAGACGGCACGAACGGTGAGGGCCAGGTTGTTGCCTGTGTCACCGTCGGGAACCGGATAGACGTTCAGGTCGTTGATCTCGTCCCGCCGCTCCTCTAGAGCTTGATAGCCGGCGGTCACGACGGCCCGGACCCTGGGAGCGGTGAAGAGGGAGTCAGTGATCGCCAACCTTCACCCCCTGCACGTGAATGTGGATCTCATCCACCCGCCGGCCGGCCAACTTCTTCACGTTGTAGGCCACCTGCGCCCTTGCGTTGCCGGCGACCTCGGCCACATTGAGTCCGTATTCGACCACCAGGTAGAGCTCCAGCTTGAGGTGGTCGTCTATTCTTTCCAGGCGAATTCCCTGGTGAAGTTTATCTCGGGTCAGCAGGCGGGCGACACCGCTATAGAGATTGGGCGAAGCCATGCCCACGACCCCGTAGCATTCGAGTACCGTCCAGCCGATCAGATCGGACAGCGCGCGGTCGCTGATCACGACCCGTCCCCCCACCCGCTCTGCGGGCCGGTCAGCTCTCGGCCTGGACTGCGCCATGGTCGAGCTGCTCTACCCCTCGCCTTCCCGCGCCTCTTGGAGCGGGCCGAGGCGATTCAGCTCGCCAATCACGACCTCGGGGTCGATGCCGTGCATTTTGGCCCCGCTCGCGATGGACTCCATGGTGGCGCCCAGGCAGCCAATGCAGCCCATCCCGTGTGCGGCAAAGATCTCGCGCGCCCTTGGGTCGGCCTGCAAGGCCTCGAGGATGGACATCTCTTTGGTGAAGGTTGCCATAGTGATCTCATTTTATATCACAGGCCGGACATACTCCGCGATCGCGGCGGGGCGGCCGGACGGAGAACTAAGCCGCGCCTGGCCGGATCTGCCGACCATGGCCCCTTGCTCTGGACAGAACCTTGGTGCATACTACGGTGTTCTGTCGACTTCTCCGCTTTGACAAAGGGTTAGATATGTCTCGAGTTTGCTCTATATGCGGTCGCCAGCCGAGCTTCGGCCACAACCGGAGCCACTCCATGCGGGCCACCAAGCGCCGCTGGAACCCCAACGTACAAAAGGTGCGCCTCTATCTCCAAGGCAAGCCCACCCGCGCCTACGTCTGCACCAAGTGCCTGAAGGCGAACAAGGTGCAGAAGGTCGGCTAACCGGCCTTCTGGCCGCCGACTCTCAATCCCGGGCACCCTCCGCCATAGCGCGGTAGAGGTTGCCCATCTCGACCGCCGCGAGCGCCGCGTCCCAACCCTTGTTCCCCGCCTTGGTTCCGGCGCGCTCCACCGCCTGCTCAATGGTGTCGCTGGTGATCACGCCAAAGATCACCGGCAGTCCCGAGTCCAGCCCCACCTTGGCCACCCCCTTGGAGACCTCGGCGGCCACATAGTCGAAGTGCGGGGTGGCGCCCCGGATGATCGCGCCCAGGCAGATCACCGCGTCGTAGCGACCCGAGCCCGCCATCTTTCCCGCCAGAACGGGGATCTCGAAGGCACCGGGAACCCAGGCCACTTCCACCTTGGCCAGGTCGGTCCCGTGGCGGCTGAGGCAATCGAGCGCCCCGGAGAGCAGCTTGCTCGAGATGAACTCGTTGAACCGGGACACCACGATGCCTACCGCCAGGTCATCTCCCTTGAGAGCGCCTTCATACACTTTGCCCGGACGCAGGTCGCTCATTCCGCGGTCTCCTTTCGCACTTCGTCTTTCTTGAGCAGGTTCTCAGGGACTTCGATCGGCTCGAACCCCTCGAGGTCGAGTCCCTGATGATGAAGGATATGGCCCATCTTGCTTCGTTTGGCCTGCAGATACCGCAGATTCTGAAGGCGCGGGGGCACCTCGACCTGAACCCGGTCGGTGACTTCGAGCCCATAGCCTTCGAGACCCACCAGCTTGCGCGGGTTGTTGGTCATCAACCGGATCGAAGTCAGACCCAGGTCCACCAGGATCTGCGCCCCAATGCCGTAGTCGCGCATGTCGGGAGCGAAGCCCAGTTCCACGTTGGCTTCGACCGTGTCGCGCCCCGCCTCCTGTAGTTCATAGGCGCGCAACTTATTCAGCAGTCCGATGCCGCGGCCCTCCTGCGCCATGTAGAGCAGGACGCCCTCGCCCTCCTCTTCGATCTTCTCCATGGAAGCGTCGAGTTGTTCCCCGCAGTCGCAGCGCAGCGAATGAAACACGTCTCCGGTGAGGCATTCCGAATGCACCCGGACCAGCACGTTCTCCTTGCCGGCAACCTCGCCTTTGACCAGCACCAGGTGCTGCTCGCCGTCCAGCAGGCTCTCGTAGCCGTGCGCCAGGAAATCGCCCCACTCGGTGGGCAACTTCACCGTGGCCACCCGCCGCACCAGACGCTCGTTTTGGCGACGATACTCGATGAGATCAGCCACCGTGACCATTTTGACGTCGTGCCGCCGAGAGTACTCGACCAGGTCGGGCACCCGAGCCATGGTGCCGTCTTCGTTCATCACCTCGCAGATCACCCCGGCCGGGTTCAGGCCGGCCAGGCGGGCGAGGTCGACGGCGGCTTCTGTTTGACCCGAGCGCTCCAGCACGCCGCCCGGCTTGGCCCGGAGCGGAAAAACGTGCCCCGGCTGAACAAGATCTCCGGGCTTTATGCGCGGATCGATGGCCACCTGAATGGTGCGGGCGCGGTCCGCGGCGGAGATGCCGGTGGTGACGCCCTCCCGGGCTTCGATCGACACCGTGAAAGCGGTCTCGAAACGGGAGCGGTTGTCCTGAGCCATGGGATAAAGCCCGAGCCGATCGGCGCGCTGCTCGGTGAGAGCCAGGCAGATCAATCCTCGACCAAACTTGGCCATGAAGTTGATCGCATCCGGCGTGACGAACTGAGCGGCCATGGTCAGGTCACCCTCGTTCTCACGGTCCTCGTCGTCCACCACCACGACCATCCGGCCCTGCCTGATCTCATCCAGAGCCTCTTCGATAGATGCGAAGGGGGATCGATCGTTCATGCTTCCTCCTGACTCGGGTCTACGAAGCTAGTATCCGTGCCGGCGCAAGAAATCCTCGGTGAGTCCCGCCCCGTCGGTGC
Organism: Actinomycetes bacterium; assembly: GCA_024637095.1. Lineage (GTDB taxonomy): Bacteria > Actinomycetota > Thermoleophilia > RBG-16-64-13 > RBG-16-64-13 > Soudan-30. The sequence continues at coordinate 112,047 of JAGXFV010000018.1, forward strand.
CGTTTGCCCACCCAGATCCCGGTGAGGGCCCCTCTCGCGACGGCGAGCCTTCCGCGAAGCCCAGCGCACGGTGGACGTACCGGGCGATGAGGTCTGATTCCAGATTCACCCTTTGCCCCGGCGCGACCTCGGCCAGCGTGGTGACCGAAAGCGTGTGCGGGATGATCCCCACGACGAAGTCGGTCTGCCCCACCTCGACCACCGTCAGTGAGATCCCGTCGACGGCGACCGATCCCTTGGGGGCAATAAAGGGGAGTAGGACGGCGGGCAGGGAGATGCGCAGTTCGCTCGAAATGCCCCTCGGAGAAACCGCCAGCACCTCGCCGACCGCGTCCACGTGACCCGCAACCATATGACCGCCCAGCCGGTCGCCAAGAGCCAACGCCCGCTCCAGGTTCACCGGAGCACCCGGGCGAAGCTCTCCCAGGGTCGAGCGCGCCAGCGTCTCCGGCATGCAGTCGGCCACGAAGTGCTGCTCCCCCAATTCGACCACGGTCAGACAGGGACCGCTCACGGCGATCGAGTCCCCGATGGCTACGCCCTGCAGGACCCTGGTGGCTGCGATGTGCAGATGGGCGCCGGTTTCGCGCCGGACCTTCCGCCGCAACACTCCAACCTCCTCGATGAGCCCAGTGAACATCAGTCGGGCTCCCGAAGATAGCCGGTGATCAGCACGTCCTCACCGATGGTCTCCGCGCGTGCATCGCGCAGGCGGAGGGCCCGATCCATGGTGGTGAGCGGTGCGATGGGTAGCGGTTCCCGGCCCGCACGCCCCACGCCCAGAAGCGGCGCCACGAAGACGGCCACCTTGTCGATCTGCTCCGCCTCCCACCAGGCCGCGGCTAGGCGCGGCCCCCCTTCGAGCAAGAGGCTCTGGACGCCACGCTCGGTCAACAGTCGGGCTACGGCTTTCGGATCGAGAAGGCCGTCCGCTCCTGCGGGCACCGTGCCCACCTCGACTCCCCAACCGCTGACTTCGTCGATGCGCTCGGACGGCACATCTTCCGCCGCCAGCAGCAAAACCGGCCCTTGCTTCGCCGTGCGGACTATGGCCGCCTCGGGCGAGATCTCAAGGCGGGCGTCCAGCACCACGCGCAGCGGTTGGATGTCGGTCGCCACCTCACGGACGTCCAGCCGGGGATCGTCCTGCCGCAGGGTTCCGGTGCCCACCAGCACGGCGTCGGCCTGCATGCGCATCTGGTGAGCGCGGCGGCGGCTCTCTTCGCCCGAGATCCAACGAGAGTGGCCCGAGGAGGTGGCCACCCGGCCGTCCAGAGTCATTGCGTACTTGTAGGTGACGAAAGGACGGCCCCGGGTGGCGGAGGTGCGGAAGGCGTCGTTCTGGCGGCGAAGCCGGCGCTCTAGCTCGCCATCGGCCAGGTCCACCGTGAGTTCGTTGGCCCGCAGGCGCTCGATCCCCCTCCCGTTGACGCGAGCCGAGGGATCGCGGCTGCCCACCACTACCCGCGAAACCCCCGAGGCCAGCAGAGCGTCGGTGCAGGGGGGCGTCCGCCCGTGGTGACAGCACGGCTCGAGGGTGACGTAGACGGTTGCGCCGGGGAGCCGTCCGCGATAGTCCTCGCCCACCGCGGCTTTTAGCGCCGCCACCTCGGCGTGATCGCGTCCCGGGGCAGCGTGAAAGCCTTCGCCCAGCACGGTGCCTTCGCGAACGACGAGCGCACCCACCAGGGGATTCGGCCGAGTGCGGCCGCGGCCGGACTCCGCAAGCTCCATGGCCCGCTCGAGATAGGTCTGGTCACGCTCGTCCAACGACAAAGAAAAAGCCCCTTCCGGAAAGCGGCCTTCCAGGGGCGATCGGGCGCGAATCGGCGCGTCTCTTGAGCACGCCGTCGCCGTACCCGGTCTTCTCCCTTCCAGACTGTGACTGTCGGCCCAGGAATCTCACCTGATCGACCCCGAAGGGCTCGCGGGCTCTTACCGCCGGTAGGGAATTTCACCCAACCCCGAAGACCTATATGCAACAAAGAAAATCTACCACACCTGGGGAAGGACCACACCGGGGCCCCGCCGCCACCCCAGCTTAGACGGCGATACCGCCCAGCGCCAGAGCCTGCAACTCGGCCGCTTCCCGTCCTGGGTCGGCCGCCCCAAAAACCGCCGAACCCGATACGAACCAGTTGGCCCCCGCCTGCCGCAGGGGGCCAATGGTGTCGCGTCCGACACCACCATCAACCTCCAAGGCCACCCCGGGAGGCAGCGTGCGGGCCAGTCCCGCCAGTTTGTCCAGCGCCCCCGAGATGAACTTCTGACCGCCGAAGCCGGGGTTTACCGTCATCGCCAGGACGTAGTCCGCATACTTGACGGCCTCGGAGACGGCGGATGCGGGCGTCGCCGGGTTTAGCACCACTCCGGGTGAGGCTCCCAACTCGCGGATGCCGGTGAGTGTACGGTGCAGGTGAGGCAGAATCTCCACATGCACGCTTAAGGCGTCCGCGCCGGCCTGCACGAAGTCCTCGATGAAGGCGTCGGGGTCCTCGATCATCAGGTGCACATCGACCCAACCACCCCGTTCGTGAATCCTCGGTGCCAGAGCGGCGACCACAGCGGGGCCGATGGTCAGATTGGGCACGAAGTGCCCGTCCATGACGTCGAAGTGGATCACCCGCATACCCGCGTCCAGCATGCGGTCCACGTCGGCGCCTAGTCGAGAGAAGTCGGCTGAGAGCACCGAAGGCAGCAGCAGCACCTGGCTACGGATGTCGGTGGGAATGCCCATCGCTCACGCTCCTTCCCCATTCGCGCCGGTATGTAGGCCCGCCTCGACCCGGGAAAGGTATCCTCGCAGGAACTCGTCCGGGCCCATCCGTCGCTTGCCCGCCGCCTGCAACTCGAGCAGTTCGAGCGCACCTTCCCCGCAGCCCACGAACATGCGCTGCTTGGTGAGGGAAACTCTTCCCGGGTAGCCCGCAACCTTCTCGGCTTCGGCCGGAATCGCGATTCCCTGGACCCCGAGGGGCCAAGTGCGCAAGATCTTGAGCCGGAGACCGCCGGCCTGCGTTTCGGCGCCTATGTCCGGAGCCAGCGCCCTGACCTGATCGTGGGCAGAGCGTGCGCTCCTGTCCAGGCGAAGCCGGCGGTCCGCTGTGGTCAACTTCGAGGCGTATATGGCCTCGCCCACCTGTTCCCGCCATTCTAGGTTGTCGTGCTTGGCGCCTATCAGCACCTCTTCCACCCCCAATGCGCCCAGGAAGGCCAGAGCCCGGCCCAAAGACAGGTGGTCGTCTCGCAGGTCTATGGACAGACGACGACTATGCGCGATCGGACCTTCGTCTAGTCCCGGGCTCATCCGCATGATGCAGACTCCGGTCTCGTTGCAGCCGTCCATCAACGCGCGGCGAATGGGGGCGGCACCGCGGTACAGAGGCAGCAATGAGGGATGGACGTTCAGACAGAGAAAGCGCTCGAGAAGCTCGGATTTGAGCAGCTGGCCAAAGGCCGCCACCACCAGGGTCCCGGCTCCGCTCCGGGTCAGCCGTTCGAGCACATCGGGAAGGTTGATGCTGGGGGTCTGCACGCAGTCGATACCTTCGCGTTCGGCCAGATCGACCACCGGCGGCCGTCGGGCGTGCCTTCCCCTTCCCGCCGGACGATCGGGCTGGGAGATCACCAGCTCAGGGCGCATTCCCCGAGCGAGCAGATCGCCGAGCACCCAAGCCCCAATCTCCGGGGTTCCCGCGAAAGCGAATTTCACAGACCCAGGGTCTGTTCGCGTATCTCCCGCAGAATCCGTTTGCGCTCGTCCTGCGTGGTGCGGTCCAGGATCAGCTTGCCCTGTAGATGATCCACCTCGTGCTGGCAGATGCGCGCCACAAACCCCGAGACCTCGATCCTGCGCAGCTCACCCGTCAGATCCTGACCCTCGACCACGATCCTGAGCGAACGCGACACAGGCATGAGATGCCCGGGCAGGGAAAGACAGCCCTCGTCGTCGATCTCCTCGTCTTCGGATCTCTCCACGATGCGCGGGTTTGCCAGGGCGCCTCGCTCCTCGGTCTCGGGGTCCTGCCAAACCATGAAGGACTTATTCATGCCTATCTGCGTCGCGGCCAGGCCCACGCCATGCTCGCGCTCCATGACCTGGTACATCATCTCGGCCAATTCGCGCAGGTCCTCGTCAAAACGCTCTACCGGACGAGGCGGCTGCTTGAGCAGCGGATCGCCGAAGATGCGCACTTTGTCTATCGGTAACCCGGCCATAAGTCCCTCCTCTCCTGCCGGTCGCTGTCTGCATTCCCTACGCTTCTCTGCCGCCCGCGCCTACCCAAACGACTGCGGTTCGACGTCCACCATCACATCGATGCCCCGCCGCAAATAGGGCCCCCGCAGTTGGGCGAGCGCACGCTCGACGAGATGCCTGCCCCGTTCCGAATCCTCCACCCGCAGCAGCAAATGCCAGCGGCTGCGCCGGCGAATAACCGGCAGCCGTGCGGGCCCCAGCAGTTCATCGTCGGCCAAGTACTTCGTGAATCTCTCGAAGAGGTACACCGCCCCAGCCCGGACCTGCTTCTCATCCTTACCCGACAGCAGAATCCTGATCAGTTCGGCGTAGGGAGGATAGCCGAGTCTGCGGCGGATGGCGGACTCCTCGCGGTAGAAGGCCTCTCCTCGCTGATCGAGCGCCATCCTAATACAGCCCACCTCGGGATTCCAGGTCTGCACCAGCACCCTGCCCGGGTTCTTGCCCCTGCCCGCCCGCCCGGCAACCTGCGCCAGCAGTTGGAAGGTGCGCTCCCCGGCGCGGAAGTCCGGCAGATAGAGCGCCGTGTCGGAGTCGGCCACCACCACCAGGGTCACTCCGGGGAAGTCGTGGCCCTTGGCTACCATTTGCGTACCCACCAAGAGAGAGGGCCGCGTGCCGGCAAACCCCTCGAGGACTTCCTGAACCCGGCCCGTGCTGGTGACGGTGTCGGAGTCCAGTCGGAAAAGGCCGTTGCGGGGCACGATCTGCAGCAGTTCGTCGCTCAGCCGCTCGGTACCCGGACTCCCCCGCTCGAGGGCGGCCCGGCCGCAGGAAGGACAGAGTTCGGGCGCCTCGGCCCCGTGACCGCAGTGATGGCAGCGAACCACCCCTTCCCGGCGAAAGTAGGTGAGAGAGATCTCGCAGCGGGGGCAGAGAACCACCTCGCCGCAAGAAGGACAGCGCAGGAACGAGGCGTAGCCGCGCCGGTTGAGCAGCACGATGGCCTGCTCCCCGCGGCGCATCACATCGCGAAGGGCCTCGCTCGCCGCCGGGGAGAGCACCCCACGGCCGCCCCGCGAGCGCAAATCGATAACCTCTACCTGGGGCAGCTTCTGACCGGTGGGGCGCTCCTTGAGCCGCAACACCAGGCGGGAATCGTGCAGCGACTCGAGGCGGGGAGTGGCGCTTCCCTCGAGGTGGAGGCCACCACCCTGCCGGATCCGCCACCAGGCCACGGTACGGGCGTCGTAGCGGGGCTCCTCCTCCTGCTTGTAGGAGGCGTCGTGGGCCTCGTCCACGATGATCATTCGCAGGTCCCTCACCGGAGCGAAGACCGCCGAGCGCGCACCCACCACGACGCGTGCCTCCCCCGAGAAGACCCGAGCCGACTCCTTCAGCCTGCGCCCTTCGGGGAGCGCGCTGTGCAAGACGGCCACTTGGTCGCCGAAACGCTCTCTCACCCGGTTGACGGTTTGCAGGGTAAGGGCGATCTCGGGCACCAGCACGATGGCCCCGCCATCCTGGCCGAGCACCAGTTCGAGCAGGCGCAGGTAAACCTCGGTCTTGCCGCTACCGGTCACTCCCCAGAGCAAGGCCCGTGAGGCCTCGCCCTCCTCCAGCGCTTCGGTCAAACGCGTGAGGGCGGCGGCCTGTTCTTGGGTCAGGGCAAGCGGAGGTGGGGGCTCCAGCGCGTCCTCGGGTTCGAGGTCGGCCGACTCGCGCGGCGCCCGGAGAAGCTGACGCAGATAGCCCTTCTCCACCAGAGCCGCCACCACGGCGCGGGTAGTGCCGAGGCGGCGGGTCAACTCGGCCACCGGCTCACCCTCCGGAAGAAGCTGCTCGAAGACCTCCCTCTGGCGGGGAGTAAGCGCTGCGCGCTCCGGCTCCGCCTCCGGGTCCCGCCCGCCGGAGTCGGTCCCATTTGCGTCTTCCGGCACCGCGCTGCCTTCGGACAAGACGGGCTCGACCCAGGAGACCTCGCGCTCCGGTGCAGGCTCCTTGAGGAGGTGAACCGGGGTCACGGCCCGCAGGCTGGCCCCCGCCGGCGCCAGATAGTGCTCGCTGAGAAAGCCGGCGAGGTCGAGCAGTTCCGGAGGCAGCACCACGCCGCTCATCGAATCGAGAGGGGCCAAGCGCGCGAAGGCGACCTCCCCGCTGGCGCCGATCGCCGTCACCACGCCGCGTACCCGGCGGCGGCCGAAGGGAACGGTGACCAGTTCCCCGACCAGGGGCTCGCGTTCAGCCCCCTCGGGGACCCGGTAGTCGAACGCCCGGCTCTGCAGCGAGCGGGGCCTAAGGAGCGGTATGACCTGAACGGCGGGGATCAACGCCCCCGCTCCGGTCGGCTAGCCGAGTCCCGCCTCGCGGCGCAGGTCCTCGGCCTTGTCGGTCCGCTCCCATGTGAAATCGTGATCTTCGCGCCCGAAGTGCCCATAGGCCGCGGTCTTTCTGTAGATGGGGCGACGCAGGTCGAGTTCCCTAATGATCGCGGCGGGACGCAGATCGAAGTGCTCGAGCACCAGGTCTTTGATGGTGTCGCTGCCGACCCGCTCGGTGCCGAAGCACTCGATGGCAAGGCTCACGGGTTGCGCCACACCGATGGCATACGCGACCTGCACCTCGCAGCGGTCGGCCAGTTCGGCGGCCACGATGTTCTTGGCGACGTAACGGGCGGCGTAGGCTCCGGAGCGGTCGACCTTGCTCGGGTCCTTGCCGGAGAAAGCTCCTCCCCCGTGCCGGCCCATGCCGCCATAGGTGTCCACGATTATCTTGCGGCCGGTGAGACCGGTATCCCCCATGGGACCGCCGATCACGAACTTCCCCGTGGGGTTCACGTAGAGCTTGGTGTCCTTGAAGTTCGAGTCGTACAGGCCTTCCGGCAGGACCGGCTTGATCACATGCTCGATGAGGTCGGGGCGCATCAAGGTGTCGATGTCGATCCCGTCCTTGTGCTGGCTGGAAATCACCACCGCCGTGATGAACTCCGGACGGCCATGACTGTAACGCACGGTGACCTGACTCTTCGCGTCCGGGCGCAGGTAGGGCATGATCTCGGCTTTGCGCACCTCCGACGCCCGGTGAATCAGCCGGTGGGCCATCTGAATGGGAAGCGGCATCAATTCATCGGTGTCGCGGCAGGCATAACCGAACATCATGCCCTGGTCGCCGGCACCCTGCTGATCGCAGGCATCTTCGTCGCCAGGATCGGTGCGCATCTCGTACGCCGTCTCCACACCCTGAGCGATATCGGGTGACTGCTCGTGGATGGCGGTGATCACCCCGCAGGTGTCGGCGTCGAAACCGTACTTGGCCCGGGTGTAGCCGATCTCCCTTACGGTGTTTCGGGCGACCTCGGGAATGTCGACGTAGGTGCAGGTGGTGATCTCGCCGGAGACCACGATCAGTCCGGTGGTCACCAGGGTCTCGCAGGCCACCCGGCCCTTCGGATCGTCCGTCAGCACAGCGTCGAGCACGGCGTCCGAAATCTGGTCGGCGATCTTGTCCGGATGACCCTCGCTGACCGATTCGGACGTGAAAAGGAAGTCGTGGTTCTCCACCAAGGTCCTCCCAGGGAAGTTGTTGTGTTGGGCGCGGAAGCGCCGCCGAGACCGCGCGTGGCGAAGCTCAAAAAACCGACAGCGGGTCTATCTCCCAGAGCGGACGGTAGTCTACCAGTTCTGGGGCAGAGTGGCGGTTCCCTCGTTGGCCGCCTGAGGCTTCTCCGCCTGGCCTTCGAAGGGGACCAGGAACTGAATGTCGTCGATGCGGACCATGGCCGTGGTCGAGCGCCGCGCCTGGCTCTCATCCCCCGAGCGGGGGCGGAAACTGACGTCGGTGACAATCAGGAAGCGGCCGGTGGGATCGTTGAGGATGTCGGATACCCTCTCCTTGCAGCCGCCCGGCTTGGTGTGCACGAACCCGCTGAACACGAAGTCCTTGGTATAGAGCTTGACCCTCACCGGGGCGGTCTGTACTCGCGCCACTTCGAGTCCCCTTCGCGTCTGCTTCTGTCGGCTCAGTTGCCGCGGGCGGCAATCTTCTCTTCGAACGAGGAAAGCTCGATTATGAAACGTTCGTGGCGGCCACTGCCGATTTCTCCCACCTCGTCCTCCGCGACGACCGAGAAGACCAGACGCCGACGGTCGACCTCCTCCAACTCGGCGCGCACTCGAACGAGCATGCCCACCGGCGTGGGCGCCAGATGCGTGACGTCCAGTTTGGTGCCCACCGTCGACTGACCCTCCTCCAACTCGGGCGCGACCGCCTCCACCGAAGCCTGCTCCATGAGCGCGATCATCATCGGGGTGGCCAGGCCGTTCACCAGCCCGGAGCCGAATGCGCGCGCGGTGAGTTCGGGGGTGACACGTCGTTCTATCCGGGCGGAAAGTCCAGGCTCTAAGGTCATTATCGAACCTCTCTCGTCATCGGTTGTCCACCACACGCCGGGCCTTGCCCGAGAAGCGGGGTATGCCCCTGGGCTCCACCAGGCGGACCCGGGCGCGGACTCCGAGCTCTTCCTGCAGCCTGTCGGCCACCTCGCGCTCGAACTCAACCAGTTTGCGCATCTGATCCGGGAAGATAGCGGGCTCAACCTCCACCTGCACTTCCATCTGGTCGAGCGCATCCTCCCGCGTCAGCAGGATCTGGAAGTGCGGCTCGACCCCCTCGATGCGGCAGAGCACCTGCTCCACCTGGGAGGGAAAGACGTTCACCCCGCGGACGATGAGCATGTCGTCGGTCCGCGCGAAGACCTTGGTGTGCCGCGCGAAGGTGCGGCCGCAGGCACAGGGCCGTAGGTTCAAGCTGGCCAGATCACCGGTGCGGTAACGCAGTACCGGCAGCGCCTCCTTGGTCAACGAGGTGAAGACCAGCTCGCCCTCCTTACCCTCGGGCACCCGCTCGCCGGTTTCGGGGTCGACCACCTCGACGATGAAGTGGTCCTCGTTCACGTGCAGGCCTTCCTTCATCTGGCACTCGCCCGACACTCCCGGCCCCATGAGCTCGGAGAGCCCGTAATTGTCGGTGGCGCTGAGGCCCAGCCGAGCCTCGAGCTGCTCGCGGACCTCGGTGGTCCAGGGTTCGGCACCAAACAGCCCAACCCGCAGCTTGAGCTCCTGGGGATCGAAGCCCATCTCCTCGATCGAGCCGGCGATGTACATGGCATAGCTCGGAGTGCAGACCAAAACCGTGGTGTGGAAGTCGCGCATGATGGTGAGCTGGCGCCGGGTGTTTCCCGTCGAGGCGGGGATCACCGTGGCTCCCAACCGCTCCAGACCGGCGTGCAAGCCGAATCCGCCGGTGGGCAGGCCGTAGCCGAAGGCGATCTGGGCCACGTCGTGGGCGTGCGCTCCCCCGGCGGAGGCCACGCGGGCGGTGAGTTCGGCCCAGGTATTCAGGTCTCCCCGGGTGTAGCCCACCACTGTCGGCCGGCTGGTGGTCCCGGTCGAGGAGTGAATGCGCACCACCTGCTCCAAGGGCACGGCGAAAAGCCCATAGGGATAGGCCCGGCGGAAGTCGTCCTTGACCGTGAAGGGGATGTTCTCCAGGTCGTCCAAGGAGCCGATGTCCTGTGGCCTCAGACGTGCCTGCTCCCACTGTTCCCGGTAGAAAGGGACGTTGTTGTACGCCCAGCGCACCGTCATCTGCAGCCGCTCGAACTGCAGCTCTCGCAGACGGTCGCGCTCCATGGTCTCGTACTCGGGGTTCCATATCCCGTTCACAAATGCGGTCCTTTCTCTAAGGCTCTCAAAGCGCGGGGCCGGCTATCCGGCTCCGCGCCGACCAAAGTAGATAGCCTGGACGTCGGGATTGTTCAAGAGCTCCGCCCCCGAACCTTCGAGCACCACGCAGCCACGTTCCAACACCAGACCACGGTGGGCCACGCGCAGCGCCAGCCGGGCGTCCTGTTCCACCAGAACCATGGGGAGTCCTTCCCGGTTCAGTCGCGCCAGCACCTCGAAGATCTCGCGAACGATGAGAGGCGCGAGTCCCATCGAGGGTTCATCCAGTAGCAGCAGTTGAGGCTCGGCCACGAGCGCCCGGCCAATGGCGAGCATCTGCTGTTCGCCGCCCGAGAGCGTGCCCGCAGCCTGCGCTCGGCGTTCGGCCAGCCGGGGAAAGAGCTCATAGACCTCCTCCAGCCGCTTAGCCTGGCCGCCGTCGCGGCCGCGCAGATAACCGCCCAGCTCGAGATTCTCGGCCACGCTCAGCGGCGCGAAGAGCTGCCTGCCCTCAGGGATCTGCACCACTCCCCGGCAGGCGATCGCCTCCACCGAGCGGCCGACGAGGGGTTCACCTTTGAACATCACCCTGCCGGCGGATGTCGCCACCACTCCCGAGATGGCTTTGAGCAGAGTGCTCTTGCCCGAGCCATTGGCGCCCACGATGGTGAGGATCTCGCCGGCGCCGACCTCGAAGTCGATGCCGTGGAGCACGGGAACGCGGCCGTAGGCCACGCGCAGACCGGCGACCTGAAGAAGCGGTTTCGCATCCGCCGCAGGAACCGCACGTTCGCCGGAAGGGCTCACCGGGGTTCCTCCTCGGCCAGGTAGTCCTCGCCCAGATACGCCCGGATCACTTCCGGATTGCTGCGGATCATCAGGGGCGAACCCTCCGCGATCTTTTCGCCGTAGTCCAACACCACCACCTCGTCCGAGACCTCCATGACGAACCCCATGTCGTGCTCCACCAGCAGCACGGTGACGCCATCGTCGCGTATGCGGCGCACGGTCTCTGCCAGGCGCTCGGTCTCCTCGTTGTTGAGACCGGCGGCAGGCTCGTCCAGCAGTAGCAGACCGGGCTCGGTGGCGAGAGCCCGGGCGATTTCCAGCAGATGGCGCTCGCCCAGCGGGAGCGAATCCGCCTCGATCTCCGTCTTGTCGCCGAGCCCTGCGCGCTGCAGGGCGCGACGGGCGGCCTCTTCGGCCGCCGCCTCCTCCCGACGCTGCCGGGGAAGGGTCAGAAAGGCGGAGAACAGCCCCGCCCGTCCGTGGGCGTGCCGGCCCACCTTGACGTTGTCGAGCACGCTCAGCTCTTCGAAAATCTGGCTGTGCTGGAAGGTGCGGCCGATGCCCGCCCGACTCGCCCGATGAGGACTAGTGCGGGCCAGGTCGATCTGCGCGTCGCCGGTCCGAATCGGGTTGCGAAAGAGTATGCGCCCGTCGTCCGGACGGTCGATCGCGGACACCAGGTTGAACAGTGTAGTCTTGCCCGCGCCGTTCGGTCCGATGAGGGCCTTGATCTGGGCCTCGTGCACCTGAAAGGAAACTTCCTTGACCGCGGTCACCCCCCCGAAGCGGCGGGTGACCCCCTCCACTCTCAGGACCGGCACTCGCTCCCCCTATCCTCGACCGGTTCCCCCTGGCTGCGGCGGGCGACCGTGTCGGGAAGTGTCCGGCGCAGGCCAAGCAGCCTTGCGGGCGCGCCGGCCAGACCCTCGGGCAGGAAAATCATCACCACGATCACCAGGAGGCCGAAGACCAGCAGAGTGTAGTCCTCGTTATACCGGGCGAGGACCTCCGGCAGCAGCACCATGAGACCGGCTCCCCAGACCGCCCCCCAAACGGTGGCCAGTCCACCGATGACCGCGCCGGCCACCAACAGCACCGAGAGGGTCACGCCGAAGCCCTCCGGGCTGATGAACATCACGTAATGGGCCAGAAAGCTGCCGGCGATGCTGGCAAAGATCGCGGACACCACGAACACCTGCAGTTTATGGAAGGCCACGTCTATGCCCAGAGAAGAAGCCGCGATCTCGGTGCGGTGCAGGGCGATCAAAGCCCGGCCCGTCCGCGTCCGGGGAAGGTTGAGCGCCATGCGCAGCATGATGAGGGCCGCGCTCCAGACGACCACGTGAAACAGGCGCGGATCGGCGAGGCTCCAACCTCCCAACTCCAGGGGAGGGATGCTCACCACTCCGTCAGTGCCCCCGGTCAATCCCTTCAGCTGAACCAACAGGATGAGCACGATCTCCCCAAAGCCCAACGTCGCCATAGCCAGGTAGTGTCCTTTGAGCCGCAGCGCGGGGACGCCGATCAAGACCGCCACCAGAGCCGAGAGCAAAGCCGCCAGGAACACCGCCGCCCAGGGGTCGAGACCCCAGCGGGTCGTCAACAGCGCAGAGCCGTAGGCGCCCAACCCGATGAAGGCGGCGTGCCCCAGGCTGATCTGCCCGGCCTGCCCGAGCAGCAGGTTGAGCCCGATGGTGGGCATCAACCGGATGGCAAAGAAGGCCAGGATGGAGAGGTAGTAGCTGTTGGTCAAATAGAGGGGGACGGTGAGCGCGACGAGCGAGAACAGCAGAAAAGCGAGGTTGCCGCGCGCCCAGCTCCAAGCCCTCCCGCGGCCGCGACGTTCCCAGCCCCCCGGACCGACCTCGCCCGCTTTGACAGCCTCGCCGGTGGCACTCCCCGCGCGCTCTCCTTGTCCGAACCGCGGCAAAGAACCTACACCTTCTGCGCGGAGACTTGCCCCAGGAGACCCTGAGGCCGAGCGAAGAGAACGAGCAGGAGAATCAAGAAGGCGATCGCGTCTTTGTACCCTGAGGCGCCCGACCAGGGCAGGAGCCCCACGCTGAGCGACTCGAGCAGACCAAGCGCCAGTCCGCCGGCGACGGCTCCCGCCGGGCTGCCCAGACCACCCAGAATGGCGGCGGCGAAGCCTTTGAGACCGATCAGCGCTCCGGAGCTGTAGCTCATGAAGCTGATCGGCGTGATCAGCACGCCGCCGGCCGCGGCCACGGCCGCGCTGGCGCCGAAGGTGAGCAGTACCACTCGGCCGTAAGGAATGCCCAACAGGCGCGCTGCCATCGGGTTGACGGCACAGGCGCGGACCGCCTTGCCCAGCAATGTCCGCCGGTAGAAGACCTGCAGAGCGATGACGATCAGCGCGGTGACCCCCAGAACCCACACGGTCTGCGGTACCACGGTGGCTCCGAACACCGAGAGGGGCGCCCCCTCGGTGAATGCCGGCAGCGCCACCGCCTCCCTGCCCCAGATGAGCATGGCCGCGGTCCGCAGGGCCAGCGAGGCGCCGACGGTGACGATGATCTGTGCGAGTACCGAGGCATTCAACAACGGACGGATGGCGAGCAACTCGAAGAGCAGGCCCACCACGGTGACCACGGCGACGGCCCCGATGGCGGCAAGCGCCAGCGGGGCCCCGCCGGAATGCAGACTGACCGCGGCCAGTCCACCCAGCATCACGAACTCACCCTGGGCGAAGTTGATGATGCCGGTTGCGTTGTAGATCAGGGTGAATCCCAAAGCCGTCAAGGCATACACGCTGCCGCTCGTGATGCCGGCAAAGACGAACTGCAGGAAATCCTGAAGACTCACCTCGCTACTCGGCCAGCACCCAAGATCCGCCCTCGATCCGCACCATGATCAGATCGTCGACCTCGAGGCCATCATGATCGGTCTCGGAGTAGTTGAAGATGCCATCCGGTCCCGCCCAGCCAGTGGTCTCGTTGAGCGCCTGCTGAATGTCACCGGGTTCCGTGGTGCCGGCACGCTCGATGGCGTCCGCGAGGAGGCCCACCGAGTCAAAGGCATGTCCGGCGAAAGTGTTGGGCTTCTGGCCGGTGGCCTCTTCGAAGGCCGCGATGAAACCCTCGACCACTTCTTTCTGCGCCGGGTCGGTGATCGTCTCCGGGATCAACATCTTGCCCGCGGGAAACACCACGCCCTCCGCTGCTTCGCCGGCGAGATCAATGAAGGTCATATTGGCGATCCCGTGGCTGCCGACGTAGGGAATGTCCATTCCCAGCTGATCCATGTTCTTGGCGGCGACGGCGGGACCGGGGTTGGTTCCCCAAACCACCAGGGCCTCCGGCTCGGACGACCTGATCTTCGTCAGGGGCGCCGTCAGGTCGGTCTCGTCGGTCTTGTAAGACTCTTTGGCCACGACCTCCAGCCCGTAGTCCGCCGCGCTCTTCTCGATCTCACTGAGACCCGAGGAGCCAAAGGCGTTCTCGTCGTGAAGCACCGCTATCCGGGTGACCCCCAGCTCTTCGGAGACATGGGTGAGGGCTCGGGCAACCGCGAGAGCATCCTTGGGCGGGGTCCGCCACATCCACTCGATCGGTGGCTCATCCGTGATCGCATTGGCAGCGGACATCGTTACCTGGGGAATCCCCTCGCGCGCCGTGATGGGCTTCATCGCCAGGGTGGAGGGTGAGATGGTGCCGCCAATGATGGCGACCGCGCCGTCCTGCTGGATCAGCTTGTTGGTGGCGGTGACGGCCTCATTGGGATTCGACTGGTCGTCTTCGATGACGATTTCGACCGGACGGCCCAACAGCCCACCGCGGTCGTTGAGTTGTCCCTCGAGCATCTCCAGGGCGTCACGCTCCTGCTCACCCAATGCTGCCGCCGGTCCGGTGGCCGAAACCACGGCCCCGAAAACGATGGGTTCACCCGTGGGCGCGGCCACCTCGTCGCCGGCCTCGCTGGTGTCGCTGCTCTCGCCGACGCTGGTGTCAGTCGAAGCTGCGGTGTCCTCGGTGGTCTCGTCTGTGGTCGTTTCGTCGCTGCCGCACCCCAGTCCCGCAAAGAGCAGGAGCCCGAGCACAACCACCAGTGCCATTGCCAATTTCCTAACACGCATCACGCACCCCCGTGCATTTGCGGCGATTCGGACCGAGTCCCCCCGGGCCGTCCGATCGCCTCTTTATTTGGGCTAACACTGCCCCATGGCCAAAAGATCCTCACCGTCGAGGACCCCAAACCCGTTCTCCCGGAGAAGCCGCTCGGTCTCCCGGCAATCCTCCACCTTGACGATCGCGGCATGCCGCGTGGTCAGGTACATGTATTCCACGTTGATGCCGCTCGACGAAAGCAGACCCACGAGCGACGCCAGGTCGGCTCCGGCCTCCCCCGTCTCGACGCAAACCACCTGATTGTCCACGATGGTAAAGCCCTGCTCGCGAAGCGCTGCCGCCGCGTCGTCCGAGCGGTCGACCACCAATCGCGCGATGCCGTAATCAATGGTGTCGGCGATGGTGAAGCCCACCACCTTCAGGCCTTGATCGGCCACGAGTCTCATGACTTCGGCGACGCGGCCGGCCTTGTTCTCGACGAAGACGGAGAGTTGAGATACGGACAATTGGGTGTCCTCCGGCACTCGGGCAGGGTTGGCCGACCAACATACACCAAAGCGGGGTCGGCTAGAACCCTCCTCGCCGGTTCCGACCGCCCGCGGTAGAATCTGCGACATGACCATCACTGTGCGCAAAGCCGGAATCGTGGACGTCGCCCCGATCCACCAGCTGATCAACGGTCACGCCGAGAAGGGCGTCATGTTGCCGCGCTCGCTGCACAGCCTCTACGAGCACCTGCGCGACTACACCGTGGCGGTCGACGGCGATGACGTCGTGGGCGTCATCGGACTGCACATCTCCTGGAATGACCTGGCCGAGATTCGTTCGATGGCGGTGGCCACCGCGCACCAGGGAAATGGCCTCGGCGCGCGACTCGTCGCCGAGGCGATCGACGAAGCCCTACGGCTGGGCATCTCCAAGGTCTTCGTGCTCACCTTCGTCCCCGAATTCTTCTCGCACCTGGGCTTCGGCGAGGTTGACAAGGCGGAGCTTCCGCACAAGATCTGGCAGGAGTGCATCCACTGCCCGCACTTTCCCGACTGCGGCGAGGTGGCGCTCACGCGGACGATCGAGGCCGCAGCGGTCGCCTAGGCCAGTTAGCCGAGTTGACCGCCGGCTCAGGGGCCGACGCGGCGCGGGCGTCTAGCTCGCGGGGCGCAGGGCTCCCTCTACGTACTTAACCGAGGGATCCCAGAGAATCCATTCATTGTAGCCCTGCTCTTCGACGGCACGGATCTGCGCCTTGACCTCGTCCACCCCGTACTCGACTCCGCCAAGCGAGAAGTCCTGCAACCAGGGCCGGTAGATCGCGCCGGTGCCGTCCATTCTGCGGGTGGCGTCCTCGGTGGCCAGCTTGACCACCTCGTACTGCTGGGCGTTCGGATTGTCCAGATTGTAGTGTCCGCTGTAATAGTGCGAGGGATAGATCATGGGACAAACGATGTCCACGCTGCGTGAAATCTTCTCGATCTTCTGCCCGATGCCCATATCGTTCTTCTCGTAGAGGGTGAGGCCGAATACGTCGGCCGATACCCACACACCCAGAGGCTCGAGCCGCTTGCGGCTGTACGCGAGGAAGTCGGCGATGGCGTCTTCCTTGGAGCCGTACTCGCCCGGGTAGCTGGTCTCAGAGATCTTGCCGTCACTGGGGAAGCGCACGTAGTCCCACTGGATCTCGCGGAAGCCGTGGCTGGCGGCGTCCTCGGCCACGTCCAGCACGTAGTCCCAGACCTCCCGCTTGTAGGGGTTCATGTAGGCGAAACCCTTGTTGTCTTTCCAGACGCCGCCGTTCACGTTCTGCACCGCCCACTCCGGGTGCTTCTCGGCCAGTAACGGATCCTTGAAGACCACGATGCGGGCGATAGGAACGATGTCGTGTTCGCGCAGGGTGGCTATAAGGCCATCGATGTCGCGGATGCGCTCCTCTTCCATCCCCAACTCGTCGGAAAGTTGGACATTGGCGTCGTAGGTGACGTAGCCGGTGGCGTCCTTGGCGTCGATCACCATGGCGTTGAGCTCCGTGCGGTCCACCAAAGCGAGTTGGTCCGTAAAGATGCCGTTATGCCCCGCCGCCCAGCTGGAGAGGTAGATCCCCTTGACCGGCCGGTAAGCCTGATCGCGGAAATTGCCCAGGCTGAGGTCCGGGGTCACCGGATACTCACGCGCCGGAACCGCCGCGATCGCTTCCTCGTCTCCGCCAAAACCGGGGAGGGAGGGAAGCCCTACCGAGGGGAAGCCGATGGAGGGCACACCGACGTCGAACTCTCCCCCAACCGCTCGATCGCCGAGCTGCCAGAAGAGCGAGAAGGCTAGAGCGAAGGACAGCACCGCTCCAATCAGGATTGCCGCAACCGCAAGCGGAGCCTGCCGTTGCCGTCGCCGGCCCTTGCGCCTTGGATCTGAAAGGGGTGAGTTGTACATACTTCCGACCGCAATAGTGTTCTCTTGAGCAGCGGTAGTCTAGCAGAGTGGGGACGAGTCAAACGGTCCCGCCTGGATGGAGATCATGCGATGGGCCGGGGATTGTCGGGCGGTGGGAAGAAATACTTCCCCGAGCGATGGCCGCTTCCCGAAACAGGTGTTACAGTACGCCACCATGCGCTACGACAAAGTCATCCGCTTCCTGGGCGTCGCCTTCGTGATCGGAGCCCTTTCCGGGCTCGTCGGCGGACTGATCTTCGGCGGAAGCGACAGCGACTCCGCCCAGGCGGCCTCGGAACAAGACACCACCGAATCCACCGTGGTTCAGGCAATGACCCCGGAGCAGGCGGCGGCGGTCGGGGCCAACGAGATGGGGCAGATCCCGGTGCTCGAGTATCACAAGATCGGAACGCCGGAAGCTGAGTGGACCCGCACCCCGGAGAACTTCCTCCAGGACATTGCCAAGCTGAAAGAAGCCGGTTTCCACCCCATCAACCTCAGCGACATGGTCGAGGGCAACATCTACGTACCCGCGGGAAAGACACCGGTAGTCCTTACCTTCGACGACTCGAGCCCCGGTCAATTCCGTCTAAACGAAGACGGCAGCATCGACCCGGAGAGCGGCATCGGAATCCTGAACGCGGCCACCGAAGCCGGTGACTGGGCTCAGAAGGCTACCTTCTTCTTGCTGCTCGACGTCCAGCCGGACGACAACGTGGTTTTCGGCCAGCCGGACAAGAAGCAGGAAAAGGTACAGCAGTTGGTCGAAATGGGCTATGAGGTGGGCAGCCACACCATCAGCCACCTTAACCTGAAGGAAGCCTACACCGAGGATGCAGTCAAACAGTTGGCGTTGTCCAAAGTGGAGATCGAAGCGATGGCCGGGGGCGATTACCGGGTAAGTTCGCTTTCGGTGCCCTTTGGCGAGTATCCCGAGGACGACGGCATCTTCGCCGGTGAGTACGAGGGGGCCAAGTACACCTATACGGCGGCCGTGGAAGTCACCGGAGGCGTGAGCCTCTCCCCCTTCGCCACCGATTTCAAAGCGCTGCACATCCCGCGCATCATCGTCAGGGGCGACGCTTTGGACCAGATGATCTCGACCTTCGAGAGCACCCCCTCGCTACGCTACGTCTCGGACGGCGATCCCGCGGCCGTGTCGTTCCCCAAGGAGCTGGCCGGAGACTTGGGCCAACCCGCAGGCGACCTGGGCCGCCCGACCATCAGCTACTAGGCTCCGGGGCGGGCGGTTGGGCCGGCGGCTACGATCTAGAGGTCGGTGACTGCCGGCTCCCCCAGGTGACCTTCCTGACCCACCACATCCGCCGACGGTTCCCCATCCTCTTCGAGAGGCTCGGTCGAGGCTATCGCCAACTCAACCGGGTCGCCGAGCTTGAGCACCAGTTCCGCGCCGCACAGACCGCACTCCACGGGTGCCCGATCCGGCGTGTCCTTCTCGACGTGAAGGGTTGCATGGCAAACGGGGCAACGCCCGTCGATGTCCTCTTCCATGCCGACCAGAGCGCGCTTCTGACCGGCCAGTTCCCACATGGGGTCGTACTTCTTCACCAGCGGCCTCCTGGGATATGGGATAGAGCCCTCCCGCCGAGCGGAAAGCCATTCCGATTTCGCGTTGGAGTCTCTCACAGCGGGCCCTCGGCGCACAAGCGCCGGCCGGCCAGAGCCGCCTCTCTCTGGACGGCGCACGGGCCAGCCTGGGCACGTCGCGCTCTGGACGGCTGCCAGCCTACCGAGTAACCTCCGAACCATGTCTGCATCATCGCCAATGAGGGAACCGGAGTCGCCGGTTCTCGATCTGGGCCTGGCCCCCTACCAGGAGGTCCAGAGCCTCCAGGGAAGGCTCCGCCGCGCGATCGCGGAGGGAAGGCTGGCCGCAGGGGGCGTGCTCCTTCTGCTCGAGCACCCGCCGGTGATCACGCTGGGCAGTAGGGGCGGCGACCAGGACCTGCGCCGCCCGCGCGAGGTGCTGGCCGATTCAGGGGTACAGGTGCTGGATTCGGAGCGCGGCGGCCAGGCCACTCTCCACGCACCGGGCCAGCTTATCTCCTACCCGATCATGCCCATTCCTCGGCGCGATCTGCGCGCGCTGGTCCGGGGAATCGAGCAGGTGCTGATCGAGGTTCTCGCCGGCTACGGAGTCCGGGCCGTCCGACGGGAGGGCAGACCGGGACTCTACGCCGAGGGAGGCAAGATCGCTTCCGTGGGACTGCGCTGCGAGCGTTGGATCGCCAGTCACGGGACTTCCCTAAACGTCGACCCGAACCTGAGACTCTTCGACGATATCGTTTCCTGCGGTGAGGCGGAGCTCAGACAGACCAGCATCGCCGAACTGACGGGGACCGCACCGGAGATGGCCGCGCTCAAGAGTCGCTATCGGTTTGAATTTGAGGGGGTTTTCGATCGCCCACTGGCGACGATTCGTCGCGTGGGATGGAACGAGGTCGAAGCCGAACTCGGTCTGGGCCGAAGCTAGGCCACCGAACGGTCGGCGGAACTCGCCTGTGGAATTAGCCTAGCCGCTTCTACTGTAGACGGAGGCGGCGGCGGGCTGCTCGGTCTCGCGACGATCTCTCCGCAAGCACCCGGAGCGCTCGCTGTCATGGGCGCGGTAGGTGGGGCAAACACCCTGATCGGTGTGAATACAGCACAGTAGTTCAACACCGAAGAAGCAGTTCTCACAGGCGGCCTTGACAACAGAATGCGCGGGCATTCACGGTCCTTTCCATCAGATCAGTTTGAGAGCTTCTTCGGCTCGGTCTGCTACGCCACCTTAGCGACTGCCGCCTCTCACAAACAAGGGGGGGCCTTGAGCGATTCCCGCAAATTGCAGGATTTTTAATCCTGAGTTAACGGGACGGTTTCGCCTCCTCGAGCAAGCGTTCCGC
>JAGXFV010000003.1 GCA_024637095.1 Actinomycetes bacterium
AGCGATGGCGCTGATCAACGCGCCGGCGCCGAACCCCATGATCAAACCTAGTGTCCGGTTGGAGAGTCCGCGTTCGGCAAGCAGATACCCGAGCAGCAACGAGCTTGCCGCAAAACCTCCCCAGAGAAACGCAGAGATCATCGTAGCCGTTCAGCCCCCTGCACTCGACCCCGGTTGCCTACGGGGCACGCGCACGCGCAGTGCCCCCGGCAGGCTCTCGAAGCGTATGGGCGACGGGACCGTAGCGGCTTCCCCGTCGATCGCGATGTCGACGGCCTCGTCTGATCGGACCTCGAAGCTCCGATCGTGCCACTCCAGCAGGCCGGGGAAGCTGCAGACCCTGCGTGCCATCTCGAGTGCCGCAAACTCCAGCGCCTCCTGGGGGCCGTTGACCGTGACGGCGACCAGACCCAGGGTGCCGGTGTCGAGCCGAGGGCGGCCGGCGAGCGCGGCGAGACTCTGGAGCTCGTACGGATTGTTGGAGACCTGAATGAGCTGTGCCCCGCTGTGTTCTGTGCCGTCCGGTCCTTTGAACGTGAGCTTGGAGAGCGCCCCCTCGCGCAGCAGGTCCGGTAACATCTCGGCGGCCGTCTTCAACCTGGCGTCGCTGTAGTCGGGCGACTGGACGATGGTGCCGTAGATTCCCAGGGACACGTTGTTCACGAAGACCCGATCGTTCACGCGTCCCAGGTCGATACGCTTCTCCACGCTCGCCCCGAAGGCGTCGAGCGACCCGATCGGGTCCTTGATATCCAAGCCAAGATCGCGCGCGAAGTTCATCCTGGTGCCGACCGGAACGCAGACGAAGGCCACGTCGCTCTCGGCGGCTATGGCGGCCACAGCTGCCTGTGACCCGTCCCCTCCGGCCATCCCCAGGACATCGGCTCCCCGTGTGACCGCATCCCGGGCCAGCTGCAGCAGGTCGTCTCCCGGACGCAGCACGATCGGCTCGATGCCTCGCTTCTGAGCTTCGTCGACCAGGTGCAGCTCTTCTA
This sequence comes from Actinomycetes bacterium, assembly GCA_024637095.1. Taxonomy (GTDB): domain Bacteria; phylum Actinomycetota; class Thermoleophilia; order RBG-16-64-13; family RBG-16-64-13; genus Soudan-30. Next base: position 996 of record JAGXFV010000003.1, read on the forward strand.
CCTTCCCGCCCCCGGACTTCGGGTTCATGATCAGAACCGGGTGTAGGGCGGGCGGCACTAGGTTGTCGGGTGGGGCCACGTCTTTCGCGCGCGGTGCACGCATGAGCAGGACATGGCGCACGAGGGCCAGGGCGGCGACAACCAGAGCGGGCACCCCAACGAGCACAGCACCGATGAAGAGGGCCCGACGGGCGGTGGGTCTTGCGGCGGTGGCCATGTCTGTCACCTTCGGCGTTGTCTGTGGCAGGTGAGCGAGGCCACGGTCTGTCCTACCGCTCCCCCCACGATCCCGCCGGCGATGGTGTCACTTGGGTAATGCACTCCGGTGTGCACCCGAGAGTAGGCCACGAAGAAGGCCAGAAGATGCAGCGGGAGTGCGAGACTAGGGACTTCGGCGCTCACCGCGTTCGCGAAGGCGAAGCCCGCGGCCGAATGGCCCGAGGGGAACGAGGTCGAGGTCGGCATGCGCACATGTCGGCCCGCGGGAACGCCGTGTTGCTCGCGGTCGGGCCGGCGTCGCCCCACTGCCTTGAGGCCCAGATTGACTGTGGCCGACGTCACGCCTATGGAGGCTGCTCCCGATAGCGCCGCCCGCCGTCCGGTCCGCCCCCCGACGAGCGCGAGCAGGCCGGCGATCGCGAACCAGAGCCGAGAATAGTCCGCAGCCGTGGAGAGGCGGCGAATGGGGACGTCGAGGGCGGGCGTGCGCGTGACGGCGACGGCTGCGTAGGCCGCGTGATCTACCGCGCGCAGTTCGCGAAGCATTCCCCGCAGAGCGCGGAACACCACCGCAGGGTCGCACGTGTGAGCCCGGGCAGACATGGCACGCAGTCTACCATCGGCCGTCGCGTCACGCTCTAGACAACCGATCGAGGCCTCTCCAAACACAGGTCCACCAACTCGTCGATGATCGCCGTGCCGGCACACATCGCCGTGTCGGCTCCCCCCAGTAGATCTTCACGGATGCGGTCCGACGAGAACCCGTGGATGGGTCACCGCCAGTGGTGTTGTCGTGAGACGCGAGTACGTCAGAGGCAGGAAGTCGAAGTGGTTGTGGATGAGGTCGAACTCGTCCGCCCGCTCGAAGACCTCAGAGATGTGCAGCCCCCCCCAGACCTTGGCGTCGAGGGCACGATCCTCTTCGTAGCCGGTGGGGCAGACGCCGTGCAGGTGGGCGCTCGTCAAGGAGTCGGCGGTGGCGAACAGCGTGACGTCTATTCCCGGCTCACTAACCCTTCGGTCAGCAGAGACACCACCTGCTCCCAGGGACCGTGGTGACGTGGCGGCGTCCGCCAGGCGATCGGAGCCAGGATGGCGACCCGCGCGGGTCTACGACTCCTTGGCCGAAGCGTCGCTTCTCGAGTCGGTCCTCTCCGCGGCCATCATGTCCGAGGCGACCCTCTCAGGCTCGGCCCTCTCGGATCGGCCCTTGGCTACAGCGGCGACCATGTCGGCCGATTGTGACCGCAGCTGCCCGGCCTCCGATTCGAGTCTCCGCACCCGCGAAGACCGGCGCAGATTGCCCGGGAGCATGACGGCCAGCCCGAGTAGCAGACCCACAACCGCTGAAGTCAGGATGATGAGTAGTAGTGATACTGTCGACGAGAACGTAAGGAACGCAACCTCGGTCGATCCGGGGTTCTGAACGGCGAAGACGAGGAGCAGGATGAGCAGGATCACCATGATTGCCAAGAACACGCGCATGCATACCTCCCTCGATCGATCTCGCGGCGTGCTTCGAACTTGCCAGGCTTGCGCTTGCTCCGTCGGTGCCTGATACCCGTGACCATCCGCTGGCAAACGGTCTTGTAGCGCACGACCATGATGGACGGCCTTTGGTTAGCCGCACTCTATCGCGGGTAGGCGCCAATTAGAGCGTGAGATGAGAGGAAGCCCAGACGGATTGGAACATCATCGAGGCTAAGTGGAAAGAACTCAAAGGGCGTACGCGGGAACAACGGGGCCTCACCAGACGGAGGTAGCTGTCGTCTCCCGATCGGGTTGCGGGACTCAAATGGCGCGGGCGCGGAAGATGCCCTCGCCGTCCGTTTCGAGGACCTCTCAGCGCCCCCGGCCGCGCCCCCCGAATCCGCCTCCCCGTACCAACTGCAGGATGACCAGCAGCACCACCGCTCCCAGGACAGCCACCCCAAAACTCGGCCAGTTCCATCCAGTTACGCCCGATTGCCCGAATTCGTTCATCAGGAATCCGCCCAACACTGCTCCCACGATACCCACAACGATGTCGAAGATCATGCCTCCACCACCGCCCATGAGGAAGCTGGCTACCAAGCCTGCCAGGCCACCGAAGATGATCCACGCCAGGATACTCATGGTCGAACCCCCAATCGATCGTGCTGCGTGCCGACTCTCTGCGCTGCGTGCCCAAATCCTGCGGTTGTGTAACTCATGGGCGTCCCCGCACGTGTGTAGATGGTCTTTGGATCTCCCACTACTGTTCCGCTACAAATGTTCCGCCACACGATTGGAACCTCTCCAAATTGGGCATAGCTGGGCTTCAGGCAAGGATGTATCTCGAAGAAGTGTCTCGGCTGAATCATCCTCATGGAGCGGAGAAGGGCGTGAACTCATGGAGATAGGTAGTGCACTCTTCCTCATCGCGGTGGGAGCCATCCTCCGCTACGCGGTGACTTGGGAATTGTCTGGTTTCAACATTCAACTCGCCGGGCTGATTCTCATGATCGTCGGCGTGGTCGGTTTGACCATAGCCTTGTACCGGCGGCTGGTTCGTCGGCCTGTCAGGCGCGAGGATCTCCCGCGTGATGACGACCTGCTATGACGAAGGAGGGCTCATGGACTGGAACATCATCGAGGGCAAGTGGAAGGAGCTCAAGGGGCGTGCCCGGGAACAGTGGGGCGATTTGACCGACGACGAGCTCGAGGAAGTCGCGGGCAAGAAGGATCGTCTCGTAGGCAAGCTGCAGCAGAAGTACGGATACGCCTCCGACGAGGCGCATCGACGTGCGGATGAATGGGCGAAGCAGCAGGATGAGTTGGACGAGACCTGAGTTCTACCGGGGGAGGTGAGATCAAATGAGTACAATGGGCTGGATAATACTCATCGTAGTGTTGTTGCTGGTGTTCGGTGGGGGTGGATGGGGGTTCTCCCGTCGGGGCCGGGGGAGGTAGTAGAGTAGTCTGCAGGTGCGCCGGTACCGTAAGTTCCCGGCGCACCTGCAATCTCTCAGTCGGATCGCGACGAATGGGCTCAGTCAGACGACCGCCGAATGCCGGGCAGAGGCCAAGGACTCCGCCACCGATTTCCTGCGAAGGCTTGTCGGGCTTCCCTTGAAGACCGTCACTGGCCGCCCGAACCGCATACTGGCCGTCAATCCACCTGAGGTGATCGTGGCCACGGAGAGATCCCCCGAGGGTCAGCGGGTTCCGATTCGCGAGGTGCAGCAGGCACTCGACCTCCTCGTGGACAACGGCTCAATTGAGATCACACCTGAGGTGGTGGGGCATCGCAGCGCTTTCATCGGGGCCGTTCTCCTCTCGCTTCCTGAAACTAGGGTGGGCGGTTCCCCGCCCGTTGTTGCCCTTGCTCCCGACGATGAATCGCTCCCCGACGAGTCCTACTCCTTCGAGGGAGACCTAACCAGTGTCCACCTGACCGAAGGGCGGGGCGAACAGGCTCGCCTACGTCGCCTCCTGTTCGGTGGCCCTGACGTGGCTCGGTGCGCTGTGATCCTGTGGTCACGTTAGAGTGTTGAACGTGCGTGAAACGAGCAAGCGGCATGGGGCCTCCTCCCCTCAGAAGTCCAACCCCACCACATCCTCCGCCTGACGCTTCCCCGAGGCGTGGGCGTAGATGGCCGTGGTCTCCAGCCGGTCATGCCCGAGCTGCGACTGGATCGTCGAGAGGGGCACCCCTTGGTCGAACAACCACGTCGCGTAGAAAGCACTCGCACGGGAGATATCCCGATTAGCAGGTAGAAACGCATAGGAATGTGAACTGGAGAAATCGGCTGGCAGGGCATTACCATAACTGAAAATCATGGTGTCCCCGGTTCAAGTCCGGGTCCCGCCACTAATAAGCTCCTGGAAACGGGGGCTTTTTTGTTTGAAGGATTGCCCAGCGGAGACGATTTCGCCACGTTTGCCAACGTTTTGCCAACGCCGGGGTTGTCCGAGGCTGTCCTTCCCTGCCCGGGGTGGGCTCAGTCTAGACTCCTTCCCGGCTCGATGCGCGAGGACGCCGGGCAAGTGTGGCGAGGCTGCGGTTGACGGGAAAGGCTGCCGAGGCCGACTTTCCAATTCTGCCCACGCGGGGGCGAACAACGGCGCGCTCTCACTCATCGACAGTTGCCCGGGAAGAATCCGCTGCGGTCTGCCGAGCGATGCCACCGTAGACCCTGAACCAGGGCGATGAGCTCGTCCTCCAACTCCGACGGCCCCTCGACCTAGGCTCGGTACGTACTGGGCTTGGTCGGATCCGGTGCACTCGGCCTCTTCTGGTGGATCCGGCTCCTTTCTGACCCGGGTTCTCCAGGTAACAATCACGTCGTTGAATCAGACGCTGTACTCGGGCAGCGTCGGTACGGTTACGACTGGAATCAGGCGCGCTTGTCCGTGAGGGGTCGGCCGACGGCGGTCATGTAGACCGTTCCCTCGTCTTCGCCGTCGATGCCGACCAGGCCGTCCACTTCCTCGTCGAAGAAGGCGGCTATCTGGCAACTCCCCAACCCCTGAGCGACCGCCGCAAGGGAGACCTGGGCCGCTATGTGGCCGGCGTCGAGGTACACGTAGCGGAAGGCGCGCTCTCTGTACTTCCAACGGGCTCGGGTGAACACGGCCGTCCAGATGAACACGACGGCTGCGTTGGCGGCCCACTCCTGGCCGAGGGCGGCCTGCGCGACGGCGTCCCCGAGAGGGCCGTCCTGCAGCTGCTCCAGGGCATGACCACGCCCCGCGTCGATGACTCCGTCGTCATTCGGCCCCGCAACGCGGTAGTGGTAGATGCCCGGCGGGAGGCCCGTGACTCGGTTGACTACCAAATAGGTCTCGATCGGGTAGAGACCTCCGGCAGACGGGGCCGCTCGAAACAGATGGTGGGGAGTGGCTCGGGTGACGCCGGCACCCGCCCAGAGGAGCCGGGAAAGCTCGAGCTGGGTCGCGGGTTCTGACCGATGACGTCGGCTCTCTCGAAGCCGTGCATGCGCAGGAGCGCGTCGTTGACTTGGACGATCGAGCCATCAGGCGTGGTCACCACGATGCCCTCACTCGTGGTCTCGTAGACCTTGCCGGCCAGGCTCAAGCCCTCGTTGGCCTCGCGCGCAGACTGAACAGCCCTTTCGCGGAGCAAGACGCCCCTAAACACCAGCGCGAGCACGGCCACGGTATCGGCTGCGATGAAGATGGCGTGAACCGAAGGAGTGTCCCACGCGATCGAGGCGATCGGCCGGATCACACCGATCGCCTCGAACTCCACCAGCATAAACCCGACGAGCACGACGACGGCGGCGGCAATCAGGCCATCGCGGTGTCCGAGCAGGACCCCCGCCATGGCGATCGGGATCATCATCCCTGCAATCGCGGGCGACTCGACGCCGCCCGAGTTGAACATGAACCACGAACCCATCGCAATCGTGCCGAAGACCACTAGCCGAGCGCCGGCAAGGGGACGCCCGGATCGCACCGCCAACAACACGGCCACACACACAGCGCTCATCCCGATCGTGAAGGTCAACATAAGCTCGACCGCATCGGTCGAGGACACAGCTAGAATCAGGAGGGTGAGCACGCACACGCCTATCGTTAAGAGCGCCGTCCAGTACACGAGACTCGCGGTCTGGTCAGATGCCAATCGCGAAAGACCGGCGGTTTCAGAATCCCGGCGGCTGCCTGGAATATAGGCCTGGAAATTACTGCCCCCATTCTCGGCGCGCGATGCGAGCATGCATCGGGTTGCCGCGCTCTGCCGGCCCGCGCTTCCTTCCCACCTTCATGTCCTTCCTCGACCACACGCTCTCTCTATCGCCAGATTGCGGGCTTTCCGCGAGGGGGGGGCCGACAGGTCGACCAACTAGCGTCCCTCCGCCAAAGCCACCTGCCGCCGTGGTCGCGAGACCCTCATTTTCGAGGGCTGAAGCTCCGAGGGAATCTCGTACGTTTGCGGTTTAGCGGACTAAAGGTGGGAGTCATAGACCGCGAAGGCGGCTACTTCATTCGAGCGTGAGTTCGATGCCCTGTGGGGGGTTGGTTCTAGCGAGGGTAACAGCGGATCTGGGTTCTGAACAACCAGTGCGATTAGCGAAGGGCGGAGTAGGGATTCAGCGCCGGCCGCCGAGATTCCCCAGCCCGCTTCCGTGGTACTTCAGGACTGTAGTGCACGTGCACGATACTTGAGCGCGCGAGGATGGTCTCAGTGGCTGACGAAATCTCCACCGCGGAGCGCAACGACACGTTGGAGATAGTCGGCTTCGCCGGAAGCCTCCGGCGGGGCTCTTACAACCGCGCCCTCCTCAGGGCCGCGATCCGGGAGGCTCCCCCGAGCATGCGGATTGAGGAGTTCGATATCTCCGACATCCCCCTCTATAACGCCGATGTCGAGGAGGAGGGCGCCCCGGAGGCGGTCGTTCGCTTCAAGGAGGCGGTCGGAAGGGCGGACGGACTGCTGATCGCCACGCCTGAGTACAACCACGCGGTGCCGGCGGCTACCAAGAACGTCATCGACTGGGCATCGCGTCCCGCCAGCAGCTCGGTCCTGATCAACAAGCCCGTCGGCGTCATGGGCGCGAGCAGGGGTCAATGGGGCACCGCCCGGGGTCAGACCGCCCTGCGGTCGTCCTTCGCATTCACGGCTTCCATCGCCATGCTCCAACCGCAGATGCTCGTGCCCAAGGCGGCGGAGAAGTTCGACGCGGAAGGCAACCTCATGGACGAGCAGACGCGCGAGTATCTCCGGCGCTTCCTTGAGGGCTTCGAGGACTGGGTGCGCATGCTGCAGGCCGGCTTTGCCGCCATCGGCAAGGAGGTGGGACGCCCGTGATCGTCGCCCTACTGCTAGCCCTCGCGGCGTTGGCGGTCGTCGTCACCCTGCCAATCTGGCCCTACAGCGCGGACTGGGGGTACTTCCCGCGTCGCTCTTGTCACTCTGCCGATGCTCACCCCATGAAAAGGGGAGGTGGCCGGGGGCAAAGCTGCTGGTAACGCGTACCCGACCATGGTGTTCCTGTTCGCGCTCCCGGTGTTCGGTCGCCCGGTGCGGCTCTTCCTGCTCGGCCTGGCAGCCTTCTGGTTCGCGATCGTCAATCACCGGGCACGACTAGTCATAGACGCCGACGAGATGTAGCGCCGCGACCCGGCGGGAGCTCAGTTCCGGCGGGCGCTGGAACGAGGAGGTCCTCATGGCAGTGGAGAACTGTCGCGACTTTGCGGCCGCGTACAGCTCAGGCATCGTGCTGACGGTCGAGGAGATCTCGCGCCGCGAGGCTCACTAGGACCGCGGGCCCCGCGACTCTGGCTAGGAGTACGACGTGGACGCAATCCATATCCAGGACCTCGAGAAGACCTACGGGGACACGGTCGCACTCGCCGGCATCGACTTGGCCATACCCGAGGGCATCGTCTACGGCCTTCTCGGCCCGAACGGGGCCGGCAAGACGACGGTCGTGCGCATCCTCGCGACCCTTCTCAAGCCGGACAGCGGCCGGGCGGAGGTCCTCGGCTTCGATGTGTTGAGGGAGCCCGAACTCGTGCGCCGCATCATCGGCCTGGCGGGCCAGTTCGCAGCCGTCGATGAGATCCTGACCGGACGCGAGAACCTGGAGATGGTCGGCCGCCTCTACCACCTCTCCGCGGGCGAAGCGCGCCGGCGCACGGTGGATCTGCTCGAGCGCTTCGACCTGATTGCTGCCGCGGACCGGGCCGTCAAGACCTACTCCGGCGGCATGCGCAGGCGCCTGGATCTGGCCGCCAGCCTTCTCAACCGACCGGCCGTCCTCTTCCTAGACGAACCTACCACCGGCCTCGACCCCCGCAGCAGGCTGGGCCTGTGGGACATCATCAACGATTTGGTGCGTGAGGGGACGACCCTGCTCCTTACGACCCAATACCTGGAGGAAGCCGACCGCCTTTGTCAGCGCCTGGCCGTCATCGACGAGGGTGCCGTGATCGAGGAGGGAACGACGGACGAACTGAAGACCCGCATGGGCGGCTCGGTCCTCGAGATGCGGGTTGCCGACGGGGACCGGTTGGCCGACGCGGCCGGCATCGTCGAGCGGGTGGCGCGCTCGACGCCACAGGTGGACCGGGAACTGGGCCGGCTGACGGCCCCCGCGGAAAGAGACGGCGTCTCCCTCGTAGTCCGGACCGCCGAGGCCTTCGACGAGGCCGGAGTCGACGTCACCGACCTGGGCCTACGGCGCCCCACCCTCGATGACGTTTTCCTGAATCTGACGGGGCGCAAGCCGATGCAGCCCGAGGACGAGGAGACCCCCGGGGATGCGCCCGAGCCGGCGGGCGTCGGGGAAGGTCGGTCGTGAGCGACGGACCCACGTACGCCGAGACTTGCCGGGGCAGCCTGGCCCGGCAGGCCGCCGAAGCGGCGGCCGAGCGCCGGAGCCTCCTGGAGGAGGCCCGCTGTGGGATCTCCTGTGCCTTTGGAGACTCACGGGTCGTGGCAAAGCGCTACCTGCTGCACTACCTTCGCCAACCCCGGCTCCTGGTCTTCTCCACCATCCAGCCGGTGATGTTCGTGTTGCTGTTCCGCTACGTCTTCGGCGGCGCCATCGACGCACGAGCCCTCCCGAGCGCCGACTACGTCAGCTTCCTGCTCCCCGGGATCCTGGTGCAGGCGACAACCTTCGGGGCCACTAACACGGCCGTCGGTATCTCGGAGGACCTCCGGACCGGGGTCATCGACCGCTTTCGCTCCCTGCCGATGTCCCGCGTGGCGGTGCTGGCCGGCCGCACGCTATCGGATTTGGTGCGGAACACCTTCGTCGTCCTGCTCATGACCGCCGTCGGGTACGCCTTGGGCTTCCGCTTTCAGAATGGCATCATCGCGGCGGTGGGGACGCTCCTGATTGTCATCATGTTCTCGTACGCCCTGAGCTGGATCTACGCCTTCGTCGGCCTCACCGCCAAAGGGGCCGAGACGGCGCAAACGGCGAGCTTCGTTGTCACCTTCCCCATCGTGTTTGCGAGCTCGGTCTTCGTGCCGGTCGACACCTTCCCGAGCTGGCTGCAGACGGTGGCCGAGTACAACCCGATCACAAAGGTGGCCGACGCTGCCCGGGGCCTGGCCCTTGGCGACCCACTGCCCTGGCTCCAGCCCGTTCTCTGGGCGATGGCCTGGATCGTGGGCATAGCGGCCATCTTTGTGCCCCTCGCCCTTTGGCGGTTTCGCCGAGGCGACTGAGGCGTCCGGAATCGCTCCAGATGCGAGGGCTTCGCCCTCCTTTTCCACCTGCTCGCCTACCTGATCGACGGTCGGCAACAATAGGTGAACGCCGGCGAGGGGGGATGACGGCTGACGCCCGCGGTGGGACGAACCGGCGCGGTAGCTCAAGCCTGCGCTCGCGATCGCCTGGGTGGGGCAACGCTACGCCTGGGGCGAGACAATGATCACCCTCTGCCCAAGCTCCGCTCCACCACGCGGTTCACGGCTGCCACTCACGTCCCCACCGAGGATCAAGAGACGGCGCTTCTCAACAGACCACCCGATTTCCGCTATGGTGAGAATGGTCGTCCACCCACCGCTTGGAGCCCGGTAACCGTTCCACGCCTCCGCACCGGCACTTGGCTGAGGAGGAGATTTTTTACGTCCTCGGCGGCTCCGGGCTGGTGTGGTCCGACGGCGCAGTCTACGACCTCGAGGCAGGAGACGGGGTCGTCTTTCTCCCTGGCTCCGCTGCACATATTCTGGTCGCCGGAGACCAAGGGCTGGACGTTCTGGCCTACGGTTGCCGAGGTAATACCGAAGCCTGCGTTCTACCTCGCTCGGAGGTTGCTTGGTTGGGTACTGCTTGGGTGAAGGTGGGAGAGGAAGGCCATCCCTGGGCGCAGGAGGCCGCGGTCGGCGAACTCGAGTTCGGCGATCCGAAGGCGCGCCCGCCCTTCATTCAGAACATCGACGAGGCTCGTGTGGCAGAAGGCGGGAACGGAACCTTCTGGCAGACCTCCAGGGATATCGGACGGGGGGCGGGCTCGAAGAGCCTGGGAATGCGTCACGTCACCCTGGCCGAGGGCAAGTCCTCCTTGCCGCCGCACTGCCACTCGGCCGAGGAAGAGATGTTCGTGGTGCTGGAGGGTCAGGGAGTCTGCACGCTGGGTGAGGAGGAGTCCGCCGGATACCGCTATTTCACCATCACGCGTGAGATGGCTAGGAGTAACCAGCTTCTCGCAGAGCGGACACCACCATGCTCTTGGGGGGCGCCGGAGAGTAGCCTTCGGCGGTGATGTAGGCGCGGCAACCCAGGCCGCCTACCTGCATGTCTCGAACTCCGCGATCTACGTCTTGTCCGTCGACGTGGATGGCCGGACCGCCGACGAAATTCTGCTCCAGGGATTGCTCCGCCGTTTCGATCAGGACCTCCTCGACAACTTCGTCATAATCGAGTCCAAAGTCCGCTAGAGCCTCCGTGAGCACCTGCCGGGCTGCGGTCATGTTCTCCGGAGCGCACTGGTCGGTGTGCAACAGGCGGATACGGGTTTTGCCGGCCATTCTTACCTCCGTCTAGGGGTATCCGAAGTACTCGGGGATTTTACCCGCCAGGGTACACCGGCGCATCCAATTCATGGGGCGGCATCGAATTCGGGCACGGACCGCTCGGCAGCATCTGCCGCCGTAGTCGCCTCGCCGTTCTTCTCGATGTCCTCGAGGAGCCATTTCATCTCGGCGATTTCCTTGCGCTGGGCGACGATGATGTCGTCGGCGAGTGTTCGGACGCGCAGGTCATCGATATCGGCCCGCTCGCTGGTCAAGATGGCGATGGAATGGTGGGGGATCATGCCCATCATGTAGGTGTTGTCGTCTACGAGCACTTGGGACCGCGAGAGGCCCAGCATCACCCCGCCTAGGACGAGGGCTCCCACGATGATGGCTATGTTGATCGTGAGGTTCTTGTACATCATCCCTCACATGAAGGCGAGCATGACGATGGCCATCGCCGCGCCCATGAGTAGCGCCATGTAGACGCGTTCCTCGCTGTAAGAGACGTGACTCCAGGCGAAGGAGTTCGTGTAGGTGAGAACGAACATGACGAACGTGGAGGTGGCGATCATGGCGCCGAAGCGCAGATACATGTTTCGCTCATGGGGTTTTCCGCCCGCGTTCTTACCAGGCGCCTCGCTCTTGCGGCCGTCCCCAGTTGGATTAGCCATGGTATTCGTACCCTTTCGCGCGGTGACAGGTCCTTCGGGTCATTACCCTTGAGCACCTCCGTGACACTTGCCGCCTGCTCTGACCTCTCTTAGAATTTGGCTTAAGTGCCTGTGCGCGATCTCGTCTGTCCCGCGATTTGAGGTGATTCCGGTCTCTTTTCAGAACCAAGTACAGATCCTTAACCTGCGGCCGGATCTGGCGGAGAGTGCCCGCGTGCGGGATCATCTGCGTGCCATTGCCGGGAGAATGGGTTTCTCCGGAGAACGCGTCTTCGACATCCAGGTCGCGGTCGGTGAAGCTGTGGCTAACGCCATTGAGCACACCGGAGGAAGCGGGGACGTGAAGGTGGAGCTGAAGTCGCTTGCCAATCGCCTCGAAGTGTCGGTTAGCGGACCGGGCGACTTCCACCTGCCGGAGCGAGGCGGCGGGCGCGATCATCGCGGTCTGGGCCTGCCTCTGATGGCCACCCTCTGCGATCATCTTGCGCTCTACTCAGCGGCGGACGGTGGCACCCTTGTCACCTTGTCCTTCCATCTGCCCTGGGGCGATCGCGTGCGGTCTAGTGTCCCCCCCTGGGAGAGCGAGGAGCGCTTCAGGGCATTGATGAAGGCGAGTTCGGAGGTGCTCTACAGAATGAGCCCCGACTGGGGGGAGTTGTGGCAACTGGACAGCGAGGGCTTTCTCGCTAACACGGAAGCTCCCAGCGGTTCGTGGCTCCAAGAATACATCCATCCGCAGGATCAGCCCCGGGTGAATACCGCCATCAAGGAAGCCATTCGCACGAAGAGCGTCTTCGAACTGGAACACCGGGTCCGGCGGGCCGACGGCAGCCTCGGCTGGACCTTCTCCCGCGCGGTGCCTGTGTTCGATGCTCACGGCGAGATCGTGGAATGGTTCGGCTCGGCCACCGATGCGACCGAACGCAAGCAGACGGAAAAGGACCTGAGAGAGAGCGAGGAACGCTTCCGCACCTTGTTCGACCATATGACCGAGGGATTCGCCGTGGGCGAGGTCATGGTCGACGCCGAGGGCGAACCGTACGACTTCCGCTTCGTGGAGGTCAACGCGGCATTTGAGCGGCAGACGGGGCTGGGGCGTGAGGTGCTGGGGAAGCCGATTAATGCGGTTCTCACTGAGTTGGAGAGCGATTGGATCGATGCTTATACAACGGTGGCCCTCACCGGGGAGTCCACCCGGTTCACCAACTACAACCGCGATACCGGCCGCTACTACGAAGTATTCTGTTACAGCCCGGCCTTGGGCCGCTTCGCCATCATCTTCAGCGACGTGTCCGAGCGCATGCGCTCCGAGCAGGAACTGAGTCGTTTTTTTGCCCTCTCTCCGGACATTCTCGCCATCGCCTCCGTTGACGACGGTAGGTGGAAGCGGGTGAATCAGGCTTTCACCGAGATCCTGGGTTGGACTGAAGAAGAGGCGCTCTCCAAGCCCATTTTCGACATCATTCATTCCGATGACGTCGTGCGGTCCCGAAAAGCCATCGAGGAGGTGGCCAAGGGCGCCCGGTTGGTCCGCTTCGAGCACCGGGTGAGATGCAGGAACGGCAGTTACCGGTGGATCGCCTGGGATGCCCACGGTGATGAGCAGGCGAGACATCTCTACCTCGCCGGCCGTGACATGACCGAGCGCCGGCGGGCGGAGGAGGAGCGCCGGCAGGTGGCCGCTGAACTCGCCGGCAAGGCAAAAGAATTGGGTGCGGCTCTAGAGCGCGAGGACCTCCTCGCCACCCTTCTGGACAGCTCTTCACAGCCGTTTGCCGCCCTCAACGAGGAGGGTCGTCTGGTTCTCTTCAACCTCGCCTTCCAGAGACTCTCCGGCCATAGCGAGGAGCAGTTGCTGGGTGAGGTCCGTTGGTTGGACGGCCTCATTGCGCCGGAGTCGCGGGAGGAGGAGGCCGCGGTCCTGCACCGGGTTCGTCGCACGGGCGATCCGCAACTCCACGAGAAGGAACTGGTGCGCAGGGACGGCACCCGGGTCCCCGTGGAGATCTTGGTGCACCTGGGCCAGAGAAGCCTAGGGGAGCCGTTCTACTACTCCTTTGTTTCGGATATCTCCCGGAGGAAACGCGCTGAGGAAGAGCGCGAGCGGCTTATCCGGGAGAACGCCCGTCTGTTTGAAACCCAGAAACAGATCGCGGATACGCTGCAGGAGGCCCTTCTGCGGCCGGTGGTGAATCTCGCCGGGCTCGACTCGGACTTCGTCTACCGTTCGGCCACGGAAGAGGCTTTTGTCGGCGGGGATTTCCTCGATCTTTTTCGGATCGACAAAGACCATGTGGGTTTTGCCATCGGTGACGTCTGTGGGCACGGAGTGGAGGCGGCGACCATGGCTTCTCTAGTGCGAGATACCTTGCGTGCCTACGCCTTCCAGCAACTGCCCCCCGAGCAGGTCCTCGGCCTGGCGAATACCGCGCTTAGCAGGCAGACGGCGTTGGGGGAGTTCACCACGGTTCTGTTTGCCACCCTTAATTGCAACACCGGCCAAGTTGCATACTCTTCAGCAGGGCACCCTCCGCCTCTGCTGCGCAGAACCGGCGGCGAGGTGGAGCAGTTGGAAACCAACTTCGGAGCCCCTCTCGGCGCCTTTGGCGGATCGGGCTACCGGTCGTCGCAGAAGAAGCTGCATCCGGGGGACACCATCCTGCTCTACACCGATGGAGTGGTCGAGGCCCGAGGAAACGGGCTGCTCTTTGGGGAAGAGCGCCTGGCCGAGGCCTTCCGGCTTGGGGGCAACAAGATGGAGGGTCTGGCCGAGGGACTTCTCGAGTCCGTGATCGAGTTCAGCGGGGGCCGGTTGGGAGACGACCTGGCCATGCTCGCGGTCCGGAGGAAGGCGGGCAAGAAGCGGGGCCGCCTTCCTCGCGTCATAGCCAGAGGCTAGCAGCCGAGGCGCAAGACATGGATGGCGGGGGCCGCCAAGGCCACCCGGCAAAGAGAAAGGCCTCGATGGTCGGTCGAGGCCTTCTGGGAGGGAGAGCTTACGCCGGTCTGGTTTTCGGACCGGCGGTGTTTTCATGTTCCACTTTGCCGGTGAGTTGTGGTTCTTCGGTTAGGAATTCGTGGTGATTGTGTGAAGATCACCGAGCCGAGCCGTGCTAGCATCTCAGCGATCTGAATGTTCTCAACTGAGCGAACACTATGAAATCCGACGCCGATACGGGCGCCGACTCCGTCCCCACCGCCCCCAGCGCTCCTAGCGAGGAAATGCGGGCACTGGTGGAGGAGTACGGGTTGCTCATGGAGCGGCTGGGCCATTCCCGCGCCGAAGGCCGACTTCTCGGGTGGCTGCTGCTCTGCGAGCCGCCCGAGCAGTCCATGATGGATATCTCGCGCGCGCTCAACATCAGCAAGGGGGCGCTCAGTGTTGGTCTGCGCCGGCTGGTCGATCACGGGCTGGTGGAGCGGCGGCGCAAGCCCGGGGAACGCCACGATTCCTTCCGCTTCGATGCTGCCTCCATCGGCGGCCTGATGGAGAACGTCTTCGCAGGGATGGCCTTGATGGAGCGCCTTCTCGCCCGCTCCCGGGAACTGCCGGGCCAGCAGAAAAACGAGCGCCTCTTGACCATGCACGCGCTCTACGCGCGCTTGACAGAAGAAATGCCCGTTCTACTCGAGCGCTGGCGCACCGACGTCCGGCGTGAAATACAGGCTGACCTCAAACAGGAGGACTAGGTGAGCTGGTTCACCCGAATGGCCCTTGCCAACCGCTCCGTCGTGGCTCTCGCGGTCGTGGCGATCATCGTACTCAGCATCTTCGCGGTTCCGCGCATTCAGCAGGAGCTCATTCCCGAGATCGAGTTTCCGGTCATCACGGTCTTCACTCGGCTGGCGGATGCCTCTCCAGAAGAGGTTGAACAGACTCTTACCGCTCCCCTCGAGGCCGCGATCCAGGGGACACAGGGCCTGGATCAGCTGGACTCCTATTCGACCGAGGGCACGAGCGTCATCATCGCCCAGTTCGGATTCGGCGCCGACCTCGATCAGGCCCTCCTTGACATGGAGGAGTCCGTGACCCGAGCGCAGGCGCGGCTACCGCAGGGATCTCAACCTCAGGTCCAGGCGATCAACGTCGATCAGTTCCCGGTGATGCAGTTGGCGGTGACCACCGAGGGCGAGGGCGTGGCTGAGCTCGGCGCCCAGGTTGCGCGCACAGTCGTACCTGAATTCGAGAGCATCGATGGAGTGGCCGCGGTGACGCTGACCGGCCTCGAGAGCCGGGAGCTCCGAGTGGCCCTCAGGCCGCAGGCCCTGGCAGACATGCCCCAGGTCAATCCGGCAGGCTTGTTCGGCGCGATCCAGAATGCCAACGCCAGCATCCCGGCGGGTTCCATCACGCAGGAGGGCTTGGTGCTCCCGGTGACGGTGAGCAGCGAGGCGGACTCGCTCGCGGCGCTACGCGGACTCGCTCTGGCTCAGACCGACGCGGGGCCGGTGACCCTAGGGGACGTGGCCGAGCTCTCGGTCGAAGCTTCCGCGGCGCAGACAATTACCCGTACCAACGGCCAGGACTCCATTGGAATCTCGATCGCCAAGACCCGTGACGGCAATGTGGTCGACATCGCCGCCAAGGTCGAGGGCCTCCTGCCCGAACTCGAGCAGCGCCTCGGCGGGGACGCGCAGATCGTCACCGTCTCCAATCAGGCGGAATTCGTCGAGCAGAGCATCAGTTCGATGTGGGAAGAGGGCATCATCGGCGCCTTCTTCGCCGTCGTCGTCATCTTTCTGTTCCTGCGCCACTTCCGCTCCACGATCGTCGCCGGCATCTCGATACCGCTGAGTGTGATCGGCGCCCTGCTGATCATCTGGAGCGGGGGCACGTCGCTCAACATCCTCACCCTGGGCGGACTGACCATCGCCATCGGTCGCGTCATCGACGATTCCATCGTGGTTCTGGAGAACATCTATCGCCACCTGCAAGAGGGAGAGAACGTCGAGACCGCGGCGTACGAGGGCACGAAGGAGGTAGCCGCCGCCATCACCGCGTCGACGCTGACCACCGTCGCGGTATTCCTGCCGCTGGGACTGGTTGGCGGGATCTCGGCCGAGTTCTTCCGACCCTTCGCCTTCACCGTTACCTACGCCTTGGTGGCCAGTCTCTTCGTCGCGCTGATCGTCGTTCCGGTCGTCGCCACCTGGCTGCTCAGCAAGCGAAGCGTCGGTTCGCGCGATCCCCACAAACCAGGGGGCTTGCAGCGGGCATATCTACCCGCTCTCAACTGGGCGCTCAAGCACCGCGCCATCACGGCCTTCGGTGCTCTTGCGGTCTTTGTCGGAGCCGTCGCCCTTGCGCCCTTCCTCAGCACCAACCTGCTGGATCAGTCCGGCGAGAACGTGCTCACCGTCACCCAGGAACTCCCTGTGGGAACCGGTACCGCCGAGACCCTGCAGGCTGCCGAAGCGGTGGAATCCGAGCTCGCAGTAGTCGAGGCGGTGGAGACCTATCAGATGACGGTCGGCTCTTCCGATCAACTGTTTGGCCCGGGAGGCGGCTTCGGCGGATCGTCCTCGCAGGCTCAGTTCGTCGTGGTTCTCGATAAGGAGATCGAGCTGGCGGAAGCCGAGCAGGAGGTCCGCGAGACCCTCGCTGCCCTGGACGGCGTGGGTGACATCAGCGTCCAGCCGGGTTCGGGCGGCGGCGATCTGTCCCAGCTCGAGGTGCGCATCTTTGCCGATGACCCGGCTGTTCTCCGGGAGGCCAATGCGGCGGCGCTTGCCGCGGTTTCGTCGGTCCAGGACGCCGGCAACGTCTCCTCCAACCTCAACCAGACCCGCCCCCAGCTTCAGGTATCCGTGCGCCCCGCGGACGCTGTGGCTGCCGGAACCGATCCCAATCAGATCGCCAGCACCGTCAGATTGTTGCTGGGGGGAATGATCGTCGGTCAGGTTCAGCTGGAAGAGGGAGACCTGCCCGTCCGGCTGATCGCCGATATCCCGGGAGTTCCCGAGCCCACGCCTGAGCTCCTCAGCCAGGTACCCCTGCCCGGCGCGGCCGGTCAGGTCAGCCTGAGCCAGGTCGCCGACATCGCGGTGGTGGACGGCCCGGTGCAAATCACGCACACGGGCGGCCGCCGCACCGCGACAGTGACCGCCGAAGCGGAGGGGCAGAACTTGGGCGCCCTCTCCACCGAGATAGAGACGGCGATGGAGGCGGCCGACCTTCCCGAGGGCGCCCGCTGGGAACTGGGCGGCGCCAGCGAGATGCTCAATGAGGTGTTCGTCTCCCTGGGCATCGCCATGTTGATGGCCGTTCTGATCGTCTACATCATCATGGTGGGGACCTTCCGGCAATTACTCGGTCCGCTGGTACTGCTGGTCAGCATTCCCTTCGCCGCGATCGGCGCGGTACCCATGTTGCTTGTTACCAGGACCAGTCTCGGTATGCCCAGTCTGATCGGTCTCTTGATGCTGATCGGCATCGTGGTGACCAACGCCATCGTGCTGCTCGACCTGGTCGCGCAGTTCCGGGAGCAGGGGATGGAACTATTGGAAGCGGTGCGGGAGGGCGCGCGCAGACGCCTGCGCCCGATCCTGATGACTGCGGTCGCCACGATTCTCGCGCTGACGCCCATGGCTCTGGGATTGAGCGAAGGGGCTTTCGTGTCGAGGCCTTTGGCGGTGGTGGTCATCGGCGGGCTCTTCAGCTCGACCGCCCTGACCTTGATCATAGTGCCCGTGCTCTACACCAGCGCGGAACGGATGAAGCAGCGGGTCTTCGGGAACGACCCGCGTTTCCGAGACCGGTGAGAACATTCTCAGGATTTCTTTACCCCAACCTTAGAATAACTCCATAGGCTGGGGTCATCGGTTCATGTACTGCAAACGCGGGCGCTTTGCCCAAGGAGGAAAGAGACTTGAAGAAACGGATAGGACTTATGGCATTGGCGGCGGTGGCCTTGACGCTGCTGCTCTCTACGACGGTGTGGGCGTATGACGGCGAGCAGGCCGGCTCCCCGGGAGTCCACGAACCCGGAACGGGTATGACGGGTGACCCCACCACTGCGCCGGGGACCCACGATCCCGAGCACATGTTTGGGGATGCGGCCGGGCACTGGTATGAAGGCTACGCCGAGAACATGGCACAGCACGGCTTCATGAACGGCTATACCAACGGCGAATTCGGCGGCCAAGACCCGCTCACCCGAGCGCAGTTCGCGGCCGTCCTTGGCCGTATGCTGGGCGTCGCGCCAGAAATGGGCGCTCCTTTCGGGGACACCGTGGGCCACTGGGCCGAAGGCCACATTGGCGCCATGGAAAAGCTTGGCATCATCCACGGACATGAAGACGGCACCTACGGTCCCGAAGAGCCCATCACCCGGGCGCAAATGGCGACCATGATGGACCGGGCCCTCGAGCACCTGGGCCGCGGCCTCACTGACGAAGAGCGCGCCGCGCTGATGGCGCAGGTCGGTCAGCATCTCGACGACGTGGCGGGTCACTGGGCCGAAGGCCAGATCGCCCACATGTACGAGCGGGGTATCACCATGGGTGACGACGCCGGCCACTTCCGGCCCGACGAGCACACCAATCGTGCTCAAGCTTCGGCCATGCTGTGGCGCTTCTTCGAAGGGGAACTTCAGTAGTAGTCAGAAGAGGATTGGCCCGGTAGTCCGGGCGGATTCTGGTTCACAATACTGGCGGGTGTCGTCTTCGGACGGCACCCGCCTTTTTTCTGCTTTGTCTTCTGGGTCGTGCGCCCTGCAGTTGGCCAGGAGCCAAGCCCTGCGTCCGTCCAGCGGACAACTCCCCTAAGGACTGACGCGGTCCGGCCCTGCGCGGCCTAATCTGAAGCCATCGGTACCCATGAAGGAGGCCCGCGCGATGAACGGATGCTCAGAAGACTTTCCCAACAGCGAATTCGTCCTGGAAACCTCGGGGCTTACCAAGCGCTTTGGCCCGGTGAACGCCATAAGCGACCTCGACCTGGCGGTCCGTCGGGGGGAGGTCTACGGCTTCATTGGCCCGAATGGCTCGGGCAAGACGACCACCATCGGCATGTGCCTCGGACTGATGCATCCGACCTCGGGATCGGTGCGTGTCTTCGGGCAGGAGGTAATCCCCCGGGACACCCGGGCGCTCCGAGGCGTTGGCTCTTTGATGGGCACGCCCGGGATGGTGCCTTCGATGAGCGGCCGCAAGAACCTGAGGCTGCTCGCCCGGATACGGCCCGAGATCGACGCCGTCCGAGTGGAGGAGGTGCTCGATTTCGTCGGACTCGCGCGGGCCGCGAGCCGGCGGGTCAAGGGCTACTCCCTGGGAATGCGGCAGCGCCTCGGATTGGGCGCCGCCCTTCTGCATCGACCCGAACTGCTCATCCTGGACGAGCCCACCAACGGCCTGGATCCTGCCGGCATGCGGGAGATCCGGGAGCTCTTACGCCGCTTGGCGGACGAAGGGGTGACCGTCTTTCTCAGCACTCACCTGCTGCACGAGGTCGAGCAGGTATGCGACCGGGTGACCATGCTTGCCAAGGGCCGGCAGGTGGCGCAGGGGGCGGTGGCGCAGCTGCTGGGTGGGGGCGAGACCGTGCGGATCCGGCTGGATGAGGTTGCTCTCGCTGCCAACGCCCTGAGCTCGCTGCCCGGCGTCACGGCGGTCCGGCCGAAGGGTAAATGGCTGGAAATCGAGGGCGTGCCGAGCAAGGCCGTCGTGGTCCATCTGGTCGAGCACGGTGTGGTGCCGGAAGAAGTGACCAACGGTCGGGCCGACCTGGAAAGCGTCTTTCTCAACCTGACCGGCGAACGCGAAGGCGCGGACATCGGGGCCGGCGGAGGAGCTCGTCTGTTCCCCGAAGGTCCGGTCCTTGTCGATTCGGCTGCCTAGCCCCGCTATTTGCTGAAGGGAGATCTGATGTTCGTAAACGTGCTTCGCGCTCAACAGACCAAGACGCTGGCCAGTGGAGTTCTCTGGATCGAGCTTGCCGCGCTGGCGGCCATCACCGCTCTGCTTGTCACACTGACCAATACGATGACCGAACTGAAGGCCGACGCGCCCGTGACCTTGGCCGGTCAAATTAGCGAAATGCTCCAACACGCGGGGACTTCCACGATGGGACACGTTCTGGCCGTCGTTCTGGCTGGAGCCGTCATGGCCCACGAGTACAACTGGCGGAGCCTCCACCTGTGGCTGAG